>NZ_JBGNUW010000003.1:0-779368 GCF_041950495.1 Nonomuraea sp. MTCD27 | reverse complement strand
ATCATCCTGGCCAACATCCATCCACGATGGACATCAACCAAAGGAATCCGTCACAATCAATCCATGACGGGGTTGTGCATCATGCACTGGCTTTTAACACACTGTTGAGTTCTCAAGAAACGGACGCATTCATCCGATCGGGATTCACTTGCGGTGAATCCGACCCGGAGGCGCAATCTCGCTCTTCGCAACCTTATCAGCTTGGCCGATCCGTGTCAAATCCAGCGACTTGATCGAAACGGTTCAGATCTTCCAAGATTGTGCGCCCCGGTTCCGGGGCAACCCTCGTAACTTACCGTGGCATCCGGGCTGTGTCGAATCAACCGGTTTTTCGGTTGCGTCGGCGCGCCTGGAAACGACCCAGCCTGGAGCACGCCGAAGCGGCTCTGCCGAGTGGCTCGTTATTTCAAGGGGCTTGCCCTGGGGCCCGTCCGCCTGACCGGCGTCCGGCTCACTCCCGGGGCGAAGTGAAAGATTAGGTCGTGATCCGCGACACGTCAAATCGCCCCGCCTGAGGGTGTGAGGCGACGCTTCGGATATCGCGGGAATCCGCGCCGGCCTCAGGGGGAGCCACCGGGGTGAGCGGGCAATGGCTCAAGGCGGCATAGCCGTGCGCATGACCTGCTCCTCCAGTGCTGCGTCGGGCAGTGCTGCAACCGTGGATGCGGCCATAGCCAGGCGGCCCGACTGTGTGGCACGAGGTGCGGCGTGAGGTGGTTGGGCGGTGCGCACGTGACTGGGCAAGCGCCACCGTGACCAGTCGAAGCTAAGGCCGGGCAGCCAAGGGCCAGGAGCTGCGGGCTCGGGGAACAGCAGGCTCGGAGAACTGCAGGCTCGGGAAGCTCTTCGAGCCCGCTGCCGCCGTGGCATGGAGCAGGCGCCGTCAAGTGTCGTCGTCGCTTGGGCCTTCGCCCTTGAATGGGCGGCAGATGCCGGTTCCGGGGCGGGACCGGCGGGTTGCGACCCCCGTCAACTGAACTCAGGACATTGCGGCCGGGCTGCGGACACAGCCCCGGGCCGGTGGCTGGAGACGCGGTACGTGTCGTGGATGCGACTCAAGCGTGGACGCGGCTCAATGGTCGAGTGTGGGTGAGGGCTGTGCCGTTGCTGCTGGTGGGGTGGCGGGTCACAGTTCGGACGTGGTGCGGGTGATGGCTTCGTTGCAGCGGGCCAGCAGTCCGCGTAGCGCCGGCCGTTCCTCCTCTCTGAACTCCTCCGCGATCGCCAGGGGTGTGGTGAGCGCTCGACCAGGCCGTGGTCCTCCAGGTTCTTGAGGACCACGGCCATGGCCGTGGGTGTGACCAGGCACGCTCGGGCCGAGGCGGCCCCTGAGATCCCGGGCTGTCGGCGGGTGCGGACAGCGCGGCGTACTGGGGAACGGTCAGCCCGGCCGGCCCTACGGCCACCTGCTCGGTGCGCTTGCTGTGCAGGCCGAGTCGTTCCTCCACAGGCATCCCCGCACGAAGCCCAAGTGGGACTGACCTGACTGGTCAGAGCGCCAGAGAGGAGGTTGCGATGATTCCTGAAAGCCACCTCGATCTGCTGACCCGGCCGCTGTTCGCCCATCGGGCCACGATCGGGCCGGACGGGACGCTTAACGTGAATCCGGTGTGGGCGATCTGGGACGGGGAGTTCTTGCGGTTCACGACCACGACGGATCGCTGTAAGTGCCGGAATGTGATGGAAAATCCGCACCTCGCGGTCTCCATCAACGACCCCGAGGAGCCGTACCGTTACGTGGAGTCCCGTGGTGTGGTCGAGCGGGCCGAGCCGGATCCCTCGGGTGACTTCTTCGATGTGCCGGCCAGGCGCTACGGCCTGAGGTACGCAAGGCCGGTCGGCGATGCCGAGCGGCAGGTCGTGATCGTTATGAAGCCGACACGCACCACCCGGCAGTGACTTGGAGGTGAGCCGGCTTGGGTTCGGCGGCGCTCGGAGTGCGAGATCACTGTGGCTGGGCCGTGCTGGTGGCGGTGGGTGGCGGGCCCGCTGCGCCCGAGGTGCTGATGCGCGAGCGGGTGGCGCTGCTCGACGACCCTTCGCTGCCTGACCAGCCCTATCATGCTGCCGCCGGCCTCGATGCCGGGGCGGCGGGCGAGCTGATCGCCCGCGTGGAGCGGTCCGCTCGTACGGCGGCTCGTGAGGCCCTGGACGCTGCCGCGCTGAACCTGGCGCAGGCGGGGCACGACGTGCACGGTGTGGCTCTCGACCTGGGGGCGGTGGGCGCGGGGCGGATGACGATACCCGGTGACCTGACCGAGGTGCTGGCCAAGCACCACTACCTGCACGGCGCCGAGGGGGAGCTCTACCACGAGGCGCTGGCGGAGGCGGCGCGGGGCGCGGGGCTGGCGGTGAGCCGGTACGACTTCAAGCAGCTGCGTGACACTGCTGCCCGCGTGCTCGGACCTGGCGTGGTGGAGCGGGTGGACGGCCTGCGGACGCAGGTCGGCAGTCCCTGGACGCGCGATCACAAGGACGCCACGCTGGCCGCCCTGCTCGCGCTCGGCGGTGAGAAGCCGGCCTGACGCGGACGATGGTCGTGCCTGACAGAGACGATGGCCGGCCTGACAGAGACGATGGCCGCCCGACAGATGATGGCCGGCCTGACACAGACCGATGGGCGCCCGACAGACGATGGCGGCTGAAGGACGATCGCGGCCCGGGCGATGGCGGCATGAAGCTGAGCGCCGTGCGAAAGTCGGCTGATCGTGTACGGAAGTCGGCGCGTAAAGGGCTGAGGCATGGACTCCGGAGCGGAGGTCGGAGGTCCGAGGTATCGCGGGTGTCCCCGGGGTGAAGGTGTCGGGACTTACGGGCTGTCACCGGGTTCCGGGCCCATCCCGATCAGGCAGCGACGCGAACCGCTCCAGCCAGCTCCGCGGCGATGTTCGAGAGCAGCTGGAGCCGGTCCCCCTGCTCGGCTGGCTCGTGCACCGCCTCCACCATCGCGGGGCGGCGGCTCGCGGTGCCGAAGGTGCGGTTCTGGAAGGCGTGCCGGCCGGCCTATGACGCGGGTCGGGGCGGCGTGGGTACGGGGCGGCGGTGGGTGAGCGGCTCGGCGTACGTGGCGGGGACGTGCCCGAGCTCGTGGCCGCCGACCTGGACGGTGCCCCGTCGGGTTGCGTACGGGCGATCACGCCGTACAGGTCGCAAACGATCACATTCGCCATGCGCGCGACCCTATGCCGCGTATCCTGCCCCGGTGACCACTGCCGCCACACTAGCTCCCCCTGCTCGCCCGGCCCAGCGTCTCCGCACGTCAACCCCCTGGTGGATGGCGTTGCTCGCCGGGGCCGCGGCGTTCTCGGGCACGGGCTCCGCCACCCTGAACGGCGACGAACTGGCCACCATCAGCTCCGCCTCCCGCTCGTTGCCGGAGATGTTCGAGCTGGCGCGGCACATTGACGGCCACTTCCTCCCGTACTACCTGTTCATGCACTTCTGGATGAAGCTGGGCACGGCGGAGCTGTGGCTGCGGTTGCCGTCGGCGGTGGCGATCGGGGTGGCGGCGTGGTTCCTGGTCGACCTGGGGCGGCGGTTGCACAGCACTCGTGCGGGCGTGATCGCCGCCGCCGTGTTCGCGATCCTGCCCTCGGTGTCCTACTACGGGGCTTTCGCCAGGTCTTATGCGTTCGCCGCGGCAGCGGTGGTGTTCTCGTTCTGGGCGTTGCACCGGGCGATCGAGCGGGCCGACGGGCGGCGGTGGGTGGTGTACGGGGTGGCGGTGGCGCTCGTGTGCTCCACGCACCTGTTCGCGGTGCTCGTCCTGCCTGCCCAGCTGCTGCTGGTGCGGCGGGTGGCGGTGGGGCGGATGGCGGTCGCGCTGGCCGTCGGATGTGTGCCGGCCGCCGTGCTGGGGCTGATCGGGTTCGGCGAGCGGCACGCGATCAGCTGGATCCCGCAGCGCGGGCCCGAGGTGTGGCTGAAGTTCCCCAAGATGGCGGCGGGGGCGAACGCGCTGGGCCTGGCCCTGTTCGCGCTGGCGCTGGCCGGGGCGGTGCTGCTGTGGCGGGCTCGGCGAGACGACGGCGTGTGGGCGTTCGTGCTGGTGGGCTGGCTGGTGCTGCCGCCGGTGCTGCTGCTGGCGGTGTCGCAGCTGGTGACGCCGGTGTACGTGGACCGCTACCTCTTCGTGACAGCCCCGGCGCTGGCGCTCCTGGCGGGGCTGGCGGTGGCCTGCCTGCCCCGGTTCCACGTGGTGGCGGGGGTGCTGGTCGTCGCGCTCGGGTGCGCGCTGGCCGTTCCCGAGCACGTGGAGGTACGGGAGGAGAACGGGCGGTTCGAGAACATCCCCTGGGCCCTGCGGGTGATCAAGGCCGAACCGGACGACGCGATCGTGTACGGGCAGAGCCACTTGCGTACGGGGTTCGATTACTACGCGGATTCCCTGATGCCGGTGGATGTCCTGCGGTCGGGGGATTCGCCCGATCCTGATGGGTTCGGGTACCCGGAGCGGTCCGATGTCTCGGGCGTGCTGGAGGGGCGCGAGCGGGTTTGGGTCGTGTGGCGGGGGACGAAGCAGTCGGGGCTGGAGGGCGACTCCGTGGCCCGGGTGGGGGAGGTGGAGCGGGCGGGGTTCGAGCTCAGCTCGGCCAAGCACTCGGGCGATCTGCCGGGGATGACGGTGGCGTTGTTCACGCGTCAGGGAACTGCTGGTTGACCGGCAGGACCACCGGCACGGCCGCCGCCGCCCCGAGAGCGGGGGCGATCGTCGTCCGGTAGGTCCGCGGCCGACAGCATGCCTGGAGTATCACGCGAAAGCGGGCCCCTCGCCCCGCGAAAGGCCCGCTCGCGTCGAACAGGTGAGGGTCAGGCGACCTCGACGCCGCCGATCGACTTCTTGCCGCGCCGCAGGACCATGAACCGCCCGGCCAGCAGGTCGTCGGCGACCGGCACGTAGGACTCGTCGGTGATCTTGCGGTTGTTGAGGTACGCCCCGCCCTCCTTGACCGCCCGACGGGCCGCCGACTTGGACTCGACCAGGCCGCTGTCGGCCAGCAGGTCCACGAACGACACGCCGAGCTCGGGGACGGTGGCCTTGGGCACCTCGGCCAGCGCGGCCGCCAGGGTGGCGGCCGGCAGCTCCTCCAGCGAGCCCTGGCCGAACAGCGCCTTGGAGGCGGCCACCACCGCGTCCAGCTCGGCGCGGCCGTGGAGCAGCTCGGTGAGGTCCTCGGCCAGCGTGCGCTGGGCCTCGCGGGCGAAGGGGCGTTCGGCGACGGCCTTCTCCAGCGCCTCGATCTCCTCACGGCTTCGGAACGTGAACACCTTGAGGTAGTGGATCACGTCGCGGTCGTCGGAGTTGAGGAAGTACTGGTAGAAGGCGTACGGGGAGGTCATCGCGGGGTCGAGCCAGAGCGCGCCGCCCGCGGTCTTGCCGAACTTGGTGCCGTCGGCCTTGGTGATCAGCGGCTGGGTGAGGACGTGGACGTGCCCGCCCTCGACGCGGCGGATCAGGTCGGCGCCCGCGGTGATGTTGCCCCACTGGTCGCTGCCGCCGATCTGCAGCGTGCAGTCGTAGCGGCGGTAGAGCTCGAGGTAGTCGTTGGACTGCAGGATCTGGTAGCTGAACTCGGTGTAGCTGAGCCCCTCGCCGGCCAGGCGCGCGGAGACCGACTCCCTGGCCAGCATGCGGTTGACCGGGAAGTGCTTGCCGATGTCGCGCAGGAAGTCGATGGCGCTCAGCTCGCCGGTCCAGTCGAGGTTGCTGACCAGGCGCGCCGGGTTCGCCTCGGCGTCGAAGTCGAGGAACCTGCCGACCTGGCCGCGCAGGCGCTCCACCCACTCGGCGACGATCTCGGAGGAGTTGAGCGAGCGCTCGGTGTTGCGGCCGCTCGGGTCGCCGATCAGGCCGGTGGCGCCGCCGACCAGGCCGATCGGGTTGTGCCCGGCGAGCTGGAGGCGGCGCAGCGTCAGCAGCGGCACGAAGTGGCCGATGTGCAGCGACGGCGCGGTGGGGTCGAAACCGGAATAGACCGTGATCGGACCCTTGGCCATGGACGCGCGCAGGGCGTCGAGGTCGGTGGACTGGGCGATCAGACCTCGCCACGCGAGGTCGTCGATGATGTCGGTCACGGTGATCTGGCTTCCCTGGGTCGGAGGACGGTGCCTTTAGCCTGCCCGATCGGTGCGCATGCGCGCCACTTGGATACGTCCACCTGGATAGGGTGGGTGCCCATGTGGAGGGTCCGTCGTGAGCTGGCCGTTTTCAAGATCTTAGGGGCTCTGGTGTGTGCCGGGCTCGCCGTTTACTGGTGGGTTGAGGGCGATTTTCGCGGCGTAATCCTGGCTGTCCCGGCTGCCGTGCTGGTGGGCGGGATGGGGCTGCGTGACCTGCTGGTCCCCGTACGCCTGGCGGCCGACGAGAGCGGCATCACCGTGGTGCACGGGTTCGCGGGCAGGCGGCACGTGCCGTGGGAGTCGATCTGGGACATCAAGGTGGACGTACGCCGGCGGTGGGGTCTGCGCAGCGAGATGCTGGAGATCGACACCGGCGACAACCTGCACATCTTCAGCCCTCACGAGCTGGGCACCTCCCCCACTGAGGTGGCCGCGGTGCTGCGGCGGCGGGGCACGTGAGCACGATACGGCGAGACGGTCGGGTCGCCGTCGATCCAGAACCGCCACGGGGTGTCCTTGGCCGTCGACACGCCGGTGCGCGGTCCTGACCTGATCGTCGCCGGATCCGCGGGCCGGCCCTGCCGCATGGTGGCCGACTCGCGCGGGCGGCCGGTGGGCGAGCCTTCGAGGATGGCGTCGAGGCCGTTGTGCTCGCGCAGCAGGCCGAGGGCCACCGCCAGCCGGGCCGGGCCGCGGGCCAGGTCACGGTCCGCGACAGGCCGGGCGGCCGAGCGGCGGGCGCGCGCCAGCTCCGTGCCCGCCACCACCTCGCCCGCCCGCAGCAGCACGGCCGAGCCGGAGCCCTCGGGCAGGCACACGAGGTTCGCGCAGAAGTGCATGCCGTAGGTGAAGTACACGTACAGGTGGCCCGGCGGGCCGAACATCACCGCGTTGCGCGGCGTCCGGCCCCGGTAGGTGTGCGCCGCCGGGTCCTCGCCCGGGCCGCCGTACGCCTCGATCTCGGTCAGGCGCACGGCGACGGCGCCGTGCACGAGCACGCGCCCGAGCAGTTCGGGCGCCACCTCGTGCGACGGCCGGTCGAAGAAGCTCCGCGGCACCGCGGCGGAGCTCAGCTCCCCGCTGCCCATGCCGCCTGCGTGTCGACCGCCTCCCGCAGCGCGATGAGCTGGTCGCGGACGCGGTCGGGCGCGGTGCCGCCGTGGGCCCTGCGGGCGGCCAGGGCGCCGGGCACGCTGAGCACGTCGCGCACGTCGGGGGTCAGGTGCGGCGACACCTTGACCAGCTCGTCGTCCGTCAGCTCGCCGAGGTCCTTGTCGTTGACCTGGCACCACACCACGAGGTGGCCGACGGCCTCGTGCGCCTCGCGGAACGGCACCCCGCGCCGCACCAGCAGCTCGGCCAGGTCGGTGGCCAGCGCGAACCCGTCGGGGGCCGAGGCCTCCATGCGGGCCGTGTTGATCCGCATGGTGGCGACCAGGCCGGCCATCGCGGGCAGGACCAGCAGGAGCGTGTCGACGGAGTCGAACACCGGCTCCTTGTCCTCCTGCAGGTCGCGGTTGTAGGTGAGCGGGAGGCCCTTGAGCGTGGTGAGCAGCGACATCAGGTTGCCGATGAGGCGCCCGGACTTGCCGCGGGCCAGCTCGGCGACGTCGGGGTTCTTCTTCTGCGGCATGATCGACGAGCCGGTGGAGTAGGCGTCGTCCATCTCGATCCAGCGGAACTCCTGCGAGGCCCACAGGACGATCTCCTCGCCCAGCCGCGACAGGTGCACGCCGATCATGGCCGCGTCGAACAGGAACTCGGCGGCGAAGTCGCGGTCGGCGACGGCGTCCATCGAGTTGGGCGCGGCGGCGGAGAAGCCCAGCTCCTCGGCCACGGCCCGCGGGTCGAGCGGGAGCGAGGAACCCGCCAGCGCGCCGGCACCGAGCGGAGAGATCGCGGCGCGCTTGTCCCAGTCGATGAGCCGGTCGATGTCGCGGGCGAAGGCGTGCACGTGGGCCAGGAGCTGGTGGCCGAACGAGACCGGCTGCGCGTGCTGCAGGTGCGTCATGCCGGGCGCGGCCGTGTCGGCGTGCTGCTCGGCCTGGGCCATCAGCGCGGTCTCCAGCTCGACCAGGCGGGAGACGACCGTGCGGGCGTGGTCGCGGAGGTAGAGGCGCAGGTCGGTGGCGATCTGGTCGTTGCGCGAGCGGCCGGCGCGGAGCTTGCCGCCGAGCGTGCCGAGCCGCTCCAGCAGGCCGCGCTCCAGCGCGGTGTGCACGTCCTCGTCGGCGACCGTCGGCCGGAACTCGCCCGCCTTGCAGGCGCGCTCCAGGTCGTCGAGCGCGCCGATCATGCGCTCGAGCTCCTCGTCGCTCAGCAGCCCCGCCCTGTGCAGCACGCGGGCGTGCGCCCTGGACGCCGCCAGGTCGTACGGCACCAGCCGCCAGTCGAAGTGGACGCTCACCGACAGCCGGGCCAGCGCGTCGGACGGGCCGCTCTCGAAGCGTCCGCCCCACAGCCGCATCGGCTTGCCATCACTCACCGTCGTATCCTCCATCATGTTTCTGTTGATCGCGCCCGCTTAGGTGCCCGGTGGCACCATGCCCGGCGATCTCCCCCCGAGCTCCTCGCTCCGGCGCGACCATAGTGCAAGTCAGCCCTTCTTCGCGTCGCGCGCGGCCGCGATCTTAGCGGGAAGGGAGAAGAGCTGGACGAAGCCCTTGGCCAGCGACTGGTCGAAGGTGTCGCCGGTGTCGTACGTGGCGAGCGAGAAGTCGTACAGGGAATCCTCGGAGCGGCGGCCGGTCACGGTCGCGCAGCCGCCGTGCAGGGTCATCCTGACGTCGCCGTTGACGTGCTTCTGCGCGTCGGCGATCAGGGCGTCGAGGGCGTCCTTGAGCGGCGAGAACCACAGGCCGTCGTAGACGAGCTCGCTCCAGCGCTGGTCCACGCCGCGCTTGAAGCGGGCCAGGTCGCGTTCGACGGTGACGTTCTCCAGCTCCATGTGCGCGGAGATCAGCGCGACGGCGCCCGGCGCCTCGTACACCTCGCGCGACTTGATGCCGACCAGGCGGTCCTCGACCATGTCGATCCGGCCCACGCCCTGGGCTCCGGCGCGCCGGTTGATCTCGTCGATGATCTGGTACGGCGTGAGCGCGCGCCCGTCGACCTTGACCGGCACGCCGCGCTCGAACGTGATCACGACCTCGTCGGCCTCGCGCGGCTCCTTCGGGTCGGCGGTGTAGGAGTAGACCTCTTCGGTGGGGCCGTTCCAGATGTCCTCGAGGAAGCCGGTCTCGACGGCGCGGCCCCAGAGGTTCTGATCGATGGAGAACGGGTTCTTCTTCGACGTCTCGATGGGCAGGCCCTTGGCCTCGGCGTACTCGATGGCCTTGTCGCGCGTCCAGGCGAAGTCCCTGGCGGGCGCGATGACCCGCAGGTCGGGGGCCAGCGCGGCCAGGCCGGCCTCGAAGCGGACCTGGTCGTTGCCCTTGCCGGTGCAGCCGTGGGAGACGATCGTGCCGCCGAACTGCTTGGCCGCCGTCACCAGGTGCTTGACGATGAGCGGGCGCGAGAGCGAGGACACCAGCGGGTAGCGGTCCATGTAGAGGGCGTTCGCCTGCAGGGCGGGCACGCAGAAGTCGGCGGCGAACTCCTCCCTGGCGTCCACGACGACCGACTCGACCGCGCCGCAGTCCATGGCCCGCTTCTGGATCGCCTCCATGTCCTCGCCGCCCTGGCCGAGGTCCACGGCGACGGCGACGACCTCGGCGTTCATCTTCTCGGCAAGGTACGGGATGGCGACCGAGGTGTCGAGACCGCCTGAGTACGCGAGGACTACTCTTTCCGACATTTCATATTCTCCCTGGACTGAGGCTTCTAGCTGCGCCGATCCGCGACCTTCAGCAGCGCGTCGGCGACGACCTGCCCGCCCGTCGGATCGCGGCTGATGACGAGGATCGTGTCGTCACCCGCCACCGTGCCGAGGATCGACTCCCAGTCGGCGTGGTCGATGGCGGAGGCGAGGAACTGGGCCGCACCAGGAGGGGTTCGCACGATGACCAGGTTCGCCGACGCCTCGGCCGCGACCAGCAGCTCCTCCGCGATGCGGTGCAACCGGGCGTCGGGGGACTCGCCGCCGCTGCCCAGCCGGGTGAGCGGGATCCGGCCGCCGCCCTCGCCGGGCAGGGCGTACACGAGCGAGCCGTCGTCGGCGCGCAGCTTGAGCGCGCCGAGCTCGTCGAGGTCCCGCGAGAGCGTGGCCTGGGTGACCTCGACGCCGCTCTCGGCCAGCAGCTTGGCCAGCTCGGGCTGGGAGCGCACGGCCTTCCGCTGCAGCAGATCGGTGATCTTCGCCTGCCGCGCGGCCTTGGTCATCGGGATCGTCATCGTCGGGTGACCAACCAGTGGAGCAGGGCCTTCTGGGCGTGCAGCCGGTTCTCCGCCTGATCCCACACCACGCTCCGCGGGCCTTCGAGGACCTCGGTGGTGATCTCGTACTCGCGGTAGGCGGGCAGGCAGTGCAGCACGATCGCGTCGGGCGCGGCGTGCTCGATCAGCTCGGAGTTCACCTGGTACGGCATGAGCGCGGCCACCCGCTCCTCCTTGCCGTCCTGGCCCATCGAAACCCACGTGTCTGTGGCGATCACATGGGCGCCCTCGGCGGCGGCCGCCGGATCGGACAGCGCGACGACCGAGCCGCCCGTCCTGGCGGCGATGGCCGCGGCCCGGTCGAGGACGACCGCGTCGGGCTGGTAGCCGGCCGGGGCGGCGACGCGTACGTGCATGCCCGCGGTGACACCGCCGAGCAGGTAGGAGTGGGCCATGTTGTTGGCGCCGTCGCCCACGTACGTGAGCGTGACCCCGGCCGTCCTGCCCAGCCGCTCCCGGACGGTCTGCAGGTCGGCGAGGATCTGGCAGGGGTGGAACTCGTCGGTGAGCGCGTTGACGACCGGCACCCGGGAGTGGGCGGCCATCTCGTCGATCCGCTCCTGGCCGGTGGTCCGCCAGACGATGGCGGAGACCTGCCGGTCGAGAACCCTGGCGAGGTCGGCGGGCGGCTCGCCGCGGCCCATGAGCACCGTGACGTTGTCCACGATCAGCGGCAGGCCGCCGAGCTCGCCGATGCCGGTGTGGAAGGAGACGCGGGTCCTGGCGGACGGCTTGTCGAACAGGACGGCGACGCTCCGCGGGCCCTCGAAGGGGCGGTAGCCGAACCTGTCCTTCTTCATGGCGGCCGCGAGGTCGAGGACCTCCGCCTGCTCGGCCGGCGTGAGATCGTCGTCTCGCAGGAAGTGCCTGGGCTGCGCCGAGTCCGCGCTGTGCCCAATATGCGCCGAGTCCGCGCTGTGCCCAATATGCGCCGAGTCCGCGCTGTGCCCAATATGCGCCGAGTCCGCGCTGTGCCCGGTCACTTGGCCGCCTCCGCGAGGATCGCCGGGAAGGCCGCCACGAACGCGTCCACCTCGCCGGCCGTGACGACCAGGGGCGGCGCGATGCGTACGGCGTCGGGCTGCAGGGCGTTGACCAGGAAGCCGGCGTCCGCGGCCGCCTTCTGGACCTCGGCCGAGCGGGGCTCGGCCAGCACCGCGGCCAGCCACAGGCCCCGCCCGCGCACGCCCTTCAGCAGCGGATGGCCGGCCGCCTCCAGACCCGTGCGCAGGCGGGCCGCGACCGACTTGACGTGGTCGAGGTCGAGGTTGCCCAGCACGGCCAGCGCCGCGGCGCAGGAAACCGGGTTCCCGCCGAACGTGGAGCCGTGGTCACCCTTCTCGAACAGCTTGCCCGCGTCGCCGAACCCGACGCACGCGCCGATCGGCAGCCCGCCGCCCAGGCCCTTGGCCAGGGTGAGGATGTCGGGGACGACGCCGTCGGCCTGGTGGGCGAACCAGTGGCCGGTGCGGCCGATGGCCGACTGGATCTCGTCGGCCACCAGCAGGGCGCCGGTCGAGTCGCAGATCTCGCGGGCCGCCTCGAAGTAGCCCTCGGGCGGCGGGACCACGCCGGCCTCGCCCTGCGTGGGCTCCAGGAAGACCGCGATGCAGTCGCCGGTGACGGCGTCCTTGAGCGCGTCGGCGTCGCCGTACGGGACGAAGCGCACCTCGACCGGGAACGGGCCGAACTGGTCGCGGATGGCCTTCTTGCCCGTCAGGGACAGGGCGCCGATGGTGCGGCCGTGGAAGCCGTTCTCGGCGGCCACGAAGTAGGAGCGGCCCTCGCGCCTGCCGTACTTGAGCGCCAGCTTGTACGCGGCCTCGTTCGCCTCGGTGCCGGAGTTGGCGAAGAAGATCCGGGCGGGGGCGTTCAGCAGGGTGAGCAGCTTCTCGGCGAGCAGCACCTCGGGCTCGTGCAGGAACAGGTTGCTGGTGTGCGCGATCGTGGCGACCTGCGTGGAGACGGCCTCGACGAGGGCGGGGTGGGCGTGCCCGAGCGAGCTGGTCGCGATGCCGGCGATGAAGTCGAGGTATTCCTTGCCGTCCACGTCCCAGACGCGGGTGCCCTCGCCTCGTGCCAGGGCGACCGGGGGGACGCCGTAGTTGGGCATGAAAGCGGTCTCGAACCTCTCGAACAGGCTCATGAGGGCATCACCATCGTTCCGATTCCTTCATTGGTGAAGATCTCCAGCAGCAGTGAATGGGGCACGCGGCCGTCGAGCACGTGGGCCTGGGGCACCCCGCCCTGCACGGCCGTCAGGCACGCCTCCATCTTGGGCACCATGCCGCTGGACAGTGTGGGCATCATCGCCGCGAGCTCGTCGGCGGTGAGCAGGTCGATCACGTCGGTGTCGTCGGGCCAGTTGGCGTACAGGCCCTCGACGTCGGTCAGCACGATCAGCTTCTGCGCCTTGAGGGCCACGGCCAGCGCGGCGGCGGCGGTGTCGGCGTTGACGTTGTAGATCTCGCCGTCGTCGCTCCGCGCCACGCTGGAGATGACCGGGATGCGGCCGTTGTCGAGCAGGGCGTGCACCGCGCCCGGATCGACCTTGATGATCTCGCCGACCTGGCCGATGTCCACCGGCTCGCCGTTCACGACGGCGTGCTTGCGCACGGCCGTGAACAGGTGGGCGTCCTCGCCGGACATGCCGACGGCGAACGGGCCGTGCCGGTTGACCAGGCCCACGATGTCGCGGTTGACCTGGCCCGTGAGCACCATCCTGACGACCTGCATGGCCTCGGGAGTGGTGACCCGCAGCCCGGCGGTGAACGTGGACTCGATGCCCGCCTTGTCCAGCGCGCTGCTGATCTGCGGGCCGCCGCCGTGCACGACGACCGGGCGCAGACCCGTCTGGTGCAGGAAGACCACGTCCTCGGCGAAGCCCTCCTTGAGAGCCTCCTCGGTCATGGCGTTGCCGCCGTACTTGATCACGATGGTCGCGCCGTGGAAGCGGGTCAGCCAGGGCAGCGCCTCGATCAGCGCCTCCGCCTTGCTCTGGGCGGTGGTGAGCCTCATGAGGAGTACGCCGAGTTCTCGTGGACGTAGTCGGCCGTCAGGTCGGTGGTGTGCACCGTCGCGGTGTGCGGGCCGGCGGACAGGTCGATGGTGATCGTCACGTCCCGGCCGCGCATGTCCACCTTGGACCGGTCGTCGCCGACCGCGCCGCCCCGGCAGATCCAGATGCCGTTGATGGCCACGTTGAGCCGGTCGGGCTCGAACACCGCGTCGGTGGTGCCGACGGCGGCCAGGACGCGGCCCCAGTTGGGGTCCTCGCCGTGGATGGCGCACTTGAGCAGGTTGGAGCGGGCCACCGAGCGGCCGACCTTGACCGCGTCGTCCTCGGAGGCCGCGCCGACCACCTCGATGGCGATGGCCTTGGAGGCGCCCTCGGCGTCCACCAGCAGCTGCCTGGCCAGGTCGGCGCAGACCTCGGTGACCTTCTGCTCGAACTCGGCCAGGTCCGGCCGCACCCCGGAGGCGCCGCTGGCCAGCAGGAGCACGGTGTCGTTGGTGGACATGCAGCCGTCGGTGTCGAGCCGGTCGAACGTCAAGGCCGTGGCCCTGCGCAGCGCGGCGTCCAGCTCCTCGCTGGTCAGGTCGGCGTCGGTGGTGATCACGCAGAGCATGGTGGCCAGGGCGGGGGCGAGCATGCCGGCGCCCTTGGCCATCCCGCCGACCATGTAGCCGCCGGCCCGCTTGAAGGAGATCTTCGAGACGGTGTCGGTGGTGCGGATCGCGTCGGCCGCGGCCAGGCCGCCGTCGCGGGAGAGCTGGCCCGCGGCGGTCTCGACGCCGGCCAGCAGCTCCTCCATCGGCAGCCGCTCGCCGATCAGGCCGGTCGAGCAGATCGCGATCTCGCCCGCGGAGTCCTCGAGCAGGTCGGCCGCCTTCTCGGCGGTGGCGTGGGTGTCCTGGAAGCCCTCGGGGCCGGTGCAGGCGTTGGCGCCGCCGGAGTTGAGCACCACCGCTCGCAGCCGCCCGCCCGCCAGGACCTGCTGCGACCACAGCACGGGGGCGGCCTTCACGCGGTTGGCGGTGAAGACGCCCGCGGCGGCGCGGCTGGGCCCGTCGTTGACGACGAGGGCCAGGTCGCGGGCGCCGCCGGATTTGATCCCGGCGGCAACGCCCGCGGCCCTGAACCCCAGGGGGGCGGTAACGCTCATGGTGCGACTCCTGTCGTAGGAAGGCCGAGCTCTTCCGGCAGGCCGAGGGCGAGGTTCACGCTCTGGAGGGCGCCCCCGGCGGTGCCCTTGGTGAGGTTGTCGATGGCGATGACGGCGACCACGCGGCCCGCGCGCTCGTCGAGCGTCACCTGAAGGGCGGCGGTGTTGGCGCCGTAGGTCATGGAGGTGGCCGGCCAGGTGCCCTCGGGCAGGAGCCGGACGAACGGCTCGCCCTTGAGCGCGACCTCGTACGCCGAGCGCAGCGACTCCCTGGTCACCCCGGGGGCGGCGGGCGCGCTGCAGGTGGCGAGGATGCCCCGGCTCATGGGGGCCAGCGTCGGGGTGAACGACACGCGTACGGGCGTGCCCGCGACGGCCGACAGGCCCTGCTCCATCTCGGGGGTGTGCCGGTGCACGCCGCCCACGCCGTAGGCGCTCACCGAGCCCATGACCTCGCTGCCGAGCAGGTTGGGCTTGAGCGACCTGCCGGCGCCGCTGGTGCCGCTGGCGGCCACCACGACCACGTCGGGGCCGGCCAGCCCGGCGGCGAACGCGGGCGCCAGGGCGAGCAGGACCGAGGTGGGGTAGCAGCCGGGGACCGCGATGCGGCGGGCCGTCCTGAGGACCTCGCGCTGGCCGGGCAGCTCGGGCAGGCCGTAGGGCCAGGTGCCGGCGTGGTCGCCGCCGTAGAACTCCTGCCAGGCGGCCGGGTCGGCGAGCCGGTGGTCGGCGCCGCAGTCGACCACGATCGTCTCGGCGCCGAGCTGCGCGGCGACGGCGGCGGAATGGCCGTGCGGCAGGGCCAGGAAGACCACGTCGTGCCCGGCGAGCGCGTCGGCCGTGGTGTCCTCGATGACACGGTCGGCCAGTTGCGGCAGGTGGGGCTGGTGCGCGCCGAGGAGGCTGCCCGCACTGGAGGCGGCGGTGAGCGCGCCGATCTCGAACTCGGGATGGCCGAGCAGGAGGCGCAGCAGCTCACCCCCCGCGTAGCCGCTGGCTCCCGCGATCGCTGCCCTCAATTCGAACCCCTCCTGCATGATTATGCATCAACACTCATGACCTTGCTTGTGAAGATGATGCACTTTGGAGGATGAACATGCAAGCCGGGAGGGAGCCGAGGACCGGAACGTGAGACTTGTCACCCGCAGGTGAGCTCCAAGAACAGGCGGCCAGGATGGGGGTCATGACCGAATTCCTGTCCGATCTGAGCGCCCCTACACGCGGCAGGGGGCCTGGGCCGTCCGGCCGGATCGTGCTCGTCCTGCTGTGGCTGGGGATCTGCATGCTGCCGATGGTGCTCGCGGTCGGGGAGCTGGAGCTGGCGGCGGGACGGGCCGGCACGCCGGGGACGCTGCGCGTCGTCTCGTGCGAGGACCTGGGCGAGGGCCGGTACGACTGCCGCGGGAGGTTCACGCCCGACTCCGGCGAGGCGGTCGTGGAGGTGGCCGCGTCGCCCGACTCGGAGGCCGGCGACGTGCTGCGGGCCCGGCTCACGCCCGAGGGCGACCGGGCCGTGCCGGCGGGCACCAGGGGCGTGCTGGCGGCGTTGGCGCTGCCGGGGGCCGGGCTGGCGGGGCTGGGGTTCCTGCCGTACGTGGTCATGTACTGGCTGGGCGCGCGCAGGGGGCGCCGGGCCGCCGTGACCGGAGGGGTCCTGGTCACGGCGGCCGGAGGCGTGCTGGCGGTGGTCGGTATGGTGGCGGCCGGCTCCTAACGCAGGAAGGCCGCCGCCACGCCGGCGTCCACCGGGACGTGCAGGCCCGTGGTGTGGGTGAGGTCGCTCGCCGTGAGCGCGAAGACGGCGTTGGCCACGTGCTCGGGCAGGACCTCGCGCTTGAGCAGGGTCCGCTGGGCGTAGAACTCGCCGAGCTTCTCCTCCTCCACCCCGTAGACGGCGGCGCGGTTGGCGCCCCAGCCGGAGGCGAAGATGCCGGAGCCGCGTACGACGCCGTCGGGGTTGACGCCGTTGACCCGGATGCCGTGGCCGCCCAGCTCGGCGGCGAGCAGGCGTACCTGGTGGGCCTGGTCGGCCTTGGCGGCGCCGTAGGCGACGTTGTTGGGGCCGGCGAAGACGGCGTTCTTGGAGGAGATGTAGACGATGTCGCCGCCCATGCCCTGGTCGATCATGACCTTGGCGGTCTCCCTGGACACCAGGAACGAGCCGCGCGCCATGACGTCGTGCTGCAGGTCCCAGTCGGCCGCCGTGGTCTCCAGGAGCGCCCTGGACAGCGACAGGCCGGCGTTGTTGACGACCAGGTCGACGCCGCCGAAGGCGAGCACGCCCGCGCGTACGGCCGCGGCGATCTGCTCCTCGGACGTGACGTCCACCCCGACGGCCACGGCGACGTCCGGCACCCGGTAGGCGCGCGCGCCGATCTCCGCGGCCACCTTCTCGGCGGCGGCCAGGTCGCGGTCGGCCACGATCACGCACGCGCCCTCGGCGGCCAGCCGGCGGGCGGTGGCGGCGCCGATGCCCGAGCCGCCGCCGGTCACCAGCGCGACGCGGGTGGCGAGGGGCTTGGGCTTCGGCATGCGGCGGAGCTTGGCCTCCTCCAGCTCCCAGTACTCGATGCGGAACTTCTCCGACTCGGGGATGGGGGCGTAGGAGGACACGGACTCGGCGCCGCGCATGACGTTGACGGCGTTGACGTAGAACTCGCCGGCCACCCGGGCGGTCTGCTTGTCCTTGCCGAAGGAGAACATGCCGACGCCCGGCACCAGCACGATCGCCGGGTCCGCGCCGCGCATGGGCGGCGAGTCGGGGGTGGCGTGCCGGTCGTAGTAGGCGGTGTAGTCGGCGCGGTAGGCGGCGTGCAGCTCGCGCAGCCGCTCGGCCACCCGCTCCAGCGGCGCGTCCGGTGGCAGGTCCAGCACCAGCGGCGCGACCTTGGTGCGCAGGAAGTGGTCGGGGCAGGACGTGCCCAGCGCCGCCAGCCTCGGGTGCTCGGCCCGCGAGACGAAGTCCAGCACCTCGGCGCTGTCGGTGTAGTGGCCGACCACGCGCACGTCGGTGGAGGCCAGGCCGCGCACGATCGGGAAGAGCGCGGCGGCCCGCTCGTGCCGCTCGGCCTCGCCGAGGGTCTGGTGGATCACCGGGCCGAACGGGTCGGGGCGGCCGTGCTCGGCGAGGTACGTCTCGGCGGTGCGGATGATCTCCAGCGAGCGGGCCTCGCACTCCTCGGAGGTCGAGCCCCACGCGGTGATGCCGTGGCCGCCCAGGACGCAGCCGATGGCCTGCGGGTTCGCCTCCTTGATGGCGGCGATGTCCAGGCCGAGCTGGAAGCCGGGCCGCCGCCACGGCACCCACACGACCCGGTCGCCGAAGACGCGCCCGGTCAGCTCCTCGCCGTCGGCGGCGGTGGCGATCGCGATGCCCGCGTCGGGGTGCAGGTGGTCCACGTGCCCGGCCTCGACCAGGCCGTGCATGGCGGTGTCGATCGACGGCGCGGCCCCGCCCTTGCCGTGCAGGCAGTAGTCGAAGGCGGCGACCATCTCGTCCTCGCGCTCGACGCCCGGGTAGACGCCCTTGAGCGCGCGCAGCCGGTCGAGGCGGAGCACGGCCAGGCCGGACTCCTTCAGCGTGCCGAGGTCGCCGCCCGAGCCCTTGACCCAGAGCAGCTCCACCTCCTCGCCGGTGACCGGGTCGGGCGCGGCGCCCTTGGCCGAGGTGTTGCCGCCCGCGAAGTTGGTGTTGCGCGGGTCGGCGCCCAGGCGGTGGGAGCGTTCGAGCAGTTCGTTCACGACGTCAGACATGGTGTTTCAGGCCCCCCAGCCGGCCTGCTCGCCGCCGACCCGGTCGGCGGCGATCTTCTCGAAATATCCGGACCTGGCGTAGGCCGCCATCGGGTCGGGCGCCAGACCCATCTCCTGACGCAACTCCGCCAGCAACGGCCGCACGTCGGTGTTGTAGGCGTCCATGAACACCGCGTTCGCACCCAGCACATCACCCGCGGACTGAGCCGCGGCCAGCGCGTCCCGATCCACCAGCAACGCCTTGGCCGTCGCCTCCTGCACATTCATCACCGAACGGATCTGACCCGGGATCTTCGGCTCGATGTTGTGACACTGATCCAGCATGAACGCCACCTCATCGCGCAACCCGCCACCCCGGATCACCTCGAACATGATGCGGAACAACTGGAACGGATCCGCCGCCCCCACCATCAGATCGTCATCGGCGTAGAACCGCGAGTTGAAGTCGAACCCGCCCAGCTTGCCCTCCCGCAACAGGAACGCCACGATGAACTCGATGTTGGTCCCCGGCGCGTGATGACCCGTGTCCACCACCACCTGCGCCTTCGGCCCCAGCTTCACACAATGCGCGTAAGCCGTCCCCCAATCAGGCACGTCGGTGGCGTAGAAGGCCGGCTCGAACAGCTTGTACTCCAGCAGGAACCGCTGCCCCTCCCCCAACCGGCCATACACCCGCGCCAGCGACTCCGCCAGCCGATCCTGCCGGGCCCGCAGATCATCCTGACCCGGATAATTGATGCCGTCGGAGAACCACAGCTTCAACGTGTCCGAACCGGTGGCATCCATGATGTCCACACACTCCAGCAGATGATCGGTCGCCTTGCGGCGCACCCGCGCCTGCGGATGAGTGACACTGCCCAGCATGTAGTCGTCATCCTGGAACACGTTGGAATTGATCGCACCGATCCCCACACCCAGCTCACGCGCATGCCGAGCCAGATCGGCGTAATCATCCACCTTGTCCCACGGAATGTGCAGCGCCACCGTCGGCGCGATCCCGGTATACGCGTGCACCTGCGCCGCATCGGCCAGCTTCTCGTACGGATCCCGCGGCACCCCCCGCTGCGCGAAGACCTTGAACCGGGTGCCACTGTTGCCGAACGCCCAGGACGGCGTCTCGATGTGCTGTGCCCTCAGGGCGGCCTTGATGTCAGTCATTACTCCCCGATCAATCCAGGTGGAACACTTCGGTCAGCGGTGCCATGCCCTCGTCGGGGCGGCCGTCGAGGCCCTCGAAGTACGGCGCCATCTCGGCCTGCCAGCGGGCGTTGACCTCGGTCTCGGCCATGGCCTTCTGCGCGGCCTCGAAGTCGTCGGTCTCCAGGTAGCCCACGAGCAGGCCGTCTTCCCTGAGGAAGAGCGAGTAGTTGTGCCAGCCGGTGCGTGACAGCGCCTCTCGCATCTCCGGCCAGACCTCGCGGTGGCGTTCGCGGTACTCCGCCAGCCGCTCCGGGCGGACTTTCAGCAGGAAGCAGACGCGTTGCACTGCCACTCCCTTCAAAACGTTTTAATCCGTTGTGCAGGAAACTACGATTCCTGATGCTCGCTGTCAATGCACCGGCCGCCCCTGATCCGGTGCGAGGGTGGGGCTGAGGTGTTAAAACGTGTCATCCCCGGGGCGGGAGACGCCAGGGTTCTCGGAGGCTCTCAGCCGTCCCTCCAAGGCTCAGCGGCACCCGGTGGGCGGTGGTGCGGTCAGGTGGGGGTGATCGTGACGTCGCCGGCGGGGACGGTGATCGTGGTGCCCGATGTCAGCGTCACGGTGGCGTCCTCGGGGGTGTGGTTGATCGCGAAGAGGAACGAGCGGCCGTCGGCGTGCGAGCGGCGGACGACCTCCACCCCCGGCACGCTCCTGGCGGGGGGCTCGACCTCGGCCTCGTGGCAGGCCGTGGCGATGACCTGGGCCAGCGCGGCGTCGTCGAGCCTGGTGGTGAGATAGTGCGCGGCGCCGGCGCCGAACTCGTTGCGGGTCCAGGCGGGCTCGCCGGTGGCGTACGTGTCGAGCACCTTCGCGGTCGTGACCTGCGCCGCCTCGCTCCACACGGTCCCGGTCGCGCCCGAGGCCAGCCGGATCGGCGCCGCCAGCGGGAAGAACTCCTCGACGGTCACGCCGAGCAGGTCCCGCCAGGCGCCGGGGTAGCCGCCCAGCCGCACCCGGTCGTGCTCGTCCACGATCCCGCTGTACGGCCCCACGAGCACGACGCCGCCCCGGCGGGCGAACTCCTCCACGTTGGCCGCTCCCGAGTCGCTCACCAGGTACAGCTGGGGCACCAGGACCAGGCGGTAGCCGGTCAGGTCCCCTTCGGGGTGGGCCACGTCGCAGGTGACGCCGGCCCGCCAGAGCGCGGCGTGCCAGCGCTTGGCCTCCTCCACCGGGTCCAGCTCGGCGGTGGGCTGGGCGGGGTGGTCCTGGGCCCACACGCTGGAGTGGTCGACGAGCAGGGCCACGTCGGCCCGTACCGTGCTGCCCGCCACGTCGGAGAGCCCGGCCAGCTCGGCGCCGAGCGCCACGACCTCGCGCCAGACCTTGGTGCCGGTGCCCGCGTGCGGCAGCATCGCCGAGTGCCACTTCTCCGCGCCGGCCCGCGACTGGCGCCACTGGAAGAACATGATCCCGTCCGCGCCCCTGGCCAGGTGGGACAGGGAGTTGCGGCGCAGCTCGCCGGGGGTCTTGGCGAGGTTGCGGGGCTGCCAGTTGACCGCGCTGGTGGAGTGCTCCATGAGCAGCCAGGGGCGGCCGCCGTTGAGCGAGCGGGCGTAGTCGGCGGCGAAGGCCAGGTCGATGTGCGGCTCCGGGCGGGCGCCGGCCAGGTAGTGGTCGGTGGAGACCACGTCCAGCTCGGCGGCGAAGGCCCAGCAGTCCATGTCCCAGTGCGCGCCCGCCATCAGGTTCGTGGTGGCGGGCACGTCGGGGGCGAGCTCCCTGAGCAGGTCGCGCTCGGCGATGTAGAGCTCGACGAGCGCGTCCGAGCTGAACCGGCGGAAGTCGAGCTGCTGGCCCGGGTTGGGGAAGCTGGGCGTGGCGCGCGGCGGCAGGATCTGCGCCCAGTCGCCGTAGCGCTGGGACCAGAACGCGGTGCCCCAGGCCTCGTTGAGCGCGTCGAGCGAGGAGTAGTGCGTACGCAGCCAGGCGCGGAAGGCCGCCGCCGAGGTGTCGCAGTAGCAGCGGGCGTTGTGGCAGCCGTACTCGTTGTGCACGTGCCACAGGGCCAGCGCCGGGTGCTCCCGGTAGCGCAGGGCCACCTGCTCGGCGATGCGCAGCGCCTTCTCGCGGTAGATCGGCGAGCTGGGGCAGAAGCCCTGCCGGCTGCCGTGGTACAGCCGCCGCCCGTCCGCGTCCACCGGCAGCGCCTCGGGGTAGGCGTCGCCGAACCAGGGCGGCGGGGAGGCGGAGGGGGTGGCCAGGTTGGCCCGGATCCCGTTGGCGGCCAGCAGGTCCATCACCCGGTCGAGCCAGCCGAAGTCGAACACGCCCTCGGCGGGCTCGAGCATCGACCAGGAGAAGATCCCGACGCTGACCCGGTTGACGCCGGCCTCGCGCATCAGCGCGACGTCCTGCTCCCACGTCTCCTCGGGCCACTGCTCGGGGTTCCAGTCGCCGCCGTACGCGATGACATCCGGCATGAAGCCTGCCTTTCGAGATACTGTTAGCGCTCACAGCCCGTTACGCCTACGTTTACGGGGGATTAAAACGTTCCTCTGCCGCGCCGCACAAGACCTCACTCTCCGCCGTGAGCGGTTGTGGCTGATCAGCGGGGGTGATTCCGCAGGCAGGCCATCGGGATCCGAGCAGGTCCCGTGATGCGCCGGTTGCCGGAACGTTATGAAAGGGCGTCAGCCGTGAAGAACGTTTCAATGCCGCCGTCGAGCCGGTGGTAGAACGGGCTGTCCGGGGTGATCTCGTCGCGGCGCACCGGGCGGCCGGTGAAGGCGGAGGCGTACAGGCCGGTGACGAACTCCATCGCCCGCCGGCCGTCCGCGCCGGAGGCCGGGGGGGCGCTCGCCGCGCCCGTAGGCGTCGAGCAGCAGGCCGAGCTGGGTGGCGTGGCTGCTGGGGAGGTCCTCGGGCGGGTTCCACAGCGGGGAGGTGGAGCTCCAGTCGGCGTTGTGGTAGCCGTACAGGTGCCGCAGCTCGACCGTGGCCTCGGCGAAGTCGAAGCGCAGATAGCTCTCCTCGCGCGGCGACAGCACGCTGGTCACCACCGAGGCCATCGCGCCGCTCTCGAACCTGACCATGGCCATCGACACGTCCTCGGTCTCGATGGGCCGGTCCAGGCGGCCCGCCATCGCCCTGATCTCCGCCCAGTCGCCGAACACCGACAGCATGAGGTCCATCTGGTGCACGCCGTGCAGCACGGTGGTGCCGCCGCCCTCGGTGGCCCACTTGCCGCGGTACGGGACGGCGTAGTAGTCCGCGCCGCGGTGCCACGTCGTCTGGCACAGCGCCAGCAGCGGCCGGCCCAGCGCGCCGCCCAGCGAGCGCAGATGGTCCGCGCCGGAGCCGAAGCGCTGCTGGTAGACCACCGACAGGTACGGGCCGCCGGGACCCTCGGCCGCCTGGATCCGGTCGTACTCGGCGAGGGAGAGCGTGGCCGGCTTCTCGCACCACACCCACGCCCCGGCCCCCAGGGCCGCGATCGCCTGCTCGACGTGCAGGTGCGGCGGCGTGCAGATCAGCACCAGGTCGGGACGCTCGGCGGCGAGCAGGTCGCCCGGATCGGTGTAGGCCGCCACACCGTCGGCCAGCGACTTCGCCCGGTCCCCGGCCACGTCCGCCACGGCCACCAGCTCGACGCGGTCACGGTGGGCCCGCAGGGCGGGCACGTGGCTGTGCGCGGCGATGGCGCCGGCCCCTATGATGGCAGCCCGGATCATGAGCGCGCTCCTCTAATAGAACGTTTTACTTCCGGCGCGCGACGTTAGGGTCCCTTTCGCGGCGGTGTCAACGGGAATCAGCGTTCCTACCGGTGCCGCGACTGGCGCAGGGTTCGTTAGTACGTTTTAATTGGGCTCCATGGCCATGGTCAGCATCAAGGACGTCGCCGCCTTCGCGGGCGTCTCACCAGGCACGGTCTCCAACGTACTGAACCGGCCGGGCAAGGTCGCACCCGCCACGCGGGAGCGGGTGGAGGCGGCCATCAGCGAGCTGGGGTTCGTCCGGCACGGCTCGGCCTCGACGCTGCGCGCCGGGCACAGCAGGACGATCGGCCTGAGCGTGATCGACATCGGCAACCCGTTCTTCACCGAGGTCGCCGCCGGCGTCGAGGACGTGGCCAGCGAGCTGGGCTACGCGGTCATCCTGGGCAACTCGGCCGGGTCGCCGGACAAGGAGGACCGCAACCTGCGCGTGCTGGCCGAGCACCGGGTGCGCGGCGTGCTGATCACCCCGTCCGGCGAGGACCCGGCCAGGCTCGACCGGCTGCGCGGGCACGGCATCAGCGTGGTGCTGGTGGACCATCCCGCGCACCGGCCCGACCAGTGCGCGGTGGCCGTGGACGACGTGGCGGGCGGCCGGGCCGCGGTCGCGCACCTGCTGGCCAAGGGGGCGCGCACCGTGGCCTACGTGACCGGCCCGCTGACGATCAGGCAGTGCGTGGAGCGGCGCGAGGGCGCCAAGGCCGCGATGCGCGGCGTCGGGCTGGAGCCCGAGGACCTGCGCGTGTACGAGGCCACGACGATGACGGCCCGCGCGGGCGAGAAGGCCGCCGCCGACCTGATCGCGCACGGCCTGCCCGAGGCCGTCTTCTGCGCCAACGACCTGCTCGCGCTCGGCGTGCTGCGCGCGCTGCTGCGGTCGGGGGTCCGGGTGCCGGAGGACGTGGTGCTGATGGGCTACGACGACATCGACTTCGCCGCCGCCTCGACCGTGTCGCTCAGCTCGATGCGCCAGCCCACGTACCAGCTCGGCCGCATCGCCACCGAGCTGCTGCTGGACGAGTGCGACAATCCAGAGACGCACGCGCACCAGCACATCATGTTCCAGCCGGAGCTCGTCGCCAGGGAGTCGACGCAATGAGCCGCCGTTTCGCCGCCGTGGACCTGGGCGCCTCCAGTGGCCGGGTGATGCTGGCCGACCTGTCCGACGGGCTGAGCCTGGCCGAGGCGCACCGCTTCCCGAACGGCCCGGTACGCGTGGCGGACCGGCTCTACTGGGACGTCCTCGGCCTCTACCGGGAGATCCTGACCGGCCTGCGCGCCGCCGGCCCGGTCTCCTCCATCGGCGTGGACTCGTGGGCGGTGGACTACGCGCTGCTCGACGAGTCGGGCGCGATGCTGGGCAACCCGGTGCACTACCGCGACGACCGCACGCGCGGCGTGGCCGAGCAGGTCGCGGACGCGGTCGGGGCGGAGACCCTGTACGACGTGTCCGGGCTGCAGGTGCTGCCGTTCAACACGATCTACCAGCTGCTGGCCGACCGGCTCGACGGGGCGGCCACGATGTTGCTGATCCCCGACCTGATCGGCTACTGGCTGACCGGCGAGGTCGGCGCCGAGGTGACCAACGCCTCGACGACGGGCCTGCTCGACGTGCGCACCCGGTCGTGGGCGTTACCGCTGATCAAGCAGCTCGGCCTGCCCTCCGGGATCTTCCCCGGGCTGCGGCAGCCCGGCGACGCGGTCGGCGGCCTGCGGCGCGACGTGGCC
This sequence comes from Nonomuraea sp. MTCD27, assembly GCF_041950495.1. Lineage (NCBI taxonomy): Bacteria > Bacillati > Actinomycetota > Actinomycetes > Streptosporangiales > Streptosporangiaceae > Nonomuraea > Nonomuraea sp. MTCD27. The sequence continues at coordinate 754,310 of NZ_JBGNUW010000003.1, read as the reverse complement.
GGGGAGATCGGCTGGTCGGCGCCCGTCCGGGCGGTGGGCTCGCACGACACGGCCTCGGCGGTGGCCGCGGTGCCCGCCTCGGGCCCCGCCTTCGCGTACGTCTCGTGCGGCACCTGGTCGCTGGCCGGGGTGGAGCTGCCGGAGCCGGTCCTGACCCCGCGGAGCCGGGCCGCGAACTTCACCAACGAGGCCGGCATCGACGGCACCGTCCGCTACCTGCGCAACGTCATGGGCCTGTGGCTGCTGCAGGAGTGCCTGCGCGCCTGGCCGGGCTCCGACCTGGGCGAGCTGCTGGCGGCCGCGGCCGGCGAGCCGGCGTTCGCCGCCGTGGTGAACCCGGACGAGCCGGTGTTCATGCCGCCGGGCGACATGCCGGCCAGGATCGCCGCCGAGTGCCGCCGCACCGGCCAGCGCCCGCCCTCCTCCCCCGCCGCCTTCGTGCGGTGCGTGCTGGAGAGCCTGGCGCTGGGGCACCGGCTGGCCGTGCGGCAGGCGATGGAGCTGTCGGGGCGCGACGTCGAGGTGGTCCACCTGGTGGGCGGCGGGTCGCGGAACGAGCTGCTGTGCCAGTTCACCGCCGACGCCTGCGGGCTGCCGGTGGTGGCGGGCCCGGCGGAGGCGACCACGTTCGGCAACGTGCTGGTGCAGGCGCGGGCGGCCGGGCTGGTCTCCGGCCTGGACGAGATGCGCTCGCTGGTCGCCTCGGCCGAGCCGCTGCGCCGCTACGAGCCCTCCGGCGACCGCGCCGCCTGGGACGAGGCCGCCGCCCGCGTCTTCTGACCTGCCGGTTTTCCCCCCGTCCCGCCCGGGCAGGACTCGGGCCGTGGGGCATCGGGGGGTGTCATGGATTTCGCGTGGCCGCTGCTGCGGCAGCTAACCGGCGAGGACCGTACGGCGCGGGGGTCGGCGGCGAAGTCGGCCAGGACGGGGGCGCTTCGGGCCCGTACGGCCGTGGCCGACCGGGTGGTGAAGTCGGTCTGCCCGTACTGCGCGGTGGGCTGCGGCCAGAACGTGTACGTACGGGATGAGCGGGTCGTCCAGATCGAGGGCGACCCCGACTCTCCCATCAGCCGCGGCCGGCTGTGCCCGAAGGGCGCGGCCACCCTGCAGCTCACCACCGGCTCCGAGCGCCGGCACCAGGCGCTCTACCGGCCGCCGGGCGCGGCCGACTGGCAGGCGATCGACCTGGCCACGGCCATGGACATGATCGCCGACCGGATCATCGCGACCAGGCGCGAGACCTGGGAGTGGGAGAGCGACGGCCGGCGCACCGCCCGGACCATGGGCATCGCCAGCCTGGGCGGCGCCACGCTGGACAACGAGGAGAACTACCTCATCAAGAAGCTGCTGACGGCGCTGGGCGTGGTGCAGATCGAGAACCAGGCCCGCGTCTGCCACAGCTCGACCGTGGTGGGGCTGGGCACGTCGTTCGGGCGGGGCGGCGCCACCACGTTCATGCAGGACCTGCAGCACTCCGACTGCGTGGTCATCCAGGGCTCGAACTTCGCCGAGTGCCATCCCGTGGGCTTCCAGTGGGTGATGGAGGCCAAGGCGCGCGGCGCGGTGATCATCCACGTGGACCCCCGCTTCACCCGTACGAGCGCGCTGGCCGACGTGCACGTGCCCATCCGCGCCGGCTCCGACGTGGCCTTCCTCGGCGCGATCATCAGCCACGTGCTGGAGAACGAGCTGTACTTCCGCGAATACGTGGTCAACTACACCAACGCGGCCACCATCCTGCGCGAGGACTACCGCGACGCCGAGGACCTCGACGGCGTGTTCTCCGGCTTCGACCCGGACAACCGCAAGTACGACCAGGACTCCTGGCAGTACGAGGGGATGACGGCGGTGCCCTCCTCGGGCGAGCGCGACGCGGAGTTCCTGCGCCGGGCCGGCAAGACGCCGCCGGGCCGCGGCGAGGTACAGGGCGGCACCGGCGTGCCGCTGGACGGGCGGCCGGAGCGGGACGAGACGCTGCGGCACCCGCGCTGCGTGCTGCAGGTGCTGCGCCGCCACTACGCGCGCTACACGCCGGAGATGGTCGAGCGGGTGTGCGGGGTGCCCAGGCACCTGTTCGAGGAGGTGTGCCGCCACCTGACGGAGAACTCCGGGCCGGAGAAGACCTCGGAGTTCGTCTACGCGGTGGGCTGGACGCAGCACAGCGACGGCTCCCAGTTCATCCGGGCGGCGAGCATCCTGCAGTTGCTGCTCGGCAACATCGGCCGCCCGGGCGGCGGCATCCAGGCGCTGCGCGGGCACGCCAGCATCCAGGGCTCCAGCGACGTGCCGACGCTGTTCAACCTGCTGCCCGGCTACATCCCGATGCCGCACGCGCACGAGAACGAGCGGCTGCGGGACTTCCTGCTGGCCGACGCGCCGCACAAGGGTTTCTGGGCGAACATGCCCGCCTACCTGATCAGCCTGCTCAAGGCGTGGTGGGGCGACTCGGCGCAGGCGGACAACGACTACCGGTTCGGCTGGCTGCCCCGGCTGACGGGCTCGCACAGCACGTACGACACGGTGATGGCGCAGATGGAGGGCGTCTGCAAGGGTTACCTGCTGCTCGGCGAGAACCCGGCGGTCGGCTCGGCCAACGCGAAGATGCAGCGCCTGGGCATGGCGAACCTCGACTGGCTGGTGGTGCGCGACTTCAACCTGATCGAGAGCGCCACCTGGTGGAAGGACGGGCCCGAGATCGAGTCGGGCGAGCTGCGCACGGCCGACATCGGCACGGAGGTGTTCTTCCTGCCCGCGGCGGCCCACACCGAGAAGAGCGGCAGCTTCACCAACACCAACCGGTGGCTCCAGTGGCACCACCAGGCGGTCGAGCCGGCCGGCGACGCCCGCAGCGACCTGTGGTTCATGTACCACCTGGGCCGCATCATCCGGGAGAAGCTGGCCGGGTCGCAGGACCCGATGGACGCGCCCGTGCTGGACCTCACCTGGGACTACCCGGTGGCCGGCGAGACGGCGGAGCCGTCGGCGGAGGCGGTGCTGGCCGAGATCAACGGCCGGGACGCGGAGGGCCGGCCGTTGCCGGGCTACGCCGCGCTCAAGGCCGACGGCTCCACGTCGTGCGGCTGCTGGATCTACAGCGGCGTCTACGCCGACGGCGTCAACCAGGCCGCGCGCCGCAAACCGGGCTCGGAGCAGGACTGGATCGCCGCCGAATGGGCGTGGGCGTGGCCGGCCAACCGGCGCGTGCTGTACAACCGGGCCTCGGCCAGGCCCGATGGCAGCCCGTGGAGCGAGCGCAAGCGGCTGGTCTGGTGGGACGAGAGCGCGGGCCGGTGGACCGGCCACGACGTGCCCGACTTCGAGACGGACAAGAGCCCCGGTTACCGGCCGCCGCCGGAGGCCCAGGGCGTGGAGGCGCTGTCGGGGATCGACCCGTTCATCATGCAGGCCGACGGCAAGGGCTGGCTGTTCGCGCCCGCGGGGGTGGTGGACGGGCCGCTGCCCACGCACTACGAGCCGCAGGACTCGCCGGTGGCCAACCCGCTCTACGGGCACCAGCGCAACCCGGTGCGCAAGGTCTATCCGCACGAGAACAACCGCTACCAGCCGAGCGGGGAGGAGCCGGGGGCGTCGGTCTACCCGTACGTGGTGACGACGTACCGGCTGACCGAGCACTTCACCGCGGGCGGCATGAGCCGCTTCACCCCCTACCTGGCCGAGCTGCAGCCGGAGATGTTCTGCGAGGTCTCGCCCGCGCTGGCGGCCGAGCGCGGGCTCGTGCACGGCGACTGGGCCACGATCATCACGGCGCGCAACGCCATCGAGGCCCGGGTCATGGTCACCGACCGGATCCCGTCGCTGCACCTGGACGGGCGGGTCCTGCACCAGATCGGCCTGCCGTTCCACTACGGCCCCAACGGGCTGGCCAAGGGCGACGCGGCGAACGAGCTGTCATCGATCTCGCTGGACCCCAACTCGCACATCCAGGAGGTCAAGGCCCTGTCGGCGGACATCCGCCCCGGGCGGCGGCCGCGCGGCCCCGCCCTGCCGGAGCTGGTCAGGTCCTACCAGCGGCGCGCCGGCGTGGGCGCCGACACCGGAATGGAGGTGTGAGCCGTGGCATTCGACCTGGAAGAGAAGCTCGGCGAGAGCCGGGTGGGGTTCTTCACCGACACCAGCATCTGCATCGGCTGCAAGGCGTGCGAGGTGGCGTGCAAGGAGTGGAACCACGTCCCCGACGACGGCCTCGACTTCACCGGCATGTCCTACGACAACACCGTGGGGCTGAGCGCCGACACCTGGCGGCACGTGGCGTTCGTCGAGCAGCGGCGGCCCCTCGGGCACCAGGAGCCCGGGGTCGGCGACATGGACTTCCGCTGGCTGATGGCCTCCGACGTGTGCAAGCACTGCACGCACGCGGCCTGCCTGGACGTGTGCCCGACCGGGTCGCTGTTCCGCACCGAGTACGGCACGGTCGTGGTGCAGGAGGACGTCTGCAACGGCTGCGGCTACTGCGTGCCCGCGTGCCCGTTCGGCGTGATCGGCAAGCGGGAGACCAGCGGCACCGCGGCCAAGTGCACGATGTGCTACGACCGCCTGGGCGCGGGCGAGGAGCCGGCCTGCGCCAAGACGTGCCCGACGGACTCCATCCAGTTCGGTGACCTGGACGAGCTGCGCGAGCGGGCCGAGCGCCGCCTGGCGCAGGTGCGCGAGGCCGGGATGGGCTCGGCCCGCCTGTACGGCCACGACCCGGACGACGGGGTGGGCGGCACGGGCGCGTTCTTCCTGCTGCTGGACGAGCCTGAAGTGTACGGCCTGCCGCCCGATCCGGTGGTGACCACCAGGGACCTGCCGTCGATGTGGCGGCACGTGGGCGTGGCGGCCCTCGCCCTGCTGGCGGGGGTGGCGGCCACGGCGCTGAAGGGCCGCTCGGACGTGCGGGGAGGGCGGCGCTGATGGACCGGGCGAGCGTGATGGGGGAGGCGGCGCTGATGAGCCGGACGGACGGGAAGGGAAGGCGGCGGCGCTGATGAGCCAGACCGATGTGCGGCTGGACGGCTCGGCCGAGGTGCGCGGCGAGCGCGAGGCGACGCCGGGCTCGGCGGGCCGCAGGCGCGAGCGGCTGATGGTGCCGAAGGCGGACTTCGACTCCTACTACGGCCGGCCGGTGCTGAACGAGCCGACGTGGCAGGCCCCCGACATCGCCGGCTACCTGTTCCTGGGCGGTCTGGCGGGCGCGTCGTCCACGCTGGCCGCCGCCGCCGAGCTCACCGGCCGGCCCCACCTGGCCAGGGCGGCCAAGGTCGGCGCGCTGGGCGCGGTGGGCGGCTCGCTCTACTGCCTGGTCCACGATCTGGGCCGGCCGGAGCGCTTCCTCAACATGTTGCGGGTGTTCAAGGTGACCTCGCCGATGAGCGTCGGCACCTGGATCCTCAGCGGGTACGCCCCGCAGGCCGCCTGCGCGGCGGCCACCGGCGTCACCGGGCTGTTCCCGGGCCTGGGGCGGGCCGCGACCGTGGGGGCCGGGCTGACCGGGCCGGCGGTGGCCACGTACACGGCCGCGCTGATCTGCGACACCGCCGTGCCCGCCTGGCACGAGGGGTTCCGGGAGATGCCGTTCCTGTTCGCCGGGTCGGCGGCGGCCGCGGCGGGCGGGCTCGGGATGCTGGCCGCGCCGCTGTCGGAGTCGGCCCCGGCGCGCCGGGCGGCGCTGCTGGGCGCGGCCGTGGAGTGCGCGGCCGCCACCCGCATGGAGCGCCGGCTGGGGCCGCTGGCCGAGCCGCTGAAGCGCAGCAGGCTGCTGCGGCTGGGCGAGGCGCTGTCCCTGGCGGGCGCGCTGACCGGGGCGACGCTGGGCCGGCGCAGCCGGATCGCGGCCATGGCGGCCGGCGCGGCCCTGCTGGCGGGGTCGGCGTGCACCAGGTTCGGGATCTTCCGGGCCGGGATGGAGTCGGCGAACGACCCCCGCTACACCGTGCAGCCGCAACGCAGGCGGCTGGTCAAGAGCAGATCGGAGCATGACCTCACATGAAGCGAAAAGTCCTCGAATATCTGCCGTTCCTGGGCATCGTGCTGTTCATCTGCACGACGTCCTGGCTGGCGGGCCGGACCACAGCCGGCACGATCTCACTGGGCAGGAGCGCGGTACGCCGGTGACCCACCGGGCCGTACGATCAGCAGATGACCGAAAAGACCGAAACGACGCCCGCCTGGCTCGCCCCGGAAGAACTGGAGTCGGTGCGGGGCCGGCTGCCGATCCTCTATGTCGACGCCGTGCCGGTGCGGGCCGATGACACCGGCGTGGTCACCCACGTCGGGCTGCTGCTGCGCATCCAGTCGGACGGCACGGTCAGCCGGGCGCTGGTCTCGGGGCGGGTGCTCCACCACGAGCGGATCCGCGACGCGCTCATGCGTCACCTGGAGAAGGACCTCGGCCCCGTGGCGCTCCCCCGCATCCCCATCTCCCCGCAGCCGTTCACGGTCGCCGAGTATTTCCCCACGCCGGGCGTCACCCCTTATCACGACCCGCGGCAGCACGCCGTCTCCCTGGCCTACATCGTGCCCGTCGCCGGGGACTGCCGGCCCCGGCAGGACGCGCTCGACCTGGTGTGGTTCACGCCGGAGGAGGCGGCCTCGCCGATGGTGCAGGAGGAGATGGCCGGTGGGCAGGGCGTGCTGCTCAAGCAGGCGCTGGCCCACGTCGGGCGCCTGCTCTAAGGGGACCGTCAGGGCCGGTCGGCCCCGTCGCGTACCCAGCGGTAGAGCGGGTCGCCCGGGCACGAGGTGTCGTAGCCGTCGCGGTGCCCCTTGACCTGGCGGCCGGCGTCGCCGTGCTCGCGCAGGTATTCGATGGCGTCGACCAGGGCGTTGAGCAGGTCGTCGTTCGGCTCGGTCAGCCCCGAACTGCCGACCAGGGCAAGAACCGCGTAATGGTCGGAGTTGAGGCCCGCGCCGTTGGCGGCCGGGAGGGCGTGGGGGCCGCGGCCCATGAACGTGCGCCCGTGGGGGCAGCACACCATGTTGTAGCCCAGGTCGATGTACCTCTCGCCGCGGCCCCCTGACATGTGCATGCGCTGGATGTCCTGGACCAGGTCGACGCAGCGGTCGTGGTTGCCGGACTCCGCGAGGTCGGCCGGCACCTTGCCACCCGTGTAGTGGATCTTGACTCCTTGGGTGGACGACAGGCGGGTGTAGTCGCTCGACGGCTTCTTCGCGTGCCATTCCGAGCGGGTGATCAGATTCATGCGTTCCTCTCGTCGTAGGAATGTCCTGGATATCAGAATGTCAACTTTCAGTAGCGATGTCATTACTCGTTGTTACTAGGGTGACGTGCCGCCGGGGTGACGCTTCCATGCGAGCCGCCGCTAACGCCGGGGAAACAGGGCCCTCGCCAGGCTCTGGTCATGATCCGCCGGTTGTTGCGATATTTCGTGATCCTTACTGCCGTGATGCTGCTGACCACGGCGGTGGTCCTGGCCCTGGACCGGCCCGGCAAGCCGCCCGCGGTCCCCGTCGCGGGGCCGCCGCCCGCGGCCGCGCCGCCGGTGATCGAGATCACGCCCGCCGACGGCGGCCGGAACGTGCGGCCCGAGCGGGGCGTCGCCGTGCGGGTGTCGGGCGGGACGCTCACGGAGGTCACGGTCAAGGGCGTGAAGGGGCACTTCAACGCCGCCCGTACGGAGTGGACGTCCGACCGCGCGCTCGCCCCCGCCAGGTCCTTCACCGTCGCCGCGGCGGCCACCGGGGCGGGCGGCACGGCGGCGACCGCGACCAGCCGGTTCCGGACGCTGAAGCCCGCCAGGACGATCGAGGTCGAGGACGTGACGCCGGAGCGGGGCGAGAAGGTCGGGGTGGGGATGCCGATCATCGTGACGTTCAACCGGGACGTGGCCGACAAGGCCGCCGTCGAGCGGGCGCTGGTGGTCGAGTCGGGCAAGCGGTCCGAGGGCGCCTGGCGCTGGCTCGACGACCGGACCGCGGTCTACCGCACCCGTACGTACTGGAAGGCGCACCAGAAGGTGACCTTCGAGGCCCGCCTGACCGGGGTACGGGCCGGCAGGAACGTGTACGGCGTCAAGGGGCACCGCACCACGTTCGAGATCGGCGCGGCCCGGATCAGCACGGTGGACGTGGACGAGCACACCATGGTCGTCCGGCGGGACGGCGAGAAGGTGCGCACGATCCCGATCAGCGCGGGCAACGGCGCCACCCGCGAGTACACGACGACCAGCGGGGTCCACCTGACCATGGCCAAGACCGACCCGGAGGTCATGACCTCCCCGGGCCGGGCGCCGGGCCAGGCGGGGTACTACGAGACCGTGGTGAACGACGCGGTGCGGATCTCCGACAGCGGCGAGTTCGTGCACAGCGCGCCGTGGTCGGTCGGCTCGCAGGGCCGGGCCAACGTCAGCCACGGGTGCGTGAACGTCAGCCCGCGCCACGCCGCCTGGTTCTACGAGCGCACCAGGCGGGGTGACGTGGTGCAGATCACCGGCACGGACCGGCGGCTGGAGTGGGACAACGGCTGGGGCTTCTGGCAGATGAGCTGGAAGCAGTGGCGCAGGGGGTCACGCGCATGACCCCCTGACGCCCCGGTTCAGCCGACGGAGCGCAGCGTGAGCGGGCGCTCCCCGCCCGTGTGGGCCCGGCGGAAGACGTGCGACCTGCCGTCCGCCTCGAAGGCGGCCCGCGCCGTGATGCGGCCGGACGGCTCCGGGAAGCCGACCGCGATGGCCGTCCCCGGGTCCACCCGCTCGACGGTGTGCGCCCGCGTCCGGCGTTGCCCGTCGAGGCCGAGCTGAACCCGGCGCCAGGGCACGGAGGAGCCGTTGTGCAGGGTCACCACGACCTGGCCGCCCTGGAGCTCCGTCCGCAGCCCGTACGGGATGCGCGGGTCGGGCCCGATCGAGCGGTCGAGCCGGTCCACCAGCTCCTGGGTCAGGGCGGGCCGGGCGGCGGCCAGGTCCCGCTGCTCCCCGGGGTCGTCGAGCAGGTCGTACAGCTCGACCCGGCCCTCGGGCCCGGCGCCGGCGATGTTGGGCGCCAGCCTGACCACCTTCCACCGGCCCCGGCGGATGGCCTGGGCCTTGCGCGGCCGGTTCCACACCAGGTGGTCGTGCTTGGGGGCGCCCTCGCCGGTGAGCAGGCCGCGGAAGGAGCGGCCGTCGAGGTGCGCGGGCAGCGGCACCCCGGCCAGGTCCCCGAACGTCGGCAGGACGTCCCAGAACGCCACCGGCTGCCGCTCCACCCGGGGTCGCAGGCCGGGCGACCAGGCGATCATCGGGACGCGGATGCCGCCCTCGTACACGTCGCGCTTGTCGGCACGGAAAGGGCCGTTGGAGTCGAACAGCCAGGGCGTCACGCCCTTCTCCCGGTGCGGGCCGTTGTCGCTGGTGAACAGCACGAGGGTGTCCTTGGCCCGGCCCGAGTCGCGCAGCGCCCTGACCAGTGCGGCGACGTCGGTGTCGAGCCGGGCCACCTGCGCGGCGTGGCGGCGGTTCGGGCCGCTCCAGGGTTTGTCCTCGTACGGGCCGGCGTCGCCGGGGATCACACTCGGCGAGTGGGGCAGGTTGCTGGCGTAGTACAGCAGGAACGGGTCCTCGCTGTCGGCGTTGATGAACTCGACGGCCCGCTGCCGGAACAGGTGCGGCGCGTACGACGTGCCGTCGAGCTGCACCTTCTTCCCGTTGTGCCAGAGGTATTTCGGGAAGTAATGGTGGGCGTGGGCGTGGCCGATGTAGCCGAAGAACTCGTCGAAGCCGCGCGCGTTCGGGTGGGAGTCCTGGCCGGGCTCCTCGGGGCCGAAGCCCCACTTGCCGATGCAGGCCGTACGGTAGCCGGACAGCCGCAGCAGCTCGGCGAACGTCAGGTCGGCGTCGGTGAGCGCGTGCTGCGGCCCGCCCTCCGGGTTCTCCCGCACGGTGCTGTGCCCGGCGTGCAGCCCGGTGAGCAGCGCGCAGCGCGACGGCGCGCAGAGCGGCGCCCCCGCGTACGCGGCCTTGAACTGCACGCCCTCGGCCGCCAGCCGGTCCAGGTTCGGGGTCCGGATCATGCGCTGCCCGTTGCTGCCGATCTCACCCCATCCCAGGTCGTCGGCCAGGATGAGCAGGATGTTCGGCCGCGCGGGCAGGTTGCCGCGGGCGGAGGCCTCGGCGCCCGCGGGGGTTACCGCGGGCAGGGTGAGGCCGGCGAGGGTACCGGCGAATAAGGCTCGGCGAGAGGGCCCGTTGATCACGAAGGGCAACATATCGGAGCCCCGGGCGAATGGCGGGCAAATCGCGAGCGAACTCTGTCACATACCGGCCACCACCGGGGTGAGACCCTTGTCACCGGAGATAGTCCCACGTCCGGCAGATGTCGTGCAGCTCGGCGGGGATCTCCTCGGGTGAGGGCAGGGGACGCCCGGCGACGACCGTGCCGGTGCGGATCTTGTCCCGCCAGTCGCCGATGCCCTTGACGAAGCCGCCGTGGTCCTTCTTGCCGTAGTTGAGCATGACGGGCTCGAACTCCACGCCCAGGAACAGGCACAGCCTGCGCAGCTGGGCCTCGGGGTCGGCGACCAGCTCCTCGTAGCGCAGGGTCAGGCCCTCCAGGTGGGTACGCGCCTCCTCCAGGTAGGTCATGTAGCTCAGCGTGCGCGGCACGGCCTCCTCCATGGGCCGCTTGACCGGGTCGGCCTCGTGCCAGGACTGCACGATCGACATCGGGTGGCGCAGCAGGAAGACGAAGCGCGCGTCCGGCCAGCAGGTCGAGATGCGCCGCCAGGCGAAGACGTTGCTGGGCGTCTTCTCGGCCATGATCGGCTTGCCGCTGCGGGTCAGCTCGCGGTGCAGCAGCCGGTCCCACACGAGGTGCTCGATGTCGCTGTGGCTGTGGCCGAGCAGCTCCATGGCCTGGCGTACGGGGTCGGTGCCCAGGCCGACGGTCACCCGCCGGAAGTGCGTCTCGATCGGCGAGTGGATCTGCGAGTGGCTGTTGAGCATGACGCGCAGCAGCGTGGAGCCCGACCGTACCGACGACAGCAGGAAGACGGGCTCGCGCAGCAGCCGGTCGTGCTCCGGGTCCGTGGGCGGCCGCACCGTGTCCCCGGGCAGCCGCTGCAACTCCAGCGGCACCTTGGGCGGTGGCGGCGGTTTCGGGGGCTCCTTGCGCAGCCGCCGCGTCAATGTGTATCCCGTCAGGCCCTCAAGAGTCGCGTTGGCCCGGTACCTCCAGCTCATGGGCCTACAAGGTAGAGCGGGCCAGTGAACCCCAGGTGAATCGCGGCTGTGAAGATGTTGCGAGGAAGACAGATCATCCGTGCACAAAGACGCAGAGCAGAACAAAGTTCCACACCACTATGGAGCCGTCAATCATTCAACCTCTCCATAGGAGGAATCATGAGCACGCTCAAGCGCCGAGCCCTGCACCTTTCTCTACTCGGCGGCCTCGCCGTGGGAGCGCTCGCCGCGCTCCCCGCGACCGGACACGCCGCGGCCGGCACCTCGTCCGCGTCGGTACGGGTGGTGACCGGCGGCCTGTTACAGCTCGACTACACCGGCTCCGCCGACGCCAACAACGTCCTGATCACGCTCGAGTCGGGCACCAACGCGCTGCGGATCAGCGACTCGGTGAACATCACGCCCGGCGCCGGCTGCGTCTCGGCCCCCGGCGACCTCACCACCGTGCGCTGTTCCGTCGGCATCACCAGGATCGCCGCCCGGCTGGGCGAGGGCGCCGACAGGTTCGTCACGCAGGTCCCGCTGGCGGGCACCGTCGAAGGTGACGGCGGCGACGACGTCTTCCGTCCCAGCCGGTCCAAGGGCACCGTGGGCGCGGCGACCAGCCAGATCTTGTATGCCGGCGGCGCCGGCGAGGACACCGCGGACTACTCCGGCGTGCCGGCCACCGGCCCGAACGGGACCACCGGCGTCCGGGTGAGCCTGGACTTCGCCGGAAACGACGGGCGCGAGGCCGACGGTTCCCGCCCAGCCGACAAGGACAACGTCCAGACCGAGAACCTGGTCGGCGGCTCCTTCGGCGACACGCTGACCGGCGACGCGCAGAACAACAGGCTCACCGGCGGCAACGGCCGGGACACCCTGTCGGCGGGCCGCGGCAACGACGTGATCGACCTGCGGGACAACGTCTCCGATCACCTGTCGTCCTGCGGCGAGGGCACCGACCTGGCGCTCGCCGACCCCGGGGCGGGCGACAACGTCAGCGTGGACTGCGAGACGGTCCAGCGCCCCGCCTAGAGCGCGACCGGAACACGGCTAGATCCGCTTGACGACGCGGTCGTGCACGACCGCGTACGTGTTGCGCAGCGCCTCCATCGACTCGTCGTAGGAGGCCTGCGCGACCGCCGTGAACAGGCAGTCCACGACCATGAGCTGGGCGATGCGGCTGCCCAGCGCGCCCGAGCGGAACTTGGTCTCCCGCGCGGCGGTCGTGAGCGTCACGTCGGCCGTGCGGGCCAGCGGCGAGTCGCTGAAGTTCGTGATCGCGACCGTCGCGGCCCCCGACTTGCGGGCGATGGACAGGAACTCGACCGTGTCCACGGTGGCCCCGGTGTGCGAGACGGCCACCGCCACGCAGCCGTACTTCAGCGTGGCCGCCGAGGTCCAGGCCGAGTGGGAGTCGTGCCAGTTGATCGCGGTACGCCCGATGCGCGACAGCTTCTGCTGCAGGTCGAGCCCCACCAGCGCGCTCGCCCCCACGCCGAAGGTGTCGATCCGGCGGGCGGCCAGCAGCAGCAGCACCGCCTCGCCCAGCGCCTCCATGTCCAGCGAGCGGGCCGTGTCGGCGATGGACAGCGTCTCGTTCATCGCGACCTTGGAGACGATGCCCTCCAGGCTGTCGTTCCGGTCGATGTCGCCCGACACCTCGGGCAGGCTCGACCTGGCGTGCTCCTCCCTGGCCACCGCCCTGGTCAGGTCGATCCTGAAGTCCATGTAGTGGGCGTAGCCCATGCGCCGGTAGAAGCGCACCACCGACGTCGTGGAGGTCTCGCAGCGGGCGGCCAGCTCGGCGATGGACAGGTTCGCCACCGCGGCCGGATCGCCGGTGAACACCTCGGCGATGCGCCGCTCCGACGGCCGCAGCGCGGGCATGGCGGCACGGATGCGGATCAGCAGGGTCTCGGCGTCCTCGGCCATCGTCACCCATCCCGGTTGATGGAAAGAAAATACCCTGGTGGTATGGTCTGCGTAATTTTATGACCTACTGCCCAGAGGAGACCACATGCCCCGTGGCGCCGTCTCCGCGGCCGGCCTCGCCGCTGCGCTTTCCCTCGCCCTCACCAGCTGCTCGTCCTCCTCTCCTGGGCCCGCCGCCGGCACCGGCTCCACCGGTCAGGCCGGCGGCACGCTCGTGGTCGGCGTGACCTCCGACCCGGACACGCTCTTCCCCTGGAAGGCCACCCAGTTCCAGGCCGTCAACGTGCTGCAGAACCTGTACGGCACACTCACCGAGTTCGACAAGGACCTCAACGTGGTCCCCGGCCTGGCCGAGTCGTGGGAGACCTCGCAGGACGGGAAGAAGCTGACGCTCAAGCTCCGCCAGGGCGTGACCTACGCCGACGGCAGCGCCTTCGACTCCAAGGACGTCAAGGACTCCCTCGACAAGATCATGGACGAGAAGACGGCCGCCGTGGCCAGGGCCTCGCTGTCGTCGGTGAAGTCCGTCGAGGCACCCGACGCGGGCACGGTCGTGCTGGAGCTGACCGGCCCCGACGCCGCGCTGCCCGCCAACCTGGCCACGGTCAACATGGCCATCCTCTCCTCCGACGACACCGAGGAGAAGCTCAACGCCACGCCGAACGGCACCGGCCCGTTCACGCTGGGCAAGCGCGTGCCCAGCCAGTCGATCACGCTGGCCAGGAACGACAAGTACTGGGGCGCCGAGAAGCCCAAGGTCGGCTCGGTCGAGTTCCGGGTGATCCCCGACGAGTCGTCCATCGTCTCGGCCATGCAGTCGGGCAACGTCCAGCTCGCGGTCTTCAACGACCCGCTCGTCGCGCAGACCGCCGGGGGCGGCGGCACGATCACCGTCGCCAAGACGCCGCAGCTCAACTACCACGTCCTGCAGCTGAACGCGCAGCGCGGCGACCTCAAGGACGTCAACGTGCGCCTGGCCGTGCAGTGCGCGATCGACCGCAAGCAGGTGCTGGACACCGCGGCGCTCGGCGAGGGCGAGGTGACCGGCCCGATCACCGCCCCGGCGTTCAAGTCGGACCCGAACAAGCGCCCCTGCCCCACCCGCGACCTCGCCAAGGCGGCCGAGTATCTCGGCAAGGCCGGCAAGTCCGGCGGCGTGACGGTCAAGACCATCGTGTCCCAGGGCGAGTACGCCACCTCCGTCAACGAGGCCCAGAACCTCAAGGCCCAGCTGGCCGAGGCCAAGATCAACCTGGAGCTGGAGGTACTGGAGTCCGGCGCGTTCGTGGACCGCTGGGTGGCGGCCGACTTCGACGCGGCCGTCGCGCTCAACGGCGGCCGTCCCGACCCCGACGGCTCCTACGGCCGCTACTTCACCAGCAAGGGCAACCTGAACAAGGTCGCCGGCTACAGCTCCCCCGAGCTCGACAAGCTGTTCGCCGAGGGCAAGGCCACGACCGACCAGGCCGAGCGCAAGGCCATCTACGACCAGGTGTCGGCCCAGCTGGAGGACAACGCGGCGTGGATCTGGCTGTTCGCCGGCTACACCTACACCGCCACGACCTCCAACGTGCAGGGCTTCGTGCCGATGGCCAGCGGCTCGCTGCAGTACCTGCGCACCACCTCCGTCGGCTGATGTTCCTGCGCAACCGTGTCGTGCGGCGCGTCGCCGAGACGCTGGGCATCCTGTTCGGGGTGGCCGTGTTCGTCTTCGTGATGCTCCGCGCGATCCCCGGCAACCAGATCACGGCGGGCCTCGGCACCGAGGCCGCCGCGCTCACCCCGGCCCAGCGGCAGGCTCTGGAGCAGTACTACGGCCTGGACCAGCCGCTGGTCACGCAGTTCTTCTCGTGGCTGGGCAACATGTTCACCGGGAACTTCGGCTACTCGGCCCGCTCCCAGCAGAGCGTGCTGGAGCTGACCCTGAACGCGCTGCCGGTGACGTTCGAGCTGGCGGTGTTCTCGATCGTGCTGGCCCTGCTGATCGGGGTGCCGCTCGGCATGCTGGCCGCCTCCCGGACGAACTCGGCCAGGGACGCCGCCGGCCAGGTCGTGAGCCTGGCGGGATTGTCGATCCCGGCGTTCCTGCTGGCCACGACGCTGCTGTCGGTCTTCGCGGCGTCGTTCGGGTTCAACCCCAACGGGCAGGGCTTCGCCCCACTCTTCGAGAACCCGCTGCTCAACCTGCAGCAGATGTTCCTGCCCGCGCTCGTTCTGGGATTCGGCATCGCGGCGCCGATCCTGCGCACCACCCGCACGGCGGTGCTGGAGGTGCGCTCGAACGACTTCGTCCGCACCGCCCGCGCCAAGGGCGTGCCGGAGCGGCGGCTGCAGGTCAGACACGTGCTCGGCAACGCTCTGGTGCCGATCGTGACCATGACCGGCCTGCAGTTCGGCTACCTGCTGGGCGGGGCGGTCGTGGTGGAGCAGATCTTCTCCGTGCCCGGCATCGGGCGGCAGGTGCTGCTGGGCATCCAGCAGAAGGAGTACGCGGTCGTGCAGAGCACGGTGCTGGTGATCGCGCTGGCGTTCGTCCTGGTGAACCTGCTGACCGACATGCTCTACCGGATCATCGACCCGCGGGTGAGGGCCTCATGAGCGCCCTGCTGCGGCGCAGCCCGGCGGGGCTGGCGGGCGTCGTGATCCTGGTGCTGCTGGCCGTGGTGGCGGGGCTGGGCTACCTGGGGCTGCTGCCGTACGACCCGATCGCGCAGCACCCGCCCTCGCGGTTCCTGTCGCCGTCGGGCGAGCACCTGTTCGGCACCGACCAGTTCGGCCGGGACGTCTTCTCCCGGGTCGCGGCCGGGGTGGGCAACTCGGCGCTCATCGCGGTCGTCGCGGTGGCGTTCGCGACCGTGGTGGGCACGCTGGGCGGGCTGGTGTCCGGCTTCTACCGGGGCCTGGCCGACGGGGCGATCGGCGGGGTGACGAACGTGCTGTTCGCCTTCCCGCCGCTGCTGCTGGCGCTGTCGCTGGCCTCGGTGCTGGACCGCAACTGGTTCACGATCGCCGTGGCCATCGCCATCGTGTACGTCCCCATCTTCGTCCGCGTCACCCGCGGGCCCGTGCTCTCGCTCAGGGAGATCGAGTACGTGAAGGCGGCCGTCTCCACCGGCCAGAGCCGCGGGCAGATCATGCTGCGTCACGTACTGCCGAACATCACCTCGATCATCGTCATCCAGGTGGCGCTGTCGCTGTCGTGGGCGGTGCTGACCGAGGCGTCGCTGAGCTTCCTGGGCCTGGGCACCCCGCCGCCGGCGCCGTCGCTCGGCTCGATGATCTTCGAGGCGCGCAGCCTCGTGTTCGTGGCCCCGTGGACGCTGATCGCGCCCGGCGCGGTCGTCGTACTGCTCGTGGTGGGACTGAACCTGCTCGGCGACGGCCTGCGCGACACTCTCGACCCCCGAAACCGAGGAAAGCGGTGAACAACCTCTCAGAGCTGACGACCGAGTCGGCCGATCCGCGCTTCGCCGGCATCGACGCGATGAGCGTCGGGGAGCTGGCGGCGACGATGAACGCGGCCGACGCCACGGTGCCCGCCGCCGTCGCGGCGGCGCTGCCCAGCATCACCACGGCGATCGAGGCCGCCGCCGCGCGCATGGAGGCCGGCGGCCGGCTCGTGTACGTGGGCGCGGGCACCCCGGGCCGGCTCGGGGTGCTGGACGCCTCCGAGTGCCCGCCGACGTTCTCCACGCCGCCCGAGCAGGTCTTCGCGATCATCGCGGGCGGCGAGAGCGCGATCGTGTCCCCCTGCGAGGGGGCCGAGGACGACGAGGAGGCGGGGGCCGCGGGCGTGGCCGAGGCCGGGATCGGGCCCCTGGACACCGTGGTGGGCGTCGCCTCCAGCGGGCGCACGCCGTACGTGCTGGCGGCCGTGCGGCGGGCGCGCGAGCGCGGCGCGCTGACCGTCGGGTTGTCGTGCAACGCGGGCACGCCGCTGAGCGCGGCGGCCGAGCACGCGATCGAGGTGCTCGTCGGGCCCGAGGTGATCAGCGGCTCGACCCGGCTCAAGGCGGGCACGGCGCAGAAGCTCGTGCTCAACATGTTCTCGACGATCGTGATGGTGCGGCTCGGCAAGACGTACGGGAACCTCATGGTCGACGTGAAGGCCAGCAACGGCAAGCTGCGCGAGCGGGCCGTGCGCATGGTGCGGACGATCACCGGCAGCGGGCGCGAGGAGGCGCTGGCCGCCCTGGACGCCAACGGCTTCAACGTCAAGCAGGCGGTCGTGGCCTCGCGCTTCGACCTGTCACCGCAGGACGCGGCGGCCCGGCTGGCCAGGGCCGGCGGGCGGCTGCGGACGGCACTGGAAGAGCGCGGGGAGCGGGCATGAAGGTTCTCGGGATGATCTCCGGCACCTCGCACGACGGGATCGACGTGGCCGTGGTGGACTTCGAGCCGGTCGGGAGCGTGCTCGAAGGCCGGGTGGGGCACACGGCGAGCACGCCGTACCCCGCCGGGCTGCGGTCCCGGCTGATCGCGGCGCTGCCGCCGGCGCGCACGACGCTGGCCGAGGTGTGCGAGCTGGACACGCTCATCGGGCAGTGCTTCGCCGAGGCGGCGGCCGCGGCGATCGAGGCGGGCGGACCGGTGGACCTGGTCGTCTCGCACGGGCAGACCGTCTACCACTGGGTGGAGGGCGCGCACGCGCTCGGCACGCTGCAGATCGGGCAGCCCGCGTGGATCGCCGAGCGCACGGGTGCGCCGGTGCTGTCGGACGTGCGGATCAGGGACATCACGGCGGGCGGGCACGGCGCGCCGCTGGTGTCGGTGCTGGACGGGCTGCTGCTCGGCGCGCACGACGGCGGGGCGGCGGCGCTCAACCTGGGCGGCATCGCGAACATGACGGTGGTGCGCGGGGACTCGCTGCTGTACGCCTACGACATCGGGCCGGCGAACGCGCTGATCGACGCGGTGGTGACGGGCCGGGGGCTGAACGCGCGGGGCTTCGACGAGGACGGCCGGATCGCCGCCTCCGGACGGGTGGCCGAGGGGCTGCTGGAGGTGCTGCTGGACGAGCCGTACTACCGGCTGCCGGCGCCGAAGAGCACCGGCAAGGAGCTGTTCCACCCGGAGTACGTGGAGACGGCCCTGGCGAAGGCGGGCCTGCGCCTCGGCGACGCGGCGGAGGCGGCTGCCGGGACGGGAACGATCGGGGACGCGGACCTCGTCGCGACGCTGACCGAGCTGACCGTGCGCACGGTCACCCAGGACGTGCTGGCCGCCGGGGTGAGCGCGCTGGTCGTCTCGGGCGGCGGCTGCCGCAACCCCGTGATCATGGACGGGCTGCGGGCGGCGCTGCCCGGCGTGCGGGTGGCGCCGTCCGACGACTACGGCGCGCCCGCCGACGACAAGGAGGCGATCGCGTTCGCCCTGATCGGCTGGCTGACCGCGCACGGCCTGCCCGGCACCGTGCCCGGCGGGACGGGCGCTCACGCCGCCCGCATCCTCGGCACGCTGACCCCGGGCGCCGGACCGCTGGTCCTGCCCGCCCCCGCCGCCGAGCCGCCGCGGTCCCTGGTGCTGACCCGATGACGTCGCCGGCCACCCCGCCGCCCGCTCCGCCGCCGGGCCTGGTCATGGCGGCCCGCACGCCCTGGTTCGACCTCACCGAGTGCGCCGGGCACCGCACCGTGCGCCAGGAGGAGGACGGGCTCGCCGGGGCGGCGCCCATGACCATGGACACCTACCACGACCTCGCCTCGGTCACGAAGGTCGTGGCCACGACCACGATGCTCATCCGCCTGGTGTCCGACCGGCTCGTGGACCTGGACGCGCCGCTGAGCGCGTACCTGCCGCGGTCGTACGAGGCGATCACCGTGCGGGACCTGCTCCTGCACCGGGGCGGGCTGTGGGAGTGGTGGCCGCTGTACATCCAGGCGCAGCTGCCGCCGCCCCGCTACCGGCCCGGCCGCGCCCGGCACTACTCCGACCTCGGCTTCGTGCTGCTCGGCCGGATCGTCGCGGCGGTCACCGGGCTGCGCCTGGACCGCGCGCTGGCCGAGCTGGTCACCCGGCCGCTCGGCCTCACCTCGACCACGTACGCCGGCCCGGCCGGCTCCGAGGTGGCCATGGGCGCCCTGGACGACCGGGTCGAGATGACCATGCTGGACACCGGGCGGCCGTACCCGGTCCCCTACCGCAGCACGGACTTCGCCCGCTGGCGCGCCGAACCGGTGATCGGCCAGGTCGCCGACGGCAACGCCCACCACGCCTTCGACGGCGTCTCCGGGCACGCGGGCCTGTTCTCGACGGTGCCCGACCTGCTGCGCTACGCCACCGCGCTGTCCAGGTACGAGGAGTACGACCACCTGTGGCGGCCCGAGGTCGTACGGGAGTTCTTCGCCCCCGGCCCCGACCCCGAGCAGGCGCTCGGCTTCCGCAGGTACGCGCTGGAGCTGCCCGGCGAGACCGTCACCGTCCTCGGCCACCCCGGCTACGTCGGCTGCGCGGTCGGCTTCGTGCCCGGCCGCGACATCGCCCTGGCCCTGGCGAGCAACCGCCTGCTCGTCGAGGGCGCCCCGACGCCCACCGACGCCCTCTGGCACGACCTGCTGCAGGCCACCGAACACCGATCGAGGACCGCATGACCCCGCTCCTGGAGATCCGAGACCTCTCGGTCGCCTTCCGCACCCGCAAGCAGGACGTCACCGTCGTCAGGAACGTCTCGATGGAGATCCTGCCCGGCCAGACCGTCGCCGTGGTCGGCGAGTCCGGCTCGGGCAAGTCGACCACGGCGGCCGCGGTCAACCGGCTGCTGCCCGACAACGGCCGCATCACCGGCGGGCAGGTGCTGTTCGACGGGCGCGACCTGGCGACGGCGAGCGAGCGCGAGATGACCGCGATCCGCGGCGCGGGCATCGGCCTGGTCCCGCAGGACCCGATGTCGAACCTCAACCCGCTCATGCGCATCGGCGACCAGATCGCCGAGGCGCTGGAGGTGCACGGGGTCGCCACCGGCCGGGCCGCGCGAGCCCGCGTGGTGGAGCTGCTGGACATGGTGGGCATCCCGGACCCGGCGCGGCGGGTCGCCCAGTACCCGCACGAGTTCTCCGGCGGCATGCGGCAGCGCGCGCTGATCGCCATGGGACTGGCCTGCCGGCCGAAGCTGCTCATCGCCGACGAGCCGACCTCCGCGCTCGACGTGACCGTGCAGCGGCGCATCCTCGACCAGCTGGAGCAGCTCACCGCCGAGATGGGCACGGCCGTCTTCCTCATCACGCACGACCTGGCGCTGGCGGCGGAGCGGGCCGACGTGGTGGCCGTCATGTACCAGGGCGAGATCGTGGAGACGGGGCCGGCGGCCGGGATCCTGGCCGATCCCGGGCACGAGTACACGCGCCGGCTGCTGAAGGCCGTGCCGAGCCTGTCGTCGGTACGCGTGAGCGAGCCGCCCGGCGACTCCGGCGAGCCGCTGGTCGTGGTGGACGGCCTGCGCAAGGTGTTCCCGGGCAGGGGCACCGGCGAGGAGTTCACGGCGGTGGACGGGGTGTCGTTCAGCGTGCCGCGCGGGCGTACCGTCTCGATCGTGGGCGAGTCCGGCTCCGGCAAGTCGACGACCGCGAACCTGCTGCTCGGCCTGGACGACCTGACCTCGGGCAGCATCCGCTTCGACGGCACGGACCTGACCGCGCTCGGCAGGCGGGAGCTGTTCGCCTTCCGCAGGAGGGTGCAGCCGGTCTTCCAGAACCCGTACGCCTCCCTCGACCCCCGCTACACGGTGGAGAAGTCGATCACCGAGCCGCTGCGCGTGCACCGCGTCGGCACCCCGGCCGAGCGGCGGAAGACGGCCGCCGAGCTGCTGGACAAGGTGTCGCTGCCCGCGTCGATGGCCGAGCGGCTGCCGCACGAGCTGTCCGGCGGCCAGCGCCAGCGGGTGGCCATCGCCCGCGCCCTGGCCCTGTCGCCCGAGCTGGTCGTGCTCGACGAGGCCGTCTCCGCGCTGGACGTGCTGGTGCAGGCGCAGATCCTGGAGCTGCTCGCCGGGCTGCAGCGGGAGCTGGGGCTCAGCTACCTGTTCATCAGCCACGACCTGGCCGTGGTCCGGATGATCTCCCACGCGGTGCACGTCATGCGCGCCGGGCGGATCGTGGAGAGCGGCACGGCGGAGGAGATCTTCGACCACCCGTCGGACGACTACACCCGCGAGCTGCTCGCGGCGATCCCCGGCAGCCGGTAAGTTGGAAATCTGGACTTAGGAGGCGCCGTCATGCCCAGAGAATGCTCGATCGCCAACGCGCTGGCGGTCGTCGGCGAGCGGTGGAGCCTGCTGGCCCTGCGGGAGATCTTCCTGGGTGTGCGGCGCTTCGACCAGATCGCCCGCAACACCGGCGCCAGCCGCGACATCCTCACCGCGCGGCTGCGCAAGCTGGAGGAGGCCGGGCTGCTGGAGCGCCACCAGTACGAATCCCACCCGCCGCGCTACGAATACGTGCTGACCGAGCCCGGCCAGGCGCTGCACTCGGTGCTGCTGACGCTGATGGCCTGGGGCGACCGCTACGTCACCGAGGGCGAGCCGCCCACGGTCTGGGCCCACTCCTGCGGCGAGGTCCTGGAGCCGGTCACGGTGTGCGCGCGCTGCCAGGAGCCCGTGCGCCCCGAGGAGATGACTGCGCTCCACGTGCACGGGGTCACAGTAGACACGTGAAGATCCTTCTGGTTCAGCCCCCTCACTGGTCCCCCGACGGCCACGCCAACTTCGACGCCGTCGAAGAGCTGCTGCCCGGCTCGTCCGCGGACGTCGTCCTGCTGCCCGAGCTCGCGGGCTCCAGCCTGCCGCGCGCCGACTACCTGGCCAGGGTGCGTGCCCTGGCCGTGGGGTCGGGGACGGCGGTCGTCGGGGGCTCCCACTACGACGGCGCGGTCAACCGGGGGGCGGTGTTCGACGCCGGGGGCACGCTGCTGCTGGAGTACGACAAGGTGCACCCGTACGGGGTGGAGCTGCGCTCCGGCGTCCGCCCCGGCCGGCCGAGCGGCGGCTTCGAGCTGGCCGGCCGCCGCCTGCGCGTGCTGCTCTGCGCGGACCTGTGGTATTCGGCGAGCCTGGCCGGGCACGACGCGCTCGACGCGGTCCTGGTGCCCGCCTTCTCCGTCACCCGCTGGGACGGCCCCGCCCCGGCCCGGGAGTTATGGCAGCACATGAGCGTGGCGCGGGCGTACGAGTTCATGACGTACGTGGCGGTCAGCGACTGGCACCACGAGACCACCTACCGCGGCCACCCCTGCGCCGGGGTCACCGGATTGGCCAACCCGTGCCCCGAGACGCACTCCGGCTTCTTCACCGGCCCGCCCGACGCGCCCGTCTCGGCCCACGACCTCGACTTCGACCGGCTGGACGCCTTCCGGAACGACCGCGCCGAGCGCGGGTTCCGGTAGGGCTGGCCCTACCCTCCATAGGGCCGCGAGCAGGGTCGATCGGCGCGGGCCCGGCTCGTAGCGTTCTTCCCATGAGAACCCTCCGGCGCCGCCTCGCCACCGACACCCGCTACACCCTGCTCGGCCTGCCCACGGCCGTCGCCCACTTCACCGTGGTCGTGGCCGGGGTCTCGGCCGGGCTGGGCAGCGCGGTCGCGTTCGTCGGCCTGCCCATCCTGGCCGGCACCGCCCTCATGGCCAGGAACCTGGCCGACTTCGAACGGGTCGCGCTCCCCGACGTGCTCGACCGGCCCGTCGCCCGCCCCCACTACGGCACCACCCCCGCCGGCGCGGGCTGGTTCCGCCGCGTGATGAACCCGCTGACCAGCGGCCAGGCATGGCTGGACCTGCTGCACGGCATCGTCGCCTTCCCGATCGCGCTGGCCGCCGCCGTCGTCACCGCCGTGTGGTGGGCGGGCGCGATCGCCGGCCTGACCTTCCCGATCTACGGCTGGGTCCTGGCCCGCATCCCGGAGGTGGACGGCGGATGGCCGGCCCTGCTCGGGCTCGGGGACGGCGACCTGGCGTTCGTCGGCTTCAACACCCTGGTCGGCGTGCTGTTCGCGCTGACGCTGGTGCCGGTCGTGCGCGGCGCGGCGCTGATCAAGGCGAGCGTCGCCCAGGCCATGCTGACCCGCGCCCCCGCCTACCCCTCCGTCAGCGAGCCACGCTGGGCGTGAGCTCGTCCGCCACCTGCCGCGTGACCAGCCGGCCGATGAGGGCGATGAGCTTGCGCGGCCGGCGCGGCATGAGGTGGGCCATCGCGAGATTGCCGCGACCGGGGACCACGTAACCCCGGTCGCTCTCGTATGCCCGCAAGGCGGAGGCGACGACGGACTCCGGGGTGGCGATCCTGGCCCCGATGGCGGCCTTGCGGGTGCCGATCCGGTCGAAGAAGGCCGTCTCGACCGGGCCGGGCGTGACGGCGAGGACCTTCACCCCGCGGCCGCGCAGCTCGCTCCACAGGGCCAGGCTGAAGTTGAGGACGAACGTCTTGGACGCGCCGTACGTCGCGAAGTACGGGGTGATGTTGAAGCCGGCCGTGGAGCCCACGTTGATCACCCCGCCGGCGCCCCGGTCGAGCATCCCCGGCAGGAACGCGTGCGTCAGGCCCACCAGCGCGACGACGTTGACCATGAGCTCGTCGTGCTCGCGCTCGGGCGCGATCCGGGCGAACTGGCCCGCCGTGCCGAAGCCGGCGTTGTTGACCAGCAGCTCGACCGTGATGCCGCGGGCGGCGCACTCCCCCGCGACCCGCGTGGCCGCGTCGGGCGCCGACAGGTCCTGGACGATCACGTCCGCGCGCACGTCGTAGCGGGCGCGCAGGCCGTCGGCGAGCGCTTCGAGGGCCGGCGCGGACCTGGCGACCAGCACCAGGTCGTGGCCCTGGGCGGCCAGCTGCCGGGCGAACTCCGCGCCGATGCCGGAGGAGGCGCCGGTCACGAGAGCGGTTCCCTTGGTTGTCATGAACTAGAAAGTATCAGATCAATCCATATCTGCGGCAATTAGTCGCAGTTAAACCCAGTAACGTCTCCTTCATGGGAAAACTGCGGTCCGACGCCGAGCGCAGCATGCGGGCGATCATGGCGGCGGCGGAAGACGTGCTGAGCGCCAGCCCGGTGGCCACGATGGAGCAGATAGCCGAGGCGGCCGGCGTGGCCAGGGCCACCATCCACCGCAGGTTCGCCAGCCGGGAGGCGCTGATCGAGGCCATGGAGGTGGCCGCGTGGCGGGAGATCCTGGAGGCGGTGCTCGCCGCCCGCCCGCACACCGCGCCCCCGCTCGTCACGCTGCACCAGGCCACCGCCAACATCCTGCAGATCAAGCCCTGCTGGCGCTTCACCCTGGCCCGGCCGGTGCCCCTCAGCCAGGAGGCCCAGGCCGTGCAGGCGGAGGTGATGGGGCTGTGCGAGGCCGTCCTGGGCAAGCTGCTGGGCCCGGACTCCGACATCGCCTGGGCCAGGCAGGTCTACCTCGCGCTGCTGGGGGAGGCCGCGCACGGCACTCCCCCAGCATCGGGCCCAGCTTCGGGCCCAGAGTCCAGCCCGGCGTCAGGCAGGGATCCTGACGCGCTCGCCACGAGGGTGATCGACACCCTCATGCACGGCGTTCAGCGCACGGCGTAGGCGCGGATCACCTCCTGCGTGAGCGTGTTGCCGTTGACGTCGGAGGCGTTCAGGCGCAGCGAGACGAACCCGGACGGCGCGCGGTCGAGCGTCGTCTCGTAGGCCCGCTTTCCCTTGTCACGCAGGCGGGCGGGCTTCCAGGTGGCGCCGTCGTCGTACGACACCTCCAGCGCGACGTCCTTGATCGCGCTCTGCTCCGCCCCCTCCTGGTGGCGCAGCGACAGGCCCAGCCTGCGGGACGTGGCCTGGTTCTTCAGGTCCACGGGCGCGTCGAAGGCGGCCAGCAGCAGCGGCACCACGGTCGTCTCCGCGGCCCGCTCCGAGGTGAACGTCCACACGCCACGGGTGCGGGTGGACAGCTTCGCCCAGTCCGACTCGTTCGTCAGGTCGTACTCGATCCGGTACGTGCCCTTCTCCGCCGGCAGCGTGCCCGACCCGGCGGGCAGGTAGTCCGTCTGCCACAGCAGCGTGTCGCCCTGGTAGAGCCGGAAGTCGGTCTTCATGCCGCGCTCGAACAGGCTGGTGTAGGCCTCGCCGTAGTTGCCCTGCGCGTCCACGAAGCCCTGCATCGAGATCCGGAGCTTGTCACCCTCCCGGCGTACCGGGTTGCGCGGGTTGGTGCCCGGCAGCAGCGGCTGCTTGAACACGCTGCGGGCGGCCCGCTCCCCCGCCTCGTACGGCCGGAACTCCGGCGACGACACCCCCACGCGCACCGTGTCCGGGTGCGGCCACAGGTTGTTGTACGGTCGCTCCGGCGTGCTCGCCGACGTGCTCCACCGCAACTCGGGGTCGGGGGTGACGTAGTCGGTCCGGGTGCGCGGCGTCCTGGCCATCGGGTGGTTGGTCGAGATCGACAGGGTGTCCCAGGGCTCGAAGACGTAGCGGGCCTCGTTGACGGTCACGTCGTCGGCCAGCTGGCTGTGGTAGCCGGTGTCGATCCTGGCCAGCGACCTCGCGCGGACCACGTAGTCGAGGGACTCGCGGACCCGGCCCTTCTCCCGCAGGTACAGGTCGTAGACGTACGGGCTGGCCACGATGCCCTTGGCCACGATCGGCACCGGCAGGCGGCGCAGCCGCTCGACCAGCTTCAGCCCCTGCTCGTGGGTCAGCCGCACGGTCGGGACCGCGAGCTTGACCCGGTTGCCGCCCGTGGTGACGTCGGCGCCGGGCCGGTCGCTGTAGACGGCCACCATCGCCGCCCCGGCCGCCGCCGCCGCGTTGGCCTGGGCGGAGACCGGCACGCCGTCGGTGCGGCGGATGACGGCGAGCCTGCCGCGCAGGTCGCGGGCCCTGATCTCCTCCGCGCTGCCCCGGCCGGCGTCCACCGCCATGAGCAGGCGGGTGCCGTCCAGGCGCGGGTACTCGGTGGCGAAGTCGCTGAACTGGACCGGGTCGACGTACTCGGGCTCCAGCTCCAGGCCGAGGGTGGAGAAGGCGATCTCGGGGGCCTTCAGCCGCCAGCGGGTGGCGACCACGAACGTGCCCTTGGTGACCTTCCTCGTCGGCTGGACGAACAGGCGCTCCTCGATCTGCCCGCCGGGCGAGATGGTGGTGCCGCCGCGCAGCGCCGTGCCCTGCTCGCCGGCGCGGTACCACATGAGGGCGGCGGCCGCCCCCGTGTTCCGCTTGGTCCTGTGGTCGGGCGTCTCGACCTCGACCTCCACGGCTTCGCGGGCGTCCAGGACGACCTCGGTGTTCTCGGTGATCTCCATCTCCGGGTCGCCGAGCAGGCTCTCGTTGAGCGGCTTGCCGCTCTCGGTGCTGGACTGCGTGGCGGGCATGGTGAAGATGTGGCCGAGCACGGAGTAGGTGCCGGGCTTGACGAGCAGGCAGGTTCCGGAGCCGTACTTGGCGTCCGTGCAGGGCTGGGCCGGGTCGCCGGGGAGCACGCGGCCGACCAGGGTGCCCTCGTCCAGGTTCAGCACGGTGAAGCCGCCGCGGCCGGTGCGGCCGTCCCTGGCGATGCCGCGTACGCGCAGCTCGACCCGCTTCTCCTCGACGCTCGCCGTCAGCAGCGTGCGCGTGCCCGCCGCCGTCAGCTCCTGGCGCAGCGCTCCCGCCCGGGCCGCCTTGAGCGTGACCTTCGCCTCGGCGGTGCCGCCGGCGGGCACGGTGAGCCTGGCAGGCTCGACGGTGAACGCGTCGCCGCCGGACAGCTCCAGCTCGGCGGGCGCCTGGCCGGGGTTGCGGTAGCCGACGGTGAGCGTCTTCTCCTCGCCGAGGGTGAGCTTGCCGAAGTTGAGCGAGCCGGCCGAGGCCACGACCGGGCTCTTGAGCGCGGCGGCCACGTCGATCCGGCCGGCGCCCTGCGCGTCCACGGGGATGTCCTGACCGGGCCTGGCGGTGGTCATGAGCAGGGACTTCAGCTCGGAGCCGGTCAGCTCCGGGCGGGCCTGGCGCAGCAGCGCCGCCGCGCCGGCGACGTGCGGGGTGGCCATGGAGGTGCCGGACATCGCGATCCGGCCCCCGCCGGTGCGCGCGGCGGAGATGTCCACGCCGGGCGCGGTGACGTCGGGCTTGACGGCCTGGTCGGCCAGGATTGGGCCCCTGCTGGAGAAGTCCGCGAGCCGGTCCTGCTTGTCCACCGCGCCGACGGTGAGCGCCTCGGGGGCGTCGCCGGGGGCGCCCACGCACGAGTCGCAGCCGTCGTTGCCCGCGGCGACCACGAACAGCGTCCCGTACTGCTCGGTGAGCCTGGACACCGCCTCGGTGAGCGGGCCGCCCGCCTCGGGGCTGCCCAGGCTCATGTTGACGACCTCGGCGCGCTTCTCGCCGGCCGCCCACTCCATGCCGTCGATGATCCAGGACAGCTGGCCGTAGCCGTCGGCGGCCAGCACGCGGCCGTTGAGCAGCTTCGCGCCGGGCGCGACGCCCTTGCCGCCCGTGCCGCCGCCCGTGCCGCCGCCAGTGCCGCCGCCCGTGCCGCTCTCCGTGCCGCTGTCCGTGCCGGCTCCGGCGATGGTGCCGGCCACGTGGGTGCCGTGGCCGTGGGGGTCGCCGGTGACGTTCTCGCCGGTGAAGTCGCGCTGGTCGGCGACCTTGCCCGCAAGCTCGGGGTGGGTGGCGTCGACGCCGGTGTCGAGGACGGCCACGGTGGTGCCGGTGCCGTCGTACCCGGCCGCCCACGCCTCGGGCGCGCCGATCTGCGGCACGCTGTCCGCCAGCACCGGCGCCACCTTGCGGTCGAGCCAGATCTTGGTCACGCCCGCCAGCGGCCCGGCCGCGCGCACCTGCGGGGACGGGGAGGCCAGCCTGGCCAGCTCCGCCCCGAACGCCGCCGCGTCCGCGGCCGCCACCGACACGCCCGCGCCGCCGATGCTCTCCAGCGTGCGGACCTGCTTGGCGGCCGGCACCGCGGCCTTGGTCGCGTTGGCGGCGTAGGTGAGGATGAGCGGGATGGCGGCGCCGTACCGCTGCTCGGCCAGCTCCGTCACGTTGAAGAGCGCGGTGTCGAGCCGCTCGGGGACCAGCGTGGCGACGTCGTCGGGGATGACCGTGACCCCGCGCTCGGACTCCAGCACCTGGAACGTCGGCACGGAGCCGTCCGCCCGGGGCACGGGGGTGACCGTCACGGCCTTGTGCTCGCCCTCCACGGCGCGGACCTGTACCCGGTCACCGGTGATCAGGGTGATCTCGCCGCTCGCCGCCCCGGCCGTGAATTCCGTGGGCGGAGCGGTGACCGCGTCCGCGCCGGGAACCGAGAGCAGCGAGGCCGCCATGACCGCCGAGGCGGCCATCACCGTCCCTCGCCTTAAGCCGCGCAGCATGGACGACCTCCAGAGAATCGGTAAGCACGAATACCGAATTCCTAGTCATCCTGAACTGCGCTGTCTATGAGATAGGCGTGGCTAGATCCTGACTTGTCGTAAACCCGCCAGCGCGGGGTTGGCGGCCCGATCAGGCCCGTCTACAGTGAGCGGACCATGGACACAGGAATGCTCGACGTCCCGGGCGCCAGGCTCTATTACGAGGTACGCGGCTCCGGTCCGGTGCTACTGGTGATCCTCGGCGGGGGCGCCGACGCCGCGATGGCCGCCCCGCTCGCCGAGGCCCTGTCCGGCCGCTACACGGTCATCACCTACGACCGGCGCGCCGCCACCCGCAGCCCGCTGACCGGGCCGCCCGGGGAGCAGCGGATCGAGGAGCACGCCGACGACGCGCTGTGCCTGCTGGAGGCGGCCGGCGCGGACCCCGGCCACGTGTTCGCCACCCACGCGGGCGCGCTGATCGCGCTCGACCTGCTGGCCCGCCGCCCGGAGCGGGTGCGGCGGCTGGTGGCGCACGAGCCGCCCGCCTTCGAGCTGCTGCCCGACGCCGAGCACTGGCGGCGGCTGACGCGCGAGGCCCTGGACCTCTACGAGCGCGAGGGCGCCGGGCCTGCCGTGCGCAGGCTCGGCAAGGAGACCGGCATGATGCCGCCCGGCACGCCCGATCCCGGCCTGCCGCAGTGGGTGCGCGACATGCTGACCAGGATGACGGCCAACAGGGAGACGAACCTCCGTTACGAGCTGCGCCCGTTCAGCGCCTACGTCCCCGACGCGGCGGCGCTGCGCGGGGCCCCGATCGACGTGGCGTACGGTGCCGACGACCGGGGCGGCGTCTTCCACCGCGCCACGCTCGCCGTGGCCGAGCTGCTCGGCAGGCAGGCCGTGGAGCTGCCCGGCGACCACGTCGGCTACCTGCGCAGCCCGGCCGAGTTCGCCCGGGCGCTGCACGACCGCCTGGCCGCCTAACCCTTCACCGAGCCGGCGAAGTTGAACGACCCGGCCAGATACTTGTTGACCGCCACGTAGAGGACCACCGCCGGGGCCGTGTAGAGGATGGAGAAGGCGGCCAACTGCCCGTAGGCCACCTGCCCGTACTGCGAGAAGAACGTGTAGACGGTGACGGCGGCCGGCTGCTTCTCCGGGGCGTCCAGCAGCACGAACGGGGCGAAGAAGTTGCCCCACTGGCCGACGAAGACGAAGATGGCCACCACCGCGATGCCCGGCGCCATCAGGGGGCCCACCACGGCCCGCAGCGACTGCACCCAGCCGGCCCCGTCCACCCAGGCCGCCTCCTCCAGGCTCACCGGCACCCCGTCCATGAAGTTCTTCATCATCCAGATCGAGAACGGCAGCGAGCTGGCCGTCAGGAACAGCACCATCGCCGGCACCGAGCCGTAGAGGTTGAACCGGAAGAACATCGCGTAGACCGGGACGAGGATCGCCGTCACCGGCAGGCCGGTGGTGAACAGCAGCGTCAGCATGAAGTGGCGGCGGTAGCGGAGCTGGTAGCGCGAGAGCGGGTACGCGGCCAGGCCGGCCACCAGGACCGTCAGGATCGCCGTCGAGCCCGAGATGACGATCGAGTTGATCAGCGGCAGGATGATCGTCTCCCAGGTCAGCACCGCCTTGAAGTTGTCCAGGGAGAACGTGGGCGCCGGCGCGGCGGCCAGCGTGGCCTCCGGCTGCACCGAGGCGATCAGCACCCACACGAACGGGCCCAGGAAGGCCAGCGCGATGAGCAGGAGGGCGAGCGAGGCCGC
This sequence comes from Nonomuraea sp. MTCD27, assembly GCF_041950495.1. Classification (NCBI taxonomy): domain Bacteria; kingdom Bacillati; phylum Actinomycetota; class Actinomycetes; order Streptosporangiales; family Streptosporangiaceae; genus Nonomuraea; species Nonomuraea sp. MTCD27. Next base: position 724,149 of record NZ_JBGNUW010000003.1, on the reverse strand, counting down.
GCCCCTCGCGGCGAGCCTGGTCATGCGTCCTCCACCTTGATCAGCCGAAGGTAGACCAGCGAGAACAGGGCGCCGATCACGAGCATGACCAGGGCGATGGCCGAGCCGTAGCCGATCTCGAAGTAGCGGAACGCCTGCTCGTACATGTAGAGCGGGGTGGTCTGGCTGGCGGTGCCCGGTCCGCCGCCCGTCAGGGCGTAGATGAGGCCGAAGCTGGCCAGCGTCTGCAGCGTGATCAGCATGAGGTTGGCCATGATCGAGCGGCGGATCAGCGGCAGCGTGATGTGCACGAGCCGGCGGACCGGGCCGGCCCCGTCCACCGCGGCCGCCTCCACCAGGTCACTGGGCACCTCCGACAGCGCGGCCGAGTACACCAGCATCGAGAAGGCCGTGCCGCGCCAGATGTTGGCCAGGATGACCGCGACCATCGGGGCCGTGTAGAGCCACTCCTGCGAGATGCCGAGCACCGCGTTCAGCGTGCCGTCCTCCGCCAGGAACGCGAACCAGCAGGCCGCCGCCACGACCTCGGGCATCACCCAGGCTCCGATGACCACGCCGTTGACCACGCTGCGGGTCACCCGGCCGCGGCCGCGCTGGAGGAGGGCGATGATCAGGCCGAGGGTGTTCTGGCCGATGACGGCCGAGCCGATGACGAAGACGAAGGTGAGCAGGAAGGAGTTGAGGAAGTTCGGGTCGCCGAAGAGCTTGACGAAGTTCGCGAAGCCCACGAACTGGGAGTTCACCGAGGCCGAGCCGGTCAGGGTCTCGTTGGTGAAGGCGATGTAGACGCTCCACAGGATGGGCCCCGCCAGGAAGAGCGCCAGCAGCACCAGCGCGGGGCCCAGGGGCAGCAGCCAGCGCAGGACCCGCCGCCGCCGTGACGGGCCGCCCGGGGGCGAGCTCGTCACGGGCGGGGACGGTGCTGTGGCGATCGTCATCGGGCCAGAACCTTGTCGGCGCCTCCGACGGCCGTGGGCAGTGCCTTGACGTAGGCCGCGGTGGCCTCCTCAGGGGTCCTGGAGCCGGTGGTGACCGCCTCCATGGCCTCCTGGACCTGGGCCGACACCTTCGGGTACGCCTCGTACGCCGGCCGGTAGCGGGTCACCGAGGCCAGGTCGGTGAAGAACTTGACGCTCGGGTTGTCGGCGGTGTACTTCGGGTCGGCCGCGACGTCCTTGCGGGGAGCCAGGTCGCCCGTGCTCACCGAGTACGTCATGGAGTTCTCCTTGTTGGTGGCCACCGTGATGAAGTCGAAGGCCTCCTGCTTGAGCTTGGTGTAGGAGCTCATCGCCATCACCCAGCCGCCCGACATGCTGATCGCCCCGGGCGCCTCGCCGTTCTGCGTCGGCATGGCCGTCCAGCCGATCTTCTCCTGCCACTGCGGCCACGGCTTGGTGCTGGTCGGCTTCCAGGCCGCCGCGGTCCACGCGCCGTCGAGCGAGATGCCGACCTTGCCCGCGGGGAACCACTCCAGGTTGACCTTGTCGGCGAGCTTGGCGTTGTGCGCGTCGGCCTGCTTGGGGCCGAGCTCCTCCCGGTAGATCGTGTTGATGAAGGTCAGGGCGTCGGTGAAGTTCTTGCCGCCGGCCACCCACTTCTTCTGCGCGTCGTCGTAGAGGGTGCCGCCGGGGGTGCCGTACAGGAGCATCTCGAAGCCCTGCATGGTCGACGCCTCGCCGTGGACCTTCGTGGAGTACATGCTGAACGGGACCGTGCCGGGCACCTTCTGCTTGATCGTCCGGGCGGCGGTCAGGACGTCGTTCCAGGTCTTCGGCTCCCACGGGACGGGGAGGCCGGCCTTGGCGAAGACGTCCTTGTGGTACCAGAGGCCGCGCGTGTCCGTGCTGATCGGCACGCCGTAGATCTTGCCGTCACCGCCCTTGGCGGCCTGCTTGACCGAGTCGGGGAACTGCGTGCTCCAGTCGGGCCACTTGGCCAGGTAGTCGTCGAGCGGGGCCAGCTTGCCCGCCGCGACGTCCGCGTTGACCTGGAACGTGTCATGGTAGTAGAGGTCGGGCGCCGAGTCGGGAGATCGGTTGAGCAGGGCCAGCTTCGTGTAGTAGGCCTCGTTGTTGCCCTGCACCGGGGTCAGCTTGATGGTGACACCGGGGTGGGCGGCTTCGTACTGCTTCTTGGCGTCGCCGAGCATCTTCTCCAGATGCGGCCACGTCGGCTCGACCTTGTAGAGGACCTCGAGTTCCTTGGCTCCGGAGGATTCCTGCGCGGCGTCGCTGCCGCAACCGGCGGCTGTCAGCGCTGTCAACAGCAGGAGGGAACCGGCCAGGCTACGGTTCATCACGGCCTCCCCTTGTTTTCCCTGGGTTGACGCGAACGTAAATCTTTTTGATTTACTAAGTCAACACTCTGTGGTGACATTGCTCACATGCAGCAGGGCACGAACCTGCCCAAGGTCGGTAGCTACAACCGGGCCGTGGTCCTGGAGGCGATCCAGGCGTCGGACGGCATCAGCCGGGTGCAGATCGCCGCCGTGACCGGGCTCACCGCCCAGACCGTGTCCGTGATCGTGCGCAGGTTGCTGGAGGAGGGCCTGGTCGTCGAGGACGGCTCCGCGCCGTCGAGCGGCGGCAAGCCGCGCACGATCCTGCGCGTCGAGGCCCGCGCCGGATACGCGGTGGGCGTGCACTTCGACCCGCAGGAGCTCTCGTTCGTGCTGGCCGACCTGGCGGGACGGCCGGTCGCCCGGCTGCACCAGCCGGTACGCCCGGGGGCCCGGCCCGACACGGTGATCCGCCAGATGGCCAGGGCCTCCCGCAGGATCCTGCGCGAGGCCGGGGTGCCGGACGCCAAGGTCCTCGGCGTGGGGCTGGCCTGCCCGGGGCCCTTCGACGGGGCAGGGGTGATGGTCTCGCCGCCCCGGCTGCCGGGGTGGGACCGGGTGCCGATCGAGGGGCTCCTGCGGGAGTACACCCGCTTCCCGGTGACCGTGGACAACGACGCCACGGCGGCCGCGATCGGGGAGCGGTGGGCCGGGATCGCCCGCTCCACGCCCAGCTTCGCCTACCTCTATCTAGGGACCGGGATCGGCGGCGGGCTCTTCCTGGACAACCAGGTCTACCGGGGCAGGTCGCTGAACGCCGCCGAGTTCGGGCACATCACGGTGGAGCCCGACGGGCCCGAGTGCTACTGCGGCAACCGGGGGTGCGTGGAGGCCGTGTGCTGCCCGAGCGCCATCGAGGCGGCCATGCGGGCGTCCGGGGCCGGGGGCCGCTCCGACCATGCCGACCATGCTGACCACGCCGCCATCTGCGCGGCGGCCGCGGCCGGGGAGCCGCGGGCGCGGCGGGTGATCGAGCGGGTGGCGGGCCGGCTGGCCGACGCCGCCGTGAGCCTGGTGAACATGCTGGACATCGACCTGCTCGTGCTCGGCGGGCCCGCGCTCAGGGAGGTCGGGGAGATCTACCGGGCGGTGATCGCGCGGGCCGTGTCGGGCCGGACGCTGGCCAGGCGGCTGCACGCGGTCCGGGTGGAGACCTCGCCGATCGCGGCCGACGCCGCGGCGATCGGTGCGGCCTCGCTGGTCTTCCACGCCACCTACGCGCCCCGCCTGGGCACGCTGCCGAGCCGCCAGATGTAACGGCTAGAGGGCCGCCTCGTCCCGGTCCGCCCGCGCCAGCAGGTCCCGCATGGCCGCCTCTGCAGCGTCCGCGTCACCGTCGCGTACGGCGTCCAGCACCGCCCGATGGGTCACGGCGAACCCGGGGCGCTCGCCGGTCGAGTGCACCAGCCGGTCCCGGGCCGACAGCGCGGCCGCGATCACCACCTCCAGGCACTCCAGCAGCTCGTTGCGCGAGGCGGCCAGCAGCACCCGGTGGAAGACCACGTCCGCCTCGGTGTGCGCCACCGGGTCGGCCGCCGTGGCCCCCATCCGCTCGAACGCCGCCTCCAGCGCCGCCACGTCCGCCTCCGTACGCCGGGCGGCCGCCAGCCGCGCCCCCGCCGGCTCCACCACGGCCCGTACCTCGGCCAGGTCGCGCAACATGTCGGAGTCACCCCGCTGCTCGAAGCGCCAGCGCAGCACGTCGGGGTCGAGCAGCGACCAGTCGCCCCGCGGCCGCACGAACGTGCCGCGCTTCGGCCGGGCGTCCACCAGCCCCTTGGCCGCCAGCGTCTTGAGCGCCTCCCTGACCACGGTATGGCTGACGTGGTAGCGGCGGCCGAGCTCGACGGGGTCGAGATGGCCGGTGGCCTCGGGATCCCCGCTCACGATCCGGCGGCCGAGATCTTCGACGACCTCACCGTGCATGCCTCGCCTTGGATAGCTCATGCGGCGTCACCCCTTCCATCCGTCTTCCGATGGTGATAAATCGTATTTTACGAAAATTCAGCCACATCGTCTGAGGATCCCCCGCCTCGACTTGGCCGCGGTGGTGATGGTGCTAATCAGCGCCTGCGGCCCTACCTCACACAGGCCGACCGGGCGGAGCAGGCGACCGGACCCATGGCGCTCTACTATCGGGACTCCCTGGAACAACGCCCAGGACGACCTCTGGCATGCCGAGCCGACCAGCCCGGACGCCCCCGAGTCGCTGGGCAGGTGGCGGGCCGCTGCGCGGCTGCGACCACGCCATCCTGGCCCCGTTCCCGGTCCTGCTCTCGGCGTTTTTTGTGGCGCCGATCGGCTAAGCGCTGGTGCAGAGCCTCACCCGGGTGGAGCGCTCCGGGCTGCTCGGCCCGCACGGGACCCTGTGGTTCGCGGGCCCGCGGCTGTTCCGCCGGCCGATCCTGCGGACGCTGACCGTGGTGGGCGCGCCGGTGTCGGTGATCCCGCTGATCGTGCGGTCCGGCGCGCCGCAGCGGTTCTGGCGCGCCTGACTCACGGAGGGGAGCGTGCGCGAGTAGCCCCCGAGGGTGATCAGGCGCGCTTCATCCGCAGCGTGACCAGCTCGAACGGCCGCAGCGTCACGGGGATGCCGTCGCCCGGGCGCTGCGGCTCGCCCGTGGGCCGCTCCAGCAGGTCGGTGGTGACGACCTCCGCCACGGGGAAGCCGGCCCGCAGGGTGGCCCGGGCCCGGCCGCCCCTGGACTCGTAGCACCGTACGATCACGTCGCCGCTCCTGTCGTCGGCCAGCTTGACCGCGCTCACCACCACGGCGTCGTCGTCCACCGCGACCAGCGGCTCGACCACCTCGGCGGCGCCGGACCCGGCGCGCACGGGCTGGTTGACGAAGTAGCCCTCGCGGACCGCGTCGCCGATGGACGCGTTCGGCACCAGCCCGTGCCGGAAGCGGTGCACGCCCTGGTCGGTCTCGGGGTCGGGGAAGCGCGGGGCGCGCAGCAGCGAGGCGCGCAGCGTCGTGGTCGTGCCGGTCCCGTCCACGTCGCGGGTGACGTCGTGGCCGTAGGTGGAGTCGGTCACCAGCGCCACTCCCCAGCCCGGCTCCTCCACGTGCACGAAGCGGTGGTTGCACGCCTCGAACTTGGCCGCCTCCCAGCTCGTGTTGGTGTGCGTGGGGCGGAAGACGTGGCCGTACTGGCTCTCGGAGGCGTACCGGTCGGCGCGTACGTCGAGCGGGAAGGCCAGCTTGAGGATCTTCTCCGTCTCGTGCCAGTCCACCTCCGTCTCGATGTCCAGCCGTCCCTCGTCGAGGCTGATCCACTGGGTCACCGTCGAGGACCCGAACGAGCGCCTGATCTCCACGCGCCCCCCGTCGCTGATCACCCGGTCGGCCTCGGTGAGGTCGGTGACCGTGTTGCGGTAGAAGGCGTCCACGTCCCAGGCGTCCCACTTGTTGGGGAAGTCGGGGTGGAGCTGCAGCAGGTTGGCCGCCCGGCCCGGCGCGACCGCCTCCCTGCCCGTCTCCAGGTCCCGGAGCGAGACGACCAGCCCGCGGGCGTCGATCTCCGCCCTGAGCAGCGGGCCCTCCAGCACGTAGCCGCCGCCCGCCCGCTCCGTGCAGGTCGCCGGCCGCACGCGGGCGGACGCGGCGCCACCGGCCGGGACGCCGAGGCGCGCATGCGGCGAACCGTTGAAGCACAGGCCGGTGGCCTGGCCCGCCGCCAGCGCGTCCTGGGCGTCGCCGATGATCGCGTTCAGCTCCTCCGCCACCAGCTCGTACGTCCTGCGCGCCTCCCGGTGCACCCACGCGATCGACGAGCCGGGCAGGATGTCGTGGAACTGGTGCAGCAGCACCGTCTTCCAGATCCGGTCCAGCCGCTCGTACGGATAGTCCACGCCCGCGCGCACCGCCGCCGTCGCCGACCACAGCTCGGCCTCCCGCAGCAACGCCTCGCTGCGCCGGTTTCCCTGCTTGGTCTTGGCCTGGCTGGTCAGCGTGCCCCGGTGCAGCTCCAGGTAGAGCTCCCCCACCCACACCGGCGGGTGCGGGTACTCGGCCTCGGCCTTGGCGAAGAACTCGGCCGGCGTCTCCCACGCGACCTTGGGCGAGCCCTCCAGGTCGCGGACCCGGGCCGCCTTGGCCACCATCTCCCGCGTCGTGCCGCCGCCCCCGTCGCCCCACCCCGTCGGGGCCAGCGAGTGCCGCGCCACGCCCTTGTCCTTGAAGTTGCGTGCCGCGTGCGCCAGCTCGCGCCCCCGCATCGAGCAGTTGTAGGTGTCCACCGGCGGGAAGTGCGTGAAGATCCGCGTGCCGTCGATGCCCTCCCACAGGAACGTGTGGTGCGGGAACCTGTTGGTCTGGCTCCACGAGATCTTCTGCGTGAGCAGCCGCTTCGCCCCGGCGGCCTTGATGATCTGCGGCAGCCCGGCCGCGAAGCCGAACGTGTCCGGCAGCCACACCTCCTCGTTGTCCACGCCGAACTCGTCGATGAAGAACCTCTTGCCGTGCACGAACTGCCGGGCCATGGCCTCCGAGCCGGGCATGTTCGTGTCGGACTCCACCCACATGCCGCCCGCGGGCACGAACCTGCCGGCCGCCACCGCCTTGGTCACCTTCGCCCACACCTCGGGCCGGTGCTCCTTGACCCACGCCCACTGCTGGGCCTGCGACATCGCGAACACGAAGTCCGGCTCGTCCTCCAGCAGCGCGGTCATGTTCGAGGTGGTGCGGGCCACCTTGCGCACGGTCTCGCGCAGCGGCCACAACCAGGCCGAGTCGATGTGCGCGTGCCCGACCGCGCTGATCCGGTGCGCCGAGGGCACGGCCGGGGACGACAGCACCCCGGTCAGCTCGGCCCGGGCGGCCGCCGCCGTGCCGCCCACGTCCTGGAGGTCGACCGCGTCCAGCGCCCGCTCCAGGGCCCGCAGCAGCTCCCAGCGGCGGGCGCCGTCCACGGGCAGCTCCAGCATCAGCTCGCCGAGCACCTCCAGGTCCATCACCAGCTCCCACACCGTCTGGTCGAAGACGGCCAGGTCCATGCGGGCCAGCCGGTACAGCGGGTCGGTGCCGGCCGTCTCCTTGTCGCCCATCCGGGTCGGCAGGAAGGGGTGATAGTCGAGGATGACCGGGTTGGAGGCGGCCTCGACGTGCAGCCGCACCCGCTCGCCGCCCTCGGCGGGGGAGCCCACGCGGACCCACTGGTTGCGCGGGTTGAGGCCCTTCACCGGCGTGCCGTCGGGCCGGTAGACCAGGCCCTCGCACTGGAAGCCCGGCATGTTCTCGTCGAAGCCGAGGTCCAGGATCGCCTCGACGATCCGGCCGCTCCACTCCATGGGGACGGTGCCGGTGACGGTGAACCAGCTGGTGCCCCACGGCGCGCCCCACGCCTGGCCCACCGCGATCGGCCCGGGCTCCGCGGCCAACCCCTCCGCCACCGGCACGGGCTCGCCGGGCGCGTGCCAGACGGCCACCTCCAGCGGAACGGACTCGGGGTAGATCGCCGGGCGGATCCGCTCGTCCAGGACGCGCTTCAGGCGGGCTTCGACCAGGTCGCGGTCGTCATGCATCAGGTGAGCTCCTCAGCAGATGGTGATTTATCAGCCTTTGATGGCGCCTTCCTCCACGCCCTTGAAGAAGAAGCGCTGGAGCGCGGCGAACACGATCACGATCGGCAGGAACGAGATCATCGTCCCGGCCGCGATCAGCCGTGGGTTCGCGCTGAAGGTGCCGTTGAGGTATTGCAGGCCGACGGTGAGCGTGTAGTTGTCGGGATCGGTCAGGACGATCAGCGGCCAGAGGAAGTCGTCCCAGGCACCGATGAAGGCGAAGATCGTGACCACGCTGAGCATGCCGCGCACGTTCGGCAGGCCGATGTGCCGCAGCCGCTGCCACGTCGTCGCCCCGTCGATGATCGCGGCTTCGTCCATCTCCGGAGGAATCGCCTGGAACGCGGTACGCATCAACAGCACGTTAAGCATCCCGATGGCCCCCGGCAACGCCACGCCCAGCAACGTGTCGGCCAGGCCCAGCGAGCGGACCGTGACGTACTGGGAGACGATCGTCACCTCGCCGGGCAGCACCAGCGTCGCCAGGAACAGCCCGAGCAGCAGTTTCGCGCCCCTGAAGCGGAGCTTGGCCAGGGCGAACCCGGCGGCCGTGGCGCCCGCCGCGTTGCCCGCGACCACGATGGCGGCCACGATCAGCGAGTTGACGGCGTACGACCAGACGGGGATGGTCTCGGCGACCTCGGCGTAGTTCGACAGCGTCGGCCGGCTGGGCAGGAGGCCCGGCGTGCCGGTGTAGATGTCCTCCTGGAGGCTCTTGAGCGAGGTGGACAGCTGCCACAGGAACGGCGAGACGGTGACGGCCAGCACGAGCAGGAGCAGGACGTACCTCAGGGCCCGCTCGCGCGCGGTGACTCTGTTGATGTCAGGCCGCCTTCCTGTTGAGCCGCAGCAGCGCGAGCATCGGGCCGATCGTGACGGCCAGCAGCACCAGGCTGAGCGCGGAGGCGTAGCCGAGGTGACCGGTGAAGCCGCGGCTGTAGAGCTGGATGAGCATCACCAGCGACATGTCCCGGCCGCCGGGGCCGCCGGTGCCGTTCGAGAGCACGTACAGCTCCGAGAACACGCGCAGCGCCGAGACCGACACCAGCACCGAGACCAGCAGCATCGTGTTGCGCACGCCGGGCACGGTGACGCTCAGGAAGCGGCGCACCGGGCCCGCGCCGTCCACGGCGGCGGCCTCGTGCAGCTCGCGCCGGACGTTCCCGAGCGCCGACAGATAGATGATCATGTAGTAGCCGAGGCCCTTCCAGACGGTCAGGCTGATCGCGCTGAACAGCAGCAGCCACCGGTCGGTCAGGAACGGCACCGGCCCGCTCACCCAGCCCAGCCACTGCGCGAAGCCGTTCACCAGCCCCCGGTCGTCCAGCAGCCAGCCCCAGATCAGCGCCACCACCACGGCCGAGGCCACCACCGGCGTGTAGAAGGCGGTGCGGAAGAACGTGATGCCGGGCAGCTTCTTCTCCACCAGGATCGCGATCAGCAGCGGCAGCACCGTCAGCAGCGGCAGGCAGACCAGCATGAACACGATGCTGTTGACCAGCGCGTCCACGAGCTGGTCGTCGTCCAGCACGCGCCGGAAGTTGGCCAGGCCGGTGAAGTGGCCGCCGCCGAGCGGCTTGGCGTCGGTGAACGCCAGCACCACCGTGTTGATCGACGGCCACACCGAGAACATGAACAGCCAGACCGCGGCGGGCGCCACCAGCACCCACGGCGTGAACCAGCGATGGTGACCCATCAGTTCTTCAGCAGCTCGTCGCACTTGGCCACGGCGGCGTCCAGCGCCTCCTTCGAGGTGACGTCACCGCTGACGGCCAGCGCGAACTGCTGCCTGACGAGCTTCTTCATCGCCTCGGTGACCTGGACCGGCTCCAGCACCTTCGCCCTGGCCAGCGACTCGAACGCGATCACCTTGGCGTCGCCGGAGCTGGTCCCGTCGCTCTTGCTGAAGAACGGGTCGTTCGCCGAGGACTTCGTGCTGGGGAAGATGTTGACCAGGTGGGCGAAGGCGGCCTGGTTCTCCGCGCTGGTCACCCAGCGGGCCAGGGCGAGCGCGGCGGGGGCGTTCTTCGTCTGCTTCGGGATCGACAGGCCCTGGACGTACAGCGGCGGGGTGCCCATCGCGGGCGACGGGACGACCTTGGGCGCGAGCGTCGGGTTGTCGGTGGCCAGGCTCGTGATGTAGTTGCCGCCGCCGGTCGTCCAGGCGACCGTGCCCTCGTTGAACAGCTTGGCGTTGCCCGCGTAGGTGTCGGTGAGCACGTCGCGGGGCAGCAGGCCCTCCTTGAACGCGTCCCGGTACCGGTCGAGCAGGGCGACCGCCTCCGGGGTGTTGAAGGTGAACCGGGCGCCGTCGGGGGACATGATGGGCACGCCCGCGTTGGTCAGGTCGCCCAGCTCGGGGCGGCGGCTCATCAGGTAGACCTTGCCGCCGGACTTCTCCTTCATGGTCCTGGCCTGGGTGATGAGCTCGTCCAGGGTGGCCGGGGGCTTGTCCGGGTCGAGGCCGTGCTTGGTGAGCAGCTCGGTGTTCCAGTAGTTGACGTCGGTGTTGAGGTACCAGGGGTAGCCGTAGGTGCCCTGGACGCCGGGGTAGGCGTAGGCGGCGAGGGCGCCGGGGACGTACTCGGTGGCCAGCGCCGGGTCGGCCTGGGCGACGTCGAGCAGGAGGCCCTGCCTGATGAGCGGCACCGCGAAGTCCGGCGGCAGGTTGACGACGTCGGGCAGCGTGCCGCCGGCCGCCTGGGTGAGGACCTTGTCCGAGTAGCCCTCGGCGGGCTGGTCGAGCCACTCGACCTCGGTGCCCGGGTACTTCTTCTCGAAGCCGTCGATGACGCCCTGCACGTACTCGGTGAACTTCGGCTTGAGCGCCCACGTCTGCAGGCTCACCTTGCCCTTCACCTGGCCGCCCGCGCTCGCGGCCGGCGCGGCCGCCCCGGACCCCGTGGCGGAGTCCGGGCCGCCGAGCCCGCATCCCGCCATCGTGGCGACCACCACGGCCAGTCCTGCCCAGTACTTTCGCATGGCGCTCTCCTTCGGCACTAAACCGCTCTAGTTGCCGGACTATTCACCGGGCTAGACTCCGCTGTCAATAGGGGCCTCGGAGAAGGAGCACGCGTTGGGCCGACCGACGATCGCCGACATCGCGCAGCGGGTCGGGGTGTCCAAGGGCGCGGTGTCGTTCGCGCTCAACGGGCGGCCCGGCGTCAGCGAGGCGACCAGGGCCCGCATCCTCGAGGTGGCCAGGGAGATGAACTGGCGCCCGCACAGCGCCGCCCGGGCGCTCGGCGGCGCCAGGGCGGAGGCGGTCGGGCTGGTGATCGCCCGCCCGGCCAGCACGCTGGGCGTGGAGCCGTTCTTCGCCCAGCTCCTGTCGGGGCTGCAGGCCCGGCTGTCGGAGCAGCAGGTGGCGATGCACCTGCTCGTCGTGGAGGACTCCGAGGCCGAGATCGAGGTCTACCGGGAGTGGACCTCGGCCCACCGGGTGGACGGGTTCATCCTGGTCGACCCCAAGGTCCGCGACCCGCGCTTCGCCGCGCTGGAGGAGCTGGACGTGCCGGCCGTCGTGCTCGGCGGGCCCGGCGGGCACGGCTCGCTGGCCAGCGTGTGGGCCGACGACCGGGAGGCGATGCTGTCGGTCGTCGACTACCTGGCCGCGCTCGGGCACCGGCGGATCACGCACGTCGCGGGGCTGCCGGGGTTGCGGCACACGCAGCGGCGCATGCGCGCGCTGCGCGACTCCGTCAAGCGGCTCGGCCTGGTGGACGCCGTGTCCGTGCCGACCGACTTCAGCGACGCCGAGGGCGCGGCGGCGACCAGGACGCTCCTGTCCCGGGGCCGCCGGCCGACCGCGATCGTGTACGACAGCGACGTGATGGCCCTGGCCGGCCTTGGCGTGGCGATGGAGATGGGCGTGCGCGTGCCGGACGAGCTGTCCGTCGTGGCCTTCGACGACTCCGTGCTGACCCGGGTCACGCACCCGAGCATCACCTCGCTGTCGCGGGACACGTTCGCGCTCGGCGGGCAGGTGGCCGAGGTCATGCTCGAGGTGATCGCCGATCCGGCGGCCAGGCGCGACGTGAAGACCGCCACCCCCCGGCTGGTCGTCCGGGGGAGCACCGCGCCGCCGGCTCTTGGCAAGGACACTAAAGCGGTTTAGAGTCCAGCCCGTGCCCCATCCTCCCGCGCGGCCCCGCTTCGGGGCCAACCACGTCCCCTCCGCCGGCTGGTTCTACGGCTGGCTCGACGACCCCGCCGAGGCCGCCCGCCGCGACTTCGAGGACCTGGCCGGGATCGGGCTCGACCACGTGCGGATCTTCCCGGTCTGGCCCTGGATCCAGCCCAACCGCACGCTGATCAGGCGGCGCGGCGTGGCCGACCTGCTCGCCGTGATCGACGCCGCCGCCGAGTTCGGCCTGTCGGTGGCGGTGGACCTGCTGCAGGGCCACCTGTCGAGCTTCGACTTCCTGCCGTCGTGGGTGCTCACCTGGCACCGGCGTGGCGTGTTCACCGATCCGGAGGTGCGCGCGGGCCTGGTCACGTACGTGGACACGCTCACCCGCGCCGTCGCCACCCGCGACAACGTGTTCGCGGTGACCCTGGGCAACGAGGTCAACAACCTCTACCCGGCCAGCCCCGCCACCCCCGGTGCGGCCCGGGAGTGGGCCGCCGAGCTGCTCGGCGTCGCCCGCGCCGCCGCCCCCGGCCTGCTCACCCTGCACTCCCTGTACGACGCCACCTGGTACGACCCCGAGCACCCCTTCCACCCGGCCGACAACGTCGACCTCGGCGACCTGACGACCGTGCACTCGTGGGTGTTCAACGGCGTCTCCGCCTTGGACGGCCCGCTCGGCCCCGCCACCGTCACCCACGCCGACTACCTGGTGGAGCTGGCCGCCGCCACCTCGCCCGACCCGGCGCGCCCGGTCTGGCTCCAGGAGGTCGGCGCGCCCCGGCCCGACGTGCCCGAGGCCGACGCCCCCGAGTTCGTCCGCCGCCTGCTGGACGCGGTCACCCCCAACCCGGCCCTGTGGGGCGTCACCTGGTGGTGCTCCCACGACCTCGACCGCTCGCTGGCCGACTTCCCCGAGCGCGAGTACGACCTCGGCCTGTTCACCGTGGACCACCGGATCAAGCCCGCCGCCAGGGAGCTCGCCGCCGCCGCCGGCCGCCCGCACGCCCCCGCCCGGCACCGGCCGGCGCTGGTGTGCGAGGTGGACCTCAGGTCCGAGCCGGAGCGCCGCGCCGAGGTCGCGCCCGGCAGCGCCTTCCACGCCGAGTGGGTGCGGCTGCGCGAGTCCGGCCCGCTCGCCATCGTGCCCGCTGCCCGCGCCGGCGACCCCGCCCACCTCGCGGCCAGGGGGATCGACGCCGTACTCGACCGGCTGTGACCCGGCCATGACGAGGAGCTCAGATCGCCCTGCGAGCACCGTCACCTGGACTCCCTGACCCGCCGAGCCCCGGCACCTCGCCCGGAGGACCCCAGCCACGACCTGAAGCCGGCCACCGTCACGAAGCAGTGGCTTAACGGAGATAGTTGAAAGGCATACGGTTGACCCATGGCTGCGACCCCGGAAACGGTGCACTGGCGCGGCGTGCACCATCTCGCCCTGGTGACCTCGGATATGGACGCCACCGTGCGCTTCTGGCACGGCGTGCTCGACGCCCGCCTCGTCACCACCCTTGCCCTGCCCGCCTTCAAGCACTACTTCTTCGAGGTGGGCACGGGTAACACCGTCGCCTTCTTCGAGTACACCGACCAGCAACTCGACAGCTTCGCCAAGCCCGCCGGCGTGCCGTACGCGAAGGCGGCGCAGTTCGACCACCTGTCCCTGCACCTGCCTGACGAGGACGCGCTCATCCGGCTGCGCGACCGGCTCAAGGCGCACGGCTGCGAGGTGACCGACGTCATCGACCACGGCTTCCTGCGCTCGATCTACTTCAGCGACCCCAACGGCATCGCGATGGAGGCGTCCTGGTGGACGGTCGACCCGACCGGCCGGCCGGTGGACTACGCCGACGAGCGCCTGTTCGCCGACCCCGACCCCGTACCCGCCGTGCGCGAGCTGCGCGACGAGGGCCGGCTGCGCCACACGGTCGCCACCCGCCTGGTGGACGGCATCATCGAGGACCTCCGACGCGAGGGGATCACCCTGGACCCCTGACCCCCTGACCCCCTGACTCCCCTTCGCTCCGGCTGCCGCTCACCCCGCCCGGCGATGTAAAAAATTCTAGACATCACGTCAATGATTCATTACATTGACGGATGTCAAAGATTTTATACATCGCCGATGCGCGGCGCCCTGGCGCGCCCGGCCGCCTCGCAGGGGAGAACATGACCACGTCCCACCCCACGCCCCACCACATCCGGTCGGCCGCCCTGGTGGCGGGCCTCTCGCTCCTGGCCCTGGCCGTCCTGGCGGCGCTGGCCAACTTCGGCGTCCTGGAACGCCTCGTCACGCCCGGCGACGCCGCCAGGACGGCCGCGGACATCCGCGCCGCCGAGGGCCTGTTCCGCTCCGGCGTGGCCGGCCTGCTCCTGGTCGCCGTCCTCGACGTGGTCGCGGCCTGGGCGCTCCTGGCCTTCTTCCGGCCCGCCCACGAGGGCATCGCCACCCTCGCCGCCTGGCTCAGAGCGGTGTACGCGGGCGTGTTCGCCGTCGCCATCGCCCAGCTCGCCGGAGTCCCCGGAGCCGATCCGGCTCAGGCGTCAGCGAAGATCGACACCTTCCACGACATCTGGCAGGCCGGACTCCTCCTCTTCGGCGTCCACCTGGTCCTGCTGGGCCACCTGGCCTACCGCTCGGGCTACGCGCCGCGGCTGCTGGGTGTCCTGCTGGTGATCGCGGGCCTCGGCTACCTCGTCGACAGCCTCGGCGTGATCCTCGTCCCGGGCTTCGCACCCACGGCATCCATGTTCACCTTCGTCGGCGAGGCTCTGCTCATGCTCTGGCTTCTCATAAAGGGCAGAAACATCACCATTTAGCGAAAACAACGGGATTCACGGCCCCAGACCAGAAAGCGCATGGGCGTCACGCTGCAGCTCGGCAGAGGACTTCCTGTCGATCTGACAAAAAGCTAGGGTGGACTCATGCCCGACGACCCATGGCAGCCGCCGCGCATCCTGCTCGCGGTCGACCTGGTGATCCTGACCCTGCGCGACACGCGCCTGCACGTCCTGCTCGTGGAACGCGGCATCGACCCGTTCCGAGGGGCCCTCGCCCTGCCGGGCGGCTTCCTGCGCGACGAGCACGAGGACATCGAGGCGGCGGCGCGGCGCGAGCTGTCGGAGGAGGCGGGGCTGTCCGACGTGCACCTGGAGCCCCTGGCCGTGTACGGCGAGCCGGGCCGCGACCCGCGCGGCCGCGTCGTGTCCGTCGCCTACCTGGCCATCGCCCCCCGCCTGCCGGAGCCGGTCGCCGGCACCGACGCCGCCGCCGCCTCCTGGACTTCCGTGGACGACGCCCTGAGCCCGGGCACCGAGCTGGCGTTCGACCATCGCCGCATCCTCATCGACGGGATCGAGCGCGCGCGTGCCAAGCTGGAGCACACCGCCCTGGCCACCGCGTTCTGCGCCGAGACCTTCACCATCTCGGAGCTCCAGCAGGTGTACGAGGCGGTCTGGGGCGTCCGCCTCGATCCCCGCAACTTCTACCGCAAGGTCCAGGGTGCCCGCGGCTTCATCGTCGCCGGCGGCCCGATGCGCAAGACCCCGAACGGGCGGCCCGCCCGGCTCTTCAAGGCGGGTCCGGTCCACGTCCTCAATCCCCCGATGACTCGGCCTTAGGAGGTCGATGGTCATGATCGTGATCCTCACAGCGCTGGATCTGGAGTATCAGGCCGTCCGCGGGCACCTGACCGACCCGCGCGTGCACCGCCACACCGCCGGCACCCGTTTCGAGCTCGGCCGCCTCGCCGGCGACGGGCGCCGGGTGGCCCTGGGGCTGGTCGGCAAGGGCAACCATCCTGCGGCGGTGATCACCGAGCGGGCGATCGCCGAGTTCTCGCCGTCGGCGCTGCTGTTCGTGGGGGTCGCCGGGGCCCTGTGGCCCGGCATCGGCCTGGGCGACGTGGTGGTGGCCACGCACGTGTACGCCTACCACGGCGGCACCAGCGAGGACGACGGCCTCAAAGCCCGCCCGCGCGTCTGGGAGATCGCCCACGAGACCGACCAGATCGCCCGCCACCTCTACCGCACCGAGACCTGGACCCGCCACCTGCCCGCGGGCGCGGCCGTGCCCGCGGTGCGCTTCGGCCCGATCGCGGCCGGCGAGGTCGTGCAGGACTCCTCGATCTCCGCGCACGCCCGGTGGGTGCGCCAGACCTACAACGACGCGCTCGCGATCGAGATGGAGTCGGCCGGCGTGGCGCAGGCCGCCCATCACAACAGGTCGCTGCCCATGGCCGTGGTGCGCGGCATCAGCGACCGCGCCGACGGCACCAAGACCGCGACCGACGGCCTGAGCTGGCAGCCGAGGGCGGCGGCCAACGCCGCGGCCTTCGCCGTGGCCCTCGCTCAGGAACTGGCCGTGGAGCACGAGAACCATCCGGCGAGCAAGGCGAGGCAGGCGAGAGAGGCGAAGCTCATGACCGACAGCGTGAAGAACGTCGCCCGCGACAACGCCCGGGTGGGCGTGCAGGCCGGGCACATCCACGGCGATGTCACCATCGGCAACCCGTCCCAGACCCAGGCATCCGCCCCGGCCGTCCAGCTCGCCGAGCTGCGCGACCGGCTTGCCCGGGCGCGTAAGGCTCAGGAGGTGGACGAGGAGACGTTCACCGCGGCGGAGGCGGAGATCGCCGTCGCCGCCGAGTCGCTGTCCGAGAGCACCGAGGAGGGCAGGAGCAAGGCGGTGATCGCGCTCAGGAAACTCCGCGGTCTCCTGGCGGACGTGGCGGAGCTGGCGGCGCACGTGTCGGCCGTCATCGCGGCCGTCAGGGGCGTCCTGTGAGCGATTCCCACTCCGGCCCGACCAACCTCGCCACGGACTCGGCGAACGTCGCCGTCCAGGCGGAGGCCATCCACGGGCCGGTCAACGTCTACCAGGTCGAGGCCACCCCCTCACCCGAGGTGACCTTCGCGGCGGGGCTCAATTCGCTGCGCGCCGGGATGGCTCCGGAGGCGCGCGTTCATATCAGCAACGCCGTGGTCAAGGGCAACTACGTCAACGGCCACTCCTGCTTCTACCTGCTGCTGGCCCTGCTCAGCGGACGCACCCTGCAGCAGGTGCCTCCAAAGGAGATCGCCATGCTTCGCCGAGTGCGCGGCGCCGTCAAAAGCGACGACGAATGGGCCGGCGCGATCAAGCTGGTCGACCACCTCCTGACGTCCCGTCCCACGGAGGGCGGGGCTGTCGGCCTGGACCAGGAGCTCCAGCACTTGGCCGACGAGCAGCGCAACGACGTCCTCCAGCACTTGGAGATGTTCCTGGACAGCTCCGCCGAGGACGCCCTCTGGGCGCGCGCCTTCGACGCGGCCAGGAGGGACCGTTACGCCAATGACCGGACGCGCCGGGCCTGGAAGTTCTTCCAGCCGGAGCCCGTCGGCGCACGGGTACGGCCGGCGGACCCCGTCCTCATCGGCCTCGGCACCTGGACCGGAGCTACGGCGACCACCGCGCTGGCCCTGGTGACCGTCGGCTTCATCGGCGCCACGGCATGGCAGCACACCGGGGCGGCGGCGGTGTCCGCCCTGCTGGCTCTCGCGGCGGGCTGCTACGGGAGCGTGCGCAGCGGCGCTGAGTGGCGGTGCAGGAAGGAGCGCCGCCAGGCGAAGGACCACGAGTATCAGCGCCGGCCGGCCGCCACCCCGCGCGGCGACGGTTTCGCGAGCAAGATCGACCACCAGTTCAACCATTATTTCGCGCTGTACACCCCGCACGGCGTGAACAAGGCCCGCTGGCTCTCCGAGACGGCGGGCGTCCGCCGGGCCTTGCGTGACGAGGTCGTCACCATCTACCGGGAGAGCACGGTCAACGCCAAGCAAGTCGCCTGGCTCACCAGATACCTGGTCGCCGACGTCGCGCGGCGCTGGCAGGCGGGCAAGCTGCGGGACTATCGCAAGGAGTTGCGCGTCCCGTTGTCCAGGAAGGCGATGTGCGTGCTCGCCGCGATCGCGGCAGCCGCGGCAGGCGCCTTCCTGGTCTGGAGCGGCGCGCACGTCGATCCGGTCATCGTGTCGCTGGCCGCGCTCGTCGCCATGGCCTCCGTCTGGTGCGCGGCTCGCGTCTGGCTGCGCATCGCCACGGAGCACAAGAGGCACTCCGCCGACAAGGCGGAGAAGAAGATCCTGCTGGCCGGCCGGCAGGCGGCTTTCGACCGGTGGAAGCGCAAACTCGCCGACAGACCGGACGATCTCGAGATGGCCCGCTGGCTGGAGTGCGACCGCAAGGCGCTGATGGAGCAGGCGATGAGCCTCTACCGGCTGAAGCGGCAGGACGTGCTCGCCCACGCCTTCATCGAGGCGCCCGCCACGCCCTCCTACGACAGGGCACGCATCGAGAACGGGCCATGGCGCTATTCGAAGTACAAGATCCTGCTTTTCCTGCTCACCAAGGACGGTGTGCGGCAGTACACCGTGCACCTCGACTTCCAGCAGGCCACCTTCCGCAGCCGGGCACGCACCAACTACCGCTACGACGCGTTCACCTCCGTCCAGGTGGCCCAGACCGACAACGGAGAGAACGTCTTCGAGCTGACGCTGACCAACGGCGATCCGATCAAGGTCAAGGTGACCGATCCACCCACAGACGTCACCAAGCATGAGGACGAGACCCCGCTGGGCGCGTCGCAGAGGACCCTCGACACGGCGGGACTCGACAACGCCCTGCACGTCCTGGAGGGGGTCGCCGCGGAGGGCAAGGAGTGGATCACCTTCGAACGCCGGCGTGAGAAAGTCCGCCTCGCGGAGGTGAGCAAGGCGGTGAACGCCATCTTCGCCTGACGGACCATGACGCGGCTCGGTGACCTGCCGGCCCGCACACCAGCAGGTCACCGAGCCCCAGGCCGGCGCTAGATCCGGAAGAACAGGTTCAGGTACCGGTCGGCGATCGCCAGGTCGCCGCGCACCGTCCCCGCGTTGCTCCGCCCGAACGTCGTCAGCACCATGCTCCCCGCGTCGAACTCGATCACGGCCGGCAGCCCGTCCAGACCGCCCGGGGCGTACGTCATCCCGCCCGGCCCCACCGAGACGTGGAAGTCACCCCCGTTGACGCCGCCCACCCGGATCCCGAGCTCGAACGGCGTCAGGTCCGCCCCCTGCCGGATCGTCGACTGCCACAGCACGAACATGAACGGCACGAGCAGGTCGGCCGCCTCCCCCGAGAGCCCGTGCGCCCGGCCGGTGCCCTGGCGGATGTCCCACGAGTGCACGGCGTAGTCCATGAGCTGCCCGGCCGCGTAGAAGTACGCGGGCAGCGGCCCCATGTAGAAGTGCGGGACGGTCAGCCCGTCCCATTCGTCCTCGCCGAGGTCGCGCAGGATCGCCTGCATCCGGGCGAAGTCCGTCCTGAGCCGGTCGAGCAGCTCCTTCTGCGGGATCCCGCGCAGCGCCACGGCCTGCTCGTTGACCCGGGTCCCCATCCCGGTCAGCCCGTACGCCGTGCCGAGATCGCCCCCGCCCCGGGCGGCGTCGAAGGCCGCGAAGTACCCCTCCGTCGTGTCCACGATGTGCGCGACCACGTCACGCGTCGTCCAGCCCGTGCAGGCGGTCGGAGCCTCCCAGGCCTCCTCGGGCTCGGCCAGCGCGAACAGCCGCTCGGCCTCGTCCTGGACGACCCGCAGGATGGTTTCCTTCCCCGCGTACGAGGTGGCATCCCATTCATTCATGCCGTTCACCTCCTACGGCGAACGACAGACCTCAACGGTTTAAAAGTCAATATTCCCATTGGAGAGAATCCCCTGGGACGGGACCGGGTGCCGGGCGGGCAGGCGGGCAGGTCCCAGGGGATCCCCGCTCATGCGCAGGTGTAGCCGGAGGGCGTCTGCGTGTTGCCGCTCGGGCGGCTGACCTGGAACCCGAAGCTGGTGCTGGCGTTCGGCGCCAGGTTGCCGTTGTAGCCGGCGCTCCTGGCGGTCACGGTCTGACCGCTGACGGTCAGGGTGGCGTTCCACGACCCGGCCAGGGTGTGGCCGGCGGGGAGGGTGAAGGTGACGGTCCAGCCGGTGATGGCCGACGTGCCGGTGTTGGTGACGGTCACGGGCTGGACGACGTAGCCGTTGTTCCACTGGGTCTGCACGGTGCCCGCCGCGGTGCAACCGCCACCGCCGCCGGGACCCTCAGTGGTCGTGAACGTGGCCAGTGGCGAGTTGGCCGACAGGTTCCCGGCCCCGTCGCGCGCCCGCACGTACACCTGGTACTGGGTGTTCGGGGTCAGCCCCGTCAGCGTGATCGAGTTGGTCGTGCTCTGGCCGAGCTGCGTGTCCGTCGTCCCCTGCTCGCGGTAGACGTTGTACCCGGCCAGCCCGCTGCCGCCGGAGTCGGTCGAGGCGGTCCAGGTCAGCGTGGCGGAGTTGGAGGTGACGTTGCCGGAGGTCGGCGTGCCGGGCGTGGTCGGCGGGGTGGGGTCGGTGGGGGTGCCGCCCGCGAGCGCGTCGTGCACGGCGGTGTACGCGGGCTTCTGCTGGTAGCTCTCGTTGTAGATCAGCGCGGCGCCCTCACCGGGGAAGGTGTCCGGCACCCAGGAGTACTTGTCGGTGAAGCCCCAGATCGTCACCCCGGCGCAGGCGGTGACGGCGTTGCAGGCGTTGATGACGTTGCGGTAGTAGGTGGCCTGGGTGGCGTCCTTGGTGGCGTTCCTGGGCGTCTGCATGCGCACGTCGAGCTCGGTGATCCGCACCTGGACGCCGAGGTCGGCGAAGCGCTGGAGGTTCTGCTGCAGGTCGTTCGGGAAGCCGTACTGGATGGACAGGTGGCCCTGGAAGCCCACGCAGTCCACCGGCACGCCCTGCTGGCGCAGCGACGAGACCAGGTTGTACATCGCGGTGCTCTTGGCGTTGATGCCCTCGACGTTGTAGTCGTTGATGCACAGCCGGGCGTTGGAGTCGGCGGCGCGGGCGGCGCGGAAGGCGTCGGCGATGAAGCTCTGGCCCAGCGTGTTGTACCAGAACGACGAGCGCATGCCGCCGTTCTCGTCGAACACCTCGTTCACGACGTCCCACGAGACCACGGCCGGGTTGTTCGCGTAGCGGCCGACGACCTGGCTGATGTGGTTCTGCATGGCCGTGCGCATCGCGGTGGCGCTGAGGCTCTGCACCCAGCCCGGCGTCTGACTGTGCCACACCAGCGTGTGGCCGTGGACCTGCTGGTCGTTCTGGGTGGCGAAGTTGACGATGGCGTCGGCGCCGGAGAAGTTGAACTGGCCCTGGCTGGGCTGGGTGGACTCCCACTTCATCGCGTTCTCGGCGGTCACCTGGCTGAACTCGGTGGCCGCGATGTTGCGGTAGGAGGTCTCATTGGACAGCGGGCTGGTGGCGAGCGCCGCACCGATGAACTTGCCCCGCGCGGCGGCGTGCGTGCGCAGGGACGCGGACGCTTCTGCCGAGACGGCGGGCAGGAGGAAGGTTGCGAGCATCCCCACCAACGTGAGGGCTCTGAGGAGCGAGGACGAATGCACGGACATCTACCTCCGGAGGCAGGCACTCGATTCCGAAAGTTTTCGGCCCCGATAGGACCGCATCGCAGACGGTATTGACATGCTCGTGCACGGTCAATGGCGGCCTCACAACAGTGCTAAAGCAGCAGTTGGAAGGCAGAAACTATCGGCAAGTAGATGAAACTTTCACGGACAACCCACCTGCACGCGGGTCTCTAGCGCGACGTACCTACCGGTCGGTACTGTGATTTATCCGGAATAATCGTCCACTGCGGGAGTTCTGCGCATGTCTCTTTCGCACGCCCAGGTCCAGGCCCAGCTCACCGGCCCCGGCCAGTTGTTCGAGATAGAGGAGATCGGCGACACCGGCGTACGAACATGGAAGCACGCACCCGCCCACTTCCGTGCCCTGCTGGAGACCAGCTGGTTCCACGGCGACCAGGTCTTCCTGGTGTACGAGGACGAGCACATCACGTTCAAGGACCACTTCGCCCGCGCCGCCACCCTCGCCAACCGCCTGGTCGACGAGTACGGCGTGACCAAGGGCGACCGCGTGGCCATCGCCATGCGCAACTACCCCGAATGGGTCGTCTCCTTCTCGGCGGTGCTGGCGGCCGGGGCCATCGCCGTACCGCTGAACGCCTGGTGGACGGAGGCCGAGCTGGCCTACGGCGTGCGCGACTCCGGCGCCAAGGTGCTGATCGCGGACGGTGAGCGCGCGGTCAGGCTGGCCTCGACGGGCGTACCCATGATCGTCACCAGAGGCGAGGCTCCGGCCGGGGCGCGCGCGTTCGACGAGGTGATGGGCGAGATCCCGGCCGACCCGAAGCTCCCCCAGGTCGAGCTGTCCCCCGAGGACCCGGCCACGATCTTCTACACCTCGGGCACGACCGGCAACCCCAAGGGCGCCCTGGGCAGCCACCGCAACCTCGGACAGTCCCCCATGACGGTCGCGTACGGACTCATGCGCGCGACCGCCATGGCCGGCAAGGACCTCTCGGCGGCGGCCGGGACCCGCCGCATCACGCTCCTGACCGTCCCGCTCTTCCACGTCACCGGCTGCTTCTCGGCCATGACGACCACGATGTTCAGCGGCGGCGGCCTGGTGCTGATGTACAAGTGGGACCCCGAGCAGGCCCTGCGGCTGATCGAGCGGGAGCGGGTCAGCGCGATGATCGGCGTGCCGACCAACGCCTGGCAGCTCATGTCCCACCCCGACTTCGGCAAGTACGACCTGTCGTCCCTGACCACCCTCGGCTACGGCGGCGCCCCGGCCCCGCCCAAGCTGCTGGAGCGCATCACCGAGAACCTCCCCAACCGCGCCCCCTCCAACGGCTACGGCATGACCGAGACGACCGCCCTGGCGATCGGCAACGGCGGCGCCGACTACCAGGCCAAGCCCGACAGCATCGGCGTGCCCTCGGCCGTGGTCGACGTGCGCGTGGTGGACCCCATGGGCACCGAGCTGCCGCCCGGCGAGGTCGGCGAGCTGTGCGTACGCGGCCCGAACGTCATCCTCGGCTACTGGAACAAGCCGGAGGCCACCGCGCAGACGTTCGTCGGCGGCTGGCTGCACACGGGCGACCTGGCCAAGATCGACGAAGAGGGCTTCGTCTACATCGTGGACCGGGCCAAGGACATGGTCATCCGGGGTGGCGAGAACGTCTACTGCGCCGAGGTGGAGGCCGCGCTGTTCGAGCACCCGGCGGTCGACGACGCCGCGGTGATCGGCGTGCCGCACGACGAGCTGGGCGAGGAGGTCGGGGCGGTCATCCGCCTGGCCCCCGGCCAGTCGGTCACCACCGAGGAGCTGCAGGCGTTCCTGGCGGACCGGATCGCCAAGTTCAAGATCCCGGTGCACGTCTGGTTCCGGGATGGCGAGCTGCCCCGCAACCCCGGCGGCAAGATCCTCAAGACGCACCTGCGCCGGGAGGTCCTGGGCACCTGACGTGCTCCTCCCCTCGCCTGACATGCTCATCCCGCTCGCCGCCGCCGTGTCCGTCACCGGCGGCGGCGAGCCGGTCTAGCAGCCCAGCCGGCGGCCCGTCCGGCGGCCCGTCACGCACGGAGAGCCGGCGACGCTCACCATGTGACGCCCTTCACAAAGCCCGCGTTCCCCCTGGTGGCAACGGGAATCGCGACCCCTCATTACCTGGCGCGTAATCGCGGCCCCTACCCCCGGCCTGACATCTTTCAGGTGTTCGCACCGAGGCCGACCAAGGAGCCCGAGATGACCGCCCTGACCGTTACCACCGACCGGACGAAGTTCCTGCGCCTCTCGCTGGCCGCCGACGCCGTCATAACCGGCGGCAACGGGCTGACCTACCTCGCCTTCGCCGGCCCCGTGAGCACCCTGCTCGGCCCCGACACGGGCCTGCTGCGCGGGATCGGCGTCTTCCTGCTCGTGTACGGCGCCGCGGTCGGATTCCTGGCGAGCCGCCGGCAGATCAGCGCCGGCGGCACCAGGGCCGTGATCGCCCTGAACATCATCTGGACCCTGGGCAGCGTCGCCGCCGTCGTCACCGGAGCCGCGGAGTTCACCACGATCGGCGCCATCTGGGCCATCGCCCAGGCCCTGGTGGTGGCCGGCTTCGCCGAGCTGCAGATCACCGGCCTGCGCAAGAGCCGCGTCAAGTAACCCGCCGAACCACGTACCGAGAAGGAAACCACCGTGAACCTCATCGACCGTTACGTCGCCTGCTGGAACCAGACCGACCCCGAGGCCCGCGCCAAGGCCGTGGCCGAGCTGTGGACCGAGGACGCCACCTACACCGACCCCCTCGCGGACGTCGCCGGCCACGCCGGGATCGCCGCCGTGATCGAGGGCGCGCAGGGCATGTTCCCCGGCCTGGTCTTCGCCCCCGGCGAGGTGTACGACGCCCACCACCACACCGCCCGCTTCACCTGGCACCTGGGCCCGGCGGGCGGGGAGCCGGTCGCGGTCGGGTTCGACGTGGTGGAGCTGGCCGAGGACGGCAGGATCCGCAAGGCCCTCGGCTTCCTGGACAAGGTCCCGTCCTGACCTTCCCGCAGGCGGCCCCCGGAACGGATTCCGGGGGCCGCTTTCGTGCGCGGGAAATGATTTGCCCCAGACACTACGTCTGTCGGACAATTTCCACTCGTGCTGCCTGGAGTGAGACGCCTTCTTCGTCACCTTTCGCTGGACCTGAGCCCGCTGCGCGATTCGCGCGACTACCGGTTGCTCTTCGGGTCCGGGGTCATCACCATGTTCGGCACGATGATCTCCATGGTCGCGGTGCCGTACCAGATGAAGGAGCTGACGAACTCCTACCTGGCGGTCGGCCTGGTGAGCCTGGCGGAGTTCGTGCCGATGGTGGTGTGCGGGCTGTGGGGCGGCACCATCGCGGACGCGCTCGACCGCCGTAAGATCATCTTTCTGAGCGAGGTGGGCCTCCTGGTGACCTCCGCGGCCCTGATGATCAACGCGATGCTGCCCGAGCCGCAGATCTGGGTCCTGTACGTGATGGGCGCCCTCGCCACCGGCATGGGCTCCCTGCAACGGCCGAGCCTGGAGGCGGCGATCCAGCAGGTCGTCAAGCACGAGCAGCAGAGCGCCGCCGCGGTGCTGTCGAGCCTGCGCTGGAACTTCGGCGCCATCGTGGCCCCGGCCCTGGGCGGCCTCATGCTGACGGCGTGGGGCACGGCGTCCGCGTACGCCCTGGACACGCTGACCTTCGTGCTGTCGCTCGCGCTGCTGTGGCGGGTCAGGTCGATCCCGCCCGCTGCGGACGCCGCGCCCGCGTCGCTCAGCTCGCTGGTCGAGGGCGTGCGGTACGCGGTGGGGCGCCGCGACCTGATGGGCACGTACCTGGTGGACATCGCCGCGATGGTGTTCGCCATGGCGACGGCGCTGTATCCCTTCCTGGCCGACGAGCTGCGGGCGCCGGAGGCGCTCGGGCTGCTCTATTCGGCCGCCGCGGTCGGCGCCCTGATCGCCTCCGTCACCGGCCGCTGGACGGCGCGGGTGCAGCGCCAGGGCCTCGGCGTGATCATCGCGGCCGCGCTCTGGGGCGTGGCGGTGGCCCTGACCGCCCTGGCCCCGAACGTCTGGCTGGTCTTCGTCTGCATCGCGCTCGCGGGCGCCGCCGACATGGTCAGCGGCATCTTCCGCATGACGATGTGGAACCAGACGATCCCGCCGGAGCTGCGCGGCCGCCTGGCCGGCATCGAGCTCCTCTCCTACGCCAGCGGCCCCATGCTGGGCAACGCCCGGGCCGGCCTCATGGCCGACGTCGGCGGCACCCGCTTCTCGCTCGGCGCGGGCGGCCTGCTGTGCGTGGGCGCCGTCCTCGCGCTGGCCGCCGCCCTGCCGAAGTTCCGCCGGTACGACGCCAGGACCAGCGAGCACGCCCTGGCCGAGAAGGCCCGCCGGGAGGTGGCGGCCGAGGCCACCACCTGATCACCGCCGGTCCTCGGCCTCGGCGAACGCCGTGAGCGCGTCGGCGTCGGAATAGACGCTGGTCACGTATTCATCCACCCAGCCCTCGATCCCCTCGAACCCGCTCTCGGCGACCAGCCGCTCCCCCACCTCACGGGCATCGAGCGGGGTGCACCGCAACGTCACCGCCCCGCTCTCCCCATCCAGCAACGCCCACTGCGCCCCATACCGCCCATAAGGCATCCCCACGGACCCGGGATTCACCACCAGCACCCGGTCGGCCAGCCGCACGAACGGCATGTGCGTGTTCCCCACCACCACGGTGTCGGCACTCTCCCCCGCCAGCACCTCACCCCACCGCTCCAGCGAGCTGTCGACGAGGATCATCTCCTCGTCGCTGCGCGGCGTGGCATGCACGAACAACGTCTCGCCCAGCCGCCCCAGCTCCAGCACCTGCCGCTCCGGCAGCCCCGCCAGCAGCGCGACCTGATCCTCCCGCAACCGCCCGGCGGCCCACTGGGACGACGGATAGGGACTCGCCTTCCCTCCGGCCACCTCCACCAGCTCCCGATCGGCGTTCCCGCTCAACCACAGAGCCCGCTCCCCCAGCGAGACCAGCAGGTCGAGCGTCTCCACCGGCATGGGCCCCGGCGAACCCCTCACCCACCCTCCCGCCACCCGTCATACCGCTCCACCAGCTCATCCACCTTCCCCAGGGCCCCTTCGTCCAGCCCCTCCACGACCACCAGCCACTGAGCGTCCTCGGCATCGTCCTCCCCGGCCAGCGTCTCCCGCACCACCCGCGGCACCCCCAGACCCGGAAACCACTCCCCCAACGTCTCAGCGACCTCCTCGGCGTCATCCCTCTCACCGAAAACCAGCAGCAGCGCCATAGAAGCCCTTCTTTTCTTCCCTACCGTGTCTTGACGTTTACCGAGTGTGAGCACAATAGATTGGTAGCGTTGAGCCATGACAGCCGAAGCGGTGATCGTTAGCATGACGCCTTCCTCGCTCCCCGACTGGGTCTTTCCGCCACCGGAGGGCTTCGTAGCAGAAGATCTCGATCACATTCCGGATTTGCCTGCGCACACAGAGTTGATTGATGGAAGCTTGGTCTTCGTGAGCCCCCAGCGACGCTTCCATTCAACGGTCATCCACCGGCTGCGCATCGCATTGGAAGAATTGACGCCCGAAGATCACGAAGTGCTCGGGAACATGACGGTCAAGCTGGGTCCACAGCAGCGCTCAGAGCCCGACCTCATCGTGGTGGGCCCCAACGCACCTGCGGGCCCCGAGGTCACCTGCTTCGATGCCGCGGACGTCGTGCTCGCCGTCGAGGTGGTCTCAAGGGCATCCGAGCTGCGAGACAGGGAGCGGAAGCCTGTCATCAACGCCGAGGCGGGAATCCCGCACTTCTGGCGCATCGAAGAGGTCAACGCCCAGCCCGCCGTCTTCGTCTACGAACTCGACCGGGCCACGAAGTCCTACGGCAGGACCGGCATCCATCATGACCGGCTGAAGCTCACGGTCCCGTTCGACATCGACATCGACCTCACCACGCTCTACAAGAGCCGCACCCGCTAGAAGGGGCCGGCACGGCATCCGCCGCACCGGCCCCCGGAAGACCCGTCAGCCGCGGAGCTGAGCCCCCACCCGATCGGCCGCCATCGCCACAGCCGCGTCCCGGGCCGCCGTGGTCTCCTCGACCGTCAGCGTACGATCCGCCGCCCGGAACCGCATCGAGTAGGCGAGCGACTTGTTCCCCTCGCCCACCTGCTCCCCGGCGTACACGTCGAACAGCCGGATCGACTCCAGCAGCTCCCCGGCCCCGTCGCGCAGCGCCGCCTCCACGTCGGCCACCGGCGTGAAGTCGGGCACGATCAGCGCGACGTCCTGCGTGGCCACCGGGTAGGCGGACACCGCCGGCGTCTCGACCGGCCCCGGCATCACCGCTTCCAGCCGCGACAGCTCCAGCTCCATCGCCGACGTGCGGGCCGGCAGCCCGTACGCCTCGATCGCCCGCGGATGCAGCTCCCCGGCGTGCCCCACCAGCGTGTCGCCCACGTAGAGGGCCGCGCACCGGCCGGGGTGCCAGGGCTCGTGCTGGTCGGCGCTGATGGACAGCTCCACCCCCGCCTCGGCCGCCACCAGCCGGGCGGCCTGCACCGCGTCGGCCCACGAGGCCGCGCGCCCGCCGCCCCACCAGCCGGACCGCTCGAACTCCCCGGCCAGCACCACCGCGACCCGCAGCGGCTGGTCGGGCAGCGCCGCCTCGATCGAGGCCAGCTCCTCGGCGGTCGGTCGCCGCTCTACCCCGAGCACCGGCGCCACCCCGGGCGCGCCCTCGCGCGGCCGGTAGACCGGGCCCGTCTCGAACAGCGCCACGTCCGTGAAGCCGCGCCCGACGTTGCGCACCAGGGTCTTGAGCAGCCCCGGCAGCAGCGTCGTGCGCATCAGCGGCTCGTCCTCGGACAGCGGGTTGGCCAGCCGCATGGCGTGGCGCCGCGCGTCCTCGGCGGGCAGCTGCAGCCGGTCGAAGTCGTCCGCGCTGATGAACGGGTAGCTGAGCACCTCGACGTGGCCGCCCTCGGCCAGCGCCCGGCCGACCCGGCGGCGCAGCCGCTGCGCCTCGGTGAGCCCCGCGCCGGCGGGGGCGGAGGGCAGCACCGACGGCAGGCTCTCGTAGCCCTCCAGCCGGATGACCTCCTCCGCCAGGTCGTTGGGGTCGGTGAGGTCGGGCCGCCAGGACGGCGGCGTCACCGTGATCATGTCGTCGCCGGTGACGGCCAGCCTGGCCGCCAGCGCGCCGCCGGTCACGACCCCGGTCGGGGCCACGCCGCCCTTGCGCACGGCCGGGTCGTCGCCGTCGGTCACGACGCAGCCGACCTGCTCCAGCCGCGCGACCACGGTGTCCTTGGAGTAGGCCACGCCGGCCACCCGGCCCGGGTGGCCCGCCGGGATCGCGATGCGCGCGGGCGACACCTCGACCTCGGCGTGGGTGACCCCGGGCTGCACGGTCGCGCCGCCCAGCTCGGCCAGCAGCTGCACCGCCCGCCACGAGGCGACGAGCGGCAGCTCCCGGTCCACGCCCCGCTCGAACCGCTTGGACGCCTCGGACACGAGCCCGTGCCGGCGCGACTCGCGCGAGATGCCGGTCGCGGAGAAGTGGGCGGCCTCGATGACGATGTCGGTCGAGCCGTCGGAGATCTCGGTCTCCAGGCCGCCCATCGTGCCGGCCATCGAGATCGGCCCCGACTGGTCGGTGATGAGGATGTCGTCGGGGTCGAGCTCGCGCACCACGTGGTCGAGCGTCTCCAGGCGCTCGCCGGCCGCGGCCCGGCGTACGACGATCTCGCCGGTCAGCTTGGCCCGGTCGAACGCGTGCAGCGGCTGCCCGAGCTCCAGCATCAGGTAGTTGGTGATGTCCACGGCCAGGGACACGGGACGCATGCCGGCCCGGGCGAGGCGTACGCGCATCCACAGCGGGCTCTCGGCGGCCGGGTCGAAACCGCGTACCTCACGCAGCACGAAGCGGTCGCACGCCGTCGGGTCGGCGATGGAGGCCGGCCACGACGGGCCGGTCTCGGCGGGGAGCTCGACGTCGGCGGGGTCGCGGAAGTCCACCCCGAACGCCGTCGCCGCCTCGCGCGCCACGCCCCTGATCGACAGCGCGTAGCCGATGTCGGGCGTGATCTCCAGCTCGATCACGTCGTCGCGCAGCCCGAGCAGCTCGACCACGTCGGTGCCGATGGGCGTGCCGGCGGGCAGCACCATGATGCCGTTGTGGTCGTCGCCCAGCCCGAGCTCCCGCTCGGAGCAGATCATGCCCTCGGACATGCGCCCGTACGTCTTGCGCGCCCCGACCTCGAACCCGCCCGGCAGCACGCCCCCGGGCAGCACGACCGGCACCCGGTCACCGGCGGCGAAGTTCGTGGCGCCGCAGACGATCTCGCGCGGCGTCGCCTCCCCCACCTCGACCCTGCAGTGCCGGATCGGCTTCTTGAAGCCGGTCAGCTCCTCGATCTCGAGCACCTCGCCGACGACGACGTTCTTGACGTCGTGGCCGTGCGAAGTGATCGACTCGAGCTTCAGCCCGGCCGCGGTCAGCTTGTCGGCCACCTCGTGGGCGGTCACCGCCGGGAGATCGACATACTCCCGCAGCCAGGAAAGCGGGACCCTCATCAGATCTCCATTCCGAACGGGAGCGTGAAGCGCACGTCTCCCTCGACCATGTCACGCATGTCCTCGGCGTTGTGACGGAACATCAGCGTCCGCTCGATGCCCATCCCGAACGCGAACCCGGAGTAGCGCGAGGGGTCCACGCCGCACGCGACGAGCACGCGCGGGTTGACCATGCCGCAGCCGCCCCACTCGATCCAGCCCTCCGACTTGCAGGTGCGGCAGGGCGGGTTGCCGGGGATCGCCGAGGCGCCGCGGCAGACGAAGCACTTGAGGTCCATCTCGGCGGACGGCTCGGTGAACGGGAAGTAGTTGGGCCGGAACCGGGTCGTGATGCCCTTGCCGAACATCACCTCCGCGAACCGGTCGAGCGTGCCCTTGAGGTGGGCCATCGTCAGGCCCTCGTCCACGGCCAGGCCCTCGGTCTGGTGGAAGACCGGGGTATGGGTGGCGTCGAGCTCGTCGGTGCGGAACGTCTTGCCCGGCGAGATCACGTAGACCGGCAGCTCGCGCTGGAGCAGCGCGCGGATCTGCACCGGCGAGGTCTGGGTCCGCAGCACCATCCCGGAGTTCGTCGAGTCCACGAAGAACGTGTCGTGGTCGGAGCGGGCCGGGTGGTCCTTGGCGATGTTGAGCGCGTCGAAGTTGAACCACTCGCCTTCGAGCTCGGGCCCCTCCGCCACCTCGTAGCCCATCGCGACGAACGCGTCGGCGATGCGCTCCTGCAGCGTGGTGAGCGGGTGGCGGGCGCCGCGCGGCCGCCGGTCCCAGGGCAGGGTGACGTCGACGGCCTCCTCGACGAGCACCCGGGCGTCGCGCTCGGCCTCCAGCTCGGCCTGGCGGGCGGCCAGCGCCTCGTTGATCGCCTTGCGGGCGCCGCCGATGCGCTTGCCGGCCTCGGCGCGGGCGGCCGGGGGCAGGGCGCCGATCTCGCGGTTGGCCAGGGCGATGGGCGAGCGGTCACCCGCGTGCGCCAGCCTGGCCTGCTTGAGTGCGTCGAGGTCGGCGGCCGCCTTGATCGCCTCGATGGCGGCGGCCTCCATGCGGGACACCTCGTCGGCATGCAACGGTGTCACCTCGACGGGGTCGTAGTCAGACAAGAGTGAGCTCCGTATCCAGGGCTTGAGCGGAAAGAGTCTAGTGGGCCCCGCCCACCGGGCCCGAATTCCGCCTCAGACGGCGGCGAAGTCGGGCGTGCCGGTGGGCACGGTAAATCGGAACTCCGCCCCGCCTTCGGGCGCCCGCTGCACGGTGATCGTGCCACCGTGCGCCTCGACCAGACCCTTGACGATGAACAGGCCGAGCCCGGTGCCGCCGCGGCGGCGGCTGTTGCCGCCCCGCCAGAACTGCCTGAAGACGCGCGGAGCCAGCTCGGGCTCGATGCCCTCACCCTCGTCGCGCACCGACACGGCAACTCCCCATCCGACGGACTCGATCTCGATTGTCACGGTTCCGCGCCCGTGACGCACCGCGTTTTCCACCAGGTTACCCAGGATCTGGTCGATCTTGTCCTGGTCAAGCCACATTTCCGGCAGATGGTCGCCCACGATGAGGCGGTAGCGGTCGTCGGTGTCGCCGGCCGCCACCCGGCCCGCGATGAGCCGGCGCGCCCTGGCCGGCAGGTCGACCACCTGGCGGCGCACCTCCAGCCGGCCGGACTCGATGCGCGAGACGTCGAGCAGCTCGGTGATGAGCCGGGTCACGCGGTCGGCGTCGTTGTTGACGGTCTCGAGCATGACGCGCTTCTGCTCGTCGGTGAAGCGGGTCCACTTGGCCAGCAGCGTCGCGGTGAACCCTTTGACGCTGGTCAGCGGCGAGCGCAGCTCGTGGGCCACGGTGGAGACCAGGTCGGCGCGGCTGCGCTCCAGCCGGGCGCGGGCGCCGCCGTCGCGCAGGGTGATCGCGACGCGCTCGACCTCGCCGCCGCGCTCCGGCTCGCGTACGAGCCTGGCCGCGACGTAGAGCTCCTGGCCTCCCGGCAGGTGCAGCGGCCGCTCGGGGACCCGGCTCCTGGACCGCAGCCCGCCCTCGGGGTCGAGCGCCTTCCACCAGTCGCGCCCGTCGTGGTCGCGGAAGGGGAACACGTCATTCATGTGCCTGCCGACGGCGCGCTCCATCGCGACTCCGGTGAGCCGCGCGGCGGCCCGGTTGACGGCCGTCACACACCCATATCGGTCAGCCACGATAAGGCCGTCAGGAAGGTCGTCGATGGCTATCGTGCACGCGGCGGCCACTACTCGCCCGTCGGTGTCTGCGCCGTGCACGACCTCGCCTCCTCCGCCTACAACGCCGACAATAGCGGGTTTCCAGCCGCCTAGGACACTCGCTGCGCCCTGGCCGAGGAGTAAAGGCATACCGCCGCGGCGGTGGCCAGGTTCAGACTTTCAGCCTGTCCGTAGATGGGTACTCTGACCACATCATCCGCCTCAGCGAGTATCTCCTCCGGCAGTCCCCAGGCCTCGTTGCCGAAGATCCACGCGGTGGGTCCCGAGAGATCCACATCGTCGAGCGTGTGCTTGCCCGCGCCGTCGGCCGCCAGCACGCGCAGGCCCCGCTCCTTTAGTTGACGCACGGCGGCGCCGACCGGTGCACCGATGGTGACGGGCAAGTGGAACAGGCTGCCGGCGCTGGCGCGTACGCACTTGCCGTTGTACGGGTCCACGGAGGCGTCGGTGAAGACCACGGAGTCGGCGCCGGCGGCGTCGGCCGCGCGCATGACGGTCCCGGCGTTGCCCGGATCGCGCACGTGCGCCAGCACCGCGACCAGGCGCGGCGCACCGGCCAGCGCCTTCTCCAGCGGCACGTGCACGAGCCCGCAGACGGCCACCAGCCCCTGCGGGGTCACGGTCTGCGACAGCTCCGACATGACCTCACCGCTGGCGCGGTGCACGGGGATGCCCTTGAGCGCGGCGTCGCTGATGAGCTCGGGGTGACGCAGCTCGGCCTCCGCCGTGCTGAACAGCTCCAGCGTCACGCCGTCGAGCTTGAGCGCCTCGCGTACCGCCTGCGGCCCCTCGGCCAGGAACTTGCGGTCCTGGTCCCGGAAGGCCCGCTTGGTGAGCCGCCTGGCGGCCTTCACCCGTGGCGACCTCACGTTGGTCAGCTCGGACCCGCCCATCGTCGTCTTCCCCCACTCGTACGAACAGCAAAGGGCCCACCGTCATCGGTGGGCCCTGCAAATCAATCGCTTCAGCTCGCGGCCGGAGCGTTCACGTTGGCCGGGAGCGCCTTCCTGGCGGCCTCGACGAGCGTGGCGAAGGTCTGGCTGTCGTTGACCGCGAGGTCAGCGAGGATCTTGCGGTCAACCTCGATGTTGGCAAGACGCAGGCCCTGGATCAAACGGTTGTAGGTGATGCCGTTCTGCCGGGCGGCAGCGTTGATGCGCTGAATCCACAGACGACGGAAAGCGCCCTTGCGGTCCTTGCGGTCCCGGTAGGCGTACGTCATCGAGTGGAGCATCTGCTCCTTGGCCTTGCGGTAAAGACGCGACCGCTGACCACGGTAACCGCTCGCCCTTTCGAGGACGACCTTGCGCTTCTTCTTGGCGTTGAGCGCCCGCTTCACGCGTGCCATGTTTCTTCTCCCCGGGGGTTCGCGCTACTTGGCGAGCAGCTTCTTGATCTTCTTAGAGTCGGCGTCGGAAAGGACGACCTCGTTCTTGAGACGGCGCGTCAGCGTGGACGACTTCCACTCGTTGTAGTGCGCGCGGTTGGCACGGCGACGCTTGATCTTGCCGGTGCCGGTGACCCGGAACCGCTTCTTCGCACCGCTGTGCGTCTTCATCTTCGGCATGGCGCCGTCTCTCCTCGTTTCGGTCGTGCCACTGGCCGGGCCGGTGCTGGCCGGCCCGGTAGCGGCGTCTTCGTCTGCCGGTGGCTGCTGGGGTGCTGTAAGGCTAACCCCAACTGCGGGTCACGCTTCCGGTGGGGAAGGCTCCTCGCCGCCACGCTGCGCCTTGGCAGCGGCCTTTTCGGCCTTTGCCTCGGCCTTCTTCTTGTGCGGACCGATCACCATGATCATGTTACGGCCGTCCTGCTTGGCGTGGGACTCCACGAAGCCGAGCTCCTGGACGTCGTCCGCCAGCCGCTGCAGCAGCCGGAAGCCGAGCTCCGGCCGGGACTGCTCGCGTCCGCGGAACATGATCGTGACTTTGACCTTGTCCCCCGCCTTGAGGAACCGCACCACGTGACCCTTCTTGGTCTCGTAGTCGTGCGGGTCGATCTTCGGCCGGAGCTTGATCTCCTTGATGATCGTGTGCGCCTGATTCTTGCGCGCCTCGCGCGCCTTCATCGCGGACTCGTACTTGAACTTTCCGTAGTCCATGAGCTTGCACACGGGCGGTCGAGCCGTGGCCGCGACCTCAACAAGGTCGAGGTCGGCCTCCTGGGCGAGCTTGAGCGCATCGTGAATGGACACGATGCCTACCTGCTCGCCGTTCGGGCCCACGAGGCGAACCTCGGGAACTCGGATACGCTCGTTGATGCGGGGCTCAGTGCTGATGGGGCCTCCTAGGTTTGCGATCCCTACGTGCTCGTCGTGCCGGGAGCCTTCCGCCGAGACGCGAAAAGCCCCGCACGTCGCGCATGCGGGGCCACTGAGCTCTTTGGCTTCGTGGCCTCGAGCTCCCCGGAGTAGTCCGGCGTGATCCTGGACCCGGCCACCTTTCGGTGACTCAGGTGGGAGGGAGACCTCCGCTTGCGCGTCCAGCAAGGCATGCCGGACCGATCAGAGAGCTACATTACCACAACGCCGGGACATCCTCGAATCTTCCCGCCCGGCCCCACGCTCGGCACGCGTCAGGCCCGGCGTCAGGCCCGGCGTGAGGACGCTCAACCCGTTCGGCTGACCGATCGCCTGAGGATCTCGGCCTCCCCGGCTGCCCGCATGGCCTCCACCGGCACCTCCGTGACGCCGGTCATCAGCCGCACCTGCCGCACCGCCTGGTGCAGCAGCATCTCGAACCCCCCGACCACGGTGCCGCCCGCCGCGCGTACGGCCGTCGCCGCCCTGGTCGGCCAGGGCGAGTAGACCACGTCGAAGAGCGCGGGCACCCGCGCCAGCCGGTCCGCGAACGCGTCGGCCGCCCCGCCCGGCAGCGTGGACACCACCAGGTCCACCCCCGTGAGGGCGTCGAGCTTGTCGAACGTCTCCACCGCCAGGGCCACCCCCAGCCGCTCGGCCACCTCGCCCGTCTCCCCCGCCCGCGCGGGATCGCGCACCAGCAGCGTGGCCGAGAACAGGCCCAGGTTGCGCAGCGCCGCCAGCGTGGAGGCCGCCGTGGCCCCGCCGCCCAGCACGGTCGCCGATCGCGGCGCGGGCACGCCGGCCTCGGCCAGCGCCTGCTCGATGCCGTAGACGTCGGTGTTGTCGCCGTGTCGCCGCCCGTCGCGGAACACCACGGTGTTGGCCCCGCCGACCTCGACGGCCGTCCCGGAGACGGTGTCGAGCAGGGGCAGCACGGCCCGCTTGAGCGGCATCGTCAGCGAGAGCCCCGCCCACGCGTCCGCACCGGCGCCGGCCTGCCCGCGCACGGGCGTCAGCTCGGCCAGCAGCCCCGGCAGGCGCGCCTCGTCGCACTCGAACGCCTCGTAGCTCCACCCGCCGAGCCCCATCGCGTGGTAGGCGGCCCTGTGCAGGTAGGGCGAGAGCGAATGGCCGATGGGAGACCCCATCACCGCAGCCCGCATCCCCACTCCTTCCGAACAGGACGACCCTATCGCCAAGCCGGCACACGGCCGCCCGGGGATCGCCGGACACCGCACGGCCGCCCAAGCGCTCGCCGGAACACCGCACGGCCGCCCGGACGCTCGCCGGGCGGCCGTGAGAGGTGGCCGTGAGAGGCGACCGCGCGAAGCGGTCGCGTGCAGGCGTCAGCCGCCGCCGTTCGCCTTGAACTCCGCCAGGAGCCGCTGGAACTCGGCGTCCGTGGTGGCGAACTTGGTGACGTTGCTCTTGGGGTCGGTGGCCACGAAGTAGAGCCAGCTCCCCTTCTCCGGGTTCAGCGCCGCCTCGATGGCGTCGTCACCCGGGTTGGTGATCGCGCCGGGCGGCAGGCCCAGATTCATGTACGTGTTGTACGGGTGCTTGGTCCGCGTCTCCGGGATGGTGGCGGTGGTGCGGAACTTGCCCAGCGCGTACATCACCGTGCTGTCCATCTGCAGCTTCATCGGCGGCTTGAGGTCGAGCCGGTTGTAGATGACACGGGCGATCTTCCCCATGTCCTCCTTCCGGCCGGCCTCGGCCTGCACGATGCTGGCGATGACGATGATCTCGTGCGGCGTGCGGTCCAGCGCCTTGGCGCCGCCTTCGAGGTCCAGCTGCTCGGCCGTCTGCTTGAACCGCTTGACCATCGCCGCCAGCATCTCCTTGGGCGTGGTCTTGGGCTGGAAATCGTACGTGGCGGGGAAGGCGTACCCCTCGAGCCTGCCCTTGGCGTACGGCGGCAGGTCCAGGGCCTCGGCGTCCTTGGCCGCGGCGGCGAAGTCCTTGACCGGTTTGCCGGTCTTCGCGGCCAGCTCGGCGTACGTCTGCGACAGCCGCAGGCCTTCCTTGAGCCCCACCTTGGCGAGCAGCTGGTTCCCCGGGACGAGCAGCGCGACCGCGCTGGCGGCCGACATCTCCTTGCGCAGCTTGTACTCGCCGGGCTGCAGCTTGTCGCTCATGTTGGCGTTGGCGATCGCGTTGGTGAACGCCCTGGCGCTGGCGACGACCCCCTGCCGCTCCAGCTCCTGGGCCACCTCCGAGGCGCTCTGGCCCGGCTTGATCTCGATGACGACCTGGCCGGTGCCCTGACCGGTGTAGTCGTCGGGCACGAGCGCGTCGCTGAGCCACAGGTAGCCGAAGTAACCGCCGCCGCCGATGATGCCCGCCAGGACGACGAAGGCGAGCAGTGGCGCCATGAATCCGCCCCGGTTGCGACGCCGGCGCCGCCTGCGCCCGCCGCCGCGTTTACCGGAGCCCCGAGTGCGGCGCCGACTTGAGCCTTCGTCGTCCTCGGCGCCGAGCAAGGTGTTCAGATCGAGATCGTTCATAGGTGCGCTGGCCAATCTCCCGGTACCGCCCGCCGGGCGTCAAGCGGAACTGCCCAACCGGCTGGGGTCACCGAGCGAAACTGGGGGAGCCGCCGCGCGTGGCGCTGCCACGACAGGCGGAGATCACTCTGGGTAGCCATGCTAGAGGATGAAAAGAGGGCGCGTGCCCCACTTTGGGGCTTTTGCGCGGGGAGAGAGGGGGTCCCGTCGAACATCAGCTCGTCCCGAGGTTCTTGTTCAACTCTTCCCGGTATCTCACGAACTCGCTCTCTTTGTTGGTGAATTTGGTGATTCTATGCGCCGGATCCGTCGTCACAAACCAGTGCCAATCACCTTCTGCGGGGTTGAGGGCCGCCATCAGCGCCTTCTCTCCAGGATTGGCGATGGGGCCGGGCGGCAGTCCTTTGTGGCGATAGGTGTTGTAAGGAGAGTTCACCTTGGTATCGCTCTCCGTCACCTTCAGGGTCCTGCGGTTCTGCGCGTACAGCACGGTGCTGTCGATCTCCAGCGGCGTGCCCTTCGCCAGGCGGTTGTAGATCACTCTGGAGATCTTCGGGTAGTCCTCGTCGGTCCCGCCCTCGGCCTGGATCAGGCTGGCCACCGTGACGACCTGCAGCGGGGTCAGGTTCACCCGCGACGCCTGCTCCTCCAGGCCCACGTGCCGGGCCGCGACGGCGAAGCGCTCTGCCATGGCCGCCAGCACGTCCACGGCAGTGTCGCCGGGCTCGATCTCGTACGTGGCGGGGAACAGGAACCCCTCCAGCCCCTTGGCGTACGAGGGCAGCCCGACCAGGGCGTTGTCCACGTTCCGCAGCGCCTCGATCGGCAGGCCGGCCAGCTTGGCCACGCGGCTCAGCACCTCCCGCACCCGCATGCCCTCCGGCACCGTCACCCGCCGCACGATCCGTGAGGAGGGGGTGAGCAGCAGGTCGAGCGCCGCTCCCGCCGCCATGCCCTTGCGCAGCCGGTAGTGGCCGGGCCGCAGCCGGTCGCTCACGGCGCGGTCCTCCGTCACGTTCACGAACGACTGGACGCTGGCCACCACCCCGGCGTCGGCCAGCGCCGAGCCGATGGCCTGCGCGCTGGAGCCGGGCGCGATCCGCACGGTCACGGCGCCGCTGCCCGGCCCTTCGAAGTCGTCCGGGCTGAGGTACGGCTTGAGCACCGCGATCGCCCCACCGCCCAGGGCCAGCACCCCGGCGAGCAGGCTCAGCGAGAGCAGCCCGACCTTGCGCAGGGCCCGTTGCCGCCGCGCGGGCAGCGGGATGACGTCCGCCTCGGCATCCGCCGCCGCAGGCCGCTCCCCATCGACCTGCCGCTCACCGCCGACGGGCCACTCATCCCCGGCGGGTCGCTCACCGCCGGTCAGCCGCTCACCGCCGGTCAGCCGGTCACCGCCGGACGGCCGCTCGTCGCCGGACGGCTGCTCGCCAGCGGTCGGCGACCCACCAACCGGCGAGTCACCGGCCCGCGAGTCACCACTCGGCGAGCCACCGCTCGGCGAATCACCGGCCCACGAGTCACCACTCGGCGAGCCACCGCTCGCTGAGCCACCGCTAGGCGAGTCACCACCACTCGGCGACCCACCGCTTATCGGCCGCTCATCGCCGGCCGACGGCTCGGTCTCGTCCTCCGCCGGCTCCCCGGACCGGAACGGGATCACATCGCCGATGTCGTCCTCGTCCTCGGGTGTCCCGTTCATGTGACCACCCCACCGGCGATGCCCCGGCACTCCTTCGCGGGCGCGCTCATGAGGCAGGTCCGTCGGCCGCTGGGGGCGGTTCGACGGGCCTGCCTGGTGGTCTCTCCGTGGCGCGCTCGGAGTC
Organism: Nonomuraea sp. MTCD27; assembly: GCF_041950495.1. Classification (NCBI taxonomy): domain Bacteria; kingdom Bacillati; phylum Actinomycetota; class Actinomycetes; order Streptosporangiales; family Streptosporangiaceae; genus Nonomuraea; species Nonomuraea sp. MTCD27. Next base: position 685,261 of record NZ_JBGNUW010000003.1, on the reverse strand, counting down.
GAGCGCGTCCTGCAGCAGCACGACGGCCGCCGCCTGGTCGACGACGCCCCGCTGCTTCTTGGCGCGTACGCCGCTGGCCCGAAGGCCCTGCTGCGCCGTGACCGTGGTCAGCCGCTCGTCGAACAGTCGTACGGGCGTGGGCGCCAGCCGGGCCGCCAGCTTGACGGCGAACTCGCGCGCCAGCCCGGCCGCCGCTCCCTCACGCCCCGACAGCGACGTGGGCAACCCCACCACGACCTCGATCGCCTCGTGCTCGGCGACGATCGCGGCGATGCGGTTGAGGTCGCCCTTGCCCCGCCTGACAGTCTCGACCGGCGTGGCCAGCATCCCGGAAGGGTCGCTGCGGGCCACGCCGACACGTACGGAGCCGACGTCCACGCCGATCCGTGCACCGAACCTCATGTCAGCCGAGCTGCCCCGAAATCGCCTCTTCGACCAGGCGCAGCGCGTCGCCGATCGCCTCCGGTCGCGTGCCGCCGCCTTGTGCGACATCGTCCTTGCCGCCACCGCCACCCCCAAGAGCCTTGGCGGCGACGCCGACCAGCTGTCCGGCCTTGAGCCCCCGCTCGCGCCCCGCCTCGTTGACCGCGGCAACCACCACGGGCCGGTCGGAGGGGGCACCAGCGATCACGACGACCGCCGGCCGGTCGGCCGGGAACCTGCCACGCACATCAAGCGCGAGCTTACGCAGGTCATCGGCACCGGTTCCATCAGGCGCGCGGTGTGTCACGACGGAGACACCCTGCAGGTCACGCGCCTGCGACACCAGATCGCCGGCCACCTGGAGCACCTGGGCCGAGCGGACCTTCTCCAGCTCCTTCTCCGCCGTGCGCAGCCGGGTGACGATGCCCTCGATGCGCTCGGGCAGCTCCTCGCGGCGCGCCTTGAGCTGCTCGGTGAGCTGCGCGACCAGGACGCTCTCGCGCGCCAGGAAGCGGAAGGCGTCGATGCCGACGAGCGCCTCGACCCGGCGCACACCGGCGCCGACCGACTGCTCGCCCAGCACCTTGACCAGGCCGAGCTGGCCGGAGCTGTGGACGTGGGTGCCGCCGCAGAGCTCGCGCGAGTAGTCGCCGATCTCGACCACGCGGACCTCGTCGCCGTATTTCTCGCCGAACATCGCCAGCGCGCCCATCGCCCTGGCCTCCGCCTGCGAGGTGTAGAAGGCGTTAACCTTGAGGTCGTTGATGAGCACGGCGTTGACCTCGTCCTCGACGTCGCGCAGCACGCTCGGCGGCACCGCGCCCGCCGCGGTGAAGTCGAAGCGGAAGCGGCCGGGCGAGTTCTCCGAGCCGGCCTGCGCCGCCGTCTCGCCGAGCGCGTTCTTGAAGCCGCGGTGGACGAGGTGGGTGGCGCTGTGGCTGCGCGAGATCGCGCGGCGGCGCTCGATGTCGATCTCCGCCTGCGCCTCGTCGCCGACCTTGAGCTCACCGCTGCGGATCTTGCCGCGGTGCACGACGAGCCCCGTGAGGGGCGCCTGCACGTCGGTGATCTCGACCTCGGCGCCGCTGGTGCGGATCACGCCCTGGTCGGCGAGCTGGCCACCGCCCTCGGCGTAGAACGGGGTGCGCTGGAGCACGACCTCCACCGTGGTGCCCGCGTCCGCCGCCGGGACGGACACGCCGTCGACGAGGATGCCGACCACGCTGGTGTCGGCCTCGGTCTGGTCGTAGCCGAGGAACTCGACCCGGCCGCCCGCCTCCAGGAGCTGCCCGAACACGGAGATGTCGGCGTTGCCGGTCTTCTTCGCCGCCGCGTCGGCCTTGGCGGCCGCCCGCTGCTCCTTCATGAGGCGGCGGAAGCCCTCCTCGTCGACCTTGAGCCCGTGCTCGGCCGCCATCTCCAGCGTCAGGTCGATCGGGAAGCCGTAGGTGTCGTGCAGCTTGAACGCCTGGTCACCCGGGATCGTGGTGCCGGACTTGCGCTTGGTCTCCTCGACGGCCACGTCGAAGATCGCGGTGCCGGTGCGCAGCGTGCCCAGGAACGAGGCCTCCTCCGCGTCGATGACCCCGTGGATCTGCGGCGCGTCGGCCTTGAGCTGCTCGTACTGCTCGCCCATGACGTTGATCGCGACGTCGGTCAGCTCGTGCATGTAGCGCTCGTCGCCGGAGCCGAGCAGCCGCAGGTTGCGGATCGAGCGGCGCAGGATGCGGCGCAGCACGTAGCCGCGGCCCTCGTTGCCGGGCAGGACGCCGTCGGCGACCAGCATGGTGCCGGTGCGGACGTGGTCGGCGATGACGCGCAGGCTCACGTCGGAGCGGTGGTCACGGCCGTAGCGGGTCTTGGTGAGCTCGGCCGCCTTGTCGAGGATCTTGTACGTGGTGTCGATCTCGTAGATGTTGTCGACGCCCTGCAGGATCGCCGCCATGCGCTCCAGGCCCATGCCGGTGTCGATGTTCTTGCTCGGCAGCTCGCCCGAGATGTCGAAGTCGGTCTTGGAGCGGACCTGGCTCAGCTGGTACTGCATGAAGACGAGGTTCCACACCTCGAGGTAGCGGTCCTCGTCGGCGACCGGACCGCCCTCCTTGCCGTATTCGGCGCCGCGGTCGTAGTAGATCTCCGAGCAGGGGCCGCCGGGGCCCGGCACGCCCATGTGCCAGTAGTTGTCCTCGAGGTCGCGGCGCTGGATCCGGTGCTCGGGCAGGCCGACCTTGTTGCGCCAGATGTCGTAGGCCTCGTCGTCCTCGAGGTAGACCGTCGCCCACAGCTTGTCCTCGGGGAAGCCGAAGCCCCCGTCGGACTCGGACCTGGTCAGCAGCTCCCACGCGAAGGGGATCACTTCGGCCTTGAAGTAGTCGCCGAAGGAGAAGTTGCCCAGCATCTGGAAGAACGTCGCGTGCCGGGTGGTCTTGCCGACCTCTTCGATGTCGGGGGTGCGCACGCACTTCTGCGCGGTGGCCAGCCGTGACCCCGGAGGCCTGCGCTGCCCCAGGAAGTACGGCTTGAACGGCACCATACCCGCGTTGACCAGGAGAAGCGTCGGGTCCTCAGCGATCAGGCTGGCCGAGGGCACGACCTTGTGCCCACGCTCCTCGAAGAAGCGTAGGAAGCGGCGGGCGATCTCTGCCGACTCCATTTGTGGCCATCCTTTGCTGTTAGTCAGTCGTTGTCGTCTTCAGTTGTGTCTTCAGTTGTTGTCTTCAGCGTTGTCGAGCCCGAAGCGTGCTCGCAACTCCGTTTCGCGCTCCGCGGCCTCGCCGAGGGCGTCGTGGGTAAAGTCTCTCACCCGCCGGACCATGCCCGCCGCGCCGTCGGCGGTCCTGCGGGCGATGTGGTCGGGGTGCAGCGCCTGCAGCCTGCGCATCACCCAGAAGGCGAGGAACGCGCCGAGCGACAGGTAGAACAGCCGCCTGATCATCGCGGACGCCCCTGCCGGACGCGCGGCCCCGGCCTGCTCGGCCGGCGGGCCTCGATGGCGCGGCGCACGCCGTGGCCGATGGCGGAGACCTTGATCAGCGGACCGGTGAAGATCGTCTGCGTCACCGCGCTCAGCTTGGCCGCGTGACCGCTGACCTGCTTGACGTCCTTGGCGATCGCCTCGACCGCGACCAGCTGCCGGTTGGTCTCGTTGACCGTGACGCTGACGTCGTCGAGCAGCGGCGCGAGGCGGTTGTTGAGGTCGGAGACCGCCTTGGTGGTCTCGGTGAGCAGCCTGGCGAGCTTGACGAGCACCATGACCATCACGCAGACCAGGACTATCCAGCCCGTGGCCGCGATCAGCCCGGCGACCTCTCCAGCGGTAAGCATCCGCGCATCTCCCTCGTACGCTGGGCCGGAACGGCAAGACCCTATCGCGTTCGAGTGACAACGTTAGTGCGGAAACCTCCCTCGATCAGGCAGCCACGTCGGCCCCCGGCGCTTCCGTGGCCGCCCGCATCAGGCCGCGCGCCGCTCTGATCTCGGGTGACACCAGCCGTTCCGGCAGCGCCATGGCCCCGGCGCGCAGCGCCCTGAGCGCCGCGTCGGCGGCGTATCCGGCCGCCCGGTAGCCGCGGCAGCCGTACATCTGCCTGGCCCACCCGGGCAGGGTCGCGAAGGCCAGCGCGCCGGCGGCGGGCAGCGAGCCGAGCGCGAGCGGCGGCGCGAGGAAGGCCAGCCGCAGCGACAGCTGGGGGCTCACGCTGCGGCGCAGCGCGTCGCGGGCCTCGACGGTGGCGGCCAGGTACGGGCGCATGCCGGTGAGGTAGTCGTCGAGCTCGGCCGTGTCGCAGGGGACGTCGCCGAGGCCGACGAGACGGGCGCTGCGCCGCTGCTCGGCCACGTACGCGTCCCGCTCCGCCGGGGTGAGCGGCACGCCGGAGCGCCCGGCCACCTCCAGGTGCGAGGACACCTCCACGCAGTGGGCCCAGCGCAGGTTCTCCTCCTCGTCCAGGCGGAACAGGGTGCCCGTGTCGGTGTCGAGGCCGATGAGGCGGGCGTGCACGCGGCGGGCCCGCTCCCCGGCGTGCTCGGCCTGCTCGCGGGTGCCGAAGGTGCGTACGGCGACGAAGTCGAGCTGGCGCCGCAGCCGGGCGCGGGCCACCTCCGGGTCGTCGAGGAGGCAGTTCTGGGCGATGCCGCGGATGGTGCGGGGGTGCAGGGCCTGCAGCTGGAAGGCGCGTACGACGGCCGGCCAGCCGGGCGTCTCGGTGTGCACTCGCCAGGTGATCGACCGGGGCCCGAAAAGGCCGCCGCCGGGGGTAACAGTCGCCTTCACACGAAGGTGATTCCCCGAGATCGCGTGCTTAGTACAACTTTGCACGGTCCGGCGGCGAACGTTCTGCTGGGCCCCGCGGCTCAGTCGGGCACGCGGGCGTAGGCGCGCACCGGGACGCGGCCGACACCAAGGAGGCGCGGGGGCGCGGCCGTGAACAGGGCGCCGGTCGGGGGCAGCCCCTCCAGGCCGGTCAGCCTCTCGACCACGGGGACGCCCGCGCCGAGCAGCGCCTCCCGCGCGGGACGCGCCTCATGCGCGCCGTCGTCGAGCAGGTCGGCGTCGGTGCCGACCAGCGCGGCGCCGCGCTCCACCAGCCAGGCGGCGGCCTCGGGGGCCAGGCAGTGGCCCTCGCGCACGCCGGTGTGCAGCAGGACGGCGTGGTCGCGTACGTCGAAGGGGGCCAGCGAGCCGACCCCGACGGGCCGCCGCTCGGCGCCCGCCACGCGTACGACCACGGCGGGCACGTCGACGGACCGCGCCAGCGGGACGGCGCCGAGGTCGCCGCGGGGCGCCTCGAAGTAGGTGCCTCCCTCGCGCGGGAGGTGGTTGAGCTCCACCAGCCTGCCCCGCTCCCGGGCGGCGCCGGCCGCCTCGCGGCCGCGGTCGGACGGCCCGCCCCTGGTGCCCTTGTGCGCCTCCGGGAAGATCCGCACGTTGGCCAGCTCGACGGTGTCGGTCATGAGCAGGCCCAGCGAGGCCACGAACAGCGCCGCGATCTCCGCTTCCGGGGTGTCGGGGCCGGGCAGGTCCACGCGGAACCCGTGCACGGTCAGATCGCCGCCGTTGCCGAAGGCGATGGCGGCGTCGAAGGAGGCCCGGTAGTCGGTCATGTCACGATCAACCTATCGCGACGATCAACGAGCTCCGGCTGTGGGGACCGGTCAGGATCCGCGCAGGAAGTCGCGGATCTTCGCCCACCGCTCGGCCACCGGCGCCTCCGCCCCGTGCCGCGTGGGCTCGTAGTAGCGCCGCTCGCGCACCTGCTCCGGCGCGTAGTCCTGGCGCACCAGCCCGTGGTCGAAGTCGTGCGGGTATTTGTAGCCGTCGCCGTGGCCGAGCTTGGCCGCCCCGGGGTAGTGGGCGTCGCGCAGGTGACCGGGCACCTGCCCGATCAGCCCCTTCCGCACGTCGCCGACGGCCGCCCCGATGGCCTTGACGACGGCGTTGGACTTGGGCGCCATGGCGCAGTGGATGACCGCGTGGGCCAGGTTGATCTGCCCCTCCGGCAGCCCGATGAGCTGCACCGCCTGCGCGGCGGCCACCGCGGTCTGCAGGCACGTCGGATCGGCCATGCCCACGTCCTCGGAGGCGAAGATGACGATGCGGCGGGCGATGAAGCGCGGGTCCTCGCCGGCCTCGATCATGCGGGCCAGGTAGTGGAGCGCGGCGTCGGCGTCGGATCCGCGCATCGACTTGATGAACGCGCTGATCACGTCGTAGTGCTGGTCGCCCTGCCGGTCATAGCGCACGGCGGCCTTGTCGACGGCCTTCTCCACCACCTCCACCGTGATGTCGTCGGCCAGCAGCGCCGCCGCCTCCAGGTAGGTCAGCGACCTGCGCGCGTCGCCGCCCGCCAGGCGTACGAGATGCTCCAGGGCCTGCGGGGCGAGCGTGTTGCGCCCGCCCAGGCCGCGCGGGTCGGACACGGCCCGCTCCAGCACCGTGCGCACGTCGTCGTCGGACAGCGACTCCAGCGTGAGCAGCAGCGAGCGCGACAGCAGCGGCGAGATGACCGAGAAGAACGGGTTTTCCGTGGTGGCGCCGATGAAGGTGACCCAGCGGTTCTCCACGGCGGGCAGCAGGGCGTCCTGCTGGGCCTTGTTGAAGCGGTGCACCTCGTCCACGAACAGCACCGTCTGGCGGCCCGTCATGCCCAGCTCGCGGCGGGCGGTGTCGATGGCCGCCCGCACGTCCTTGACCCCGGCCGACACGGCGGAGACCTCGACGAAGCGGCGCTTGGTGACGTTGGAGACCACGTAGGCCAGCGTGGTCTTGCCGGTGCCCGGCGGCCCCCACAGGAAGAGCGACATGGGAGCCTCGCTCTCGACCAGGCGCCGCAGCGGGGTGCCCGGGCCGAGCAGGTGCCGCTGGCCGATCACCTCGTCGAGCGAGCGCGGGCGCATGCGCACCGCGAGAGGCTGCGGGGTGGCCTCCTCAGCCGCCGAGTCGAACAGGCTGTCCACAACGAGAGATTACACGCTGAGCCGCCCTCGCCGGCCCACGTCCGGGGCTCACGACCACACGGCCCGCGCGCCCGAGTCCCCGGCCCGGAAGACGAAATAGCCGGCCACGGCCGCCAGCACCACGGTGAGCGCCGAGAGGATCATCGAGACGGGCCGGCCGAACCGGTCGCGGCCGACGGAGTCGCGGGAGGGGCGGGTGGCGTACACGAGCAGCAGGGCGGCCACGCCGAGCCCGAGCACCGACAGCAGCAGCGGGGTGGCGAAGCTCTGGTGGGTGGAGATGCGGGCCGCGATCTCGCCCTCCGCCGTGCCGAACCGGGCGGCCTTGAGGTTCTCGCCGCTCTGCCTGGCCGCGAAGACCGCCACGGGCGCGGCGAGCGAGAGCAGCACCACCGCCCATGCCACGTAGGTACGCAGGCGCGGGAGCAGCGCGTACGCGACGGCGACGGCGACGAGCAGCGGGGTCAGCACCACGGCGAAGTGGATGATCAGGGGATGGGCCGGCAAGCCCATGATCTCGTCGAACATGGCGGGCTCCTTAGTTCTCATTTCAACTACGAATGCCAGCACCATATGGTTCGCGACCTCAGCCGTCGCACATGCGGCTTTCGCCACTTACGTCCGTCACATATCGAGGGCCGGTAGCATGCGCGGAGTTGTTTGGTCATACCTTGGCAAAGACGAGAGGACATAGCGGTGAGCGGCGACGACCGCCAGAACGAAGAGGACCGCCAGGCAGAGCTGGCGCGGGAGCACAAGGAACGGCAGGCGAAGCGCGCGGCCGAGCAGAGCGCCAAGGCGAGGCGGAACACCTTCATCGGCGCGGCTGTGGCCGTCGTCGTGGTCGCCGGCGGCATCTTCGCCGCGACCACTCTGGTCGGCAACGACGGCGCCGGTACGGCCTCGGCCCAGAGCACGCCGTCCGCCTCCGCCTCGGCGTCCGCCTCCCCCTCGGCGCCCACGGAGCTGCCGACCACCACGCCGCCGCAGAAGGCGACGAACGTCTCGTGCACGTACAAGCGTGACGACTCGGTCCCGCACAAGTACGTGGGCCTGCCGGGCAAGAAGCCCAACATGAAGCTGTCGACGATGACCGTCAGCACCAACCACGGCGACATCGTCATCGAGGTGGACCCCAACGCCACCCCGTGCTCGGTCAACTCGATGGCCTTCCTGGCGAAGAAGGGCTTCTACGAGGGCAACAAGTGCCACCGCCTGGCCCTGCCCGAGACCTCCGGCCTGTTCCTGCTGCAGTGCGGCGACCCGCAGGCCAAGGCCGACGGCAAGAACCCCACGGACGGCCAGGGCAACGCCGGGTACGTCTTCCGGGACGAGGCCGTGGGCGCCATCCCCTACACCAGGGGCGTGGTCTTCCTGACGCAGCCGCTGGACGCGGCCGGGCAGAACAGCAGCCAGTTCGCCATCTCGCTCTCGGACGAGAACTCCCAGCTGGAGCCGCAGTACTCGGTCCTGGGCATGGTCAAGTCCGGCCTGGAGATCATCGAGAAGGTCGCCAAGGACGGCGTGATCGTCAACCCCGACGACATCACCGGCGACGGCGGCTCCACCGCGCCGAAGAACCCGATCATCATCAAGAAGGTCACCCTCAAGTAGGGGACCAACGCGAAGCGGCGGGCACCGGACGGTGCCCGCCGCTTTCGTCTGTGGCCTGGTGTCTACGCCTCGACCTTGGGCTTGGCGTCGACGCCCGCCTCCTTGCGCTGCTCGGCCGTGATCGGCGTGGGCGCGCCCGTGAGCGGGTCGAAGCCGGAGGCCGTCTTCGGGAACGCGATCACGTCACGGATCGAGTCGCCGCCGGACAGCAGCATGCAGATCCGGTCCCAGCCGTAGGCGATGCCGCCGTGCGGGGGCGGGCCGTACTTGAACGCCTCCAGCAGGAAGCCGAACTTGCTCTCCGCCTCCTCCTTGGAGATGCCCAGCACGTCGAACACGCGCTGCTGCATCTCGGCCCGGTGGATACGGATGGAGCCGCCGCCGATCTCCATGCCGTTGCAGACCATGTCGTACGCGTAGGCGAGCGCCTCGCCCGGGTGGTCCTGGAAGTTGTCGGCCCACTCCGGCTTCGGCCCGGTGAACGGGTGGTGCACGGCCGTCCAGCCGCCCTCACCGTCCTCCTCGAACATGGGCGCGTCGACGACCCACAGGAACGACCACTGCGACTCGTCGATCAGGTCGCAGCGCCGGCCGATCTCCAGCCGGGCCGCGCCCAGCAGGTCGCGGGAGGAGCTCCTGGCCCCGGCGGCGAAGAAGATCGCGTCGCCCGGCTCGGCCCCGACCTTGGCGGCCAGCCCGGACAGCTCCTCCTCCGACAGGTTCTTGGCGACCGGGCCGCCGAGCGTGCCGTCCTCCTGGACGAGCACGTAGGCCAGACCCTTGGCGCCGCGCGAGCGGGCCCACTCCTGCCAGCCGTCGAGCTCCTTGCGGGTCTGCGAGGCCCCGCCGGGCATGACGACCGCGCCCACGTAGTCGGCCTGGAAGACGCGGAAGGAGGTGTTGGCGAAGTAGCCGGTCATCTCGACCAGCTCCTGGCCGAAGCGCAGGTCCGGCTTGTCGGAGCCGAAGCGGGACATGGCGTCGGCGTACGTCATGCGCGGCAGCGGCGTCGCCAGCTCGTAGCCGACGATCTCCTTCCACAGCCGGCTGATCAGCTTCTCGCCGACCTCGATGACGTCCTCCTGGTCCACGAAGGACATCTCGACGTCGATCTGCGTGAACTCCGGCTGCCGGTCGGCCCGCAGGTCCTCGTCGCGGTAGCACTTGGCCAGCTGGTAGTAGCGCTCGAGCCCGGCCACCTGCAGGAGCTGCTTGAACAGCTGCGGCGACTGCGGCAGCGCGTACCAGTTGGCGGGCTGCAGGCGCACCGGCACCAGGAAGTCGCGCGCGCCCTCGGGCGTGGAGCGGGTCAGCGTGGGCGTCTCGACGTAGACGAAGCCGAGCTCGTGCATCACCTCGTTGGCCAGGTAGGTGGCCTTGGAGCGGGTGCGCATCGCGTTGGCCACCTGCTGACGGCGGATGTCGAGGTAGCGGTATTTGAGCCGCGCCTCCTCCGACACCCCCACGTTGCCCTCGATCGGGAACGGCAGCGGCGCGGACTCGCTCAGCACCTCGACCCGCTCGGCCACCACTTCGATCGCGCCGGTGGGCAGGTCGGGGTTCTCGTTGCCCTCGGGGCGCACCCTGACCTGGCCGACGACCTGCACGCAGTATTCGGCGCGCAGGTCGTGGGCGTGGTCCTCCTCGCGGAAGACCACCTGCGCCGAGCCGGAGGCGTCACGCAGGTCGATGAAGACGACGCCGCCGTGGTCACGGCGGCGCGCCACCCATCCTGCGAGCGTCACCTGCTGCCCGGCGTGCTCCTCGCGGAGCGACCCGGCGGTATGCGTGCGGATCACTGCACTTTCCCTTCATGCGGATAGGAGGAGAAGGGCGGCGGCGATCCGGCACGCGCTGACCTGCGGATCACTGCATCTTTCCCTTCAAGACTTTGACGACCTGGACCAGCGGCACCTCGGTCTGCTCGGCGGTGACCAGGTCCTTCACCTGCACGGCCGCGGCCGCGAGGTCACGCTCGCCGAGGATCAGCGCGAAGCGGGCGCCGGAACGGTCGGCCCCCTTCATCGCGCCCTTGAGCCCCTTGCCGCCGAAGGCCATGTCGGCGGCGACACCGGCCGCGCGCAACTCGCTCAGAAGCCTGAACATCGCGCGCGCCGCCTCGTCGCCCAGCGCCACACCGTACACCTCGCAACGGGCCGGGACGTCGAGAGCGACGCCTTCCCGCTCCAGGGCGATGACGGTGCGGTCGAGGCCGAGGCCGAAGCCGATGCCGGGCAGGCGCGGCCCGCCGATGGCCTCGGAGAGCCCGTCGTAGCGGCCGCCGCCGCCGATGCCCGACTGCGCGCCGAGCAGCGGGTGGTCGAACTCGAACGTGGTGCGGGTGTAGTAGTCGAGCCCGCGCACCAGCCGGGGCGCGTCCTCCCACGGGATGTCCAGGTCGGCCAGGAGCTGCTTGACCCGGTCGTGGTAGGCCTGGCAGTCGGCGCAGAGGTGGTCGCCGATGAGGGGCGCCTCCTCGAGCTGCGCGCGGACCTCGGGACGCCGGTCGTCGAGCACCCGCAACGGATTGATCTCGATGCGCGCCCTGGTGGCCTCGTCGAGATCGAGCTTGCGCAGGAACTCCTGCAGCCGGGCCCGGTAGACCGGACGGCACTCCGAGCAGCCCAGCGAGTTGAGCAGCAGCCGCACCTGGGTGAGACCGAGCGAGGTGTACCACTGCCAGGCCAGCGCCACGGTCTCGGCGTCCACCGCCGGGTCCTCGCTGCCGATCGCCTCCAGGTCGAGCTGGTAGAACTGGCGGTAGCGGCCCTCCTGGGGCGCCTCGGCACGGAACACCGGCCCGTCGGTCCAGACCTTGACCGGGAGCTGGCCGCGGTGCAGGCCATATTCCAGGACCGCGCGCAGCACGCCCGCGGTGAACTCCGGGCGCAGCGTCAGCGACCTGCCGCCGCGGTCGGTGAAGGTGTACATCTCCTTGCTCACGACGTCGGTGGACTCACCGACCCCGCGCGCGAACAGCTGCGTGTCCTCGAAGACCGCGGTCTCCAGGTAGGCGTAGCCCGCACGCCTCGCCGTCTCCGCGAACGCCCCGCGGATCGCGTAGAACGTAGAAGCCTGCGGTGGAACGTATTCCTTGACGCCTTTGGGTGCTTGGAAAGTCATTAGATCCCTCGTGTGGGACCGGCGTGCGGCGCTGCTTCCTTCAGGTATGGATTCGTCGCGCGCTCGCGGCCGATCGTCGTCTGTGGTCCGTGGCCCGGCAGGACGACCGTATCGTCAGGCAGCGGCAGACACTTGGTAGCCAGGCTGCGCAGGATGGTCGTGTAGTCGCCACCGGGAAGGTCGGAGCGGCCGATGGAGCCGGCGAACAGCAGGTCGCCCGAGAACATGATCTCGTCACCGGGCAGCCGGAAGCTCACCGACCCCCTGGTATGGCCGGGAGTGTGGTCGACCACGAGCTCGAGGCCGGCGAGCTTCAGCACGGCGCCGTCGGACAGCTCGCGCACGTCGTCGGGCTCGCTCAGGGTGATCCCGCCGAACAGCGAGGCGCTCGTGTCGGACCAGCCGGCGGCCGGATCGCTCAGCAGGTGACGGTCGTCCGGGTGGATCCACGCGGGGACGTCACGCGCGCCGCAGACCGGGGCCACCGACCAGACGTGGTCGAGGTGGCCGTGGGTGAGCAGAACCGCGACGGGCTTGAGCCGGTGCTCGCGCAGCAGCTCGTCGACTCCCTCGGTCGCGTCCTGACCTGGATCGACGATCACGCACTCCTCGCCGGCGGCAGGCGCGACGACGTAACAATTGGTCTGGAAGGCCCCTGCGGGGAAGCCGGCGATGAGCATCTGCCTCAGGTGATCTCGTCGAAAAGCCAATGGGAATGTAACCGAAGGGTACCGGTGCGGGTCGCCGGGCTGCGAATCATTACCCGTTGGCCGATACGATTCGCCCACCTCAGTTGATTGACTATGGGAGGCAAAGCGGTGGCCACGGGGAAGGACCGGCAGAAGCAGCTGGCGCGCGAGCACTACGAGCGGCAGATGCAGCGCCGCATCGAGCGCGAGCAGCAGGCCAAGCGCACGGCGATCATCGGCTCCACCGTGGGCGTGGTGATCGTGGTCGGAGGCATCGTGGCCGCGGTCGCGCTGCTGGGGGGCAACGACCCGGGAACGGAGGCGGCGGCCTCGCCCTCGGCGACGCCCGCCGACACCGCGTCGGCATCGGCGTCGGCGTCGGCGTCGGCTCCGGCGGGGCCGAAGCCGTACAACGCGGCGACGGGCACCTGCGACTACGTCAAGGACGCCTCCGGGGGTCAGGTCAAGGACGTCGGCATGCCGCCGACGAAGGTGAAGACCAAGCCCGCCACGAAGACGATGACGTTCAAGACGAACCTGGGCGACATCGTGGTCGAGCTGAACAACGCCAAGGCGCCCTGCACGACGAACTCGCTGGAGTTCCTGGCGGGCAAGAAGTACTACGACGGCAGCAAGTGCCACCGGCTCGGCAGCGACAAGTTCCCGATGCTGCAGTGCGGCGACCCGGCCGCCAAGGCCGACGGCAAGAGCCAGGACGGCTCGGGCGGCCCCGGCTACGTGATGGCCGAGGAGAACCTCCAGGGCGCCCAGTACAAGCGCGGCGTGATGGCCATGGCCAAGACCCAGGCTCCGGGCAGCACGGGCAGCCAGTTCTTCCTCGTTTACGGGGACATCGGGCTCACCCCGGATTACACGCCGGTGGGTACGATCACCAAGGGGCTCGACATCCTGGACAAGGTGAACAAAGCAGGCGTCATCACCGACATGGGAGATGGGACTGGAGCACCAAAGCAAACCGTCGAAATCAAAGACGTGACAATCGCCGGCAAGAGCTGACGTAATACAAACTAGGGACGAAGTAGTCCCGAAGGGTCTGATGGATAGTGCGGGAGGACACGGTGAGCACCGACCCGTGGGGCCGGGTAGACGACGACGGCACCGTCTACGTGCGTACGGCTGAGGGAGAGCGGGCCGTCGGCTCCTGGCAGGCCGGTGAACCCGAAGAGGCACTGGCCTACTTCCATCGCAAGTACGACGAGCTGGCCGGTCAGGTGCAGCTGCTGGAGCAGCGCGTCAGGGGCACCGACCTGGCTCCGGCCCAGGCGGAGGCGAACATCGCCAAGCTGCGCGAGGCCGTCGCCGACGCCCACGCCATCGGGGACCTGGCCGCGCTGACGGCCCGGCTCGACGGCCTGACCGAGCTCGTCGCCCAGCGCCGCGAGGAGGTCAAGGCCGCTCGCGAGCACGCCAGGGCCGAGGCCAGGACGGTCAAGGAGCGCATCGTCGGCGAGGCCGAGCGCATCGCGGACGAGACGACCCACTGGAAGTCGGGTGGCGAGCGGCTGCGCCAGCTGGTCGAGGAGTGGAAGGCCGCCGACCGCATCGACCGGGTCACCGAGGCGGCGCTGTGGAAGCGGCTGTCGGCCGCGCGCACGGCGTTCGCCAAGCGGCGCAAGCAGTACTTCGCGGGGCTCGACGAGCAGCGCGAGGGCGTGCGGGCGGCCAAGGAGCGCATCGTCGCCGAGGCCGAGGCGATCGCCGACTCGACCGACTGGGGCGCGACCGCGGCGATCTACCGCGAGCTGATGCAGCAGTGGAAGAGCGCGGGGCGCGCCTCGCGCGAGGCCGAGGACGAGCTGTGGGCCCGCTTCAAGGGCGCCCAGGACCAGTTCTTCCAGGCCCGTTCGGCGGTCTTCGCCGAGCGTGACGCCTCGCTGGCCGCCAACGCGGAGGTCAAGGAGGTGCTGCTCGCCGAGGCCGAGAAGATCCTGCCGGTCACCGACGTACGCACGGCCAGGGCGGCCCTGCGGCACATCCTGGAGCGGTGGGAGGCCGCCGGCCCCGTGCCGCGCGAGCAGCGCGACCGGCTGGAGGGCGGGCTGCGCAAGGTCGACGAGGCCGTGCGCAAGGCCGAGGACGCGGAGTGGAAGCGCTCCAACCCCGAGGCCAGGGCCCGTGCCCAGAGCACGGTCGAGCAGCTGCGCACCTCGATCGAGCAGCTGGAGAAGCGGCTGTCCAAGGCGCAGGCCGCCGGGCGCGCCAAGGACGTCAAGGAGGCCGAGGAGGCCCTGACCGCCCGCCGTTCGTGGCTGGCGGAGGCCGAGCGCACGCTGACCGAGTTCAGCTAGTCCGGCGCGGGGCCGCCGCCAGGCCCCACGCCGGACCGTCGGGGCGACTCCGCCCGGCCGGCCCCATGCCGGGCCATCCGGGAGCGGTCGCCACCTTCCGGGAGCCGTCGCCGAATCGGGCGGCGAGCGACGGCGCCTGATCTAGGCTGTCCGGCATGGACCCCGTCGCCGCCGCGCGTTCCCTCGTCGAGGAGATGTTCCCCGGCGCCCTGTACGCCTTCGTCGGCGGCAGCGTGCTCACCGAACGCCGCACCGACACCTCCGACCTCGACATCGTGGTGGTGCTCGACGGTCTCGACCGCCCCTATCGCGAGACGCTGCGCTGGCACGGGTGGCCGGTCGAGCTGTTCGCGCACAGCGAGACCAGCCTGGCCGCCTACATCGAGCGCGGCTTCGAGCAGCGGCTGCCGATCCTCGCGCGCATCTGCTCCGAGGGCGCAGTGCTGGCCGACCGCACGGGCGGCCGGGCCAGCGACCTGCAGAGCGCGCTGGGCGAGCGCGTGTCGGCCGGTCCCGGCGGGCAGACGCCCGGCCAGGCCGACCGGGCGAGATACGTGCTGTCCGACCTGCTGGACGACCTGGCGGGCGCGTCGGATCCGGGTGAGCAGGCGTTCATCGGCTGGGAGGTCGTGCAGGCCGCCGCCAGGACGGCGCTGGGCCTGGGACGCAGGTGGCAGGGCAGCGGCAAGTGGCTGCTGCGCGAGCTGCGCGCGCACGATCCTGCCCTGGCCGATGAGCTGCTGACCGCCCACGACGACCCCGCCCGGCTGGCCGCGGTGGCCACGGAGGTGCTGGAACGGGCCGGAGGGCGCCTCTGGGAGGGTTACCGGAGCGAGGGGGATCCCTTCCACCAGATCCTGCGTCACGTCGCCTCAGGAGAGCTCTCGGGCGACACGGCGCAGAGCTCGGGCATGCGGCGGCTGGCCGCCGTCAGCGGCGCCACGACCGGGTCGGCGCGCCTGTGGATGGGCCAGACCCACGTCGCCCCCGCCACCCGCTCGTCGGACCACCACCACGGGGCCTCGGAGACGGCGATCTACGTGGTGAGCGGCACGCCGTCGTTCGTCTTCCTGGAGGAGGGCGAGGAGACCCGCATCGACGCGGGGCCCGGCGACTACGTGTTCGTGCCGCCGTACGTGCCGCACCGGGAGGAGAACCCGGACCCGTCGCGCGAGGCCGTCGTGGTGATCGCGCGCAGCACCCAGGAGGCCATCGTGGTCAACCTGCCCAGCCTGTCCGGCTAGACCCGCCTGCTGATCGCAGGGCGGGCCCGCGCCCGCCTGCCAGGCCCGAAGTGCGTCGGCTCGGAGAGCGCAGGTCGAGGGGGCCTCAGCCGCCGGCGCCGCTCACGCGGTAGACGTCGAAGACGCCCTGGATGCTGCGCACGGCCTTCAGCACGTGGCCCAGGTGCTTGGGATCGCCCATCTCGAAGGTGAACTTGCTGATCGCCACCCGGTCGCGCGAGGTCGTGACCGAGGCGCTGAGGATGTTGACGTGCTGGTCGGACAGCGTGCGGGTGACGTCGGACAGCAGGCGCGGCCGGTCGAGCGCCTCGACCTGGATGGCCACCAGGAACACGCTGTCGTCGCTCGGCGACCAGCTCACCTCCACCAGGCGGTCCGGCTGCGCCTTGAGCTGCTGCACGTTGGTGCAGTCGGCCCGGTGCACCGAGACGCCGTGGCCCCGGGTGACGAAACCGACGATCTCGTCGCCGGGCACCGGGGTGCAGCACTTCGACAGGCGTACCCACACGTCGGCGTCGCCCGCCACGACCACGCCCGCGCCGCCACCCCCACGGGGACGGCCGCGCAGCCGGGTGGGCAGCGAGGTCTCGGCGATGTCCTCCTCGGCGCTGTCGACCCCGCCGATCGAGGCCACCAGCTTCTGCACCACGGACTGGGCCGCGATGTGCCCCTCGCCCACGGCCGCGTAGAGCGCGGAGACGTCGGGGTAGCGCAGGTCGCGGGCCAGCGCCAGCAGCGCCTCGCCGGACATCAGCCGCTGCAGCGGCAGGCCCTGCTTGCGCATGGCCCGCCCGATGGCCTCCTTGCCCGCCTCGATCGCGGTCTCGCGGCGCTCCTTGGAGAACCACTGACGGATCTTGTTGCGGGCACGGCCCGACTTGACGAACTTCAGCCAGTCGCGCGACGGCCCGGCGTCCGGCGACTTGGAGGTGAAGATCTCGACCGTGTCGCCGTTGCCGAGCCGCGACTCCAGCGGCACCAGCCGCCCGTTGACCCGCGCGCCGATGCAGCGGTGGCCCACCTCGGTGTGCACCGCGTAGGCGAAGTCGACCGGCGTGGCCCCCTCGGGCAGGGCGATGACCTGGCCCTTCGGGGTGAACACGTAGACCTCGGAGACCGACAGGTCGAACCGCAGCGACTCCAGGAACTCGCCCGGGTCGGAGGTCTCCTTCTGCCAGTCGAGGAGCTGGCGCAGCCAGGCCATGTCGCTGCCCGGCTTGACCTTGCCCGTGGGGCCGGGGGCGCCGACCTCCTCTTTGTACTTCCAGTGCGCGGCCACGCCGTATTCGGCCCTGTGGTGCATCGCGTGGGTGCGGATCTGCAGCTCCACCGGCTTGCCCTCGGGACCGATCACCGTGGTGTGCAGCGACTGGTACATGTTGAACTTGGGCATCGCTATGTAGTCTTTGAACCGCCCGGGCACCGGGTTCCACCGGGCGTGGATGGTGCCGAGCGCGGCATAGCAGTCGCGCACGCTGTCGACCAGCACGCGGATGCCCACGAGGTCGTAGATGTCGTCGAACGCGACGTCCCTGGCGATCATCTTCTGGTAGACCGAGTAGTAGTGCTTCGGCCGGCCCTTGACCACCGCGCGGATCTTCGCCTCGCGCAGGTCGCCGGAGACCTTCTCGATGACCTCCTGCAGGAACAGGTCGCGGCGCGGCGCCCGCTCCGACACCATGCGCGCGATCTCGTCGTAGCGCTTGGGGTAGAGCATGGCGAAGGCGAGGTCTTCCAGCTCCCACTTGATCGTGTTCATGCCCAGGCGGTGGGCCAGCGGGGCGAAGATCTCCAGCGTCTCGCGCGACTTCTGGTGGCGCTTGTGCTCCGGCAGGTAGCGCATGGTGCGCATGTTGTGCAGGCGGTCGGCCAGCTTGATGATCAGCACGCGGATGTCGCGCGACATGGCGACGACCATCTTGCGGACCGTCTCGGCCTGCGCGGCGTCGCCGAACTTGACCTTGTCCAGCTTGGTGACGCCGTCGACCAGTGACCCGATCGTGTCGCCGAAGTCGCCGCGCAGCTCGTCGAGGCTGTAGGCGGTGTCCTCCACCGTGTCGTGCAGCAGGGCCGCGCAGAGGGTCTCGTCGTCGGTGCCCAGCTCGGCCAGGATCGTCGCCACGGCCAGCGGATGGGTGATGTACGGGTCGCCGGACTTCCGCTTCTGGTCACGGTGGTGATAGGCGGCGACGTCGTAGGCACGCTCGATCACCCGCAGGTCGGCCTTGGGATGGGTGGCGCGCACCGTCCGGAACAACGGCTCCAGCACCGGATTCATGGCCCCACCCCCAAACCGCCTTCGACGCACCGCTGGAACGCCGGGCGCCTCGGCGTTGCCAGAGTCGGTCACGTCGGGCGCGACCACATCACGGGGCACACAGACTCCTCACGCAGTGGCTCCTCACGTTCGAGTCCAGATCCCCCCAGTGTATCCAGGTGGCAAACCTGGCCTGCCGTGGGCCGGACTCAGACGATCACGAGGGAGTGCAGCTCCACACCCCGCAGTCGCTCACGCCCGTTGAGGAAAGCCAGTTCCATCAGCACGGCGATGCCGACGACCTCGGCTCCGGCCCTCTCCACCAGGTCAACGGTGGCCCTCGCGGTGCCTCCCGTGGCCAGCACGTCGTCGACGATCAGAACCCGGTCACCGGGCGCGAAGGCGTCACGGTGGACCTCGATGGTGGCGGAGCCGTACTCCAGATCGTAGGACTCTTCCAGGGTCGCGGCGGGCAGTTTCCCCTTCTTGCGCACGGGCACGAACCCGGCGGCCGCCCGGTAGGCCACCGGCGCGGCGAGGATGAACCCGCGCGCCTCGATCCCCACGATCTTGTCCACCTGGTGGAGGTCGGCCAGCGCGTCCACCACGGCCGCCATCGCGACCGGGTCGGCCAGGAGCGGGGTGATGTCCTTGAACATGACTCCCGGCTTGGGATAGTCGGGCACGTCCCTGATCCGGTCCAGGATCGTCGTGCTCAGCTCGGTCATGGCTTTCCTCGCATCTCTCCACCGGCCCTCTGCCGGGCTCCATGATGGTGCATCGCGCGCCCGCACCGTACGGGAGGCTCTCAGACGCCCGCTGGGCGCCGCACATCGCCGGGGCGGACACGGACGACGCCCCCGCCCCGGCGAGGGGCGAGGGCGTCGTACGGAGCCCGCGGGCGGCTATCCCTTGGCTACGGCCGCGCTTTTGGAACCCTTCGATCCCTTGCCGCCTCCCGTGGAGGCCAGCCTCCTGGCGATGGCCTGGTATTTCGGCTCGCGCTCCTTCAGCGTCACCAGCAGCGGCGTGGCGACGCACAGCGACGAGTACGTGCCGACGATCATGCCGACGAACAGCGCCAGCGACAGGTCCTTCAGCGTGCCCGCGCCGAGCAGCGTGGTGCCGATGAACAGGATCGCCGCCACCGGCAGGATGGCGACCAGCGAGGTGTTCAGCGACCGGATCAGCGTGTGGTTGAGCGCGTTGTTGGCCGCCATCGAGTAGGTCTGCTTCGACGTGTGGCCGAGCTTGGCCGTGACCTCCTTGATCATGTCGAACACCACGACCGCGTCGTAGAGCGAATAACCGAGGATGGTCAGGAAGCCCAGCAGCGTCGCGGGCGTGACCTCGAAGCCCGACCAGGCGTAGATGCCGGCCGTGATGACGAGGTCGTGGATGAGCGCGACGATGGCGGCCAGCGCCATCTTCGGCTCGAACGCCATCGACAGGTACAGGATGATCGCCAGCATGAACACGCCCAGGCCGATCCAGGCCTTCTGGGAGACCTCACCGCCCCAGGACGCGCCGATCGACTGGATGTCCACCTGGTTCGTCGGGACGCTGTAGTCCTTGGAGATGGCGGACTGCACCTCGTTCATGGTGCCTTCCGAGAGCGTCTCGGTCGTGACCCGCCAGCGGTCGCCGGCGGTCTGCACGATCGGCTGGTGCACGCCCTCTTCCTGGAAGGTCTCCCGGACCTGCTCGATGCTGGCGCTCGGCGCCTTGAACGAGAAGACCGATCCGCCCCTGAACTCGACGCCCAGGTTGAGCCCGTTGATCAGCAGGCCGGCCAGCGAGACGACGAGCAGCAGGCCGGACAGGCTGTACCAGAGCCTCCACTTGCCGACGAAGTCGACGTCGATCTCGCCGCGATAGAGGCGACGCCCCAGTCCCATCTCAGGCCTCCTGCGGAGTGGTCGTGCGGCCGGGGGCCGTCGCCTCGCTCATGCGCTCGGCGTCGAGACCCGACAGCGGGTGCCCCTTGGCGAAGAACTTCATCTTCGCCAGCAGGGCGATGAACGGCTTGGTGAACAGGAACACCACCACGATGTCGATCAGCGTGGTCAGGCCCATCGCGAACGCGAACCCGGCCACACCGCCCACCGCCAGGAAGTAGAGCACGATCGCGGCGATGAACATGACGGCGTCGGCGATCAGGATCGTGCGTCGCGCACGGACCCAGGCCACCTCGACGGCCGCGCGGAGCGTCCGCCGCCCTTCCTTCATCTCATCACGTATGCGTTCGAAGTACACGATGAAGGAGTCGGCGGTGATGCCGATCGAGACCACCAAGCCGATGATGTGCGGCAGCGAGAGCCGGAAGTTGGCGTTGTGGCCGAGCACGACCACCGACGTGTACGTGATGACCGTGGCCACCACGAGGCTCAGCACCGCCACGATGCCCAGGCCCCGGTAGTAGAGCAGGCAGTAGAGGACCACGAGCGCCAGGCCGATGAGGCCCGCGACCAGGCCGCCCTCCAGCTGGTCCTGGCCCAGCGTCGACGACACCGTGTCGATCGAGCTGCGGTTGAACTTCAGCGGCAGCGCGCCGTACTTGAGCTGGTCGGCCAGGTTGGTGGCGCTGGCCTGGTCGAACCCGCCGGTGATCTCGGCCCGGCCGCCGGGGATCGGGCTGATGATGTTGGGCGCGGTGATGACGACGCCGTCGAGCACGACCGCGACCTTGTTGCGCGGCTCGGGCGAGTTGTAGGCGGTGGTGGTGAGCTTGCTCCACTCGCCCGCGCCCTTGCTCTTGAAGTCGAGCTGGACGATCCACTCGGTGGTGCCCTGGCGCACGCCGGCCGAGGCCGTGTCGATGTCGGTGCCGACCACCTTGGCGACGTCGAGGACGTACTTGAAGCTGCCGTCGGTCTCGCAGCCCGCGTACTGCTTGTTCGGGTCGTCCTGGACGCCCTGGCCGCGGTTGGCCGGGTCGGCGCAGTCGAGCTTGTTGAACTGGGCCAGCACCGCCGGGTCGATGCCCGAGGTGTCGATGCCGGCGTTGGGGTCCTGCAGGGGCGGCGTGCTGGCCTGGGCCGTCGGGCTGCCCGACGGCGACGTCTTGGCCTCCTGGCCCTTCTTGGAGTCCTGCTTCTGCCCGTTCTGCCGGCCGTCGGACGGCTGCGCGGACGGCTCAGCGGACGCCTGCGTGGACGCCTGCGCGGACGGCGCGGGCGTCGGGGCGGTCAGCGCGGACGAAAGCGCCTTGCCCGTCGGGGAGGCGCTCGGCTGTGGTGTGCCGGCCGACTGCGAGGTCGTCGGCTTGGCCGAGGGGTTGGCGGAGCCGGTGGGGCTGGCGGACGGCGTCGGCGCGTTGGTGGCCAGGTCCTGAGGTATCTGCGTGGCCGCCATGGCGAGCACCTGGCGGAAGCGCAGCTCCGCGGTGGTGGCGACCAGCTTGATGGCCTCGCTCTGCCCGACGCCCGGGATGGAGATGATGATGTTGTCGCCGGACTTGGCGACCTCCGCGTCGGAGATTCCGGTGCCGTTGACCCGATCGCGGATGATGTTGACCGCCCGGTCGAGGATCTCCTCGGGGGGCGCCGCGTTGTTCTGGGTCACGGGAGACAGAGTCACCGTCGTGCCGCCGGCGAGGTCGAGCCCCAGCTTGGGCGTGAACGCCCTCTGCAGGAGCATCGTCCCGCCCAGGGCGAGGATGAGCGCCAGAAGCACCAGGAGCGTACGCCCCGGGCGGCTGTGGCGGCTGGTCGATCGGGCCACTGGTCGTCAGTTCTTTCAGATTAGGGGTTTGTCGCAGAGCTTAGTCAGGACTTCTTGCTACTGGAGCCCTGGTCGCCGTTGCGCTCCACGGTGGCCTCGGACTCCGTCTTGCCCTCCTCGCCGAGCTCGGCCTCGTGAGCGACCGGCTCGTCATCGCTCGCCGGGGCGTCGCCCGGCGTGACGACGCGGCCGATGGCGGCCTTCACCCAGCGGGTCTCGATCCCCGGCGCGACCTCGAGGACGACGTCCTCGTTGTCCACCGCGACGACGGTGCCGAACAGGCCGGTCGTGGTCATGACCCGCGCGCCCGGGGTCAGGGAGTTCTGCATCTGGATCGCCTCTTGCTGGCGCTTGCGCTGAGGGCGGATCAGCAGGAAGTAGAACACCACCACCAGAAGGATCAGCGGCAGGATGCTTCCGAGTTGTCCCATGTCCATAAGGGGCGACCTTCCATTGTCGTACAAGAAGTTGACACCGGCCTCGCGCCGGAAATTCCGTGCGTTGCTTCGGGCCGCGCCGCTCAGCCCGTCAGCCTACACAGCCAGCCAAGCCACGGAGTGTAGGCGCTTGTTGCGAAACGCGGCAACGAGGCAGCGTTTCGGCGCGCGGGGAAGTTCCCATTTTGAAATGGTTGCAACCGTTCTGTGATCAGTCGAAAAGTGACGCTCCGAACGCGTCGGGTGGCGGCGTCATGCCGAGGTGGGTCCAGGCGGCCGCGGTGGCGACCCGGCCGCGCGGGGTCCTGGCCAGCAGCCCCTGGCGTACGAGGAACGGCTCGGCCACCACCTCGACCGTCTCCGGCTCCTCCCCCACGGCCACCGCCAGCGTGGACAGGCCGACCGGCCCGCCGCCGAACTTCCTCAGCAGCGCCCCGAGCACCGCCCGGTCGAGCCGGTCGAGCCCTTCGGCGTCGACCTCGTAGAGATTGAGCGCGGCCGAGGCGATGTCGCGGTCGATCATGCCGTCGGCCCGCACGTCGGCGAAGTCGCGCACGCGCCTGAGCAGGCGGTTCGCGATGCGCGGCGTGCCCCGGGAACGCCGGGCGATCTCGTGGGCGGCCTCCCCCGGCAGCGTGACGCCCAGCAGCCTGGCCGAGCGGTAGAGCACCTGCTCCAGCTCGCCGACCTCGTAGAAGTCCATGTGGGCGGTGAAGCCGAACCGGTCGCGCAGCGGCGCGGGCAGCAGCCCGGCGCGGGTGGTGGCGCCGACCAGCGTGAACGGGGCGATGTCGAGCGGGATGGCGGTGGCGCCCGGGCCCTTGCCGACGACGATGTCGACCCGGAAGTCCTCCATGGCGAGGTAGAGCATCTCCTCGGCGGGCCTGGCCATCCGGTGGATCTCGTCGATGAACAGCACCTCGCCCTCGGCCAGCGTGGACAGGATGGCCGCGAGGTCGCCCGCGCGCTCCAGGGCGGGGCCCGAGGTGATCCGGAGCGGCGCGTTCAGCTCGGCCGCGATGATCATGGCCAGGGTGGTCTTGCCGAGGCCCGGGGAGCCGCTCATGAGCACGTGGTCGGGCGGGCGCTGCCGGCGCAGGGCGCTCTCGAGGACCAGGGACAGCTGCTCGCGCACGCGCCCCTGGCCGATGAACTCGCCGAGGCGCTTGGGCCGGAGCGCGGCCTCGATCTGCAGCTCGTCGCCCCCGGCGTCGGGTGACAGGATCTCCCTCTCAAAGCCCACGCCGGCACCTCCTCTCCCCGCCCGGCACCTGGGTGTCGGCTCTTCCGACTTGCCTATCACGCATCACCGACGTTCCCCCGGCCTTCTTCCGACGCCGTCCCGGCGGGCGCCCCCCAGCGCCGCGATCACCGGCGTTCCTCTCGACGTCCGCGCTCGTGGAGGGCGGGAGGCGGTGGTCATCGGACGCTCAGGGAGCGGAGTGCGGCCTTCAGGAGGGCGGCGACCTGGGGCTGGCGGCCGGCGGCGACTTCGGCGTCGGCGTCCGGCTCCACCACGGCGATGGCCTCGTCGGCGTCCTTGCTGGAGTAGCCCAGCCCGACCAGGCCCGAGTGGACCTGCTCCCGCCACACCGCCACCCGGCGCTCGCCGTTGAGGGCGGCGTTGACGGCCTCCTCGGGCGTGCCGAGCCGGTCCTTGAGCTCCAGCACGATCCGCTGTGCCCCCTTCTGCCCGATCCCCGGCACCTGCGTGAGCGCCTTGAGGTCGGCACTGGCCACGGCCACGCGCAGCGCGTTGGGGGTGTGCACGGCGAGCATCGCCAGCGCCAGCTTGGGGCCCACACCGCTGGCCGTCTGGAGCAGCTCGAACACGGCACGCTCATCGTCGGTGGCGAAGCCGTACAGGGTGAGTGATTCCTCGCGCACCACCAGCGACGTGGACAGGCGCGCTGCCTCGCCCATGCGCAGCGTCGCCAGGGTGCCGGGGGTGCAGTGGGTGAGGATGCCGACGCCGCCGACCTCGATCACCGCCCCGTCGGGCGCTATCGCCGTCACCTTGCCCGCCACTGACGCGATCACGCCCGTCCTCCTGCCGTCCCTGGCCCCGCCGTTGCGCGGCTCACCTCACCGGTTCTCATCACCGGCTCCTGTCATAGCGCACATCCGGGCGCTCGGAGCCCGCTTTTCCGCTCTCCCCATGCTGTGCCCATGCTGTCTTCGCGGCGCTCCACCTCTGCCGTCTCCGGGCCGCTGGGGGCCACGACGCGTTGCGGGCGCGCCGCCTCCGCAGGCTCGGCCCAACCGTCGAACCGCCCCTGGGGGCATTCCGCGTCCCCGCAACCGGTGACGGGCCACGAGGCGGCCGCCGGTCCGTGGCGTGCCGCGAGACGGCATCCCGGCCGGCGGAGCACCGCGAGGCGGGCCCCCTCCGAGGGCATGCCGTGAGCGGAGCGTCGGCAGGCGGTGCCCCGGCCGACAGCGCCCCGCGAGGAGGCGTCCCGGCAGGCGGCATGGCGTGGGACGGAGGGCCGGGCGGCGGCGTCAGGTTCGGTGGTGCCCTGCGCGGCGGGGAGCCGCGTGGGGTGGTCAGGGGTCATCGCCTGGGACTCGGGCGGGTGGCTCGGGCCAGGGCCTCGGCCAGGCGGTGCTGGGCGCCGCCGCGCCAGATGTGGCAGATGGCCAGGGCCAGCGCGTCGGCGGCGTCGGCGGGCTTGGGCATCTCCGTGAGCCGCAGCAGGCGGGTGACCATGGCGCCGATCTGCTTCTTGTCGGCCGTGCCGCTGCCCGTGATGGCGGCCTTGACCTCGGAGGGCGTGTGCAGGGCCACCGGCAGCCCGCGCCTGGCGGCGCACAGCACCGCGATGCCCGCCGCCTGGGCGGTGCCCATCACGGTGCGCACGTTGTGCTGGCTGAAGACGCGCTCCACCGCGACCGCGTCGGGGCGCACGTCGTCGAGCCACTGCTCGATGCCGGCCTCGATGCCGACGAGCCGGGCGCCGAGCTCCTCGTCGGAGCCCGTGCGCACCACCCCGACGGAAACCAGCGTCAGCGGCGCGCCCGGGCGCCCCTCGACAGCACCCAGGCCGCACCGGGTCAGCCCCGGGTCGACGCCCATCACGCGCACCGGCATGCCCTCCCGCCCGGCCGAACATCTGTTCGGCACGAGACTTTACCCCGGTTGAGGTGGCCGTGCATCGGGAAACGGCCGCTAGAAGTAGTCGAGCATGTACGGCTTCGCCGCGAAGGCCGCCTCGAGCGCCTGGTCGTACCGGTCATCTCCGGACATGAGTCCCGCGAGCCGCAGCGTGTACGGCGGGATCCCGGCGTACAGGGCGGAGAAGCCGTTCACCGAGAGCGTGACGCCGCCCTCGGCGGCCGGCGTGGCGGTGCCCGATCTGCCCGAGATCTCCAGGCGCCACGTGCCCCCGCCCCTGACCGGGTCGTCCACGGTGACGACGGCGTCGCAGGCCACGTTCGCCGGATAGCCGCGCCGCTCCACCGCCGCCGCCACGTCCAGCACCCTGAACATCCACCGCGCCTGCTTGACCTGCTCCTCCGAGCGCTCGCCGAGCAGCCACAGCACCGGGTCGTCCGGCGCCACGGAGGCGACGACCTCGCGGGCGATCGAGGACGCGCTGCCGACCAGCGACCACAGCGCCCGCAGGGTCTCCGGGGAGGTGGCGACGAGGTTCTCGACCTGCATGTCGTCGCCCTTCCACCGGTAGATGACGTAGCCGTCGTCGGCGAGGTAGAGGAAGTCGTCCTCGTTGCCGAGCCACAGGTTCCAGGTGGCCTCGTCCCAGGAGACGGGCCCGCTCGACCGGGCGGCGGTGTGTACGCGGTGCAGCACCGAGACGAGCTCCGCGGCGTCGCCCGGCCCCATCCTGCGCAGCTTGACCTGCCCGGACGGCCGGATCCTGCGCAGCGACTCGGCGGGCAGCCGGACGTTGTGCCGGGCTCCGGCGTGCTCGTAGCCGACCCTGCGGTAGATGGGCGTGGTGGCCGGATAGAGCGCCGAGACCGCGTCGCCCAGCTCCGCCGCGCGGCCGATGACGGCCCGCATGAGGGTGGTGCCGACGCCGCGCCCGCGGTCCTCCGGGTTGACGGTGACCCCCGCGATCCCGGCCATCGGCTGCGGCGTGCCGTGCCACCACTGCGTGAACCGGCGCACCCGGGCCGCCGCCGCCAGCCGGGTGCCGTCGAACACCCCCAGGTAACGGCCCTCACCCAGCACGGGGAGCACCGCCTGGCGCCACCTGTCCCGGTCGGCCGCGGGGATCGGGCCGAACGAGCGCTTGCGCAGGTCGAGGACGTCGTCGAGGTCTTCGGGAGTCAGGTCACGTATGTCCACAGGCAGCAAACCTACGCAGCGCGCGTGCGGACCCGCGAGTCATTTGTCGTGATGGCGAGCCTGTCGAGGTAGAGCAGCTGGGCGGCCACGAGGGCGGCCAGCGCGACGGCGACGACGAGCAGCGGGGTGGCGGCGCCGATGTCGGGGACGGAGGTGTTGAAGCCGCTGAGCTGGTTCACCTGGGCGACGGGGGCGGTGAACAGGGCGGGGTTCTGGACCACCAGCATCGGCCAGAGCAGGTCGTGCGCGTTAACGAGGGTGACGGCGCCGGTGAGGACGCCCGCCATGGGGAGCGACGGCAGGAACACGCCGCCGAAGAAGTCCCGGTCGGTGCGCTCGGCCAGCCCCTTGCACAGCAGCGTGAGCACGAACAGGGCGGGCACGCTCACGAGGAGGGGCGGGATCAGGGCGGGCAGGGAGTCGATGAGGCCCAGGTTGCGGATGTTCTGCCAGTTGGCGACGCCGAGGGGGCCGGGGCCGACGAACAGCCAGGGGGCGAAGGCCAGGAGCAGCCACTCGCTGCCCCGCCCGAGCGGGCGCAGGCCGCCGATGCCGAGTGCCGCCAGGTAGGCCACGCCGACCGAGACCAGGGCCCCCGCCAGGGCGGGGACCCAGGTGTTGACCTGCGCGCGCAGGTCGCCGGCCGGGGTGTCCGGGGAGGCCAGCACGCCGTCGGCCCAGGGCCAGGCGCACAGGAGCGCGACGGCCACGACGACGACCAGCGCCACGACCCCGACGGCCACCCCCGCCACCCCGGGGGTACCGCGGTGCGGCGGCCCCGACCCGTCGTGCGCGGCCGGGGGACCCAAGGGGCCGGTGGGCGTGGCGGTGCGCGGGGTGACGGAGAGGCGGAGGCGGGTGGCGACCGCGATGACCGTGGCGACGATGCCCAGCACGCCGAGGATCACCCCCGTGAGGGCCGCGACGGCCGCACCAGGACCGAACTCGGCCAGCCGGAAGGCGTAGTGGTACTGCAGGCCCGCGAGCGTCTCTGTGGAGCGCTGAGGGCCTCCCCTGGTGAGCACCAGGCCGATGGAGAACGCCTGGAGCCCGACGGCGACCGTGGCGAGCGCGACGAGCGCCCCGACGGCGAACGTCGCGGGTCCGGCGGTGCCCCCGCGCAGGGCGGGCAGGAACGTGATCACGGCCAGCGCGCACACGACCCCGAACGTGGCGGCGGCGACGACGAGCCGGAGCGTTCCAGGCGCCGTCGCGGGCTCGCGCAGCCCCTCGGCCAGGGCTACCAGGCCGGACGCGTCCTGTCTCAGCCCCTGCATCCAGGCCCCCGCGACCGCGACGGGCGAGAAGGTGACGACGGCCAGCGAGAGCACGACCCGCCCGGCGCGCCTGGGCCACGTGCCCGCCCGGTCGAGCGCCAGGGCCAGCAGCGGCCCCACCACCACGGCCACCAGCAGCGGGATCACGGTCAGCGAGAGCGTGAAGCCCAGAGCCCGCCAGAAGTCGCCCTCACCCAGCAACTCGGTGTAGTTGGACATCCCCACGTAGGAGCTCTCACGCATGACGCCGCCGCTCTGGAGGCTGAGCCAGATCGTCTGGACGGTCGGCAGCACCAGGGAGATGAGGGTGCCGAGCAGCGCCGGTACGGCGAGCAGCCAGCCGAGCGCGGGTGAGTAGGCCGGAGGAGGGGTGGGGGAAGTCACGTCGCCAGACCCTACGCTGCCCCGGCCCCTCGCGCACGCGAAGAAACGCGCGCGTCCCGGGCGGCGCCGGGTGCGCACGACCAAGCCCGGCGGGTACGCGCGAACGAGGGCCCGGCGGGCGAACCGGACCCTCCAGGTGGCGGAGCCGCTAGTCCAGCGCCGCCAGCACGTCGTCGGAGACGTCGAAGTTGGCGAAGACGTTCTGCACGTCGTCGCTGTCCTCCAGCGCGTCGATGAGGCGGAACACCTTCTTGGCGCCCTCCTCGTCGAGCGGCACGCTCATCGTCGGCAGGAAGCTGGACTCGGCCGAGTCGTAGTCGATCCCGGCCTCCTGCAGCGCCTTGCGCACCGGCACCAGGTCGCCCGCCTCGGAGACGACCTCGAAGGACTCGCCGAGGTCGTTGACCTCCTCGGCGCCGGCGTCGAGCACGGCCATCAGCACGGTGTCCTCGTCGAGCCCGTTCTTGGGCACGATCACGACGCCCTTGCGGTTGAACATGTAGGACACGGAGCCGGGGTCGGCCAGCGAGCCGCCGTTGCGGGTCAGCGCCACGCGCACCTCGGAGGCCGCGCGGTTGCGGTTGTCGGTGAGGCACTCGATGAGCACCGCGACGCCGCCGGGCGCGTAGCCCTCGTACATGATCGTCTGCCAGTCGGCGCCGCCGGCCTCCAGGCCGCCGCCGCGCTTGCGCGCCCGCTCGATGTTGTCGTTGGGCACGGAGTTCTTCTTCGCCTTGAAGATGGCGTCGAAGAGGGTGGGGTTGGCGTCCGGGTCAGGGCCACCGGTCCGGGCCGCCACCTCGATGTTCTTGATGAGCTTGGCGAAAAGCTTGCCGCGCTTGGCGTCGAGCGCGGCCTTCTTGTGCTTCGTCGTCGCCCATTTGGAGTGGCCGGACATTACCTAGAGCTCCCTCACCATGTCTACGAAGTAACGGTGCACGCGTACGTCCCCGGTGAGCTCGGGGTGGAACGACGTAGCGAGCAACGGCCCTTGACGGACCGCGACGATCCTATCCCCAGGCTCGGCCCTGCCCAGCACTTCGACGTCCGCGCCCACGGATTCGACCCAGGGGGCGCGGATGAAGACGGCGTGCACCTGCTCCCCGGCGAAGCGCAGGTCGGACTCGAAGGAGTCCACCTGGCGGCCGAACGCGTTGCGCCTGACCACCATGTCGATGCCGCCGATGGTCTGCTGGCCGGCGATGCCGTCCTCGATCCGGTCGGCCAGCATGATCATGCCGGCGCAGGAGCCGTAGGCGGGCATGCCCTCCTTGATCCGCATCCGCAGCGGCTGCAGCATGTCGAAGGTCTCGGCCAGCTTCCACATCGTGGTCGACTCGCCGCCGGGGATGACCAGGCCGTCGACCGCGTCCAGCTCGGCGGGGCGGCGTACGGCGGTGGCCGTCGCGCCCGCCTCCTGAAGCATGCGCGCATGCTCGCGCACGTCTCCTTGGAGGGCGAGTACACCGATCTTGGGCACAGCCGATCCTTTCGTCCGGGTACGGATTCCGCCAATTCAACACCAGGATGCGCCGACATCTTCCGCCTGGGGGCCGCGTCCGGCGAACTCGCGCAGGTCAGGGCCGCAAGGCCACTTCCATGTGGACGGGCTTGTGGTCCGACAGGGTCACCTCGCGCGCCACGTGGCAGCTCCGCACGCTGCCCTTGGGGGCGAACAGGTAGTCGAGCTTCTTGTCCTCGCGGGTCCGGCCTCCCATGCGCCGCGCGCCGCGCTGGTCGCACTCCTGGTACGCGCGGTAGAACGGGGCGACGGCCCGGCGGCCGGCGGCGCTGCCGTAACCGCCGTCGGGCGGCGAGACGTTGAGGTCGCCGCCGACGATCGTCCGGTAGCCGGGCCTGGCGGCCACCTCCAGCAGGCGTTGGAGCTGCCGGGTGCGGTAGGGGGCGCCCGGTTGGCGGTCGTCGTACTGGGCGCCGGAGGACAGGTGGGTGCCGCAGGCGCGGACCTTGGGGGCGGCCACGGTGGCGCAGAGGGCGGCGCGCCGGACGTACCAGGGCGGGGCGGGCAGCGGGTGGGTCTCGAACGTGGCCTCGCCGGCCACCGCGACCGCGATGCTCTGCGCGCCGCGCGGGCGGCCGAGGCGGTCGGGGTGGCAGGCGTACGGCTTGCCGTCGTGAGTGGTCAGGCCCCAGGAGCCGACGGTCCAGCTACGGCCGGTGCGCCGCTCGAGCCAGAGTTCGAGGGTGCCCGTCGCTCCGGTGCAGAACTCCTGCAGGAAGATGACGCCGGGCCGGGCGGTCCGGGAGAGCGCCTGCCGGCCGATGTTCTCGGCCAGCTCGACGGCGCCGGCGCGGTAGAGGCGGCAGTCGGAGTTGGTGCCGGTGCAGACGTTCCACGTCATGACGGATAACTCCGTGCGTACGGGCGCCGCGAGCAGCCCCGCCACGAGCAGCAGCACGTGTCCCACCATGGTGGGACATCAAACCACAGCGGGCGCGGTGTCGTGCGTGGCGTGGCCGGCGTCCACGCGGGCCAGGGAGCGCAGGTGGTGGCGCCGGGTGTACAGGATGGCCATGCCGATGGCGCAGCAGACCGCCCCGAGCGCGTACGGCACGGCGACGCCGACCTCCTCGCCGAGCTCGGTGGCGACGAACGGGGCGAGCGCGCCGCCCATCCAGCGCACGAAGTTGTAGCCCGCCTAGGCGACCGGCCTGGGGGCGTCGGAGACCTCCATGGCCGACTCGGTGAAGACGGTGTTGCCGAGGCCGATGGGGATGCCGGACAGGACGGTGAACACGACGATGCCCGCGTGCCCGGACAGCGCGATGCCGGTCTGGAGGACGGCGAGCAGGGCCAGCGACAGGTGCAGCACGTTGACCGAGCCGATCCTGCGCCGCAGCGGCGGCGCGCCGAAGACCGAGGCCAGCGCCACGCAGACGCCCCAGCCGAAGAAGACGGCGCCGATGCCGTACGGGGACATGTGCAGGATGAACGGGGTGAAGGCGAGGATCGTGAAGAAGGCGAAGTTGTAGAACAGCGCGGTGAAGGCGGTCGTGGACAGGCCGCCGTGGGCCAGGGCCCTGATGGGGGCGCTCAGCCTGGTCGGCACCGCGGGCCTGGCGGGGGCCTTGAGCAGGGTGACGATCAGCACGAAGCCGACGGCCATGAGCGTGGCGGCGCCGAAGAACGGGGCTCGCCAGTTCCAGTCGCCGAGCAGCGCGCCGACGAGGGGGCCGGCGGAGATGCCCAGGCCGAGCGCGGCCTCGTACAGGATGATGGCCGACTCCGCGCCGCCGCCGGCGGCGCCGACGATGACGGCCAGCGCCGTGGCCACGAACAGCGCGTTGCCCAGGCCCCAGCCGGCGCGGAAGCCGACGAGCTCGGCGACGCTGGTGGAGGTGCCGGCCAGCGCGGCGAACACCATCACCAGCGCCAGCCCGGCCAGCAGCGTCCGCTTGCCGCCGATGCGGCTGGAGACCCAGCCGGTGACGAGCATGGCCACGGCCGTAACCAGGAAGTAGCTGGTGAACAGCAGGGAGACCTGGCTGGGGGTGGCGTCCAGGTTTGCATGCCGTTCCTTTCTACGAGCGGCCGAGCTTGGCCAGCACGGGCAGGGCGGCCGCGAGCGTGGCGCGCTCCTCCTCGGTGAGCGCGGCCAGCTCCCGGGTGAGGTGGCCGATCCTGGCCTGGCGTACGGCGCGCAGCCGGTCGCGCCCCTCGCCGGTGAGCTCGACCGTCCTGACCCGCGCGTCGTCGGGGTCGGACCCGCGGGTCACCAGGCCCGCGTCCTCCAGGCGGTTGATCTGGACGGTCATGGTGGGGAGCTGTACGGCGTGCTCCTCGGCCAGCGCGGTCATCCGGCGGGGGCCGTGCTCGAGCGAGCCGAGGACGCCGTACTGCTGGCTGGTGACGGGTTGGCCGGCGACGGTGCGCCTGAGCAGGAGGACCAGGTGCCGCAGCACCGCGGAGACCTGCTCGGCCAGGTGGGTGGGATCGTCCCTCATGGTTGGCCAAACTAACTTAGCCTGGCTAATATTCCGGCCCAGGGAAACGCAAGGACCCGGCCTCCCGAGGAGACCGGGTCCTTCGACGAGGGGTTACGGACGCTCGGTCTCCAGGCGGACCGTCTCCTCCACCGTCATCTGCTGACCGATGCGCATCGCCGGGTCGAGCGGGCGCAGGTACGTCTGCTTGACCCCGGGCGCGCGGTCCTCGATGACGAACGTGGCCTTGGTGTACACCTCGGACCCGGGCGTCTGGACCTGCGGCACGACCTTGAAGTCGGCCGTCATCAGGTCCCGCTCGATCTTCGTCAGCACGTAGCCGCGCTGGTTGTTGTAGAACTTCAGGTGCGGGTTGATCGCCAGGAACGGGTGCTGCGCCGGGTCCGAGTCGGCCCCGTTGCCGCCCGTCGAGATCGACGTGGCCACCAGCTCCGACCCCACCGTGGGCCCGGTCGGGTCGTCGTAGTCGAGCTTGAGGTCGCTGGCCCAGTGCGCGTGCACGTCGCCGGTCAGCACCACCGGGTTGCGCACCTCGGCGTCGATCCAGCCCTGGGTGATGCGCTGCCGGGAAGCGACGTAGCCGTCCCAGGCGTCCTGCGAGGTGATCTTGGCGGGCCCGGCGTTGTTGTCGCGCTGGGCGAAGAAGACCTGCTGGCCCAGGATGTCCCACTGCGCCCGCGAGTGGCGGAAGCCGTTCAGCAGCCACTCCTCCTGCGCGGCGCCGGTGATCGAGCGGGCCGGGTCCACCGCGGCCGGGCAGTCGCGGTAGCCGTCGCCGCAACCCTGGTCGTCGCGGTACTGGCGGGTGTCGAGCATGTGGAACGTGGCCATCCGGCCCCACCGGATGCGCCGGTAGAGCTGCATGTCGATGCCGCGCGGGATCGAGGTGCGGCGCAGCGGCATGTTCTCGTAGTACGCGCGGAAGGCGGCCTCGCGCCGGGTCAGGAAGTTCGGCTGGGGGGTCTCGGGGCGCTCGGGCACCTCGTCGGCCCAGTTGTTGTCCAGCTCGTGGTCGTCCCACACCACCAGCCACGGCGCGGCGGCGTGCGCGGCCTGGAGGTCGGGGTCGGCCTTGTACTGGGCGTGCCGCTGGCGGTAGTTGGCCAGGGTCTCGGTCTCGGGGCCCTCGTGGTGGCGGACGTTGCCGCCGGGGATGGTGTAGGTGTCCCTGGTGTACTCGTACTGGTAGTCGCCCAGGTGCAGGACCAGGTCGGGGTGCTCCTCGGCGAGGCGGCGGTAGGAGGTGAAGTAGCCGTGCTCGTACTGGGCGCACGAGACGAAGGCCATGGCCAGGGCGCCGCCGTACGACAGGGGGTGCGGGGCGGTGCGGGCGCGGCCGACCGGCGAGACGTACGGGCCGACGCGGAAGCGGTACCAGTACTCGCGGTCGGAGCTCAGCCCCTGGACCTCGACGTGGACGCTGTGACCCCACTCGGGGGCGGCGACGGTGACGCCCGTGCGGACGACCCGGCGCCCGCGCTCGTCGCCGTAGATCTGCCACTGCACGGGGAAGGGCCGCTGCGGCATGCCGCCGAGCCCGTCCTCGGCCATGGGCTCCTGGGCGAGCCTGGTCCACAGGACGAAGCCCTCGTGGTCGGGGTCGCCGGAGGCGACGCCGAGGGTGAAGGGGTCGGTGCGCAGACCGCGCGAGGCCAGGCTCTGGGCCGTCTCGGCGGCGGGGTCGGGCTCGGCGTGCGCGGCGGTGGCGGGGATGGCCGCGGCGGCGCCTGCCGCTAACCCGGTGACGAGGAAATGCCTGCGGTTGAGGGACATGCGGCGCTCCTGGACGATCAAGGGTGAGGGACGCCCCGTAGCCTGACTGAGAATCATGACTACGTGGTGAACACCACACAACACGAAAAAGGCGACATCCTTCGCGGATGTCGCCTTCTCCGGCAATTTCCACCGTCACATTGTGGCGCCCCCGCCAGGCCGTCACCGGCCTGCCAGAGGTGATCGTCTCACGCCGGCAAGTCTGTGACCTGCAACGACGCGCCGCCTTACCAACCGCGCTCGGCCAGGCGGTGCGGCTGCGGGATCTCGTCGACGTTGATGCCGACCATGGCCTCGCCCAGGCCGCGCGAGACCTTGGCGATGACGTCGGGGTCGTCGTAGAACGTCGTGGCCTTGACAATGGCCGCGGCGCGCTTGGCCGGGTCGCCCGACTTGAAGATGCCCGAGCCCACGAACACGCCCTCGGCGCCGAGCTGCATCATCATCGCCGCGTCGGCCGGGGTGGCGATGCCGCCCGCGGTGAACAGCACGACCGGCAGCTTGCCGGTCTTGGCGACCTCGACGACCAGCTCGTAGGGGGCCTGCAGCTCCTTGGCGGCGACGTACAGCTCGTCCTCGGGCAGCGAGGTGAGCCGCTTGATCTCGGCGCGGATCGTGCGCATGTGGGTGACGGCGTTGGAGACGTCGCCGGTGCCGGCCTCGCCCTTGGAGCGGATCATGGCCGCGCCCTCGGTGATGCGGCGCATGGCCTCGCCCAGGTTGGTGGCCCCGCACACGAACGGCACGGTGAACTGCCACTTGTCGATGTGGTTGGCGTAGTCGGCCGGGGTCAGCACCTCCGACTCGTCCACGTAGTCGACGCCGAGCGCCTGCAGCACCCTGGCCTCGACGAAGTGGCCGATGCGGGCCTTGGCCATGACGGGGATCGAGACGGCGTCGACGATGCCGTCGATCATGTCGGGGTCGCTCATCCGGGACACGCCACCCTGCGCGCGGATGTCGGCGGGCACGCGCTCCAGGGCCATGACGGCCACCGCGCCGGCGTCCTCAGCGATCTTGGCCTGGTCCGGCGTGACGACGTCCATGATGACGCCGCCCTTGAGCATCTCGGCCATGCCGCGCTTGACGCGGGCGGTTCCGGTGACGGGGGTGCTTTCTGGCGTGCTGCTGGACACGGTCATCCTCACGGGCTCTCAACGGCGGATCGGTAAGTTATCAAGCCCATCGTAGGTCCTGGAGGACCCCTCCCCCGACATGCCAGGATGTCAGGTTTTACCGCCATACCGATACAGGTAGGCGCTACGGGATGACGGGCTTGCGGCTGGCGAGGGCCACCCAAACCTGGCCGGGGGCGAAGTTCATCGGCTCGCCGCTCTCAGTGGTGAACGTCGTGCCGGACTCCTCCGATTCCCGTTCCCAGCGCGCCTTGAAAGCTTTACCGTCGCGCAGCACGATGGCCGAGCCCTTGCCCGTGGTGTGCACCAGCGGTGTGTAGCTGTCGTTCTTGTCGTGGAACTCCGAACGCTCGGTCTTGGTGTACTGGACGACGATCGTCGGCGCGCCGAGCTGGCCGCCCTCGGCGGCCATGTCCTTCTTGCCGTCCTGCCAGATCATCCACTGCTTGCGCTCCTCCGACCAGGCGAAGGTGAAGCGCGCGGCGGGCCACTTGACGGTGTACGACTTGCGCTCGACCCCGCCCTCGGCCGGGGCCTCGCCGAACGTGAAGCCGATGTCCTTGGCCTTGGTCGCCTTGGGCGCCTTGGCCAGGAGCTGCTTGGTGTTGGCGAACAGGTTGTAGGGGGCGAAGCGGCCGGGCTGGCGGAAGTACGCGCCGGGGTTGCGCGTGTCGCCCACGTCGAACAGCGACGCCTCGGCGATGAACGGCAGCATCTTGGTCTGCGCGCCCGAGTAGGAGAAGGCCGGCTTGCCGAACTGCGGCGCGATGTGCAGGTCGGAGATGCGGGCGCTGCGCACGGGGCCCACCTTGGGCGGCAGCTTGGAGGAGAAGATCGCCATGAGCCGGGTCAGCCCGGCCTCGACCTGCTCGACGTAGACGATGTCCGCGCTCTTGAGCCCGAGCTGCGGCTTGCCGGCCGCGGTGTTCTCGATCTTCACGGCCAGCACCGGCTTGAGGCTCTGGTACGGCTTGCCGGTGAACGGGTGCGCGTTGACCTCCTCCGGCTCCTCGCTGGGCGCGGCCGTGGCGGCCTGGGGCGCCTTGCCGGGGGCCGGTTCTTCCGACGAGCAGGCGGCGACGGGCAGCAGCACGGCCGCTCCGGCCAGCCAGAGCGTGATCATCCGGGGTAGCCGCACGTGTAACTCTCCTCGCTTCAGCCCGAAAACGGGATGAAGCTTACTGGCTTCCCCAAATCAGGTCATTCAGTTGCCATAGCCGCAGGCGGATTGTCATCAATCTCGAAGAATTGCGGGTATTCGGTGTGCCCGGCCAGGCGCAGGGTCCTGGCCAGCCAGCGGCGCTGGGCCGTACGCGTGACGCCGACGGAGTTGTTGTAGAACCGCCGCGAGTAGACGACCTTGGCCACCGCCGTGTCGAGCTCCTCCAGCAGCGCGCGGCCGCCGGGCGACTCCGACAGCTTCTCCCTGAACCGCTCCTGGTCCACCACCGCCCGCAGCGCCCGCGACAGGTCGCTCTCGGCGTGCTCGCGCTCCTCCGGCCCGGCCGACCTGGCCTCGTGCGCCGCCGCGGCCAGCACCAGCGACGTGGCGGGGTCGAGCAGGCGCGAGCCGGCCAGCTCCAGCACCACCGCGCGGCGCCGCATGAGCGCGGCGTCCAGCGACTCCTGGGCCAGCTCCAGCCGGATGTGCAGCCGGTCGAGCCGGCCGGCGCGCCAGGAGATGTACACGGCCGTGAGCACCACGACGATGCCCACGATCAGCACGATCATGGTGGATGTCACAGGCCCTACCTACCTCACAGGTCCTCTTCGACGCGCCCCGCGCCGCTCGTGGTGACGGTCTCGTAGACGCGTACGACGTCGCGCGCCACCGTGGACCAGTCGTACTTCCGGACCGCCACCAGCGCCTCGGCCGCCAGCTTGGCCCTGCGCTCCGGCGCGTCGAGCAGCGCGCCGGCCTCGCGCGCCAGCGAGCCGGGGTCGCCGTTGGCGAACAGCGCGCCCGCCTGCCCCTCGCCCAGCACCTTGCGGAAGGCGGGGATGTCGCTGGCCAGCACGGTCGCGCCGGAGGCCATGGCCTCGGCCAGCACGATGCCGAAGCTCTCCCCGCGCGTGTTCGGCGCGCAGAACACGTCCACCGAGTGGTAGGCGCGGATCTTGTCGGCCTCGCTCACCATGCCCAGCACCGTCACCCGGTCGCGGAACTGCTTGCGCACCCGCTCGTAGACGTCCTTGGCGTCGCCGGGCCCGGCGATCAGCAGCTTCACCTCCGGCCGCTCGGCGGCCAGGGTGTTGAACGCGTCGAGCAGGATCGGCAGGCCCTTGCGCTCCTCGTCCATGCGGCCGAGGAAGCCGAGCGTGGCCCCGTCGGGCCCCCAGCCGTCGAGCGGCTCAGCCTCGGTGTAGCGGGCGACGGTGACGCCGTTCGGGATGAGGACCGTGTCGCCGCCGAACTGCTCGACCAGGCTCTTGCGGGCCGCGTCGGAGACCGCGATGCGGCCGCTCAGCTTCTCCAGCGCGCTGCGCAGCAGCGGCTCGGCCACCGCGATCGCCCGCGAGCGCGAGAACGAGGCGTGGAAGGTGGCCACGATCGGCCCCTTGGCCGCCCAGCAGGCCAGCACGCCCAGGCTCGGGATCAGCGGCTCGTGGATGTGCAGCACGTCGAACCCGCCCGTACGGACCCAGCGCCGCACCCGCGCGGCCGACAGGAACCCGAACGACATCCTGGCCACCGACCCGTTGTACGGCACCGGCACCGCCCTGCCCGCGCCCGTCACATAGGGGGGCAGCTCGTCGTCGTCGGCCGCCGGCGCGATCACCGACACGTCGTGCCCCTGTGCCACGAGCGCCTGGGCCAGGTCGTCGATGTGCTGCTTGACCCCGCCCGGCATGTCCCAGGAGTAGGGGCAGACGATGCCGACTCTCATCGAGGTTCCCGGCCGGGTGGCAGGTCGTCCAGCCAGAGCCGCTGCAACATGTGCCAGTCCTCCGGGTGCTCGGAGATGCCCTTCTCGAACACGTCGGCCAGGTGCTGCGCCACCGCGGCGACCTTCTCCTGCCTGGTGCCCTCCTCCGGGACGGGGACCTCCTCGTGGATGTGGATGCCCCAGTCGTCGCCCTCGAAGTAGACGGTGGCGGGCAGCAGCGCGGCCCCGGTCTGCACGGCCAGCAGCGGCGGCCCGGCCGGCACCTTGGTGGCCGCGCCGAAGAAGCGCACCTCGATGCCGCTCTTGGTCAGGTCGCGCTCGGCGGGCAGGCACACCACGCCGCCCTTGCGCACCCGCATGGCCAGCGTGCCGAAGTTGTGCCCGTCGCCGCCGGTGAGCGGCAGCACCTCCATGCCGAGCCCCTCGCGGAAGGCGACGTAGCGCCGGAACAGCGACTCGGGCTTGAGCCGCTCGGCCACGGTGGTGAACGGATGGCCCACGCCCACCAGCCACGCCCCGGCCTGGTCCCAGTTGCCCATGTGCGGCAGCGCCAGCACCACGCCCCGGCCGGCCGCCACGTTGGTGTGGATGTGCTCGGCCCCGATGACGTGGGTGCGGCGCACGACCTCCTCGGTGCGCATCGACGGGAGCCGGAAGATCTCGTGGAAGTAGCGGAAGTAGGAGCGCATCCCGGCCCTGCCCAGCTCGCGCACCTCGCGGCTGCCGGGGTCGAGACCGGTCACCCTGGCGAGGTTGGACTCCAGCCTGAGCACGGACTTGCCCCGCCGGCTCCAGACCCGGTCGGCCAGGAAGCGGAAGACCGCGGCCGTCGGGCGCTCGGGCAGCAGCGGCACGAGCTTCCACCCGGCCGCGAACCCGGCGGCCACGATCCGGTCGCCGAACGACACCTTCTCGCTCATCTCTCCCTCGTCTGCTGGTAGACGGCCACCACGCGCTGCCCCACGGTGATCACGCTGGCCACCGCCAGCAGCCACATGCCCACAGGCAGGATGTACGGAACTCCGAGCCCCGAGAAACAGGCCGCGACCAGGGCCACCACCAGCCGCTCCGGCCGCTCGGCCAGCCCGACGTCGGCCGTGAGCCCGAGCCCCTCGGCCCTGGCCTTGGCATAGGAGACGAGGGTGCCCGCTATCAGGCACACCAGCGTCACCGCGGCCATCAGAGTGTCGTCCACGGAGATGAAATACAGGATCAGGCCGGCGAAGATGGCGGCGTCGGCGACCCGGTCGAGCGTGGAGTCGAGGAAGGCCCCCCAGGTGCTGCCCCCCTTCCCGCCGAGCCGGGCCACCACGCCGTCGAGCAGGTCGAACAGCACGAAGACAGTGATCACGAGGGCACCCCAGGTGAGGTGCCCCAGGGGGAAGAAGAGCAGGGCGGACACGACGGTGCCGAGGGTGCCGACCGCCGTGACGGCGTTCGGGCCGATCCCGCGGCCGACGAGGGCCCTGCCCAGCGGGGTGAGTATCCGGGTCATGGCCGGGCGCAGGAGTTTGAGCATCGCGGTCCGATCGTAGGCCATGACGAGCCTGACAACTTTCTTTGCCCCTCCCCTCTTGTGATATCCGCCACAGGGGTATTTGGTGAACACACCGCGTCCATGCGGTTTCCATCACCCTCCGCGCGGGCGCGGCGTTGGCAAACAGACCGACGACGCGGGAGGCGATGTGGCGGAAAGACATTCGGGAGGCGCCGTGGGAGCCGCGGGCAGGGCACCCGCGGCCGACAGGGCGGATGCGATACGCAATGTCGTGCTGGTCGGCCACTCAGGAGCGGGTAAGACGACCCTCGTCGAGCAGCTGCTGGCCGCGACGGGCACCATTCAGCGCCCGGGACGGGTGGAGGACGGCAACACGGTCAGCGACTACGACGAGGTCGAGGTCCGGCAACAACGGTCCGTCAACCTCGCCGTGGCGCCCCTGGTGCACAACGGCATCAAGATCAACCTTCTGGACACCCCCGGCTACGCCGACTTCGTGGGCGACCTGCGCGCGGGGCTGCGCGCGGCCGACGCCGCGCTGTTCGTCGTGTCGGCGTCCGACGGGGTCGACGGGCTCACCCAGATGCTCTGGGAGGAGTGCTCCCAGGTCGGCATGCCGCGGGCGGTCGTGATCACCAAGATCGACCACCAGCGGGCCGACTTCGACGAGGTGCTCGCCACCTGCCAGGACATCTTCGGTGACGGCGTCGCGCCGCTCTATCTTCCGGTGATCACCAATGGTCACGTGAACGGCCTGATCGGGCTGCTGTCGCAGAAGTTCTACAACTACGCCACGGGCACCCGTACGGAGAAGGAGCCGGGCGCGGAGTACGAAGCGCAGATCGAGGAGCACCGCGGGGTGCTGATCGAGGGCATCATCCAGGAGAGCGAGGACGAGTCGCTCATGGAGCGATACCTCGAGGGCGAGCCCATCGACACCAAGGTGCTCATCGACGACCTGGAGAAGGCCGTCGCCCGCGGCAGCTTCTACCCGGTGCTGTGCAGCGGCATCGGGGTGGGCGCGCAGGAGATCCTGGAGCTGGTGACGCAGGGCTTCCCGTCGCCCCTCGAACACCCGATGCCGGAGATCACCGACCTGTCCGGCAAGCCGGTCAAGGGCATCACGTGCGACCCGAACGGGCCGCTCGTGGCCGAGATCGTCAAGACCACCAGCGACCCGTACGTGGGCCGCATCAGCCTCGTACGCGTCTTCTCCGGCAGCCTGCGGCCCGACATGACCGTGCACGTGTCCGGGCACGGCCTGGCCGACCGCGGGCACGAGGACCACGACGTGGACGAGCGCATCGGCACCCTGACCTGCCCGCTGGGCAAGCAGCAGCGCGGCGCGGCCAAGGGCATGGCCGGCGACATCGTGGCCGTGGCCAAGCTGTCGCGCGCCGAGACCGGCGACACGCTGTCGGACGTGGACCACCCGCTGCTGATGACGGCCTGGGACATGCCCGACCCGCTGCTGCCCGTGGCGATCACGGCCAAGTCCAAGGCCGACGAGGACAAGCTGTCGCAGGCGCTCGGCCGGCTGGTGGCCGAGGACCCGACGCTGCGCCTGGAGAACAACGCCGAGACCCGGCAGCTCGTCCTGTGGTGCATGGGAGAGGCGCACACCGACGTGCTGCTCGACCGCCTGGCCAAGCGCCACGGCGTCGAGGTCGAGCGGATCGAGCTGCGGGTGCCGCTGCGCGAGACGTTCGGCGGCAAGTGCAAGGCGATGGGCCGCAACGTCAAGCAGACCGGCGGCCACGGCCAGTACGCGATCTGCCACCTCGAGGTCGAGCCGCTGCCGTCCGGCGGGGGCTTCGAGTTCGTGGACAAGATCGTGGGCGGCGTGGTGCCGCGGCAGTTCATCCCGTCGGTGGAGAAGGGCGTGCGGGCCCAGATGGAGCGGGGCGTGGTCGCCGGCTACCCGATGGTGGACGTGCGCGTCACGCTGTACGACGGCAAGGCCCACTCCGTCGACTCCTCCGACATGGCCTTCCAGATCGCGGGGCAGCTCGCGCTCAAGGAGGCTGCGTCGAAGGTCTCGACGCTGCTGCTCGAGCCCGTGGACGAGCTGTCGGTGCTGGTGGCCGACGACTACGTCGGGTCGGTGATGTCCGACCTGTCGTCGCGGCGCGGGCGGGTGCTCGGCACCGAGCCGGTCGGCACCGGCCGCACGCTGGTCAAGGCGGAGGTGCCCGAGCTGGAGATAACGAGGTACGCCATCGACCTGAGATCTATGTCACACGGAACGGGAACTTTCCACCGGACGTTCCTGCGCTACGAACCGCTGCCGCCGAACCTCGTGAACAAGGTGACAGCCGCGGATTGAGGCCTCGGAGGAGCCGGGAGGGATATGTCCCTCCCGGCCCAGCAATGTGCTTTTGTCACAAAGGAATCACGACTCGATTTCGATTTTTCGTACCGAGCACGCCGGAGCAGCTGTCACACTGGGTGGCATTATGCGAACTGGACGCCCACTCCTAGCCGCTGCTGCTCTCGCTGTCGTGACCACCACGGCCGCCTACGTCTTCGGCCCCGGTGCCGGGGAGAGCCCCGCAGCGAGCGAGAAGAAGACGACCGTCGCCGCACCCCCCGCGGCCTGCAAGGCTGACGCCCGCTATCCCAAGCGAGAGCTGCGCGGGGTGTGGATTGCCACCACCCAGAACATCGACTGGCCCTCCAAGGCCGGCCTCGGCGCGGACAGGCAGAAGGCCGAATACGTCAAGATCCTGGACAGCGCCGCCAAGCGCAACCTCAACGCGGTCTTCGTCCAGGTGCGGCCCGCCTCCGACGCGCTCTACAAGTCCTCGCTCGAGCCCTGGTCGCAATACCTGACCGGCACGCCGGGCAAGGACCCCGGTTGGGACCCGCTGCCCTTCCTCGTCGAGGAGGCGCACAAGCGCGGCATGGAGTTCCACGCCTGGTTCAACCCCTACCGCGCC
This sequence comes from Nonomuraea sp. MTCD27, assembly GCF_041950495.1. Classification (NCBI taxonomy): domain Bacteria; kingdom Bacillati; phylum Actinomycetota; class Actinomycetes; order Streptosporangiales; family Streptosporangiaceae; genus Nonomuraea; species Nonomuraea sp. MTCD27. Next base: position 642,813 of record NZ_JBGNUW010000003.1, on the reverse strand, counting down.
TCCTACGGCGACAGCACCGCCAAGCTGCCCGCCGGCCACCCGGCGCGCAAGCACCCGGACTGGACGATCAAATACGGCGGCCGCCTCTACTACAACCCGGGCCTGCCCGCCGTGCGCGACCACGTGACCAAGGTCATCACCGACGTGGTCGACCGTTACGACGTCGACGGGATCCACTTCGACGACTACTTCTACCCCTACCCCGTGGCGGGGGCGAAGTTCGACGACACCGCGGCCTTCCGCAAATACGGCAAGGGCCAGAGCCTGGCCGAGTGGCGGCGCGGCAACGTCAACACGCTCGTGGCCGGCGTCGACAAGGCCGTCCACCAGGCCAAGAACCACGTGAAGTTCGGCATCAGCCCGTTCGGCATCTGGCGTAACAAGTCCAACGACCCGACCGGGTCGAACACATCGGGCATGTCGGCGTACGACTCGATCTACGCCGACGCGCGGGCCTGGATCAAGGCCGGCACGGTCGACTACGTGCTGCCGCAGCTCTACTGGCCGCGCGGGCACAAGCTGGCCGACTACAACACGCTGGTCCGCTGGTGGTCCAACGAGGTCAAGGGCAGCGACGTGCAGCTCTACATCGGCGAGGGCCTCTACCGGGTCGGCACCACGGACGACCGGACCTGGACCAAGCCGGGCGAGCTCGCCGGGCAGATCGGCGTCAACCGCGCCAGCAAGCAGGTCGACGGCGCCGTCTACTTCAGCGCCAAGCAGCTCCTGACCAACCCGCTGGGCGCGATGGACCGGGTCGCCAAGACCTACTACAGCCGTCCGGCGCTGCTGCCGCTGGCCGAGGACCGCGGCGGCCAGGCCCCGGCGGCGCCCGCCGGCGTCAAGGCGGCCGGGTCGCAGCTGTCCTGGACGCCCTCCTCGGGGGCGCGGGCCTACGCGGTGTACCAGCTGCCCAAGTCGGGCAAGGACTGCCACACCACCGACGCCCGGAACCTGGTGGCGGTGGTGAGCGATCCGTCCTACGCGGCGAAGTCGGCGGGCACCTACCTGGTGACCTCGCTCGACCGGCTGCACCACGAGAGCAAGGCGGTCAAGGTGAAGGTGGACGCGGTCTGACCCCCGCCCGCCACCGGGGCCGGTCCCACCTGGGGCCGGCCCTTCGTCGTCTCCGCACGCACGCCGGCGGGGCCGGCAGCCGGGGCCCAGCGGACCACGCCGCCACGCCGGGGCGGGAGCGGGTCGCTGAGGGCACCGCCCCACAGGGCCACTGATGGCGCCGCGCCACAAGGGCCGCCGAGGGGTGCCCGACGGCGACGTCGTGTCACTGGCAGGGGCGTCGGGGTGTCAGTGGTGGTAGGACCGCCAGGCCTGGGTCAGGCCTGCCACCGCCTGGTCCGTCAGGGCGGGTGGGAGGGCGAAGCTGAGCCGGAGGCGGTCGCGGTGGCGGCCGTCCGGGGAGAACAGGGAGCCGGGCGCGACCGCGACCCCGTGCTCCCGGGCCACGGCGGCGAACCGGTCCGTGTCCGTGCCGGGCAGGCGCGCCCACACCGACAGCCCGCCGGCCGGCCGGGTCCAGGTCCATTCGGGGAGGTACGCGGCGAGGGCGGCCAGGCAGTGGTCCCGGCGCCGGGCCAGCTCGGCGCGCCAGGGCTCCACCGGGTTGCGTTCCAGCAGGTCGGCCGCCAGGCGCTGCGACACCGCGCTGGTCGCCAGGTCGGCGTCCAGCTTGGCCTCCACCAGCCGGGCCAGCAGCGGCTCCGCCGCCGTCACCCAGCCCACCCGGAGCCCGCCCCACAGCACCTTCGACAGCGACCCGACGGTCACCGTCCCGTACGGGTGCAGCCCGGCCAGCGGCTCGGGCGGCGGCGTGCCGTCGTACACCAGCGCCGCCAGCGTACGGTCCTCGACCACCGGCACGTCGGCGCCCGCGGCCAGCTCGGCGACGTGCCGCAGCGGCGGGACCGAGCCGGTGGGGTTGTCCACGCTGACCACGTAGACGGCGGCGGGGCGGTGCCGGGCGAGCGCCTCCTCGACGGCGGCCGGCGAGGTGAGGTCCACAGCCACCACGTGCGCTCCCGCCCGCCGGAACACGCTCAGCGCGCCCCCGTAGGCCGGATCGCCCACCAGGACCCGGTCGCCCGGCCGCACCAGCGCCCGCGCGGCCAGGTCGATGCCCTGCTGCGCCCCCGCGGTGACCAGGATCTCCCCAGGCAGCACGCCCGCCCCCTCATAGCCGTGTCCCGCCTCGCCGCCCCTGGGCCGAACACCCGCCACTCCCGTCGTGCCGGTCTCGGGGGCGAGGGTCGCCGGGGTCGCCAGGAGGGCTCTCAGGCGGGGGTCGCCCATCGCGTCGTAGCCGTGCCCGCTGGGTACCCGCAGGAGGTCGGCCGGGTCCAGGGGCGGGAGGACCAGGTGTGACGGGTCGGGGACGACCGACGTGGACAGGTCCGCACGCACCGCCCCCGCCTGCAGCAGGCCGCCGAACGAGGGCGTGCCGAGCACGTACGTGCCGCTCCCGTGGCGCCGCTCGCACAACCCCTCCTCGCACAGCGCGTTGAAGGCCGCCGCCACGGTCCCCCTGCTGACCCCCACGGCCTGCGCGAGGTCGCGTTCCGACGGGAGCCGGGTGCCGGGGGTGATGAGGCCCGCCTGGGTGAGGTCGGCGAGCGCGCCGGCCAGGCGGCGGCTGGGCGTGCCCTGCTGGAGGCGGAGGCGGTCCCGGACGAGCGTGACGAGGTTGTCTTCCCTTCCCATGCCACCATTATCTCGATAATGTGCCACTCATCGTGAAATTGGCCCAGCAATCGTGATCGAACAGGGCCACCGAGGAGAGGAGCGCGGGTGGAGGAGGCCACGTACATCTGGATGAACGGGGCACTGGTGCCGTGGGGCAAGGCCCGGGTGCACGTGCTTTCGCACGCCCTGCACTACGGCACCGCCGTCCTCGAGGGCACCAGGGCGTTCGGGACGCCGGAGGGGCCGGCCGTGTTCCGGCTCGACGATCACCTGGAGCGGCTGGTGCGCAGTGCCCGGATGATCGGGCTGGCGCTGCCGTACACGCTGGACGAGCTCCGGACGGCCACGCTGCGGACGGTGGCCGCCAACGGGCACCCGGCGTGCTACATCCGCCACCTCGTCTCCCGCGGTTACGGCGAGATGGGCATCGCGGCGCGCGGCTGCCCCACCGACGTGTCCATCGCGTCCTGGAGCTGGGGCGCGCTGCTCGGCGCCGGCGTGCGGCTGATGACCAGCTCGTGGCGGCGCAACGACCACATGGTGGTGCCCACCGCGGCCAAGGCCACCGGCCCCTACCTCAACTCCGTCCTGGCCAAGGACGAGGCCCTGCGGGCCGGCTACGACGAGGCCGTGCTGCTGAACGCCGCCGGTCATGTCAGCGAGTGCACCGGCGCCAACCTCTTCGTGGTCCGCGACGGGCTGCTGGCCACGCCTCCCTCCAGTGCGGGCGCGCTGGAGGGCATCACCCAGGACACGGTCGAGCGGCTGGCCGCCGACCTGGGCCTGCGGGCGGTCAGGCAGGAGCTGATGCGTTCGGACCTGTACGCGGCCGACGAGATCTTCGTCTGCGGCACCGGGGCCGGGATCGCGCACGTCGCCTCCATCGACGGACGCGAGCTCGGCGGCGGCCCGGGACCGGTGACCGCCAAGCTGACCGACGCCTACGACGACGCGGTGCACGGCCGGGACGAGCGTTACCGGCACTGGCTCACGCCGGTGGCGGCCTGATGATCCGAGTCGGCCCGACGCACACTCGGCGCATGAGAGGGTAGTCGGGATCTGGTGGCGCCGGGGCACGACCTTGCTCTGCCGTGCCACGGAAAATCGGCGACCACAGGAGGTCATCGGGGTGAGGCGCGCGCTGATCGTGCTGGCCGTGCTGGTCGGACAGATGATGCTGGGCCAGGGCCTGCTCGCCGGGCCCGCCGGGGCGGATCGAGGCGTCGATCAGGCCCCCGGGCGGGTGGCGCTCATCGGGGTGCCCGGCCTGCACTGGAACGACCTGACCCCGTCCGACACGCCCAACCTGTGGGAGCTGGCCGAGGCCGGCGCGGTCGGGTCGCTGTCGGTCCGCACGGTCGGCAACGTGACCTGCCCCTACGACGGGTGGCTGACCGTGTCGGCGGGCACCAGGTCGGCCGTCGGCTACGGTTGCGGCGCGCCGCCCAGGCCCGAGGCCGCGGGCACGGGCGCCGTCATCCCCGACTACCGCTACCTCATCGACGTGGCCGGGCAGCGCAACGCGGGCACGCTGGGCGAGTCGCTCAAGGCGGCCGGCCGCTGCTCGATCGCGATCGGCCCGGGCGCCGCGCTGGCGCTGGCCGACCGGCAGGGCGCGGTGGCCGGCTACCACGCCTCGCCGCTCCAGGTCACGACCGCCGACCTGGAGAAGTGCCCGATGGTCGCCATGGACGTGGACGACCTCGTCCTGCCCTACCTGACCGGCGACCGGCTGCCCAAGGTGCCCGACCAGCTCGCCCCGGCCGAGCGCCGCGACGCGCTGCGGCTGGCCGACGCCAAGGCGGGCGCGCTGCTGTCGGTCCTCCCGGCCGGCACCACGGTGCTGCTGGCGGGGCTGTCCGACCACGGCTCCGTGCCGCACCTGCGGGTGGCCGCGCTGCGCGAGCCGGGCGCCGAGGGGCGCCTGCTCGGCGCGGCCTCGACCCGACGCGAGGACATCTCGATCCTGCCCGACGTGACCTCCACCGTGCTGACCGAGCTGGGCGTGCCGGTGCCGAGCACGGTGGTGGGCGTGCCGATGCGGATCGGCGAGCCGCTGCGGGTGGGCGAGCAGGGCGCGGCGTTCGAGCGGCTCGCGCGCGCCGACGCCACCGCCCAGACCATGCGCTCGGCGAAGGGCCCCTACTTCACCGCCCTGGCCGTGCTCCAGGTCGGGTTCTACGTGGCGGCCTTCCTGCTGCTGCGCCGCCGCAAGACCCTGTCCTGGGTACGCGGCGCCGCCGTGGCCCTGGCGGCCCTGCCGGTCACCTCGTTCCTGGTGAACCTCCTGCCGTGGTCCACCCACCTGGAGCTGTTCGGCGGCATGCTGGCCTGGTGGGCCGCGATCACCACCCTGGCGCTCGCCGGGCCGTGGCGGCGCAGGCCGCTCGGCCCGCTGGCCGTGGTCGCCGGCGTCACCGCGCTGACGCTCGCCGGTGACCTGCTCACCGGCACCACGCTCCAGCTCAACAGCTTCATGGGTTACAGCGCCGAGCAGGGGGCCCGCTACTTCGGCCTGGGCAACATCCCCTTCGCGCTGCTGGCCACCGGCACGCTGCTGGTCACCACGGTCATCGCGCACCGGTGGCCGGGCAAGGTGGGGCTGGCGGCGATCGTGGGGCTGGGCACGTTCGCGATGGTGCTGGGCGGATCCGGGATGGGCAGCGACTTCGGCGGCGTGATCGCGTTCGTGCCGGGCATCGCGGTAACCGCGCTGATCCTGTCGGGCAAGCGGGTCTCGCTGCTGAAGCTGGGCGCGTTCTGCGTGGCCGGCGGCGTGATCGTGATGGGCTTCGCGTGGCTCAACTACCTGCGGCCGCCCGCCGAGCAGACGCACCTGGGCAGGTTCGTGGGGCAGGTGCTGACCGGGGAGGCGTTCGACGTCATCTGGCGCAAGCTGCAGGCCATGCTCGGCACCCTGCTCAACCCCAACCTGATGCCGATCGTGATCGCGGCCGTGGCGTTCCTGGTCTACGCGATCCTGCGGCCCGAGCAGGCCTCGGCGGGCGTGGTGCCGGCCGCGTTCGAGCACTCCCCCGCGCTGCGGGCCGGGCTGATCGGCACGCTGGTCAGCGGCGTGGTCGGCATGCTGGTCAACGACTCCGGCGCGGCCGTGCTGTCCATGGCGCTGGCGCTGGCCGTGCCGCTGCTGCTGGCCACGGGCATCGGCGCGATGTCGCGCGCCCCCGAGTCAGTTCCAGGCGTCGGCGAGAAGCTGGCGGGTGTCACGAAGTAGCTGCGGCAGCACCTTGGTCTGGGCGACGACCGGCATGAAGTTCGTGTCGCCGCCCCACCGGGGCACCACGTGCTGGTGCAGGTGCGCGGCGATGCCCGCGCCGGCGACGTGGCCCAGGTTCATGCCGACGTTGAAGCCCTGCGCGCCGCTGGCCCTGCGCAGCGCCCGCAGCGACTTCTGGGTGAACTCCCCCAGCTCGGCCACCTCGGCCGCGTCGAGCTCGTCGTATTCGGACACGTGCCGGTAGGGCACGACCATCAGGTGGCCCGAGTTGTACGGGTAGAGGTTGAGCACGGTGTAGACCGCCTCACCCCGAGCCACGATCAGGCCGTCCTCGTCGCTCATCTTGGGGATCGCGTCGAACGGGCACCCGTCGCCGGGACCGGTGCCGGTCGGCTTGTTCTCGCCCTTGATGTAGGCCATGCGATGCGGGGTCCACAGACGCTGGAAGTTGTCCGGGGCCCCGGCCCCTGCCTGATCGTGCATAACTAGCAGCATAGGACCCCGGACAAACCGGGTGCTCTTCCGGCACAATCCTGAGCACCGCCAACAGGAGGCCGCGATGAGTGAAGCGTTAGCCGAGCAGCACACCCCGCCCGCCGACTCCGCCGGAGACCCGCCGGCCGAACCCGCCACGCCCTCGTACATCGAGGCGCCCACCGCCGACGCGGCGGTCAAGGGCCGGATCAAGGTCGCCGACGAGGTGGTCGAGAAGGTCGCGGCGCTGGCCGCGCTCGAGGTGGCCGGGGTCGCCGACATGGGCGGCGACCTGGCGCGGGCCTTCGAGTCCGTACGCGACCGCATCGGCATCGGCTCCCGGCGCGGCACCCAGGGCGTCAGCGCGCAGATCCAGGACCGCCAGGTGGCGGTGAGCCTGACGATCGTGGTCGAGTACGGCCACGTCGTCATGGAGGTCGCCTCCGAGGTCAAGACGAACGTGGCCCAGACCGTCAGCCGCATGCTGGGCATGCGCGTCATGGAGGTCAACGTGACCGTCGACGACGTCCGGCTCCCCGGCGAGGGCCGCACGGCGACCCGCGACCCCGCCGAGGACGACGGCGAGCCCTCCTGAGCTCAGGCCACCCTGGTCATGTCGGAGCGGTAGCCGCCGCCCCCCGGGTAGACCCAGGCGCCGGTGACGCTGGTCCCGTCGGCGTTGAACGTGCCGCGGTAGTAGGCCCCCGAGTCCCTCTTGTGGGCCCAGATCGTCAGCGTGTCGCCGTCGACCTCGTACACGTAGGCCAGGGTGGCGCCCTGGTTGTCGAAGTACCAGGAGTGGATGTCCTGGCTCGGCCCCTCGGCGCCGTACGGCCGCTTCCTGCCGATGAACTCCGTGCCCCTGGTCCGGCTGCCCTCGCTGAGGATGTCCACCTCCTGGATGAGGAAATGCCCGCCCTCCATCCAGCGGTAGGTCACCGTGCCCCCGACGTCGCCGCTGAGCTTCCAGGTGCCGACGAGCCGGTCCAGGGCCTTGAGCTGGGTGTCGACGTGCTCGGTCATGATCGCTCCTCTGTCTCGGTGAGTCGGTTACGCCTGTATGACGGGACGGTGCCGGGAAAGGAATCGGTCCTGGGCGAGATTTCTCATCAGATTTCGGCGGGCAGGCCGAAGGCGGCGTTCAGCTCGGGGCCGAACGTGGTGATCTCGGCGATCAGGCCGTTCTCGACGCGGAGCACGTCGAGGTTGACGGCCGTGTAGCGGCTCTCGCCGGGGCGGCGTACGTAGTTGGCGACGGCCGGGCGGCGGTTGGCGTACGTCGCCAGGGCCTTCCAGGTGCCCCACGCCTCGGGTCCGGCCATGACGGGGCCCCACATGTCCAGGATGGCCGTGCGCCCGTCGTACACCAGGGACGCCGGCGGCATCGTCTGCCGCGCGTCCTCGCGCAACAGGGCGGCCAGCGCAGACAGGTCGCCCTCCACGGAGGCGTCCATGTAGCGGCGCAGCACGGCGCGTTCCTCCTCGCTCGGGGCGGTGACGGGGCCCCACTGCGCGCGCTGCGCCGGCAGGTGCATGCGCAGCGTGGCGCGGGCCCGCTGCAGCGCGCTCTTGACGGCCGGCACGCTCAGCTCCAGCGCCCCCGAGGTCTCCTCGGCGGACCAGCCCGCCACGTCGCGCAGGATCAGCACCGCGCGCTGGCGCGGCGGCAGGTGCTGGATGGCGGCCAGGTAGGCCAGCTCCACCGTCTCGCGCTCGACCGTCACCGCGTCCGGCCGGCCGGCGTCGGGAGCGGCCAGGTCGAGCAGGCGGTCGGGGTACGGCTGCAGCCACGGCACCTCGGCGAACGGCGAGCGTGACCCGCTCTCCATCCCGACCGCGATCTCGCGCGCGCGGGCGGGCCCGGACAGCAGGTCGAGGCAGGCGTTGGTGGCGATGCGGTAGAGCCAGGCCCGCAGCGTCGAGCGCCCCTCGAACGTCTCCCGCCGGCGCCAGGCACGCAGCATCGTCTCCTGCACCATGTCCTCGGCATCGGTGAACGAGCCCAGCATCCGGTAGCAGTGCACCTGCAACTCGTGCCGGTGAGCCTCGGCCAGCTCGGCGAACCCGCCCCGCTCGCCGTCTCCCCGGCCCCGAGCGTCGGCAGCCCGCTCACCGTCTCCCAGGCCACGCGCCTTGGCGGCCGGCCCGCCGTTGTCCCCGGCGCGGCCACCGGCCCGCGCGCCGCCCGCGACGTCGTCCCCAGCGCCCATCCACCGCACCTCTCCCCGTCCGGTCGCGCCTGCCAGGATGATAGCCATGACAGATCAGCTTGAGCCCATGCCGGACGACTGGCAGCGCGCGCTGGCCGTCGTCGCCCACCCCGACGACCTCGAGTACGGCTGCGCGGCGGCGGTGGCCGTCTGGACGGATGCCGGGCGCGAGGTCTCCTACCTGATCGCCACCAGGGGCGAGGCGGGCATCGACACCCTCGACCCCGGAGCGGCCGGGCCGCTGCGCGAGCGCGAGGAGCGAGCCAGCGCGGCCGTCGTCGGGGTGACGAGCGTGGAGTTCCTCGACCACACCGACGGGGTCATCGAGTACGGCACCGCGTTGCGGAGAGACCTGGCCGCCGCCATCCGCAGGCACCGCCCCGAGCTCCTCATCACCCTGAACTTCGACGACACCTGGGCGGGCACGCACTGGAACACCCCCGACCACCGCGCCGTGGGACGGGCCGTGATGGACGCTGCCGGGGACGCCGGAAACCGATGGATATTTCCGGACACTGAGGCCGAGCCCTGGAGCGGCGTCCGCTGGGTCGCCGTCGCCGGCGTCGACTCGCCCACCCACGCGGTGGACGTCACGGACGGCCTGGAGCGCGGGGTGCGCTCGCTCATGGAGCACCGCGCCTACATCGAGGCCCTGACCACGGAGGACCCGGAGGCGTACGCCCGGAACCTGATCGAGGGCTTCGCCGGGGAGGAGGCCAAGCGCTTCGGCGGCCGCCCCGCAGTCACCTTCCGACTATTCCCCCTTTAATTCACCAATCGCGGATATATCAGCATCTTCCACCCATTGCCGGATATTAGACGCATCGTCAGGAAAGCGTCTGCGACAGCCCGGGGGCCTTGCTAGGGTTCGGTGCCCTGCGGTGATCCTTCCCGCAGAGCCTGCCGGTCGGGCGCGCCATGCCCTGCGCCCGGCCGATCCCCTGAACCGAAAGGCGAATCCTCATGGCCAAGTCATGGCTCGTGGCTGTCTTACTCTGCTTCTTCCTCGGCGCGCTGGGCGTGCACCGCTTCTACGTCGGGAAGATCGGGACGGGCATCCTCATGATCGTCACCCTCGGCGGCCTCGGCGTGTGGGTGCTGATCGACTTCATCATGATCCTCATCGGGAAGTTCACCGACAAGCAGGGTCAGCCGCTGGCCAAGTAGCGGTAGCGGGCAGCGGAGGAACGGCGGAGCCGGCCATCACGAGGCCGCTCCGCCGTACTCACGAGACGGCCCTGCGCTGGGCGGCCCTGCGCTGGGCGGCCCTGCCGCGCTGGGCGGGCCTGAGTTGGGCGGGGCGTCGCTGGGCGGGGCGTGCGCACGGCGGGGCCTGTGCCCGGCGAAGGCGCCGGCCCCGCCGCGTTGACTCACACCTGGACGCGCCGCTCCACGGCGTTGACGATCTCGGCGATCGCCTCCTCGACCGGGACGCCGTTCTTCTGCTCACCGCTGCGGTAGCGGAACGACACCGCGCCGTTGGCGATGTCGTCGTCACCGGCCAGCAGCATGAAGGGCACCTTGGCCTTCTGCGCGTTGCGGATCTTCTTCTGCATCCGGTCGTCGGCCGCGTCGACCTCGATCCGGATCCCGCTCGCGCGCAGCTTCTTCGCGACGTCCTGCAGGTAGGCCACGTGCGCCTCGGCGATCGGGATGCCCACCACCTGCACCGGGGCCAGCCAGGGCGGGAAGGCGCCGGCGTAGTGCTCGGTGAGCACGCCGAGGAAGCGCTCGACGGAGCCGAACAGCGCCCGGTGGATCATGACCGGGGTCTGCCGCGAGCCGTCGGCCGCCTGGTATTCCAGGCCGAAGCGCTTGGGCTGGTTGAGGTCGAGCTGGATGGTGGACAGCTGCCAGGTGCGGCCGATGGCGTCCTTGGCCTGCACCGAGATCTTCGGCCCGTAGAAGGCCGCGCCGCCCGGGTCGTCCACCAGCTTCAGCCCCGACTCGGTGGCGACCTGGCGCAGCGCCGCGGTCGCCTCCTCCCACTCGGCGGGGTCGCCGATGAACTTCTCGGACTCGTCGCGGGTCGACAGCTCCAGGTAGAAGTCCGGCAGGCCGAAGTCGCGCAGCACGCTGAGCACGAACCGCAGCAGCGACTTGATCTCGTCGGCCATCTGCTCGCGGGTGGTGTAGATGTGCGCGTCGTCCTGCGTCATGCCGCGCACGCGGGTGAGCCCGTGCACCACGCCCGACTTCTCGTAGCGGTAGACCGAGCCGAACTCGCACAGCCGCAGCGGCAGCTCGCGGTAGGACCGCCCGCGCGCCCTGAAGATCAGGTTGTGCATCGGGCAGTTCATCGGCTTGACGCGGTATTCGATGCCCTCCAGCTCGAAGGCCGGGAACATGTCGTCGGCGTACCACGGAAGGTGGCCCGAGGTCTCGAAGAGCGAGGACTTGGTGATGTGCGGGGTGTTGACGAACTCGTAGCCCGCCTCGGCCTGCCGCCGCCGCATGTAGTCTTCCATCTCCTTGCGGATGATCCCGCCCTTGGGATGGAAGATCGGCAGGCCGCTGCCCAGCTCCGGCGGGAAGCTGAACAGGTCGAGCTCCGCGCCCAGCTTGCGGTGGTCGCGCTTCTCGGCCTCCTCCAGCAGCTTGAGATATTCGTCCTGCTTGTCGCGGGACTCCCACGCGGTGCCGTAGATGCGCTGGAGCTGCGGGTTCTTCTCGCTGCCCCGCCAGTAGGCGCCGCCGGAGCGCATGAGCTTGAACGCCGGGATGGACCGGGTGGAGGGCACGTGCGGCCCCCGGCACAGGTCCTTCCACCGCAGCTCACCGGACTTGGGGTCGAGGTTGTCGTAGATGGTGAGCTGCCCGGCCCCCACCTCGACGGACTCCTCTTCCGCGGCCCCGCCCTTGAGGCCGATCAGCTCCAGCTTGTACGGCTCCGCCGCCAGCTCCTCGCGGGCCTCGTCGTCGGAGACGGCCCGGCGGGAGAAGAGCTGCCCCTGCTTGACGATCTCCCGCATCCGCTTCTCGATGCGCTTGAGGTCGTCGGGGTGGAACGCCTGCTCGACGTCGAAGTCGTAGTAGAACCCGTTTTCCACGGGCGGCCCGATGCCCAGCTTGGCCTCGGGGAACAGCTCCTGCACCGCCTGCGCCATGACGTGGGCGGTGGAGTGGCGCACGATCGCCCGGCCGTCCTCGCTGGAGACCTCGATCGGCTCGACCGTGTCGTCCTGCTCCAGCGGGTGGGCCAGGTCGCGCGGCACGCCGTTGACCCTGGCGGCGATGACGGTGCGGCCGTCCGCCTCGAGCGCCTCCCCGGCCGTCGTGCCGGCCGCGACCACACGCTCGGCTCCGGCGAGGGTGATGCGTAGCTCGGCTGACACGGTGACTCCTCGTGGATCGCGCTCGATGCCCGGCACCGAGGCAAGGTTCGATGGTGAACCCCGATGCTATCGCGGGTGAAACCCCAGCTTTGTCAGCTCCTGCCGGGTCCCGTGGAAGACGTTGCGGTCGACCGGGCTGTTGGCGTACTGGTGGATGGTCCAGTCGCGCCAGGGTCTGGGCACCGGGGGGCGCCCGCGCGGGGACTCCGGGCTGGCGAGCCAGAGCGGATATTCGGCCAGCCCGGCGCAGTGCCCGCCGCGGGCGAACGCGTGGAAGGTGTAGATGAAGGGCCGCACGCCCGCGTGCCGCTCGACGTGGTGGCACCAGCGGCGGGCGTAGCGGGCGACCTGCTCGGGCCGCAGGCCGTCGTTGGTCTCCAGGTCGAGCGCGATCAGGTCGCCGCGGCGCAGCCCGCCCGCCGACCTGATCACGCCCAGGAAGTGGCGTGCCTGCTCGATGGGGTCGCCCTTGGGCCTGGCGAAGTGGTAGGCGCCGCAGACGATCCAGCTCTCGCGCATGCCGTTCCAGTTGCGCGCGAACCATTTGTCGGTGTAGTCGCCACCCTCCGTCGCCTTGGCGAACGCGAAGGCCACCCCGGCCTCGGCGTGGTCGGCCCAGTCGACGGTGCCCTGCCAGTTCGACACATCAATGCCCTGTAGCACGCGCTTCACCTTGTCGGATTTTATTGAGATGTCTCCGGATCAGCCCTTCGCCGCGCCGATCAGCAGGTTGCGGGTGCGTTCCCGGTTGGCGAACGGGGATCCCACGAAATCGGTCACGCCGGCCTGCTTCAGCTCGTCGAGCTTGGCCAGCACCGTGTCCTCGTCGCCGACGATGGCCACGTTGCCCGGCCCGGCCGCGCCCTCCCTGTCGAGCATCGCACGGTAGGAGGGCAGTTGCCCGTACACCGAGAAGATCTCGTTGGCGCGCTCGACCGCGCCGGCGGGGTCGTCGGTGACGCTGATGGGCAGCGCGCAGACGATCCTGGGCGCCTCGCGGCCCGCCTCGGCCGCGGCCGCCTTGATGGTGGGCGCGATGTGCTCGGCGACCGTCTTGGGGCCGGTCATCCACAGCACGGTGCCGTCGGCCACGGTGCCGGCCAGCTTGAGCATGCGCGGGCCGAGCGCGGCCACCAGGACGGGGAAGCCCGCCCCCGGCGTGCTGAGGCGCACGTTGGCCTTGAGCGTCTCGCCCGTGTATTCGACCTGCTCGCCCCGCGAGGCCGGGATGAGGATGTCGAGGTATTCCTTCATGTGCCGGCCGGGGCGGTCGAAGCTGTAGCCGAACATGTTCTCGATGACGACCTGGTGCGACAGGCCGATGCCGAGCGCGAACCGCCCGCCGAGCGCGGCGCTGGCCGTCATGGCCTGCTGGGCGAGCGCGGCCGGGTGGCGCGGGTAGGTCGGCACGACCGCGGTGCCGAGCTCCAGGGGCGGTGCCTGCGCGCCGGCCACCGCCAGGGCGGTGATGGCGTCGAGGCCGAAGATGTGGGAGAGCCAGGCGGAGGAGAAACCGTCCTCGGCCGCCTGGGCGATCTGGTCGCGCAGGCCGCCGATGGGGTCATCCCCTTGGGGCTCGGCCAGGAAGTATCCGTAGCGCATGGAACAGAACTCCATTCTGGTGACTGACGCGAATGTATCTCCCCGCGCCGCCACGCGCTCACCCGCCGGGCCGGAGGTGATTTGTAAAGTGGCCTACATGACGCACGAACGCGCAGGACAGCCCGCTCAGCCTTCCGATCTGGTCGACGTCGCCAGGCTCGTGACGTCCTACTACGCCCTCAGTCCGGACGTCGGCGAGGTGGCGCAGCGGGTGGCGTTCGGCACGTCGGGGCACCGGGGGTCGTCGCTGAGGACGGCCTTCAACGAGGACCACATCCTGGCCACGAGCCAGGCCATCTGCGAATACCGGCAGCTGCAGGGCACGGACGGGCCGCTGTTCCTGGGCATCGACACGCATGCGCTGTCGGAGCCCGCGCGGGTCTCGGCGCTGGAGGTGCTGGCGGCCAACGGGGTCGAGGTGCTCATCGACTCGCGCGACGGCTACACGCCCACCCCGGCCGTCTCCCACGCCATCCTGCGGCACAACCGGGGCCGCACGACCGGGCTGGCCGACGGCGTCGTGGTCACGCCGTCGCACAACCCGCCGGGCGACGGCGGTTTCAAGTACAACCCGCCGCACGGCGGTCCCGCCGACACCGACGCGACCACGTGGATCCAGGACCGCGCCAACCGGCTGCTGCACGACGGGCTCAAGAGCGTGCGGCGGGTGCCGTACGCGAGGGCGCTGGGCGGGGCGGGGCGCTACGACTTCCTGGGGACCTACGTCGACGACCTGCCGTCCGTGGTGGACCTCGACGCGATCCGGGCGGCCGGGGTGCGGATCGGGGCCGACCCGCTGGGCGGGGCGAGCGTGGCCTACTGGGGGGAGATCGCCGAGCGGCACCGGCTGGAGCTGACCGTGGTCAACCCCCTCGTCGATCCGACGTGGCGGTTCATGACGCTCGACTGGGACGGCAAGATCCGGATGGACTGCTCGTCGGCGTACGCGATGGCCTCGCTCATCGCCAACCGCGACAGGTACGACATCTCCACGGGCAACGACGCCGACGCCGACCGGCACGGCGTCGTCACGCCCGACGGCGGCCTGATGAACCCCAACCACTACCTCGCCGTGGCCATCTCCTACCTCTGCACGCACCGCGACGGCTGGCCCTCCGACGCCGGGGTGGGCAAGACCATGGTCAGCAGCGGGATCATCGACCGGGTGGCCAAGTCCCTGGGCCGGCGGCTCTACGAGGTGCCGGTGGGCTTCAAGTGGTTCGTGCCGGGGCTGCTGGACGGGTCGCTGGGGTTCGGCGGCGAGGAGAGCGCGGGCGCGTCCTTCCTGCGGCGCGACGGCTCGGTCTGGTCGACCGACAAGGACGGCATCATCCTGGCCCTGCTGGCCTCGGAGATTTTGGCCGTCACCGGAGAGTCCCCCAGCGCCCGCTACCGGGACCTGGTCCGGCGCTTCGGCGAGCCCGCGTACGCGCGGGTGGACGCGCCGGCCACCCGCGAGGAGAAGGCCGTGCTCGGCAAGCTGTCGGCCGAGCAGGTGACGGCCTCCTCGCTGGCGGGCGAGCCGATCACGGCGGTGCAGACGTCGGCCCCCGGCAACGGGGCCTCGCTGGGCGGGGTGAAGGTCTCGACGGAGAGCGCCTGGTTCGCGGCCCGGCCGTCCGGCACCGAGGACGTCTACAAGATCTACGCCGAGTCCTTCAAGGGCCCCGACCACCTGGCCAAGGTGCAGGAGGAGGCCCGCTCGCTGGTGTCGGCCGCCCTGGGGTGAGCGAGCGGGCCGGGCCGGCGACCGGGGCTCAGTAGCCGAGGTGGCGGCCGCCGTCGCCGACCAGGACCTCCCCCGTCACCAGGTCCGACTCCAGCAGCGCGGTCACCATCTGCGCGATGTGCTCCGGCCGCGCCGTGCGCCGCAGCGGCGCCTTCATCTCCTCCTTCGCCGCCATCTCGGAGAACACCTGCTCCCCCACCCGGTCGATGTGCCACCGGGTGGCCACGATGCCGGGGGCGACCGCGTTCACCCTGACCTCGGGCCCGAGCGCCACGGCCAGGTCGCGGGTGAGGTGGAGCAGGGCGGCCTTGCTCACCCCGTACGCGATCGAGGAGCCCGTGGCCAGCAGCCCGGCCACGGAGGCCACGTTGACGATCGCGCCGCGCGCCGCCCGCAGGTCGGGGGCGAACGCGCGGGCGCAGTAGAAGGCGCCCATGAGGTTGACGCCCATGATCTGCCGCCACACGTCGTCGGTGAGCCCCTCCAGGTCGGGGAACGGCACCCACCTGGTCGTGCCCGCGTTGCACACCAGCGCGTCCACCCGGCCGTAGGTGGCCCGCACGCGCTCGGCCATCCTGCGTACGGCGGCGTCGTCCGACACGTCGGCGGCCACGGCCTCGGCCTTGCAGCCCAGGCTCTCCAGCCGCGCCACCGTGGCCTGGGCCTCGGTGGCCGAGCGCGAGTAGTTGAGCACCACGGCCGCCGCGCCCTTCCTGGCCAGGCCCTCCGCGACGGCCGCGCCGATGCCGGTGCCGCCGCCGGTGATCACGGTGACCGTGCCGTTGATGTCCATGCCCTTACTCCTTCAGCGGGTCGAAGGCCGCGATGTCGATGTCCTTGCTCTCACGCGAGGCGTAGAAGGCCGCGAACGAGATCACCGCCGTGCCGACCAGGAACGCCGCCACCAGCCACGGCGCCCCGCCCAGCCGCGCCGCCAGCGCCGCGCCGATCAGCGGCGAGAAGCCGGCCAGGGCCGCCCCCAGCTCCCGCGAGGCGGCGAACCCGGTGTAGCGCACGCGCGCCCCGAACAGCTCGGCGTAGAACACCGGCTGCACGGCCACCTGCGGGGCGAAGCCGAAGGCGCCCATGATCATCATCGCCAGCCACACCAGCCAGGTGACCCCGGTGTTGACCAGCAGGAAGTACGGATAGACGTACGCCGCCACGAACACCACGCTGAACAGGTTGAGCGGCCGCCGCCCGATCCGGTCCGACAGGTTGCCGTAGATGGGCTGGAGCACGATGACGGTCAGCCCGAACAGGATCACCCCCAGCAGCGCCGCCCGGTTGGTCAGGCCGAGCTGGTTCGTGGCGTAGGCGACGCTGAAGGTGGCCAGCGTGTAGACCACGGCGGTGTCGCAGATGTGCGCGCCGACGCCGACGAGGAAGTTGCGCGGGTAGCGGGCCAGCGCGTCCCTGATCGGCAGCTTGACGATCTCCCGGGTCCGCGCCATCTCGCGGAACACCGGCGACTCGGCGACCCGCAGCCGCACGTACAGCGCCACCCCGATCAGCGCGAAGCTCACCAGGAACGGCACCCGCCAGCCCCACGCCACGAAGTCCTCCTCCGGCAGGAGCTGGACCAGCAGGAACGCCGAGGTGCCCAGCACCAGCCCGATCTGCACGCCGGTCTGGGCGTAGGAGGCGTAGTAGCCGCGCCGGCCGGGCGGCGCGTGCTCGGCCAGCAGCGTCGCCGCGCCGCCGAACTCGGCGCCCGCGCCGAGCCCCTGGCAGACGCGCAGCAGCGTGAGCAGGATCGGCGCCCAGACGCCGATGGCGGGGTAGGTGGGCAGCAGGCCGATCAGCCCGGTGGACACGCCCATGATCACGGTGGTGATGATCAGGGTGGAGCGGCGGCCGATCTTGTCGCCCAGGTGGCCGAACAGGACGCCGCCGAACGGCCGGACCACGAACCCCACGCCGAACGTGGCGAACGCGACGATCGTGCCCGTGGCCGGGTCGGACTCGGTGAAGAACAGGCGGTTGAAGACGAGGGCGGCGGCGGTGCCGTAGATGAAGAAGTCGTACCACTCCAGGGCGGTGCCGACGAGGGCACCCAGGACGACGCGCCGTAATTCGGGTGTGGCGGGCATCTAACCTCCAGGGGGCGTGTGAGGCCGCGGAACGCCGAGCCGCGCGGCGAGCCCGCCCAGCTCCTCCCACACCGGCACGGACACCGGGACGCCCTCCCTCAGGTGCTCCGCGCGCGTGCCGGCCTCGGGCTCCCCCGGCACGACCACGCCGGGGCCGGAGGCGCGCAGGGCCTCGCAGAAGGATTCGACCTGGGCGACATAGGTCTCCAGCGGGACGAAGGCGGAGATGTCGATCGCGGTGATCACCGTGCCGAACGTGCCGTCGTACTCGGGCGAGCAGGCGGTGCCGGTGCCCGTGAGCAGGCCGCCGACGAGCTCGATGAGGACGCTCAGGCCGTACCCCTTGTGGCCGCCGAACGGCAGCAGCGCCCCGCCCCGGTAGAAGTCGGCCGGGTCGGTGGACGGGCGGCCGTCCGGGTCGACCAGCACCCCTTCGGGGGCCGGCGCCCCGGCGGCGTTCAGGAGGCCCAGCTTGCCCTCGGCCATCGCGGCGGTCGCCCAGTCCATGACGACGGCCGCACCGCCGGCGCGCGGCACGGCCCAGGCCATGGGGTTGGTGCCGAGCATCCTGCGGTGCCCGGCGTACGGCGCCACGGTGGGGTCGGCGTTGCCGACGACCTGCGCGATCAGGCCCCGGCCCGCCAGCTTCTCCGCGTACTCGCCGAGCCGGCCGACGTGGTTGCACTCGCTGATGGCGACCACGCCGACGCCGTGCCCGGCGGCCAGTTCGGCCGCCTCCTCGGTGGCCAGGCGGGCGGCGACCTGCCCGAAGCCGCGCCGCCCCGACACGACGGCGCTCGCGCCACGGCGCGAGACCACCTCGGGGCGGGCGGCGGGCACGATGACGCCCGCCTCGATCCGGTCGAGGTACGGCTTGATCCGCCGTACGCCGTGCGAGCCGTGCCCGGCGAGGTCGGCCTCCACCAGGGACTCGGCGACCGTGGCCGCCGTGCCGGCGGGCACGCCGGCGGCGGTCAGGAGGTCTCGGGCGAGTACGTGGAGGTCGGCGGCGAGGACACGTACGGCTGCGTTCACGGTGACCTGTCTCGCTTCGGCAGGACTGCGTTCCGTGTGCGCGCTTATGCCCGTTTCCGGCCCCGCCAAACAGGTCTCGGGAAAGGGCTTACCGCGCCAGTTCCGGCGCCGTGGCGGTGGTCATCCCGGTACGGCCCAGGTCGGCCCGGCGGCCCGCCGCGACGCCGTCGCGGTAGCCGGTGCCGCTGGTCCGGGGCACGCTCATGCGGATGTCGGGGT
Source organism: Nonomuraea sp. MTCD27 (assembly GCF_041950495.1). NCBI lineage: Bacteria > Bacillati > Actinomycetota > Actinomycetes > Streptosporangiales > Streptosporangiaceae > Nonomuraea > Nonomuraea sp. MTCD27. The sequence goes on along the minus strand of NZ_JBGNUW010000003.1, from coordinate 624,181 downwards.
AGTGGGCGGCGACCGCCCGCTCGACCTCGGCCCGCCGGTCGGCCAGGACCACGGCGGACCCCGTGCCGGCTGATTCGGTCTCGGCGCGGGACTCGGCCGCGCACAGCAGCCGGTAGACCTCGTCGGTGAACCCCAGCAGCCACGACCTCCGGTACGCCCGCACCGCCGTGACGTGCTCGGGCGGCCGCACCCGGGCCAGCCCCGAGGCCATCTGCAGCAGCAGCGAGGTGGCCAGCAGGTCGGCGCGCTCCAGGTCGGCCGCGAACCCGAACACGTGCACGCGCTGCCCGCCGTCGCCGCGCCCGATCAGCAGCGGCCGGCACCGCACCGCCTGCGCCACCAGGCTGACCAGGCGCGCCTTCTCCCTGGCCCAGGGGGCGGGGAGGGTGACGACGCGGTCGCCGGGGGTCTGGCGGGTGCCGGCGGGCGGCAGCGAGTCGATGCCGTGCTTGGCCATCAGCGCCGACGCGGCGGCCATGAACGTGGCCCGCTCGTGCTCGTTGTCGGTGCGTTCGGCCTTGGCCAGCAGTTTCCTGACGCGATCGAGCGTCCGCTCCCGCAACGGCACTCTCCCCTAAGACTTGGTCGTCAGCACCCGCCCGTCGTCGGCGATGATCGGGAAGGCGCCGGTGTCCACGATGCCGTGCTGCTGGTACAGCGCCTCGATGAGGGCGTGCGCCTGCGGCTCCAGCTTCCACAGGGCACGATACTCGCGCGCCGTGGCCAGCGAGATGCCGATCTCCTGGGCGATGTCCACCGTACGCGGCACGATGCCCTTGGCGATCTGCCGGTCCCAGTACTCGCGGGCGGACCGCATCCGCGCCGCGCGCTCGGCCGTGCTGATGACCTGCGGGGTGGTGTCGAGCACCTCGGCGTCCTCGTCCTCGTCGTCGACCAGCTCGGCCAGCGCGGGCGGCAGCGCCGGGCGGGCCGGCACCGGGTGATGGTCGGCCTCGGGCTCCCACGGCACGCGGGGGTCGGCGTCGATGAGCGCCGAGGTGTTGTACAGGGCGGCGATCTGGGCCAGCAGCGCCTCCTGGCGGGACTGGTCCACCGCCAGGCCGGTGTGCTCGACGGCCTGGTCCATGGCCTTGTCGAGCTTGGCCAGCGCGGCGCGCATCTTCCGCTCCGACGCGCCGCCCTCGCGCAGCGCCTTGGCCCGCTTGGCCGCCAGGGCGACCCTGGTCAGCCTGCGGTGGGCGTCGACCTCGCTCGCCGTACGGTCGCTGACCTCGGCCAGCCCCATCCTGACCAGCAGCCGCTCGGGGGTCAGCCGCCAGTTGATGCGGCCGGTGCCGCGGATGCGGTGGCGCTCGATGGCCATGCCGCGCTCCCACAGCCAGGCGGCCACCAGCGGGGCGGCCAGCCTGAACACCGCCTCGGGCAGGCTGCGCGCGTCCATGCTGGACAGGACGGCGGTCAGGCACGTCAGCGCCCACACGGCGATGCCGTCGATGCCGGCGGAGAAGTTCTCGCGCATGTTGCGGCGGGCGCGTACGGCGGAGGTGATGATCGCGACCTCGATGAACGCGAACAGCAGTAACCTGAGCGGCCCGTCGAGGCCCAGCACGTCCCCGGAGAAACGCCACATGCCCTGCGCGGACACGCCCGTGGCGATGGAGGCGGCCACGACGGTCAGCACGTCCTCGACGGGACGCGGGGCGACGTACCTGGTGAACACCCAGGAGACGACGCGCCAGGCGATCCTGAGCACCAGGAACGCGAGCACCAGCCCGGCCAGGCTCAGCAGCGCGATGACAGCGGTGGCGAGCGGCTTCTCCGTGACGAAGGCTGTTATTTCCTCAAATGTCGGCATCAGTCACTATCCGTGAGGCTCAAACTCCGGCTCTATGCGACGAGATCATCGCAGAATGTCGCCATCTTGTACGCCAAACGCCGTCTGCTGCACCATTTTGCCCACGTTTCACTACTGTTCGAGGCTCTTGACGGAGGGTGTATCAGGCGCGGCGGAGCGTGCTCTGCGGTCACAGGGGGTTCGACTCAGGGAGGGGCTCATGAAGATCTTCGGCGGTGAGCCGGCGCTCGTCCTCGGACTGGCGAGCGCTGGCGTGCAGATGGTGACGGCGACGTTCCTGCCGCTGACCAGCACGCAGGTGGCGGCGATCAACGCGATAGCGGCCGCGGGACTGGGCGTCTGGACGGCGTTCGCCACGCGGAACCTGGACGGGGGCAGGTCCATCAAGGCGGCGGCGCTGGGGTTCGCGCAGGCGGCGGTCACGCTGGGGCTGGTGTTCGGGGTGGAGCTGACGGAGCAGCAGACGGCGTCCATCATGGCCTTCGTGGCGGTGGTGGGGGCGGCGTTCGTCCGCCAGGTCTCGACACCGGCGGGCACGGCCACACCCCAGGCGCCCACCGACCCGCACCCGCAGGCCACGGCGACGGGCGACCCCACCCCGGCGGCCAACCAGGGCACGCAGTCCGGCTGAGCCCAGGAGCGGGGCTTACGGCACGGGGGCCGCGCGCGCAACCGGCCGGGTGGGCGTCGGTCGGGTGGGTGCCGGTCGGGTGGGTGCCGTGGTGGTGACAGGGGTGATACGGGGTGGTCGGTCATGGGCGGCGGGCGCACAATGGGACGCGAGGAGGGACTGTGAGCAAGCGATCGCGCAGACGCCGTGCTCTACCCAGCGGCGCGCCCGCCTGGCCCCCCGGCTTCGGCCCCGGGGAGCCCCACTGGACCGAAGGCGACGACTTCCCGTTCGACGATCCGCAAGGAGGCGAGGGCGGCGTGCGCGAGCCGCGCAGGCCCAAGCCCGCCCCGCCCGCCCTGTCGGCCGAGGCTCCGCTGCCCGAGCCGCTCATCCGCGCCCGCGACCGCACCCAGCCGCCGCCCGACGAGGTGACCAGGGCGTTGGCCGGCAGGTGAGGCCGTCCCCGGGTCGAGTCCAACTGCACCCACCGGCTGGGAGGGCGGCAGGGGTGAGATGTAAATTCGTCCTTTCGGAGGGCACCATTCACCAATCCGGATGGGACCATCTACGTAGGGATTTATCCCAACATGGTGTGATGTATCCCAGCAGGACGGATATCGATGTCAGATACAGAAGAGTTCCCGCTCGTCCAGTTCATGCGTGACGGGTTCGACCCCGTGGGCGAGCTCGGGCGCATCCGGACCGAGCACCCGGTCTTCCCCATGGAGATCCCGGGCGGTCAGACCGTGTACCTCGTCACCCGCTGGGATGACGTACGCGGTGTGCTCGGCGACCACGAGCGTTTCAGCAACGACTTCGCCGGCGTGATCGGGCTCGGCTCCAACCAGGAGGACCCCGGCGGCCTGGGGTTCCGCGACCCGCCCGAGCACACTCGGCTGCGCAAGTACCTGACGCCCGAGTTCACCATGCGCCGTCTGCGCAGGCTGGAGCCGCGCATCGAGGCCATGGTCGAGGAGTACCTCGACCGCATCGAGGCCAAGGGCGCCGAGGGCATGCCGGTGGACCTGGTGGAGGAGTTCGCGCTGCCGATCCCGTCGCTGGTCGTGTGCGAGCTGCTCGGCGTCCCGTTCGAGGAGCGCGCCGACTTCGTGAAGATCAGCAAGGACCGGTTCGACTTCACCGCCGGGCCCGAGGCGTCCCTGCAGGCCATCAACGACGCGATGACGTACCTGACGGACCTCGTGGCCAGGGAGCGGCAGAATCCGGGTGACGGGCTGCTCGGGCAGTTGCTGCGCGAGCACGGCGACGAGCTCGACGACCGTACGCTCGCCAGCATGGCCGACGGGCTGCTGACCGGCGGGCACGACACCAGCACCAGCATGCTCGCGCTCGGCTCCCTGTGGCTGCTGCGCAACCCCGAGCAGGCCGCCAAGGTGCGCGAGGTGGACGGCTACGTCGTGGACGTGGTCGAGGAACTGCTGCGGTACATGACGGTCGTGCAGGTCGCCTTCCCGCGCTTCGCCCGCGACGACCTGGAGCTGCACGGCGTACCGATCAAGAAGGGCGAGATGGTGCTGTGCTCGCTGACCGGCGCCAACCGCGACCCCGCCCTGGGCGAGAACATGGACGAGGTACGGCCGGGCCGGGCGACGGCGGGCTCGCACATGGCGTTCGGCCACGGCATCCACCGCTGCATCGGCGCGCCGCTGGCCCAGATGGAGATGCGCATCGCCTTCCCCGCGCTGCTGCGCCGCTTCCCCGGCCTGCACGTCGCGGGCGAGGTGCCGTTCCGGGAACTCGCCATCGTCTACGGGGTCAAAGAACTACCCGTCGCCTGGTAGAGCGGTTACGTTCGCAATGTGAACGAGCCTGTCATCGACCTGACCGCGATCAGCGCCGTCGTGTTCGACACCGACGGCGTGGTCACCGACACCGCTCGGGGGCACGCGGCCGCCTGGAAGCACGTCTTCGACGCGTTCCTGCGCGGCCGCTCGGCACCGTTCGACATCCGCGACGACTATCTGCGGCACGTGGACGGGCGCCCGCGCCTCGACGGCATCCGTACGTTCCTGACCGCTCGCGGCATCACGGTGCCCGAGGGATCGCCCGACGACGAGCCCGGCGCGCCGACCGTACACGGGCTCGGCCTGGCCAAGGACCGCCTGTTCATGGAGCAGGTGGACAAGTACGGGGTGGCCGCGTTCCCGTCCACGGTGGCGCTGCTGCACGAGCTGCGGCAGCGCGGCGCCCGTACGGCGGCCGTCTCCGCCAGCCTGCACGGCCGCAAGCTGGTCGGCTCGGCCGGGGTCATGCACCTGTTCGACCTGCTGGTGGACGGCAACGACGCCGCGCTGATGAACCTGCCCGGCACGCCCGACCCCGCGCTCTACCTGGAGGCGGCCCGGCGGCTGAACCTGCCCGCGGCCAAGGTCGCGGTGGTGGTGTCCGCGCTGCCGGGGATCGAGGCGGGCAAGAAGGGCGGGTTCGGGCTGGTCGCCGCGGTGGCCCGGGACGGCGACGGGACCGGTGCGGACGTCGTGGTGCCCGATCTGGGGGATCTGGGGGTGCTGGGAAGGGTTCTACCCTTGAGGGCGTGACCGTTCTGATCGATCCGCCCAACTGGCCGGGGCCGCGTGGCCTGATGTGGTCGCATCTCGTCAGCGACAGCTCGCTGGAGGAGTTGCACGCCTTCGCCGTGCGGTTGGGGGTGCCGGAGCGGGCGTTCGACCGGGACCACTATGACGTGCCGGAGACCGTGCATGCGCGGGCCGTGGAGCTGGGGGCCGAGGCGGTCGGTTCTCGGGAGCTGCTGCGGCGGCTGATCGCGGGCGGGCTGCGCCGCCGCAAGCGGCACCGGGTCGGTTAGGGCCTGTCCGGGCTGGTTCTCGGCTCCGATCCCGGCTCCTCGCTCTCCCACCGCACTACGGCTGGTGTCCTTGGGGGAGAGGGAGAAGGCGGGGTCGTGCCGGGGTGGTCAGTCGGTGGTCAGGGTGGCGAGTTCGGCGGTCATGTTGGTTCTGGCGGGGGCCTCCCACAGCTCTCTGGCTCGTGGGGTGCGGTAGAGAGACGGGGTGGCGAGCAGGCGGCGCAGCACCTGCGAGCGGCCCCGGGCGAACGCGGGGTCGGGGACGTGGGCGTATTCCTGGCGGATGGCGTGCGCGTAGGCCGGGTAGGCGGGGCTGGCGAGGATGGCGAGGTCGGCGTCGCACAGGACGGCGCCGTCATGGTCGCCGGGTTCGAGCGTGTCGTGGGCGGCCGTGAGGCGTACCAGCCGGGCGACCGTGGCGACCCGGCCGGCGGGGACGCCGCATCCGGGGAGGCGGGACTGGGCGAGCTGGGCGCTGCGTTCCTCGTCCCAGCCGGGGCGGCCGTCGTAGACGGCGTCGTGGAACCAGGCCGCGAGCCGTACGGCCGTCGCGTCCTCGGCCTCGGTGGCGAGCGGTTCGATGGCGGCCAGGACGGCGGCCAGGTGGGTGCGGGTGTGGTATCTGCGGTGCGGCTCGGACCAGCGGGCGAGGAGCTCCGCGCGGACCGCCAGGGAGGCGGGCGAGCCGTCCGCGAGCTCCGCCCAGCGTTCGCGTGAGGTCCAGTCCTCAGCCACCCCGCCGACGCCCGAGACCCCGGTCTCGAAAGGCCCGCCGACGCCCGAGGCCTCGCTCTGGGGAGGGGCGGCGGTGGGGGTGTCGTTGTCCGGTGCGGGCCAGTCGTCGATCACGGTTCCACCGTAGTGGTAACTTCTGGGCATCGGGACGACAGGCAAGGAGCCGCGGCGCCTGCCCCGCTGGCGGGAGCTGCGGGCCGTCATGCCCGGGCGGCCCCGGTGGGCGCGGGCGGCGAGGGTGGCGGCGGCGGCCGATGTGGCGGATCTGCGGCTGCTGGCCAGGAAGCGCGCCCCGCGCATGGTGTTCGACTACGTGGACGGCGCGGCCGAGGGTGAGCGGTCGATGGCCAGGGCGGTGGCGGCGTTCGAGCGGGTGGAGTTCGCCCCGCGCGTGTTGCGGGACGTCGCCGAGGCTCCGACGGCGGTCGAGGTCCTGGGGCGGCGGATCGGGATGCCGGTGGTGCTCGGCCCGACCGGGTTCACCCGGATGATGCACCGCGAGGGCGAGCGGGCGGTGGCGCGGGCGGCGGAAGGGGCGTCGATCCCGTACACGCTGTCCACCATGGGCACCACGACGGCGCGGGACGTGGCCGCGGCGGCGCCCGGCGGGTGGAACTGGTTCCAGCTGTACGTGGTCCGCGACCGCGCCCGCAACCTGGAGTCGCTGGCCATGGCCGCCGATGCGGGCATGGACGTGCTGGTGGTGACCGTGGACGTGCCGGTGGCCGGGGCGCGGCTGCGGGACGTGCGGCACGGGCTGACGATCCCGCCCGCCCTGCGCTGGCGCGGCGCGCTGGAGGTGCTGCGGCACCCGGCGTGGTGGTTCGACTTCCTCACCAGCGAGCCGCTCAGGTTCGCCACCGTGGAGGGGGCGCCCGCCGACCTCGCGGGCCTGACGAACCTGATGTTCGACCCGTCCGTGACGATCCGCGACCTGGAGTGGATCAGGTCCGCGTGGCAGGGCCGGCTGCTGGTCAAGGGGGTGCAGCGGGTGGACGACGCGAAGGACCTGGCCGCCGTCGGGGTGGACGGGATCGTGGTGTCCAACCACGGCGGGCGCCAGCTCGACCGCTCCCCCACGCCGCTGGAGCTGCTGCCCGAGGTGGTGGCGGCCGTGGGGGACCGCACGGAGGTGTTCCTCGACGGAGGGGTGCGGAGCGGGGCCGACGTCGCCGCCGCGGTCGCGCTGGGCGCCCGGGCGTGCTTCGTCGGCCGCGCCTACCTGTACGGCCTGATGGCCGGCGGCGAGCCCGGCGTGCGGCGGGTGCTGGACCTGCTGCACGCCGAGCTCGTCCGTACCCTGCAGCTGCTGGGCGTGGGCGGCGTCGAGGGCCTGGGCCCCGACGTCGTACGGCTCAGGGGAAGGTGACGACCTTCACCGGGATCGTGTCCGTGCCCTGGGCGGGGCCTCCCGTGTTGTTGACGACGTGGGCGATCGTGCCGTTGCCCCCGAGGGAGACGGTGAGCAGGTCGTGGAAGCGCACGTTCGGGTTGACCGGCGTCTCGAAGCCGCGTTCGGCCACGATGCTCGGGTCGACGTTGAAGTAGCAGTACGCCCCCAGCCCCCACGCCTCGTGCGAGGTGACGGAGTCGGCGACCTTGTAGGCGGCGTAGCCGCGGGTGGAGCCGTTCATCCAGGCGGCCTGGTTCGGCGGGTCGTAGGGCATCTCGTTCTGGAAGAAGATCGTCCGGCCGCGTTGCCCGTTCCAGATGACCTGGTACTTCTGGTAGTGCTCGACGAACAGCCCGTACGCGGTGACGTCGTCGCCGTTGACGATCAGCCCGGTGTCGGCGGTGTTGACGGTCCAGCCGATGCCGGTGCCGTGGTCGCCGCGCCAGGCCCAGATGTGGTCGATGATCGTGTGGTCGCTGTTGATGACGAGGCTGGTCGTGGCCTTGCCCGCGTGGCTGCCGCCGATGCGGAAGAACACGTCCTGGATCGAGATGGGGTTGGCGGCGTGCGAGGCCGAGGAGCCGGACGGGCCGACCTCCATGAGGATGGGCGAGTTGACCGGCCCGGCGTCGAAGAGCAGCCCGGCCACCTTGACGCCGTCCACGTCGGCGACCCGCATCGGCACCACGCCGTTGTCGGGGATGATCGTGGCGTAGCCGAGGCCGAGCACGACCGTGTCGGGCCTGGTCACGTTGATGGTCTGGCCGACGTGATAGATGCCGGGCGTGAAGAGCAGGTTCAGGCCGGCGGCGAGGGCGGCGTTGATCGTGGCGGCGGTGTCGGCCGGCTTGGCGACGTAGAAGCGGTTCAGCGGGATGGAGGTGCCGGTGCCGGGCCAGCTCGCGCCGCGCGAGTTCTGCCGCAGGGCGGGCACGAACACCTGGTAGGCGCCCGCGGAGTCCACGTACAGGTAGGGCTTCTCCCTGGTCACCGGGCTGGTGTCGAGCGTCGTGTACGGCGGCTCGGGGAAGGACTGGGCGGGGGCACCGGCGACGCCGGAGAAGACCATGTTCCACACGCCGTTGAGCCAGCCGCCGATGGTGCTGTCGCGGGTGAACCACTGCTGCTGCGAGTACGGCTGCACGGTCCCGTCGATCCGGCTGTCGGCGATGTAGCCGCCGCTGGCCCACCCGTACCCGCTGGGCGCCAGGTTGAGGTTGCCCCTGACGTGCATCCGCCGGAACGGCGCCGCCTGCGAGACCGCCCACTGGTTGGTGCCGCCGGTCGGCGTGATCGACAGGTTCTCGGCCGAGCGCCAGAAGTTCTGCGTGGCGTTGCCGCCGAACCAGCCCGCGTCCACCCTGACCTGGCCGTTGATGGTGACGTCGTCGGGGTTGCGGCCCAGGCCCATGATCGAGGTGTAGAAGCCGATGTTCGCGTTGACGTTGTAGCTGCCGGGCTTGAACAGCAGGGCGTGCCGCTGCAGCCCGAACTGGTTGGACTCCATCTGGGTGAACACCGAGTCCAGCGTGGACTGGATGGTGGAGGCCGGCATCGACGGGTCGAAGACGTGCACGTTGGGGCCGAGGTCGCCGCCGGGCTGCGGGTCGGTCGTGCCGGTGGTGCGCACGGTGAGCTCCCAGAGCGAGTAGCCGTACGCGGTGGCCCTGACCGTGCCGTGCACGCGGAGGTAGCGGCCGGCGCCTGAGACGTTCAGGGTCTGCGTGCCGCCCGTGCCGGTCGTGGTGGAGTGGATGTCGGTCCAGGTCGAGGCGTTGTCGGAGACCTGGACGCGGAAGGACCTGGCGTAGGCGGCCTCCCACTGGAGCACCACCTGGCAGATCTGCCGGACCGAGCCGAGGTCGACCTGGAGCCACTGCGGGTCGGCGAACAGGCTGGACCAGCGGGTCCCGGTGTCGCCGTCCACGGCGGCCGGGGCGGAGGTGGCGGCGCCCTCGGACGAGGAGGCGGTGGCCGGGCGGTTGAGCGCGGCGTTGGCGGTGCCGCAGGCCGTGGTGCCCGTGGTGCCGTAGACCTGGAGCTCCCACAGCGAGTAGCCGTACGCGGTGGCGCGGGCGGTGCCGTACAGGCGGAGGTAGCGGCCGGTGCCGGACACGGTGAGCGTCTGCGTGCCGCCGGTTCCGGTGGTGGTCGAGTAGATGTCGGTCCAGGTGGCGGCGTCGGCGGAGACCTGGAGGCGGAACGCGGTGGCGTACGCGGCCTCCCACCGCAGCACCACGCCGGACACGGTGGCGGTGGCGCCCAGGTCCACCTGGAGCCACTGCGGATCGCCGAACGCGCTGGACCAGCGGGTCCCGGTGTCGCCGTCCACGGCGGCCGAGGCGGGGGTGCCGGCGCTCTCGGAGGACGAGGCGGTCACGGTCCGGCCCTGCGACAGGAGCGGGTCGGCCGCCCGCGCGGGCCCGGCGACCAGGAAGGACAGGATCAGGGCGGCGAGTGACGCCACGACGAGGGCGGTACTTCGGGGCGGGTGCACTGCGAACTCCTCACGAACAGGGGGGTAGTGAGAGAGCGCTCTATCGAGCAGAGCGTGCCTGCGCCCGGCACTTCTGTCAATGCTTGATTTAACGCCTACGCAATAGTGGTGACCACTTCCGGAAACGCTGCGTCACCGAAGAAGGGCTCGATCACCAGCGTGGCCGCGCCCAGCGCGACCGCGTCGGGCCCGAGGCGGCCGAGCACGACCATCTCCGGCTGGAACGGCTGCGCCTGCGTGTTGGCCGCGGTGGCGGCGCGGATGTCGGCCAGCAGCCGGCCGCCCAGCATGAGGCCCGCCCACCCCCCGATCACGATGCGCTCGGGGTTGAACAGGTGCACCAGGCTCGACAGGCCCACGCCGAGCAGCTCGACGCTCTCCCCGATCACCGGCGAGCCCTCCTCCAGCAGCCTGGCCAGCGCCGCCTCCTCGTCGGCGGAGTCGGCCACCACGCCGGCCCGGTCGAGGATGGCCTCGGCCCCCAGGTACGCCTCCAGGCACCCGCGCGCCCCGCACCGGCAGACCCGCCCCCCGGCGACGATCTTCAGGTGCCCCACCTCGCCCGCGGCCTTGCCCGCGCCGCGGTAGATCCGCCCGTCACTCACCACGGTCCCGCCCACGCCGGACCCCACGAGCAGGATGATCGCGTCGCGGGTGCCCCGGCCGGACCCGAACCACAGCTCGGCCTGCCCCATGGTCTTGGCGCCGTTGTCCACGAACAGCGGCAGCGCGGTGCCGGCCCGCAGCAGCGCGCCCAGCGGCACCGCCTCCCAGCCGAACGTCTTGGCCCGCACCAGCGCGTCCGGCCCCGGCTCGACGATGCCGGGCACGCCGACGCCCACGCCGAGCACCTGCCCGGCGGCCACCTCGCCCTCGGCGATGACCGCGTCCACGCCGGTCAGGATGTGGCGGGCGACCAGCTCGGGGTCGTGCTTGGCCGACCGGACCGCGTAGTGGGCCCTGGCCCGCACGTTCATCTCCAGGTCGAACAGCTCGACCTTGACCTGGGTCTCGCCCACGTCCACGCCCACCGCGTAGCCGAAGGCCGGGTTGACCTTGAGCAGGACGCGGGGCCGGCCGCCGTCGGAGTCGACCTGGCCCGCCTCGACGATGACATTGTCGGCCAGCAGGTCGCCGGTCATCGTGCTGACCGTGGCCGCGCTGAGGCCGGTCTCGGCGGACAGCTCGTTGCGGCTGGCGGGGCCGCCGAAGTAGAGCGCGCGCAGCAGCATCGCCCGGTTGCCCCGGCGAAGATCTCGTACGGTCCTGCGCCCTGACGTGCCCATCCTCGTCCCCGTTCCTCTCCTGAAACCCGCCGCCATGTTAGTTCACGGCCCGAAGGGTGAGCGCGGGCCGCCCGGATGTCCACGGCGTTACCGAAGCGTTTCCCGGCAACTCCTGACTTCTTTCGGACCTTAGATTATGGTCTGGCCATCCCCCCGATGAGGAGACGACAATGAGCCGAGGACTTGTGCGAGGCGCCGTCGTGGCGATGCTGGCGAGCGGCCTGGCCGCGTGCGGCGGCGGTGGCGGCGGCGGTGGCCAGGGCGACGCCAAGGAGTTGACCTTCTGGATGTACCAGGACCGCACCCCGCAGGCGGGCCAGGTCATCGAGAAGGTCCGCCAGGACTTCGAGAAGGCCAACCCCGGTGTCACCGTCAAGCTCGTCAAGATCCCGAAGGACGACTACAACACCAAGCTCGGCAGCGCCGTGGCCAGCAAGAGCGCCCCCGACGCGGGCATCCTCGACCAGCCGCTGGTCTCCAAGTACGCCCTCGACGGCACGATCAAGGAGGTGCCCGCCGGGCTCATCACCGAGGCCGACTACTACAAGGGCGCGCTGGACACCAACCGCGCCGGCGGCAAGCTCTACGGCCTGCCCCAGGACCAGACGACCGTCGCGCTCTTCTACAACAAGAAGCTGGTCCCGACCCCGCCCAAGACGTGGGACGAGCTGAAGCAGACCGCGGACCGGGTGCACGCCGCCGACGCGAACGTGGCCGGCATGAACGTGCCCAAGGGCGACGGCTACGGCGCCTGGATGTTCCCCGGCATCGTGCACGGCGCGGGCGGCGAGATGGTGGACGACGCCGGCAAGAAGGTGCTGTTCGACCAGCCGCCCGCCGTGGAGGCGCTGCAGCTCTGGGTGGACCTGCAGAAGTCGTCGCCGCGCAAGATCACCGACTCGGACAAGCCCTTCGAGAACGGCCTGGCCGCCATGACGATCTCCGGCCCGTGGGACGTGCCGACGATCCGCGAGCAGTTCCCCGACCTCGACTTCGGCGTGGCGCCGCTGCCGTACAAGAGCGAGCCGGCCGGCAACATCGGCGGCGAGGACTCGGTCGTCTTCTCCACCAGCAAGAACCCGGACCTGGCGTGGAAGTGGCTGGCCTTCCTCGGCAACGCGGACAACAACGGCGTCGTCGCCGACGCGCTCGGCGGGTTCCCCGTCCACCTCAAGGCGAAGGTCGTCGCGGGCGGCCCGGAGCAGGCGGCGTTCCTGGAGCAGCTCAAGGTGGCGCACGCGCGCCCCGCGGTGCCGCAGTGGATCCAGGTCAACGACGAGATCATCGCCCCGGCGATCGAGTCGGCGCTGACCGGCAAGGTCACGGCCCAGCAGGCGCTGGCGGACGCGGCGGCCAAGACCCGCTCCCTGCTCGGCTGGAACAGCTGACGTGACGGCACCCGTACTGGCGGACCGGCGGGTGGCGGCGGGGCCTGGGAGACGTGCCCGCCGCCGCCCGCCACGCCGCCGCGACCACGTGATCGGCTGGCTCCTGGTCACCCCGGCGCTCGTCTACTTCCTGGTCTTCCTGCTGTACCCGGCCCTGTCGGCGCTCTACTACAGCTTCACCGACTGGAACCTGCGCACCGACGCGAACTGGGTGGGCCTGGCCAACTACACGGACCTGCTCTTCGACGACGTCAAATACCCGCACTTCTGGAAGTCGGTGCAGGTCACCTTGCAGTACACGCTGATCGCCGTGCCGCTGACCCTGGTGGCCGCGCTGGTGCAGGCGCTGCTGGTGAACGCGATCAGGCGCGGGGCGAACCTGTTCAGGCTGCTGCTGTTCCTGCCGGTCGTCACGGCGGAGGCGGCGGTCGGCGCGATCTGGCGCTGGCTCTACGATCCGCAGTACGGCCTGATCAACACGCTGCTCGGCCTGGTCGGCATCCCGGGGCAGAACTGGCTCAACACCCCCGAGCTGGTCATCCCGGCGCTGGCGTTCATCGCGGCCTGGCAGTGCGGCATCTCGATGATCATCTACCTGGCGGGCCTGAAGGGCATCCCCGGCGCCATCCAGGAGGCGGCGATCATCGACGGGGCCGGGCCGTGGCAGCGGTTCTGGCGGGTGACGTTCCCGATGCTCCGACCGACCACGTTCTACCTGCTGGTGACCGGGGTGATCGCGGCGCTGCAGGTGTTCGGCCTGGTCTATGTGATCTTCTCCGGCAACGGGCGCAGCGTCACCGGCGGGCCCGAGCAGTCGGGGCTGACGTACGTGCTGCACCTCTACCTGTTCGCCTTCCGCTACGACGCGATGGGGGCGGCCTGCGCGATGTCGTTCATCCTGCTCGTCTTCATCATGATCGTCACCGCGCTGCAGTTCAGGTTCGTCAAGCAGGAGGCGTCATGAGGAAGGCGTCCATGTACGTGGCGCTGGTGCTGCTGGCGGCCGTGTCGGTGGTGCCGTTCCTGTGGATGCTGGCCACCTCGGTCAAGCACGGCCAGGACATCTACAGCAAGGTGCCCAACCTGCTGCCGCTGGACAGGAAGACCGGCGAGTGGGCGGCGACGCTGGACAACTACGACTACGTGCTGGGCGTCGGCGGGCTGGGCAACGCGTTCGTGAACAGCGTGTGGGTCTGCGCGATCCTGGTGCCGGCGAAGCTGCTGGTGGACGCGCTGGCCGCGTACGCGTTCGCGCGGATCCCGTTCCCCGGCCGCGACAAGCTGTTCGTGATCATGCTGGGCGGCATGATGGTGCCCGCGATCACGCTGCTGGTGCCGCGCATCCACGTCACCCAGTCGCTGGGCATGTTCGACACCGGGTGGGGGCTGATCGTCCCGAACATCGCCTCGGTGCTCGACATCTTCCTGCTGCGGCAGTTCTTCCTGTCGCTGCCCGGCGAGCTGGAGGAGGCCGCGCTGATCGACGGGGCCGGCCGGATGCAGATCTTCTGGCGGATCGTGCTGCCGCTGTCGAAGCCCGTGCTCGCGGTCGTCACCATCACCAGCTTCCTGTTCCACTGGAACGACCTGGTGTGGCCGCTGCTGGTCACCAACGACCCCGAGCTCTACACCCTGCCGCTGGCGTTGCAGCAGCTCGTGGCCAGCCCCGACGGCGGGCGCGCGTACTACATCATGGCGGGCGCCACGCTCGCCGTCCTGCCCGTGATCGCCGTGCTGCTGGTCTTCCAGCGCCGCATCCTGCAGGGCATCGCATTCACCGGTCTGAAAGCTTAGGAGGACAAGCGTGGTCATCGAGGTCCGCGACGGGGTCGCCGTCGTCGACGGCGTGCCGCGGGTGCTCGTCACCGCCGACTATCCGTACTACCGCGACGATCCGGCCGTGTGGGCCGACCGGCTGCGGGCCGTACGGGACGAGCTCGGGATCGAGGTGGTCACCTGCTACCTGCCCTGGCGGCACCACCAGCCCGAGGCGGGCACGGCCCCCGACTTCACCGGCGTCACCCATCCCGCCAGGGACGTCACCGGCTTCCTGGCGCTCTGCCACGAGCTGGGGCTGCGGGTGGTCGCCAAGCCGGGGCCGTTCATCCACGCCGAGGTCAGCTACGGCGGCCTGCCGGACTGGGTGTGCCCGGACGCCGACCCGTCGATCGAGCCGCTGCTCGACGCCGCCGGCGCGCCCTCGCGCTGGGGTGACGGCGCCGCGACCCGCACGCTGCCGGCGCCGCTCGGGCCCGCGTTCCTGACCAGGGCGACGCAGTGGCTCTCGGCGGTCGGCAAGGAGGTGCTGGCCGGCGCGGAGGCGGTGATCGCGGTGCAGATCGCGAACGAGGGCATCTACACCAGCGGGGCGCTGCCGCTGACGGCCTACGACTACAGCGCCTCCGGGGTGGCGTTCTACCGGGACCGGCTGCGGGCCTGGTACGGGACGCCGCAGGCGTACAACGAGGTGCACGGCACCGCGTTCGGCGACTGGGCGGAGGTCGGGCCCCCGGTCACCGGCCTGCTCGCCCTCGCCGACTGGGGGCGCTTCCACGCCGACTACCTGGCCGAGGTGTACCGCGTCTGGACCCAGGCCGTCGGCTCCGACCTGCCGGTCGTCGTCAACCTGAACCCGCCGACCGTGCCGGAGCTGGACGACTGGCTGGCCAGGGTCAGGCCGGAGCTGTGGGACGGCATCTCCTACGGGTTCACCAACTGGATGGGCGTCGTGTCGGCCGACCCCGGCGCGCAGGCCCGCTACGTGATCGCCGCCAAGCGCGCGCCCGGCCCCAACCTGGAGGAGAACTGGGGCTTCTCCGAGCTCTACGACCCGGCCTACATCGACGGGGCGACCAGCTTCCACCAGTCGCTGCTGGCGATGGCGGCGGGCGCGACCGGCTTCAACGTCTACACCGGGGTGGCCACCTCGGGCTGGGCGCCGGAGCTGGACGCGGCGCACGCGGGGCCGTACCCGGACTGCGCGCCCATCGACGCGGGCGGCGCGGCCACCGGGAAGGCGCCGGTGGTGCGGGCACTGGCGGACTTCTTCGCCGCGCACGGCGCCGAGTTCCTGGAGTGCGCCGGGGTGCGGCGGGACGCGTTCGGGCTGTACCTCCCCTACGCCGGGATCGCCGCGCTGTCCGGCCCCGGCGGCCCCGGCTGCGGCCGGGCGCTGCTGGCCTTCCACGAGCGGATGCGGGCGCGGGGCCTGGACTACGGGCTGGTCGAGCTGGAGAGCGTGACGCCGGAGGAGCTGGCCGCGTACCGGACGGTCACCGTGCCCGGCGGGCCGTTCATGCACCGGCGCGTTCAGGAGCTTCTGGCCAACTACGCCGCGGCGGGCGGCCGGGTGCTGGTGGACGGGCCCGTGCCCGAGCTCGACGAGCGGCTGAGGCCGTGCGCGCTGCTCGCCCCCTCCCCCGCTCCCCCGCCGGAGGCCGGCGAGGGCCTCGTCCTGTACGGGGAGGCCGACGCGTTCCTGCGCAGCCACCCCGGCCGGGACGTCCACTACCTCACGGTGCTCGTCCAGACGGGCAACGAGGGCCCGATCGGCCTGCGGACCCCGTACGGGACCGTCGAGGTCGTCGCCGCGGAAGGCGGCGGCGCGGTGCTGCGCCTGGCCGGCGGGCGGCTCGGCGACATGGTGGTCAAGGGGCTCAACGCCTACCTCGACTGCGCCGTGGAGGCCAGCGTGCGGTTGAACGGCGTACGCGTCGGCGCCACGGGCCCCGGGGACCTCGTCAGGATCGGCGGTCCAGGAAACTAGAAAAAATCACCTATTCATCATCAGAAAGGACGCGTATTTCGCCACCGGTGTCGTCGCTCTGCTCCTTCACACGGGGACCTGTCCCGCGGAGAGGAGATCGAAATGGCAACCGGAGAATTTCAACTGATGAAAGTGCCGGCCGAGCAGTTGACCGGCATTCTGCACGGTCAGGTTGTCGATCCCGGAGCTCATCCCACGAACGTCGTTCATCAGGGCGAGGGTTGGACCGTGGACGTGAGCTGGGAGGTCACCGGTGAGCTCGTCGACTGGCTGGCGGGCCGCTGGCAATTGGAGATCATCGCCGATCTGCTGGGGGGTGGCGAGACAAGGCATCCATCACCCCCGGTGGAGATGACCTTCACACCCGGCTCCGGCAGATATACCGCTTCCGTCCCCATGCGCGGCCAGCTCGTCCCCGGCACATATGACCTGGTGGTCAATCTCACCACGACGACGGCCGCCGGCACCGCGGGGGCGCTCGGCGGATTCGTCGTGATCAGCAAGATTATGGTCAAGGAATGAGGACCGCCGCCCCGGGCCGGCCGCCCGGGGCGGCGCGCTGCAAGCCCGTCGCAAGTGACGGCTCCTACGCTCCAGCCCTGGCGGTCACGGGGCAATGCGGCCGCCGGACTGTATCTGACGCCGCTGGAGGCTCTCTTTACTCGTGAGCATTCCTCGAGGCGACGGGACCACAACGGGAGAACCCATGTCCGACACTCCGATGACCGCGGACGACGTGCTGCGCATCGCGGCCTACAAGGACCGGAGCGCGGCGCTGGAAGCCATGGTCATCGCCTACAGCTACCATCGCGTGGCCGCCGACCTCGCCACCCGGCTGGGCCGGGAGGCGAACAACTGGTACTGCTACGCCACCTGGACGTCCAAGGCCGTCGGCGAGAGCCTCGACCTCGGCCCGGACTCCCCGTTCATCGAGGACTTCGGCCGCCGCCTGCGGGTGCCGCAGCGCTTCAAGCGGGTGTTCAGGGCCGCGTTGCTCACGCTGCTCGGGCCCAGCTACCAGCTCGGGCTGGCGCTGGCCAACCGCGCCATCTTCCTGGAGACCGCCAGCCTGGCGGTCAACCTGTGGAACGACAGCCCTGACCGCTTCCTCCGGGTGAGCCCGGAGTCCGACCTGACGCCGACGCCGCCGGAGTTCCTGACCAACCTGCTGTCGCCGGCCGACGCGCGCTATCTGAAGGACGCCGCCCAGCTCATGGTCGAGGCCGCCGCGGCCGACGACCCCGAGGTGCGGGCCGAGCTGATGCTGGGCGCGAACATCGCGCTGTCGGCGTACGAGCAGGCTCGCGCGCAGGCTGCGCTCGAGCTGGTGCTCTACCGGCCGGTCCGGTGGCTGACCCGGGTGTCCTGGCGGTCGCTGCGCTCGCTGGTCACCCGCAGGCGCTTCGCCCGCTTCCGCCTCTACGCCGCCGCGCACGCGGACCAGCCGTGGCTGACCCGCAAGCTGGAGGACCTGTGGTCCTCGCTCTACACCCGCCACCTGTTCGCCGTGCGGACGCCGCTCAGCGACATCAAGGTCGGCCGGCCGCTGACGCCGCCGGCGGGCGTGGACATGGCGAAGGCGTGGGCGCCGATCCAGAACGAGAAGGTACGCAAGCTCGCCGAGGAGTTCATCACCGAGGACCAGGAGGCCTCCACGGCCGGGGTGACCGACTGGGTGTCCTACCGGGACCGGATGCGGTTCATCGTCAGCTATTTCCGGGTCTACCAGCGGGTGGACGCGCTCTACCGGGTGCCGTTCGACCAGCAGGTCGCCGAAGGGCTCGCCGAGGAGATGCGCCGGGGGTTCGTCCCCGACGCCATCAGCGGCATGTTCGGCAGCAGGCCGGGGCTGCGCGAGCGGCGCACGAGGTTCTACGCCTATCCCGCGGAGACCGATCCGGACGCCCACGAGATGGCGCACTTCGACTTCGAGCCGTTCCTGGAGGCGATCCAGCTTGACCCGGCCACGAAGTAGATCAGTCCAGGAAGTCGCGCGTGATCTCGCGGGCCTGGAGAAGCCCGCGTAGCTTCGCGAAACAGCGGGCTCGGGTGGGCCCGATGCTCCCGACCGGCCTGCCCAGCCTGCGCGCCACGTCCACGTAGTGCGGCTCGGAGGTTTCCGTGAGCGCCCTGAACAGGACCCGCTGCGCTGCCGGCAGCTTCTCGACCAGCTCCTCCAGCGTGCCGGCCAGCCAGATCCTGGCAAGTTCCCTGTCCACGTCGTCCGTGCTGCCCAGCGAGTCGAGGTCCGGTGTGCAGATCTCCTTCGTCCGCCTGGTGAGCTTCAGGCACTCGCGGAAGGCGATCGTGGCCAGCCAGCCCGCCATGCGCTGGCCGTCCTCCACGCTGCGCAGGTTCTGCCAGGCCAGCAGCCAGGTCGTCTGGAGCACGTCCTGGGCGTCCTCGTGGCTGAGCCGGAAGCGGCGGATGCGGGCCCTGAGCATCGGGCTGAACTCCTCGACCAGCCGCTCCCACGCCATGGCGTCGCCGTCCTGCGCGGCGGACACCAGGGCGGCGGTGTCAGGGCGTTCGATGGTCTCCAACTGCATGTCGTTCTCCCCGCCGGCCCGGGCACTCGGGGGGTCATTTCCGGCCGGCTCCCTCACGGTGCGCCCAGTGATCCGAAAAGGCTGTCTCGAACGTGACAGTCCAGGTGTGTTCCGCATCACATTTCGGAGATCGGTAACCACAGGCTGTCGGCCCGCGGAATGCGGCCTAGAGTTCTTGCATGAACGCTCGCAGCGGGCTTCCACACGACGTCGAGCCGGTCGCCGCCGTGCTGGCGGAGATCCCGTTGTTCCGCGTACTCGGAGAGAGCGGCATCCAGAGCACGGCACGGGCCGGGCTGGCGCGCAGATACCGGTCCGGGCAGATCATCTTCCACCAGGGGGACCCGGGAGAGTCGCTGTACGTGCTGCTGGACGGGCTGGTGAAGGTGGTGTTCACCACCGAGCACGGCGACGAGATCGTCCTCAACATGCTGGGCCGCGGCGACACCTTCGGCGAGATGGCACTGCTCGACGGCTCGCCCCGCTCGGCCTCCATCGTGACCGTGCGGCCCGCCTGGGTGTTCGTGCTGCCCAGGGCGCGGCTGCTGGAGCTGATGCGGGAGCACCCGGGGCTGGCCGACGAGTTCCTGCGCCTGCTCGGCCGGATGGTGCGCAGGCTCACCGACCAGGCGGCCGACCTGGCCTTCCTCGATCTCGGGGGCCGCCTGGCCAAGCTGCTGCTGCAGCTGGCCGACAAGCACGGCCAGGACGCCGGGGTGGTGGACCTGCCGGGGCTGACCCAGTCCGACCTCGCCGCGCTGATCGGCGCGTCGCGGCCGGCGGTCAACCGGGCGCTGCAGTCACTCGTGGCGAGGAACCTCATCGCCGTCAAAGGCCGAACGATCACGCTGCTGGATGTCGCCGCCCTCCGGAAACGGGGCGGCCTCTGAACGAACTGGAGAGTACGGGGTAGATGAACGTTCATGACGAGCGCTGGCCGGAGGAGAGGTTCCGGCAGCTGCGGCAGCAGGCCGACCCGGACATCGACAAGGTGGTGGCCGAGTACCTCCAGGCGCAGCCCGCGGGGACGGGCGCGCTGGATCTGGTCAAGGCCGTGGTCGCCGAGCTGGGGGCGGCCAAGCGGGAGGCCAGGGCCCCCTCGGGCGAGCCGCCGGCCTCCGAGATCTTCGACGCGCTCGACTTCGTGAGGGACCTGCCGGAGTGGGGGGACGACCGGGAGCTGCTGGCCCGGGGGCAGGCCGTCTTCGCCGACCACGGGCTGTACCAGTCGGCCGCGCTGTTCTTCGCCTGCCTGCCGATGGCGTACGCGGAGATGTCCAGCGCCAAGGTGCTGGGCGGCGTCTCCAAGCTGGCCACGCACAGCCTCACCCGCCGGGTGGCGGAGACCGGGCAGATGCTGGTGGACGTGATGGGGCTGAAGGCCGCCGACAGCCTGCAGCCGGGCCGTCCCGGGCACACGACGGCGATCGGGCTGCGGATCCTGCACTCGTTCGTGCGCGCCCTGGTCGACGAGAAGTACGCCGACCGCTGGGACACCGAGCGGTACGGCCCGCCGGTCAACCAGGAGCTGCTGCTGGCCACGCTCTTCGACTTCTCCGTGGTGACGTGGGAGGCGATGGAGACCATGGGCGTGCTGCTGAGCGACGAGGAGCGCACCGCCAACCTCTACACCTGGAGCGTCTTCGGCCACCTCATGGGCATCGAGGTCTGCCGCGACGGCCCCCTCACGCTCGACGACGTCGAGCCGATCAGCGCGCGCCTGGGCCGCCTGCTCGAGCCCAGCGACGAGGGCCGCCGCCTGATGGCCATGCTGCTGCAGGAGATGGAGGCCTTCATGCCGCTGGGCTGGCGCAAGATGCCGCGCAGCCTGGTGCACTGGATCTTCCGGCACGCCGAGCACGGCGCCGACCGGGTGCCCGAGCTGCTCGGAGTGCCGAAGCCGGCCTGGTGGTTCACCGCGATCTTCGCGGCGGCGCGTTCCGCCCACCGGCATTCGTGGCTGGCCGGGCCGGTGGACGGTGTGGTTCGCTGGCTGGTACGCAAGGCCGGGCGGCACATCGTGGTCGCCCTGATCGACCGCCACTCCGACGGGCAGGCGGCGTTCAGGATCCCCGGGGAGCTGGCCCACGCGTGGCGGATCAAGCAGTCGAACCCCGCGGTGAAGACCCGCGAGATCCGCCGCACAGTCCGCAGCAAGCTACGAGCGCCCGCGCGGGCGCTGAAAGGGCCGCGCCAGTGACTGCCCCCCAAGAGCCCCCGCACGAGCCGGGCACGCTCACCACGGCGACCATCCTGTTCACCGACGTGGTGAGCTCCACCGCCCTGCGGATCAGACTCGGCGAGGAGCGGGCCAACGTCGTCTTCCGCCGCCTCTACCAGCTCCTGCGCTCGGTGGTGACGGCCAGCGGCTCGTCGTTCACCAAGAGCCTGGGCGACGGGCTGATGGCCGTGTTCGACTCCGCCACGGCCGGGCTGGACGCGATCATCGCGGTGCAGCAGGCGGTGGCCGACGAGAACGAGCGCGCCCTGGAGAAGATCTCCATCAGGGCCGCGCTGGCGGCCGGCGACGTGTGCTGGGGGCACGACGACGTGAGCGGGCTGCCCACGGTGGAGGCGGCCCGCCTGGTGGCGGTGGCCGAGGGCGGGCAGGTGCTCTGCACCGATCTGGTGCGGCGGCTGGCGCAGGGGCGCAGCAGGCACGAGTTCAAGGACCTCGGGCGGCTGCCGGGCAAGGGGCTGCGCGAGCCGCTGCACACGTACGAGCTGCACTGGCAGAGCGCCGACCACCACCTCGCCGGCGGGCTGGCGCCGTGGCTGGACGACGGCCCGCTGCTGCCGTTCGTGGGCAGGCAGGAGGAGCTGCGGGCGCTGGACCAGGAGCTGGCGGCGGCCGAGTTCGGCAGCGGGCTGGTGATCCTGGAGGGCGAGTCCGGGGTGGGCAAGACCCGGCTGGCCTCCGAGGTGGCCCGGCGGGCGCTCAAGCGGCAGTTCACGGTGCTGGCGGGGCGGTGCACGGATCCGGCGCGGCAGGCGTACGAGCCGATCGCCGGCGCCGTGGAGCGGCTGGCCCGCACCTCGCCCGCGCTGCTGCTGCGGGCCGGGGTGGACCAGCAGTGCGGCCAGCTCGTACGCCTGGCGCCGTCGCTGGCCGCGCCGCCGCTGTCGCTGGAGGTGCCGCCGGCCACCGAACCGGTGTCCGAGCGCTACCACCTGATGGCCGCGGCCCGTACGCTGATCGAGCGCCTGGCCACCGTGCGGCCCGTGCTGCTGGTCGTCGACGACCTGCAGTGGGCCACGCTGGAGTCGCTGCAGATGCTCAACGCGCTCATGTGGGACGCCGACGCGCTGCCGCTGCTCGTCCTGGCCCTGTCGCGTCCCGTGCCGGTCGAGTCGGCCATGCCGGAGCTGCACAAGCTCACCGCCGACGGCCGGGTCATCCAGGTGCCGTCGTTCGGGCTGGACGAGGTCTCGCACGCGCTGGCGGAGGCGCGCGCGAGCGGCGACCCCCAGCTGCTGCACCGGATCACGGGCGGCAACGCGTTCCTGATCAGCGAGGTGATCAGGGAGCTGGCCGCGGGCAAGGACCTCGACTCGCTGGCCGTGCCCGACTCGGTCACCCGGATGGTCATGGCCCGCCTGGCCCAGCTCCACCCCGACGCCAGAGACCTGGTCAGCCTGCTGGCCGTCGGCGAGCGGATGGACTCCGCCGCGCTGCGGCGCGGCCTCGGCCACGAGCAGGGCCTCGACGAGGCCCGGTTCGTGGCCGCGGTGGAGGAGGCGATGGGCGCGGGCCTGGTGACCATGCTGGACGACGGGTCCTGCCAGTTCTCCCACGAGCTCACCAGGAACGCCCTCTACGGCATGCTCTCCGCGCCGCGCGCCGCGCTGCTGCACGGGCGGGTGGCCGACGCGCTGTGCGAGACGGACCCGAAGGCGATGGAGTCGCGGCCGTACGTGGTGGCCACCCACCTGCTGGCCGCCGCCGAGCACGGCCGCGACCCGGTCCGGGTGAGCGCGGCGGCCGACGCGGCGGTGCACGCGGCCCAGCACGCGCTGGCCGGGCTGGCCCACCGCGAGGCCGTCACCTGGTACCAGCGGGTGCTCGACCTGCTGCGCGACCACCCCCACAGCACGCTGGAGCGGCGGGCCGAGCTGCTGGTGGAGTGCGGCCGGGCGATGTGGCTGGCCGGGCACCCGGAGGCCCGGCGGACCCTGCTGGACGCCGCCGACCTGGCCCGGGAGTGCGAGCGGCACGACCTGATCGTCACCGCGGCGCTCGGCGGCGACCGCGGCAGCATCTCGGTGACGCCCGACCTTGAGCGCATCGCGCTGCTGACCGAGGCGCGCAGGGTGGTCGACTCCACCGACGTCAGCACCCGGGCGCTGCTGGCCGCCCAGCTAGCCTCGGAGCTCATCTGGGCGCCCGACGGGGAGCGGCGCTTCGCGCTGAGCGACGAGGCGGTGGCGCTGGCCCGCAAGTCCGGCGACCCCCGCACGCTGGCCAGCGTGCTGGGCATGCGCAGCCTGACCATCGTCCCCGCCGACCCGCTGCACCAGCGGCACCGCGACGGCGACGAGATGCTGGAGGCGGCCCGCCGCACGGGCGACGACCTGGTGCTGTTCCACGCGTACGTGCAGCGCACTCCCCCGGTGCTGGACAGCGGCGACGCCACCAGGGCCGCCATGCTGCTCGACCAGGCCGACGAGCTGGCCCGCCGGCTCGGGCAGCCGCACCTCAACTGGCTGATCGGCTACTCCAAGGCCGGGCTGACCCTCATGCAGGGCGACCTGGCGCAGGCCGAGTCGGAGGCGGAGGCGGCCCTGCGGCTGGGCTCGGAGATCGGCCGCCGCCTGGAGGCCGTGGCCATCTACGCCGAGCAGATCGCCGAGATCCGGCGCCTGCAGGGGCGGCTGTGGGAGCTGCGCGACCGGCTGCGCCGCGCCGGTCAGGCTCCCCGCGTGGACCCGGTGCACGCGGTGCTGCGCTATCTGTGCGAGCTGGCCGACGAGGAGGCCGCTCCCCTGCTCGACCGCATCCTGGCGTACGGGGGCGCCGCGCCGCCGCGCAACATGGCGCACCGGTCCGCCCTCGACAACCTCGCCCTGGCCGCCGCGCGGCTGGGGCGGGCCGAGCTGGCCGGGCGGTTGTACGACTCGTTGTCCACCGGCGGGGAGACCTTCGGCCACGGCGCCGTGGCCCACCACTGCGGGCACCACTACCTGGCCCACCTGTGCGTGGCGATGGGCGACCTGGGACGGGCCGCCGAGCACTTCGAGGCCGCGGCCGAGGTGCACGAGCGGCGCGCGGTGCCGCTCATGCTCGCCGAGTCCCTGCTCGACTGGGCCGATCTGCTCGACGCGGGCGGCGTCGGCGGGCCCAAGCCGGCGGATCTGCGCGAGTGGTGCCGGTCATTGCTGGCCGGTCGGGGAGCGCTGCTGCTGGACCGGCGGCTGCCTGCTTAGCCTGGCAGGGCACCGGGCGACCCGGCTCGGCCTCGGCGCGGCCGCGCTGCGCGGCCGCGCTGCCCGGACACGGCGCGGCCCGGTGGGTGACGTCAGTGGGCGGGGCGCAGGCTCAGGGTCTGACCCGCCTCGATGGCCTCGCGCACGCTCCTGGCCAGCGTCTCCCGCAGCGCCTCGCCGCGGGTCTCGAGGTCGCGCAGGCCGTCGGTGTCGTCGGTGTGCGCCAGCAGCGCCCGGTACTTCTCGTTGTTGCCCAGCGCCTCCTGCGCCCGCAGCGCGGCGTCGGCCTCCTGGACGCGGCGGGCGTACCCCTCCAGCCCCTCCACCCTGGCCGTCACGCTCGCCACGGAGCGGCGCAGGGCCTCCTGCTGCGGCTCCAGCACGGCCATCAGCTCGGCGGTCACGACGCCCCGCATGGCGCGGGCCTGCTCCTGCTGCAGGTGCGTCTGGACCCGCAGCAGCAGCGCGATCTCCCAGATCTGCCGGGGCAGCAGCACCTCGTTGGCCAGCCCGTCCAGCAGGCGTTTCTGCATGACCTGCGAGGTGTAGACGGACATGACGGCCGTCCTGGCGCGTTCCAGCAGGGCCCGGGCGGGCGGGGAGAGCTCGGGCACCAGCACGAACCGGTCCCTGCTCGGCCGGCTCGAACCGCGCAGCCTCGGGATGAAGGAGTCGATGACGGCCAGGCGCTCCTGCTCGGTCAGGTCCGGGTCCGCGACGAAGTCCACCGTACGCCTGACGTGGTCGCGCTCGTGGGCGAGCAGGTGCCGCTCGGCGGTGACCAGGTCCCGGCGGCGGAACACGTCGTGCGCGACCACGAACGCGCACAGGCCGACCGGGACGAGCAGCAGGGCGAACAGGATGCCCGAGAGCCCCGCCGTCCCGTACAGGACGAGGCCGGCCAGCAGGACCGCCGCGCAGATCGCGACCGATAAGAACGCGTAGGCACGGACCTTGGCCACACCGTCCCCCTCTGAGCGAGTCCCGAAGTGCCCGAGAGTTCACAATAGCCCGGAGAGGCGGGAAGATCACGGGTCAGCGGAGGTAGGAAGCTCCGTTCAGATCGAGCACGGCACCGCTGGCCCATTCGGCGGCCGGCGAGGCCAGGTACACGACGGCCGCGGCGATCTCCTCCGGCCGCGCCACCCGGCCGAACGGGCTCTGCGCGCGGATCGCGTCGCCGCGCGGGGCCTTGAGGTGCTCGTTCGTCATGTCCGTCTCGACGAAGCCCGGCGCCACGCTGGCCACCGCGACGCCGCGCGGGGCCAGGGCGATGGCCAGCGACTGGCCCAGCGCGTTCAGCGCCGCCTTGCTCGCGCCGTAGGCCGGGCTGTCGGGCTCGCCGCGGAAGGCGCCGCGCGAGGTGACGTTGATGACGCGGCCGCCGGCGGGCATGTGGCGCAGGGCGCACCAGGTGGCGTTGGCCGGGCCCACCAGGTTGACGTCGAGCGTGCGGCGCCAGGCGTCCTGCCACTCCTCGTACGACGTCTCGGCGATGGGGTGGTGCAGGAACACGCCCGCGTTGTTCACCAGGACGTCGATCGCCCCGCCGAGCGCCCCGGCCGCCGCGTCCACCATGCTCCTGACGTCCGCGGGGTCGGCCAGGTCGGCCTGGACGACGGCGTGTCCTTCACCCGGCAGCTCGCCGAGCAGGCTTTCGGCCTCCTTGGCGGAGTCGCGGTGATGGATCGCGACCCGGTCCCCCTGCGCGGCGAAGGCCGCCGCTACCGCCCGTCCGATGCCTCTCGACGCGCCGGTGACCAGAACTCCACGTCCGCTCATCCACCGCACCCTAGGGGATCGGCTCCGCACGGGTCCCGGTGGGGTGCCCCCGCTCGATCAGCAGCGCGGCGGCCAGGGCCACGTGGTCCTCCCAGGGGCGGGCGACGACCTGGACCGCGCCGGGCCGGCCGCCGGCCGTGCCCGACGGGACGACGACCACGGGGGCGCCCGTGAGACTCCAGGGCAGGGTCCAGACGTAGTCGGACTCGGTCGATTCGCGCCAGGGCGGTGGAGGCGACGGGGCGGCCGGGGTGATGAGCAGGTCCAGGTGGGCGGTGGCGGCGAGCATACGCCTGCGGAAGCGGTCCCAGTCCCACAGCAGCCATGCGTGCTCCGCGCCCGACAGCCCGGCCCGTCCCCAGTGGCGGCGGGTCAGCTCCAGCGCCTCTTCGCGGACGTCCGGCACCGGCTCCTCCACGACCACGGCCCCCGCCTCGGCCAGCACCTCCACCGCCGCCCGCACCGGATCCTCCGCCCGATCCGGCCCCACCCGCGCGAGGTTCCCCGCTTCATTCCCGACCCGCACGAGGTCCCCCGCCCCCGTCCTCATCCGCGCGAGGTCCCCCGCCTCCTTCACCTCCCGCATGAGGTCGCCCGCCTCCTTCCGCACCGCCGCCCGTCCCGCCGTCTCTCCCTCCACCGCCCGTCCCGCCGTCTCCCCCTCCACCGGGCGCCCCGCCGCCATCCGTCCTGACGTCGCCCCCTCCACCGCCTGTCCCGGCGCCATCCGTCCGCGCCCTTCCCGTTCCACCGGCCAGGCCTCCGGCACAGCGCCTCCCGCGTCCGGCCGCTCCGCCGCCATGGGCCCGGCCTGCTCGGCTCCCACCGGCCTCTCCGGAGCGGAGCGGTCGGCTCGCGGCGCCGTCCGCTCTGCGGGCGGGCCGGACGGGGCGGGCGCGTGGCCGGGGTCGGACGGTGAGCGACCGGGGGCGGGCAGGCGCACAGGCGGCGGGGACCAGTCGGAGGCCGGGGTCATGACGCCCACGCGGAGCCCGGCCAGGGACACCGTGTCCGGGTCGCCCAAGGGGACGGGGGCGACGCCGGCGTCCAGGCCGTCCGGGCCGGCGATCACCGCGAGCGCGAGGGCCAGGTCGCGGACGCAGGTGGCCAGCGGGCCGATGGCGGTCCTGCCGTCCTCCAGGGCGCCGCAGCGCGGGAAGTGGCCCGTCAGGGGCACCCGTCCGAAGGTCGGCTTGAGCCCCGCGATCCCGCACCACGCGGCGGGCAGGCGTACGCTGCCGCCCGAGTCGCTGCCCAGCCCCAGCGGCACGGCTCCGGCCGCCACCAGGGCCGCCGTGCCGGACGAGGAGCCGCCGGGCGCGCGGCTGGGGTCGAGCGGGTTCCTGGTGGGACCGTACACGGCGTTGTCCGCCATGGCCGCGCTGATCGCCACCACGATCGCCCCCGCCTCCCGGAGCCGGGCGACCGCCGTGGCGTCGGCGGCCGGGCGCCGTCCGGGGATGCCGCGCGAGGTGCCCGTGGCCCCCGTGACGGGCCAGCCGGCCACGTCGATCCAGTCCTTGACCGTGATCGGCACGCCCTCCAGGAGCCGGCCCGCGCCCGCACGCAACCGCCGGTCGGCCCGGGCCGCCTCGGTCAGGCTCGGCCCGGGGTCGATCGCGGCCACCGCGCCGATCCGGGCGTGCAGGCCCTCCAGCCGCTCCAGCACGTCCCGGACCGTCTCGGTGACGGTGGTCTCGCCGGTCTTGTGGCGGTGTACGAGATCGAGGACGTTCCGGCTCATCGGCCCTCCTCTGGGTCCGGCAGCCCTCGTCACCCTACGATGGTCGACGCCCTCGCTACCAGGAGCCGACCTTGACCGAGTTCCCCGCCGGCCTGACCGCGGAAGTGGCGCGGGCGTACGAGCTGGGCGAGCCGCTCCGGCCCCCGGTGTACGCGGCTCGCGGCGAGCTGGGCCGGGTCTGGCGGCTCGACACCGACCGCGGCTCGTGGGCGGTCAAGGAGTCGCTCGTACCCGTCGAGGAGGGCGACGTGCGGGCGGACCACGCGTACCAGCTGGCCGCCGCGGACGCGGGCATCCGGCTGCCACGGCCGCGGCTGACCTCGGCCGGGGCGGTGCTGTTCGGGGTGTGCCGGGTCTACGAGTGGGTGGATCTGGTGGACGGCGAGATGGTCACGGCGGCGGAGCTGGGTGCTGTGACGGCGCGGTTGCACCGGCTCGGACATCCGCCCGGCGGTCCGGCGATCCCGTGGTTCTCCGAGCCGATCGGCCGGGACCGGTGGGAGGCGCTGGCAGAGGCCGACACGGGGGCGGGCACAGCGGCAGGCACAGCGGCGGGCACAGCGGCGGGCACAGGGGCGGGCGGGGCGTGGGGGCCCGCGCTGGCGCGGCTGCTGCCCGAGCTGGTCGCGCTCGACGCCCTGGTGGTGCCGCCCGATCCCGGGTCCCTCGCCACGTGCCACCGCGACGTCAACGTGGAGAACGTACGGCGGGCGCGCGACGGCGGTGTGGTGGTGCTGGACTGGGAGAACTGCGGCACGGGCCAGCCGGCGTACGAGCTGGCCTCGATCCTGACCGACCTCTCGCTCCAGGGCGCAGTGGTGGCCTACCGGGCTTACCGGGCCGAGGGCGGGCCCGGGGTGATCGCGGAGCGGGCCGATTTCTCGATGGCCATCGCCGTGCAGGGGCACCTGCTGGAGTTCTACGCCCGGCGGGCGCTGTCGCCGCTGGAGTCGGCGGAGAACCGGTCCCGGGCCCGGGCCCGGCTCGGCACGATGCTCGACCAGCCGCTGACACTCGCCCGGATCGACGCCCTACGCTCCGCCTGCTCGGGCGGTTGAGGCGGGGCTCGCGGGCCGAGACCGGCGGACTGGCCGGGCAGGGCGGCGGGCCGGGCAGGGCGGCGGGCCGGGCAGGGCGGCGGGCCGGGCAGGGCGGCGGGCCGGGCAGGGCGGGTTATGAGGGCCACCAGGGGCTGCGTTCGCGGATGGCGGCCTGGGCGCGGGAGACGAGGCCCGGGTAGCGCTTGCCGGGATACCACGGCATCGTGGCGATCCGGTCGAAGCCGGGGATGGTCTCCATGTGCTGGACCATGCGCCGGCGCGTGGCGGTGTCGGGGAGCGGGCCGCGCATGGCGGCGACGTTCTCGGCCACGTGGGCGGGGTTCGAGGTGGCGGGCAGGGCGCAGGTGACGGCGGGGTTGGAGATCACCCATTTCAGGAAATATTGCGACCAGGTGCTGATGCCCAGTTCTCTGGCGAAGCCGGGCAGCGGGCGGCCCGCCACGATCTGGTGCAGGCGCGCCTTCTCCAGCGGCATGTTCACGAGCACCGCCGTGCCGTTCGCCGCCGCCGCCGGGATGAGCCGCTCCTCGGCCGCGCGGGTGTGGATCGAGTAGTGCACCTGTACGAAGTCCGGCGCGGCCCGCTCGACCCAGCTCTCCACCAGCGGGAAGTACGCGGGCTCGTGGTGGGTCACGCCGAGGTGCCGGATGCGGCCCTCCTTCTTCCACGCGTGCAGGAGGGGGACGATCACGTCCACGTTGACCAGGCTGTGGCACTGCATCAGGTCCACCGGCCGGTCGAGTGACATGCGCTCGACCGTACGCCGCCGGCTGGCCTCGGCATGGCTGTCGTCCCAGAGATGCTCGCCGGTCGACCAGATCTTGCCGGCCAGGAACATGCGGTCGCCGATGCGCAGGTCGGCGGCGACCTCGCCCAGGTTCACCTCCGACCTGCCGTACAGCGGCGAGCAGTCGAACACCCTGCCGCCCGCCCGCCAGTGCCGCCTGACCACCTCCCGGACGCGCTGCCGGTCGGAGAGGGTGTCGAAGGTCATGAACGTGCCGAGCCCGATCGCGGGCAGCCGCTCGTTCGTGCCGGGCACCGTACGGGTGATCAGGTCGTCGTCCGGCTCGGCCACGGCGGCGCCCGCCGTCCCCACCGGGAGCGCGCCGAGCCCGCCCGCCTGCATCAGCTGCCGCCGCGTGGGCGTCCACGAGAGATTGTTCTGCATATCGGGATGGTTGCTCGGGAAACGCCCGGAAGGCCAAGTCCGGTTCGGACCGGTGGCATACCGCGCGGGTATCCGGGGGCGGGCCTCGCAGGTGGGGGTCCGGAATCCGGTACGTGATCAAGGTCAACCGGATGCGGGTATGGAACGTCCCAATACTCCCGTCCCCTAACTGGAGTCACGCCATGGGATACCCGCCCCAGCCGCAAGGGCCGTACGGCCGGCCGCACCAGCCACAGCCCTACGGCCCCGGCGGGCACCCGCACCATTCCGCACCCCACCCCGGCGCACAACGCTCCGCACCCCCATACCCGGCACAGCATCCCGCGCCCCAGCACGGGGCACAGCGTCCCGCGCCCCAGCACGGGGCACAGCATCCCGGGCCGCCGCACGGCCCTGCGCGCCAGCCCGTGCCACCAGGTCGCGCACCTCAGCACGGTCCACAGGGCCCCGCGCCCCGGCACGCTCCACACGCTCCTCCGCCGGCGCAGCACACCGCCCAGAGCCCCTGGCCCACGCAGCGCATGCCGCCGCCGCACGATCCCTGGCCCACCCAGCCCATGCCACCGATCCCGTGGTCCGCGCAGGGCATGCCGCAGAGCCCATGGCCCACCCAGCCCATGCCGCAGGACCCGTGGCGCACCCAGCCCATGACCCAGGGCCCTCCGTCTGTCCAGGGCATGCGGCAGGGGGTGGCGGCCCAGCAGGGTCCGCAGGGACACCAGTCGCCCCCGCCCCAAGCGTGGTCGTCCCGGGAGAACCTCGGGCTGATCGTCCTGCTCGCGGTCGGCCTTCCCCTGATCCTCCTGGGCGGTGGCGCGGCGGTGGTCATGGTCCTGACGGACACCGGCCAGGGCACGGTGGCCACCGAGGCCGGGGCGCCGAACATGGTCATGCCGTCCCGCGAGCCCGTGCCGAACCAGCAGCCGGCGGAAGGCGTGGCCAGCGAGCCGCCCGGCGGCCTGGCGGGTCAGCCCACCGACGCGGCCGGGCAGCCCACAGGCGCGGCCGGGCAGCCTACAGGCGTGGGCGGGTAGCCGACCGGACGTGGGCAAGTAGCCGACCAGTCGTGGGCGAGTGGCCGACCAGTCGTGGGCGAGTGGCCGACCAGCGGGGGCGGGTAGCCGGCTCCCGGCCGGCGGGGGCCGCAGGCGGGGGCGGGGCAGCGCCGTCCAACGGCGGGGTGGCGCCGTCCAACAGCGGGGGTGGCGCCGTCCAACGGCGGGGTGGGGCGGCAGGATGGGGCAGGCGGTGACCCTGGCCGGGTTCCCGGTCGCGTTGAGCGCCGGGATCGCCGGGCAGGAGGGCGAACGGACGCTCTCCTGACGCCCGGCGACATACCTTTCCTGTATGCCGGTTGATCTGCGCATGATGCGCTACGTGATCGCGGTGGCGGAGGCGGGCAGCTTCGAGGCCGCGGCCGAGCGGCTGCACATGACCCAGCCGCCGCTCAGCCGCCAGATCCGCGACCTGGAGCGCGAGCTGGGCGTCAACCTCTTCCACCGGCGGCCCACCCGGCTCACCGAGGCGGGCCGGGTGTTCGTGGAGGCGGCGCGGGAGGTGCTGGCGGGGGCGGAGCAGGCCGTCGAGCGGACCCGGCGGGCGGCCGGGGTCGATCACGGGGCGGCCCGGGTCGGGTACACGGTGACGACGGCGTTCGACGAGATGCCGAAGGTGTTCGCGGCGATGCGCGCCCGCCATCCCGGGATCCGGGTCGAGGCCCGCGAGGCGTGGGACTCCGAGCTGACCGGCGCCGCGGCGGACGGCGAGCTGGACGTGCTGCTGGGCAGGCATCTGGCCGTGCCGGCGGAGTGGTTGTCGGCGGTGCTGCGCTCGGAGGAGTTCGTCGTGGTCGTGGGGGCCGGCCACCGGCTGGCGGGGCGGGCCGGGGTGAGCCTGCGCGACTTGCGCGGGGAGACGTTGCGCTTCTTCCCGCGCCGCTTCGCGCCCCTCTACTACGACCGGGTGCTGGCGAGTATGAGGAGTACGGGCGAGGAGTTCGACGTCTGGGAGAACCCGCTGCCGGGCCTGCGCAACCTCAACGTCAGCCTGAGCGACAGCGGGTACATGCTGCTGCCCCGCTCCCTGTGCGGCCAGCTCCCCGGCGGGATCGCCTGCCTGCGGCTCAAGGACCGGCTGCCGCCGATCGAGCTGCGGGTGTCCTGGCAGCGCAACCCCTCCCCCGCCGTGATGACCCTGGTCAGGACGGCGCGCAGGGTCGCCAGGCGGGAAGGCTGGCTCACCGCCGCACCGGGAACCGCTCGGGAGCAGCCCTGACGAACCCACGAGGCCCCGGCCGGGAGCGGCCCTGACGGATCTCAGCGGCCGCGCAGGATGAGGCGGGTCAGCCGGCGCGGGCGCTTGCGCCGGAACGCCGCCCGCTCGTTGACCTGCGGGTACGCTACCTCCGGCACCGGCACCCCGAGGAACGCGCACAGCGGCTCCCACCCGTCCCCCGGCTCGAACACCAGCAGCCGCTCGGCCGGGATCGCCGCCCGCACCTCGGCGACGTGCCGTTGGAAGACGTCGATGACGTGGTCGCGGTCGTCGATGCGGCCGTCGAAGACCGGGTCGATGAAGGTCGCCCTGGCCATGCGCGGGTAGAGGGCGAAGTCCGGGGCCCGCCGCGCCACCAGCCAGCGGATCAGCCGGCGGTGCGGCGGCAACCCGCGCCGCTGCTCCAGCGCGCTGCGGAAGATGGTCTCGCTGACGCTGTCGTACCAGCGCCCGGGGTCGCGGACGGTGAGGATGACCTTGGCGTCGGGATAGTGCGCGGCCAGCTCCCGCCAGTACGCCGAGGCGGGCCAGTCGAGCGCGGACCCGAATCCGGCGAACAGCGCGTCCCAGTCCCGGGAGCGCCCTTCGCCGACGTCGAGCCACTGCCGCACCCGGTACGGCTCGGCGATGACCGACGACATGTGGTAGCAGGGCCCGAAGCCCAGCTGTTCGAGCGCGGCCTTGAGCGATCTCGTACCCGTGCGGCCGAATCCGGCGCCGATGACCTTCACGTCATGCCCGTCTCTGATCCGTCTCTGATGTGAATCCCGTTATATGACGGCAAATCGCAATCGGGAACGGCCACTAACACGCAGAGGAGCCGACCATGCTCTTCCCGACCCCTCTTCTCGACGCGCTGCGCGCAACCCCGGCGAGCCCGGCCTTCGAGCACGGCGACAGGACCGTCTCGCGCGGCGAGTTGCTGGAGCTGATCCGGCGGCTGGCGGGCGCCCTGCGCGACGCCGGCCTGGGCCCCGGCCGGGCGGTCGCCGTCCGTACGGAGGTCACGCCGGAGGCGTTCGCCGCGCACATGGCCGCGCACACGCTGGGCTGCCGCGTCGTCGGCATCCGGCCCGGGTACCCGCCGGCCCAGCTCGACCACGTGCTCGGCATGGGCGTGGACGCCGTGCTCGTGGACCCGGCGACGGCCACGCCGCGGCTGCTGGGCGCGGGCACGCCGCTCTCGCTCGGCCCCGTGAGCGGCGCGGCCGACCTGCTGGCCCACCCGGACGGCGGCCGGCCGCTCACCGTGACCGCCCGGCCCGGCGACGTGGCCGCCCTGACCTTCACCAGCGGCAGCACCGGGCGGCCCAAGGGCTGCGCGATCACGTACGGGGCGCTGGGCGAGCACTGGACGTGGCAGCCGCGCGTGTGGTCGCCGGTCGCGACCGCCCTCGCCCGGGGCTTCGAGCGCTACCTGCTGTTCGGCACGCTGGCGAGCATGGTGGTGCTGGAGTTCCTGGCGCCGTGCCTGCTGGGCGGGGGCACCGCGGTGATCCCGGAGGACGACGGGCGGCCGCTGTTCCCGTACGCGATCGAGCGCTACCGGATCACCGGGACGATCATCACCGTGCCCCGGCTGTTCCAGCTCCTGGAGCTGGCGGACACGGCCGACCTGTCGAGCCTGCGGGCGCTGATGGTGTCGGGCTCGCCGATCGGCCCGCGGCGGCTGGCGGCGGCGGCCGCGCGGCTCGGCCCGGTCGTCTACCAGGGGTACGGCCAGACCGAGGCGGGCAACATCGCCATGCTCACCCCCGAGCACATCGCCGCGGGCGTCGTGGCCCCGGTCGGCCGGCCGCATCCCGGGGTCGAGCTCAGCGTGCGCGACGAGGACGGCACCGAGCTGCCCGCCGGGCGGACGGGCGAGCTCCACGTGCGCAGCCCGTACGTCATGGCGGGTTACTGGGACGACGAGGAGGAGACCCGCGACACCCTGCGGGACGGCTGGCTGCGCACCCGCGACCTCGGCCACGTCGACGAGGACGGGTTCCTGCACCTGGAGGGCCGCACCCGGGACGTGGTCATGGTCAACGCGATGGTGGTGTACGCGGGCCCGATCGAGCGCGTGCTGACCGGTCACCCCGACGTCGACGAGGCGTACGTGGCCGGCACGCCGGACGAGGGCACCGGGGAGGCCGTGCACGCGTTCGTGGTGCCCGCGCCGGGCCGCGTCCCCGACCCCGCCGCCCTGTCCGCGCTGGTACGCGCCGAGCTGGGCGCGGACAGCGTGCCCAAGACGATCACGATGGTGCCCGGCGTCCCGGTCGCCACCAGCGGCAAGCCCGACAAACGCGCCCTCCTCGCCCTGCACGGCGGCGGGGCGTTCTGAGCAATCTCTGAGAATTGCCCGCCAACACTGATGTTGTCATTTCAACCACTTCGCTGTGACGGAGGCGTCAGTGCCGGACAACACCCTGGACTACCTGGTGATCGGCGCCGGGCCCGCGGGCCTGCAGCTCGGCTACTTCCTGCACCGGGCGGGCCGGACGTACCGGATCCTGGAGGCGGGTCCGGAACCGGGCCAGTTCTTCCGCACCTTCCCGCGCCATCGCACGCTCATCTCGATCAACAAGAAGCACACCGGCTGGGACGATCCCGAGCTCAACCTGCGCATGGACTGGAACTCGCTGCTGTCGGACGATCCCGGCCTGCTGTTCACGCGCTACAGCGACCGGTACTTCCCGCACGCCGACGACATGGTCCGCTACCTCGGCGACTTCGCCGGGAAGTGCGGGCTGCGGATCTCCTATGACTCGCCGGTGGTCCGGGTGGACCGGCCCGGCCCGTCGACCGGGCCGTTCCGGGTGACCGACGACCACGGCCGCACGTACGAGGCCCACCGGCTCGTCGTGGCGACCGGTGTGACCAGGCCCAACATCCCGCCCATCCCGGGCATCGAGACGGCCGACACGTACGGCACCGCCTCCACCGACCCGGCCGACTACGTCAACCAGCGGGTGCTCATCATCGGCAAGGGCAACTCGGGGTTCGAGACGGCCGACAACCTGATCGAGACGGCCGCGGTCATCCACGTGTCCGGCCCGCACTCGCTGCGCATGGCCTGGCGCACGCACTACGTGGGGCACCTGCGGGCGGTCAACAACGGCCTGCTCGACACCTACCAGCTCAAGTCCCAGAACGCGCTGCTCGACGGCGACGTCAGGCGGATCGAGCGGCAGCCGGACGGCACGTACCTGGTGACGGTGGCCTTCGCCCGGGTCAACGAGGTCACCAAGGACATCCCGTACGACCGCGTGATCGTCTGCACCGGGTTCCGCTTCGACGCCTCGATCTTCGCCGACGAGTGCCGGCCCGACCTGGTGATCAACGGCAGGTTCCCGGCGCTCACGCCCGCGTACGAGTCGGTCAACGTGCCGGACCTGTACTTCGCCGGCACCATCACCCAGTCGCGCGACTTCCGGCACGGCACCAGCGGCTTCATCCACGGCTTCCGCTACGGCGCCCGCGCCCTGCACCGCGTCCTGGAGTCCCGCCACCACGACGTCCCCTGGCCCGCGCGGGTGCTCCCGGCGAACCCGGCGGCGCTCGCGGAGGCGGTCATCGGGCGGGTCAACCGGACCTCGGCCCTGTGGCAGCAGTTCGGTCTGCTGGCCGACGTGATCGTCGTCGACGGCGACACCGCCCGTTACCTGGAGGAGCTGCCGCACGACCTCCAGGGCCCGCCGATCGGCGACCGCGGCCACTTCACGATCACCCTGGAGTACGGGCCCGAGCACGACCAGGTCGACCCGTTCGACATCGAGGTCGGCCGCATCAGCCAGAGCGACTCGGCCCGCGCGCACGAGGGCCACTACCTGCATCCCGTCGTACGCCACCACCTCCCCGGCGAGCCCCCCGTGGCCCACCACATCACGGAGAACCTGGAGAACGAGTGGGACTCCCCGGAGGTCCACGTGGAGCCGCTCCGGGCCTTCTTCGCCGACCGTACGTCCTCCGTGCCGGCCTGATGGACCGGCGGAACCTGCGCGAGTTCGAGGCCGCCGCCCGCGAGCGCCTCGACCCCGCGCACTACGACTACTTCGCGGGCGGTGCCGGTGACGAGGTCACCGTGCGGGCCAACGAGGCCGCGTTCGGGCGGCTCGGGCTGGTGCCCCGGGTGCTGCGCGGCACCGGCAAGCTCCAGACCGACCTGACCCTGCTGGAGAGCCGCGCGGCGGCTCCCGTGCTGGTGGCGCCGACGGCGTTCCACCGCCTCGCCGACCCCGAGGGCGAGCGGGCCACCGCGCGGGCCGCGGCCGCCACCGAGACGATCATGATCGTGAGCATGGCCGCCACGGTCGCGATCGGGGACGTGGCGGCCGCGGCGCCCGGCGCCGAGCTGTGGTTCCAGCTCTACATGCAGCCGGACCTGGCCTTCACCGAGCGGCTCGTCCGCCGCGCCGAGGCGGCCGGCTGCAGGGCGCTGGTGGTCACCGTGGACTCGCCGGTCCTCGGCCGGCGGGAGCGGGACCTGCGCAACGGCTTCCACGACCTGCCCGACCACCTGTGCTGCGAGAACCTGCGTGACGGGGCTCGCGGGGACCGGGTGCGCCCGATCGTCATGTGGCCGGAGCTGTCCTGGGAGCACCTCGGCGCGCTCGGGCGCATGACGGATCTGCCGATCGTGCTCAAGGGCATCACGCACCCGGCCGACGCGCGGCTCGCGCTCGATCACGGCGCCTCGGCGATCATGGTGTCGAACCACGGCGGGCGGCAGCTCGACGGCGTCGCGGCCACGATCGACCTGCTGCCGGACATCGTGGCGGAGGTCGGCGGGGCCGTGCCCGTGCTGCTGGACGGCGGCGTGCGGCGCGGCACCGACGTGCTGAAGGCGCTGGCGCTCGGCGCCGCCGCCGTCGCGGTCGGCCGCCCGGTGGTCTGGGGCCTGGCGGCGGACGGCGAGCGGGGCGTGACGGCCGTGCTGGAGCTGCTGCGCGCGGAGGTCGAGCACGCCCTCACGCTGTGCGGCTGCGCCTCGATCCACGACCTTGAGCCGGGCATGGTGCGACGGCCGTGCTGACCACGCTGATCGTGCTGGGCACGCCGGCCCTGCTCGTCGTCGTGGTGAGCCTGCCGTGGTGGCTGCCGGACCGGATCGTGGCGCTGCGGGCGCGGGTGTTCGCCCGGATCAACGGCGACGAGGGCATCCCCGTGCCCGGCGACCTGGTCGGGGTGGACCGGTTCAGGGAGGTCTACTCGCACCCGGCCGCCGGCGGGCGCAGCGAGGGGGCCGCGCTGTCGGACCTGTTCTGGTACTGGCTGTCGCCCGGCCCCGAGATGCACCAGGAGCACCTGGAGGCGGGCGAGCGCTACGACGCCGTGGCCCGCGTCACCCGCGCCCTGCTCGCCGTGCCACGGGCCGAGGCCGAGGAGCTCGCCCGCCGCTGCGCGGCCCGGACGCTCGACGGCGTGCGCGGCCTGGTGCGGCTGCGGGACCTGATGATGCCGCTGTGGGCGGAGTTCTCGTACGAGCTGGTCTTCGCCGAGCCCTGCCCGCGCGCGGCCCGCGACCTGATCGCCGCCAACGCGAACGACGTCGTCACCTCGCTCAAGTGCACGGGCCTGCGGCACATGGGCCGCCGGGAGCGCCTGACCCGGTATCTCCTCGGCCGGCTGTCCCGGGTGCGCGTGCCGCTCCCGCCCGGCCTGACGCCCCTGCAGCAGGCGCACTACCTGCAGGGCGCCTTCTTCAACACCGCCGTCGTGCAGATGTCGGAGGCCATGGCCCACCTGCTGCTGGTCCTGGCCCGGCACCCGGACGTGCAGCACAGGGCGCGTACGGGCGACGCCCGCTACCTCGACCAGGTGATCGCCGAGACGATGCGGCTCTACCCGCTGTTCGGCATCGCCCACCGCATCACCACCGGCGACATCCGCCTCGACGAGCGCACCACGATCCCCACCGGTTCGGTGCTCTGCTTCAACTACCCGGAGTTCCACCGCGCCGGCTTCACCGACCCGGGCCGCTTCGACCCGGACCGCTTCGACCCCGCCCGCTCCGAGCGGCCGGTCAAGGAGCTCAACCACATCCCGTTCGGCGTGGCTGCCAACCGGCCCTGCCCGGCCTGGCGGCTGGCGCCGATCGCCATGCGGGCGGTGGCCCGGGAGGTGCTCGACCGCTACGTCCTGGACTCCTCCGTCTCCCACACCAGGTCCCTGCCCAGCCGGGGGCCCTGCCTGCTCACCCCTCTCGACGCTCCGCACCGCCCCCGCCTCGCCCTGGCGTACCTGCGGGTGCGCGACCGCTGGGAGGACGTCTGGCGCGGCCTGGTGCAGCTCGTCCTCGGCAGCTACATGGTCTGGGACGCGCGCCGGCAGCGGCTGTGCGAACACCACTTCACCTCTGAACCGGAGAACCGGCATGCCCGTTCTGACTCCCGCCCTGACTCTCGTCACGGCTCCTGACCCGAACCTCGCCCTCATCCTGAAGGTCCTGCCCGCACTCGTCGTCATCCTGATCGCCGCGGCGATCTGCGGGCGGCTGGCCCTCATGGTGATGCAACCGCGCGTGCTCGGCGAGATGGTCGCCGGTGTCCTGCTCGGGCCCACGCTGTTCGGCTGGCTCTTCCCGGAGGCGCAGGCGGCCCTGTTCCCGCCGGAGGTCCGGCCGATCCTGTACGTGCTGAGCACCATCGGTCTGACCCTCTACATGTTCCTGGTCGGGGCCGGCCTCGACCACAGCGCCCAGACGCCCGGCGAGGTCCGCAAGGCGTCCGTGCTGGCCGCGTCGGGGATCGTCCCCTCGCTGCTGCTCGGCTTCGGCGCCGGCCTCCTCGTGTACGACCTGCTGTCCCGCCCGGACGTGCCCCCGTTCCAGTTCGCCCTGTTCGTCGGGGGCGCCCTGTCGCTGACCGCGTTCCCCATGCTGGCCAGGATCCTGTACGAGCGGGGCCTGGAGAACAGCCCCGTCGGCCGGCTCACCCTGCTGGCCGCCTCCATCGACGACGCCCTGGCCTGGTGCCTCCTGGCCGTCCTGTCGGCCATGCACCTCGGCGACGGCGCCACCGGCGCGCTGCCCACCATCCTGCTGACCGCGCTGTTCGCCGTCGTGATGCTGAAGGTGGTCGCCCCCATGCTGCGCCCGATGGGCCGGACCGTCGCGCGCACCGGCCGGCTCGGCCCCGGCGCCATGTACGCCGTCATCCTCATCCCGCTCGCGGCCGGCTGGCTGACGGACTGGATCGGCGTGTACGCGGTCTTCGGCGGCTTCTTCGCCGGCCTGGCCATGCCCCGCGACCCCGCCTTCCGCCAGGCCCTGCACGGCCGGATGATGGAGGTCGTCTCGACGTTGCTGCTGCCCACGTTCTTCACCTTCTCCGGGCTGAACACCCAGCTCGGCGGCATCGCGGGCGGGGCCATGCTGCTGGCGTTCGGGGTGATCCTGCTGGCCGGGTTCGCCGGGAAGTACTTCGGGTGCTCGCTGGCGATGAGGGGGCTCGGGTTCGGCCGGCGCGAGTCGTACGCGGTGGGGGCGCTGATGAACGCCCGGGGGCTGATGATCCTCATCTTCATCAACATCGGCCTGGCCCAGGGCATGATCACGCAGGAGCTGTTCGCCATGCTCGTGCTCGTGGCCGTGCTGACCACCGCGGCCGCCCTGCCCCTGTACAAGCTCGCCCTGCCCGACCGCCTCGAACGCGACGCCAAGACCGTGGCACCCGTCGATCCACCGGTCGAAGTCAGGTCCAATTCCTCGTGATCGCGCAGGTGGGCGGGGAGTGGCCGGTTCGCGGGCGGGGCCAATGGTTCAGTGGACCTGGTAAATCCCCGGCAGTGGTGTAACGGTGGTCTCGTGGCTGGGACATCGGGCACGGCCGACCTGCCCTCCCGTCGGCTGCTGCTCGTCGAAGACGATCGCGAACTGGGGAACATGCTGGTCGACCTGTTCACCGAACAGGGCTACACGGTCGATCTGGCGCTGGAGGGGCAGCGGGGGCTGCATCTGGGCCTGAGCCGCGCGTACGACGTGCTCATCGTCGACCGCGGCCTGCCCTCGCTCGACGGCATCGACCTGCTGCGGCGGCTGCGGCGGCAGGCGGTCACCGTGCCGGTGCTCGTGCTCACCGCCTTCGGCTCGGTCGCCGACCGGGTCGCCGGGCTGGACGCGGGCGCGGAGGACTACCTCGTCAAGCCGTTCGAGATCGACGAGCTGCTGGCCAGGGTGCGCGCGCTGCACCGCCGCAACATCGACCTGGCCCGGCTGCTGCCGCTGGGCGCGGGCTGGCTGGACGCCGAGTCCCACATCGTACGGCTGCCGACCGGGGAGCAGGTGACGCTGTCGGGGCAGGAGTGCCGGCTGCTCAGCGCGCTGGCCGCCCGCCCCCGGCAGGTGCACACCCGCAGGTCGCTGCGCCAGCGGGTCTTCGACGGGGCGAACAAGGAATCGATCGTGGACACCTACGTCTACTACCTGCGCAACAAGCTGGGCTCCGGGGTCGTGTACACCGTGCGAGGGGTGGGCTACCGCCTGGGGCGGCTATGAGCCTCACCACGCCCTGGCGCGGCCCGGCGGGCCCGGACCGGAGCCGGCGGCCCGATCCCGACCGGCGGCTGCTCGTCCGCGCCCGGCGCCGGCTCACCGTGCAGGTGGCGGGCGCGATCTCCGTGGTCCTGGCGCTGGTGGGCGTGCTCGTCTACTGCGCCATGGTGCACAGCCAGGACGACGCGGCCAGGCGCGAGCTGGCCGCCGCCGCCGAGGGCTCGCCCGTCGGGCAGCCGCCACCCTGCATGTGGCTCTTCGAGCTGCACGCCGACGGCACCGTCCGCGCCTCCCCCGGCGCCCCGGCGTCGCTCCCCGTCCGGGCGTCCCTCGACCAGGTGGCCGCCGGCGGCGGGCCGCGGCTCGCGCAGGTGCGGGTGGCCGGGCGCGACTACCTGGTCCACACGCGCGGGCGCGGCTACACGACGGTCCAGGCCGTGCTGGACCTGCGTCACCCGGCCGCCGAGCGGCAGCGGCTGCTGCGCACGCTCGCCGGCGCGGAGATCGCCGGGCTGCTGGCCGCGCTGCTGGTCGGCCAGGTCGTCTCCCGGCGCGCGATCGCGCCCCTGGGCGAGGCCCTGGCCCGCCAGCGCCGCTTCGCCGCCGACGTCAGCCACGAGCTGCGCACCCCGCTGACCCGCCTGCACACCCGCGCCCAGCTCCTGTCGCGGCGGCTGCGCGGGGGGACCGACCCGATCCTGCTCATCGACGAGGTGGACCAGCTCGTGGCCGGCACCAGGCAGCTCGGCGAGGTGGTCGAGGACCTGCTCAGGTCCGCCCAGTTCAAGCAGCTGCGCCGGCCGTTCGGGCCGGTGGACCTGGCCGTGCTGGCCGCCGAGCTGGCCGAGGCGGAGGAGGCCAGGGCCGCCATCCGGGGGGTGGCCGTCGAGGTGCGCTGCGACGGGCCGGGCGACCACGTCGTGAGCGGGGTGGAGTCGGCCCTGCGGCGGGTGATCTCGGCACTCCTGGACAACGCGCTCGGCCACACCAGCGCCGGCGGGCACATCTGGGTGACGCTGTCCAGGGAGCCGTCCGTGGTCGAGCTCACCGTCCGGGACGACGGCTCGGGCCTGGACCCCGAGGACGCCGAGCGGCTCTTCGCCAGGTTCGAGGGGACGGGGTTCGGGCTGGGGCTGGCGCTCGTACGGGAGGTGGTGGACGGCCACGACGGCACGATCGCCGCCGACGGCCGGCCGGGCGGCGGGGCGACGTTCACCGTACGGCTGCCCGCCGACCCCACCGGCACGACCGCCGAGCCGGCCCCGGAACCGGCGTGGCAGAGGTATCAGCCCCCGCTGCCGGGGTAGCCAGGATCGGATGCGCATCCAGGACTGGTTCCTCACCGGGGAGGAGCGCGGCAATGCCGCGACCGACCTCGAGCCGTGGTCGGAGGGCAACGAGGTGCGCCCGCTGGTCCACGGCGCGGCCTACTTCGCCGAGCTGCACACCTGTCTGGAGCAGCTGGGCAAGGACGACCTGCTGCTGTTCGCCGACTGGCGCGGTGACCCGGACGAGCGCCTGACCCCGGAGGGGCCGAGCGTGGGCGCGGCGATGGCGGCCGCCGCCGGGCGCGGCGCCCTCGTACGCGGCCTGATCTGGCGCTCCCACCTCGACCTGCTGCGCTTCAGCTCCGCCGAGAACCGCCACCTCGGCCAGGAGATCGAGAACACCGGCGGCCAGGCCCTGCTCGACACGCGTACCGCCGTGGGCGGCTCGCACCACCAGAAGTTCGTCATCCTGCGCCACGACCGCGACCCCGAGCGGGACGTGGCCTTCGTCGGCGGCATCGACCTGTGCCACAGCCGCCGCGACGACGCCTCCCACGCGGGCGACCCGCAGCGCGCCCCGATGCCCGACGTGTACGGCCCGCGCCCGCCCTGGCACGACATCCAGCTCGCCGTCCGCGGCCCCGCCGTCGAGCAGGTGGAGCGGGTGTTCTGCGAGCGCTGGGACGACCCGGCGCCCGAGACCCGCGACCCGCTGCGGCGCCTGCGCGACCACCTCGGCCGCCTCGACGACGCCCCCGCCCTGCCACGCCCCGGCCCGCCCCCGCCGCCGGCCGGCCACCACCGCGTGCAGCTCCTGCGCACGTACCCGGCCAGGCGGCACGGCTACCCCTTCGCGCCGGACGGGGAGCGCAGCATCGCCCACGCCTACCGCAAGGTCCTGACCCGCGCCCGCTCGCTGATCTACCTGGAGGACCAGTACCTGTGGTCCACCGACGTGATCGAGCCGTTCGCCCGGGCCCTGGAGCGCGAGCCGGAGCTGCGGATGATCGTCGTCGTGCCGCGCCACCCCGACCAGGACGGCTGGCTGGCCGGGCCCGCGAGCCTCATCGGGCGCGCTGACGCGCTGCGCCGCCTGCGCCGGGCGGGCGGCGACCGGGTGGCCGTCTACGACCTGGAGAACCACCAGGGCGTCCCGGTCTACGTGCACGCGAAGGTCTGCGTGGTGGACGACGTGTGGGCCACGGTCGGCTCGGACAACGTCAACCTGCGGTCGTGGACGTACGACTCGGAGCTGAGCTGCGCCGTGCTGGACGAGCGGGAGGACCCCAGGCCGCCGGCCGGGGCGCTGCGCTTCGCCAGGGAGCTGCGTCTGTCCCTCATGGCCGAGCACCTGGACCTGCCGGCCGAGCGGTACGACGACCTGTGCGACCCGGTGGCCGCCTTCGACGCGTTCGCCCGCTCGGCGTCGGCGCTGGAGACGTGGCACACGTCCGGCCGTACGGGGCCGCGCCCGCCGGGCCGCCTGCGCCCCCATCCGGCGCCGCACCTGTCGCGGCTGCAGAAGCTGCTGGCGCTGCCGCTCTACCGGTGGGCGGTGGACCCGGACGGCCGCCCGCCCGCCCTGCGCCGCTCCCGCGACTTCTGAGCCCGCCCGACTGACACACCCCCAGCAGCACCTCCACCTAGATGGGTGGTCCGTGAGCAAAACCCCGGACCACCCGGTCAGGTCACTTCCGCAGGCCGGCGCGGATCACGAGCGCGTCGTGGTCGGTGTACGTGGTCCGCTCGAGCTCCAGCGTGGGAGCCGTGAGGGTGCCGTAGGCGTGCTGGATGCCGGGAGCCTGGGTGGCGGCCGCGTCGGTCAGCGTCCACTGGCCCTGCGGGGCGCACGACGAGCGGCGGTTGACGTCACCCGCGAAGATGGTCGGCCGGCCGCGGGAGGCGAGCACCTGGGCGAGCTCGGCGCACTGGATCGAGTTGGCGGTCCCGGGCGCCTCGCCGTCGGTGGAGAGGTGGCTGGTGCACACGTCCACGCCGCGGGCGGTCGTCACGCAGAGCCAGCGCCGCTGCTCCACCCCGCTGAACACCGAGTACGG
The DNA here is from genome assembly GCF_041950495.1 of Nonomuraea sp. MTCD27. Lineage (NCBI taxonomy): Bacteria > Bacillati > Actinomycetota > Actinomycetes > Streptosporangiales > Streptosporangiaceae > Nonomuraea > Nonomuraea sp. MTCD27. Next base: position 580,051 of record NZ_JBGNUW010000003.1, on the reverse strand, counting down.
CGCGTCCTCGGAAGCCCGGATCGCCTCCTTGGTCAGCACGGCGTTGCCGAACTCGCCCCGCCCGGCCGGCGTCTTGCAGGCCAGCGGGGCGCCGTTGTAGATGACCGTGGCGAACCGGTAGTGGTAGCCGGTGCGCTCGGCGATCTCCGCCACGTCGCCGCTGCACGCCTCGTTGAGGGTGACCGCGTTGACGTCGTTGGCCTGGATGCGCTCCACGGCCTCATCGACGATCTTCGGGTACTGGGTCCTGGGATAGCAGCCGGCATAGCCGCTCAGGCAGAGGTTCATCTGGAGCAGCGAGTACGGCGGCCGCGCCGCGTCCTGCGACGGCGGGGTGTCGGCCATGGCGACGCCGGAGAGGGACACCACCAGCCCGGCCGCCATCAGGCCGGCCATCATCAGGGCACGCAAACGTGTCAGAGGAAATCGGATCATGGCGGCCATTGTGCTGACCCGACCACCAAACCGGACAGGGCACGCGAGAAGTGTTCACCACGCTCTCACGCGGCCGTCACCCCATCGCGCATCCGGCCCGATCCGGACGAACCCCCGTTCGCGGACGTTCGGACGCCCCGACCACTTCCCACAGCCAGGGCGTCCGAGGGATGGGGCAATCGATCCCTCCCCCATCCCCTACCCACCACGTCCAGCTTGTACGCATTTGTCCGTTTTGCGTAGAGTCCCGTCGCCGGTCTCGGCAGCGGGTGCCCGCGTCCGGAACACGCGCCGCACCGGGCACTGGGCGGCCGGATATTGCGTGGCGGAGGTCGCGAGGGAGCGATCACACTGAGCGGATGGACAGGACGGTCAGCGCATGGATCACCTCGGGTGCGGATCGGCTCGGTGTCGTCGGCCCGTTCGCGGTGGACGTGCCGTGGTGGGCCGACGTGCAGCCGGTCGTCGCCCACCTGCGCCAGGCGCTCGGCGTGGACGTGCTGGTGCTGCGCCTGCTGGACGTGGACGGCGGCGAAGGAGGCCGCGGGGGTCATGTGACCTATCACGTCGAAGCGCTGGAGCGGCCTGCGCCCGGGCGGCTGACGGCTCCGCTGCCGGCCGACCACGCGGTGCTGGACAGACCCGAGCCGCTGCGTGCGCCGTGGGCGCGGATCGACGGGCTTCGGGAGCTGTTGAGCTGGGCGGCGGACGCGCTGAGTGCGGCCGGGCGACCGCTGACCGGGCCGATCCGGCAACGCCGGACCTGGAATCTGGCCGGGCTGTTCCTCCTGCCCACCGCCCGGGGGCCGGTATGGCTGAAGGCCACACCCCACTTCGCCACCGACGAGGCCACCGTCCTCGACGCGTTCGCAGCCCTGGACCCGAGCCTGGTTCCCCCGGTCGTGGCGTCGGGGCCGGGGCGGGTCCTGCTGGAGCACCTTCCCGGCGAGGACTGCTGGGACGCCTCCGCCGGGATCGTCGCCGGCGCGGTGACGCGACTGGTCGCCGCACAGGCCAGCCTGACGGGCGCGATCCCGCCCGGGTTGCCGGACCGGCGCGGACCCGTCATCGCCGATCAGGTTCGCGACCTGCTCGCCGGTGACGTGGGCGGCGAGCTGACCGCCGAGGAACTGGCGGGCGCGTACGAGCTGGTCGAACGGTGGCCCCTGCTGGCCGAGTGCGGCCTGCCCGACACGGTCGTGCACGGCGACTTCCACCCGGGAAACTGGCGCAGCGACGGCGGCCCGCCGGCCGTGGTCGACTTCGCCGACGCGCACCTCGGCAACCCGGTGCTGGACGGGCTACGGCCCCGCGACTGGCTTCCCCCCGCCGAACGACCCGCCGCCGCCAAGGCCTGGATCGATGCCTGGACCACCCACCTGCCCGGCTGCGACCCGGCCCGGGCGCTCGCGATCGCCGGGCCGCTGTCCGACCTCACCTACGCCGTCCGCTACCAGGAGTTCCTGGACGGCATCGAACCGTCGGAGCGGATCTACCACCACGGCGATCCGGTCACCAGCATCCGCGCCGCCCTGCGTTCCGCAGCGATCACGGGCTGACGATCTGACCGACCGTCCATCGTGCTGCGCCGGCTCTTTTCGAGGTCACCGGTGCCTGTACGCCCGAGTTTTCCGCGCGAGGACGAGCCCGCACCGCGGGCTGCCGTCCTCGCGCCGGCCCAGGGCCGTCAAGGGGACTGTCTCCACGGTGAATCCGGCCGCCACCAGGTCGGTGCGGACCGCGTGTGGCGGGCAGGTGCCGTAGTACATGACGAAGGGGGGACGCCACACGGCGTTCCGCACCCGCATGGCCAGGTCGAATCCGAGCATCGCCCAGTACCGGCCCGACCTGATGGGCGGGGGCGCGCCGATCGGGAAGGCGAAGAGCCCGTCAGGTCGTAACGCACGGTGGACCCCGGCGAAGAGCGCGGGTCGTTCGGCGGGCAGGAAGTGTCCGAGCGCTCCGAAGCTGACCGCGAGGTCGAAGGACTCGGTGAAGGGCAGGGCTCGAACGTCGGCCCGTACCCACGCGGCGTCCGGGTGTGCCCGGCGCGCCTGCGCGAGCATGCCGGCGCTGAAGTCGACTCCCGTGACCTGTCCTCGGCACAGGGGTTCGAGGACCCGCACTCCCGCGCCGGTGCCGCAGCACACGTCCAGCCCCCGCTCGAACGGCCCGAGCGGACGCAGAGCGTCGGCGGTCGCGTCAAGAACGCCGTCGGGGGTGCGGAAAGGCGTGTGGTCGAACTTCGTCGCAAGCAGGTCGTAACCGCGCTCGACCGAGGACAGTGCCTGGACCGCCAGCTCACGCAGCGACGGGCCTTGGGGCGAGAACATCAGCCAAGGGTACTTTCCCGAAGCCGGGGCGAGCCGCCTCATACGACACAATCCGCCACCGGCCGGGGGCTGTGGTTCCGGCGGCGGCCGTCAGCCCATCGCCGTCAGGGTGTCGCGCAGCCGGCGCAGGTCCCGCATGCGTGCCTCGTACGTCGCCCCGACCACCACGAGCAGCAGCCCGCCCACGGCGATCGGCACCCAGCGCGGCACCATGAGGAGCATCTCCGACACGTACGGGGCCAATTCCCGCACCGCGACCCCGGCGACCACGACCGCTCCGATCGCCGTGGGCGCCTGGAGCCGGAACCGGGCTCCGGCGAACAACACCGCGAGCGCCAGCACCCCGAGCGCGAGCGACCGCCGCCACTCCGTGTCCGCGTAGACCGCCACCAGGCTGGGCAGCATCGTGAAGGACAGGCCCGCACCATAGGCCGCCCATGACGGCACCGGTGCACCACGCCGCCGCCACCAGCCGGACACCAGCAGGGCCAGCGAGCACGGCACCGTGTACGCCTCGACGACGGTGACCTCGTCGGCCCCCAGCCGCAGCCACGAGGCCAGCAACAGCAGGACGGCACCCGAGTACCTGAGGCCCTTCACACCGCCTCCGCCGGCGGGGGCGTTCACACCGCCTCGGCCGGCCGTGGCGTTCACACCGCCTCGGCCGGCGGACCCCGCCCGCAGCGACATGAGGAGCACCAGCACCCCCGCCACGGCGAACCCCACGCTCGCCGCGACCAGGACGCGCATGCCCAGCGAGAACCCCACCGCCACCGCCTCCAGCCCGAGGAACAGCGCGGCGAAGCCCAGTCCCCAGTTCCGGAGTTTCCGCAGCCTGGCCACCAGAGCCACGACGGCGGCGGCCACCGCCAGGATCGGCAGCACGATCAGCGTCGCCGGCTCGCTGCCGAACGCGTACGCCGCCGCCCGTACCGAGGCCGGACCGGCGACGAGCGCGCATGCGACCGCCCACCAGGGCGCCCGGCCCAGTGCGGCGCCCACCGCCGCCGCGACGGCCGCCACCACCTGCACCGCCACCGCTGCCGGGTAGGGCATCGCGAAGGCTTGGGGGAAGACCGCGACCATGACCGCCCCGGACACCAGAGCACCGGCCGCCGCCGCCTGCACCGGCCACCCGCCGGCGCCACGCACGTCCGCCGCCTTCAACGACCACCCACCGGCGCCACGCACGACCGCCGCCTGCATCGACCGCCCACCGGTGCCACGCACGTCCGCCGCCTTCAACGGCGACCCGCCGGTGCCGCACACGGCCATCACCAGGAGGCTTGCCGCCACCGCACCCAGCGCCACCACGTCCGCCGGCCACGCCACCATCTCGAACGGCTGCCACCGCCGTCCGTCCCACGTCCCCGTCCAGAGCACGTCCAGCCAGGCGAAGGGTGCCGCCAGGGTGGCCACGAGCCGAGGCAGCAACGTCAGCACGGTCACCAGCGCCACCAGCCCGCCGGTGGCCATGCCCGCCAGCCGTACCCTCCGCCAGGGCAACCGGGCGGCGCCGAGCACCACGGCGAGTGCCGGGACGAGGTAGGCCAGGGAACGCCAGTCCGTACCCGGTCCGTCCAGCGCGGGCTGCGCCAGCGCGGCCGGCACGGCGATCAGCGCGAGCGCGGTCCCGATGGTGACCGCGCCGGCCCAGATCTCCCCCTGAGCCTTGCCCGGCCTGACCAGCAGCCATGTCACGAGCCCGCCGAGCAGCGCCAGCGCGGCCAGCGGCACCGATCTGACCAGGGCCTGACCGACCGACGGGGACCCCAGCGCGTACGGCGCGCCGACCAGGAGAGCGAGAGTCGCCACCCCGCTGCCCGCCAGGGCGGCCGTCACCCGCACCGTCCCCCGGCCGTAGCGGACCAGGGCGACGTCCAGCGCCGCCGTGACCACCAGCATGGCCACCAGCCAGGTCGCCGGCCATTCGCTGCCCAGGAGCGGCAGGACCGGCTGCGCCAGCACCACGGCGACCGGAGCGGGTCCGCGAAGCCGGGTGACCCGGGCATAGGCCACCAGGATGAGCGCGGTGAGCCCGAGCACCCCCGCCGTGTAGTGCAGCACGTCGAGGCCGTCAACCCCGAGAAGCCCCACCTGCCTGGTCGCGTAGCCGTCGAGCAGCAGCAGCGCGACCGCGAACCCGGCCACGGTCTCGGCCGTCGCGTTGAGCCTGCGCCGGGTCAGCACGACCGGCGCCAGCATGACCAGCGCGGTGAACCCGGCCAGCACGGCCGCCCGCCCGCCCATGCCCAGCCGCCCCCAGCTCACCACGGTGAACACCACCGCCGCCACCGTCAGCAGCAGGCCGCCGAGAATGAGCAGAACGTTCTTCGCGGCTCCCGGCGAGACCTCCCTCACCGCGACACCGGGCGGTCCGGCCGCCACCCCCGGATACGGCGCCACCGCACCCACCCACGGAGGCACCACACCCGCACCCGCCGCGCCGGCACGCAGAACACCGAGCAGTTCCGTACGCCGAGCCTGCAACCGGACCTGCTGATCCCTCAGCCCGGCGAGAGCCTGCTCCACCTGCCAGAGCTCCTGCGCCGCGGGTCCCTGCAGAGGCAGCGCACACCCCGGGCATTCGGCCACCGGCTCCTGAACCCCGGTCCCGGACAACATCGCCCCACAGTCCGGACATTTCACGCTTTCACGCACCAACACTCCGCCTTAGGCCCGTCGAGGTACCCCATAATTCACCGCGACGCCCTCGCGAGCCACCGTCATCAGGAACCACGAGCAACAGCAGGCACCGGCACGGGACTCCGAGCGTCCACCGCAGGGCGAGCCCTGCCGGCTTGGCGGGGTCGGCCGCGACCCCTTTCGCCACGTCGACCCGCCAGGCGGCGAGGGCCGGCAAAGGACCGACAGCAATCGCCTCAGGTGCGCCGTGATCTCCAGCGAGGCGCCGAACGAGGCCACCAGGAAAGCTCTCAGGCGCCTGGATGGCAGCTTGGGTTCTTGGGAAACCGCTGCACAAAGATCGAAAAAGGCCACCTCCCGCATGGGAAGGTGGCCTTTGACCTTGGTGGGCGATACTGGGATCGAACCAGTGACCTCTTCGGTGTGAACGAAGACGGACTTGCAGGTGAGCCCTACTCATGAAGCCGTTTACCTGCGGAAACGGTCGAGTATTGTCGGCCGCTGTCGGGGGCTGTCGGGTCTTCACAACGCACGTACAACGCACCACGGCGATCCACAAGGCGGCTACAGAAAGCAACCCCGCACCGGCCGGGCCGGAGCGGGGCCACAGGCGTGCACTCAGGAAGGGCGGCGGCGAAGCTCCGTCACGCGAGCGGCCGGCTCCTCGTCCGCGCCTACGTCGGCACGCATCGTCTTCAAGAATGTGATGAGCATCCGCTTCAGATCATCCGACAGTCCGTCGATCGCCCAGATCTGCCGCTCTTGCGGGTCGGTGTACGGGTTCGTGTCGGGTTCCGGGGACGGCGTGTCCTCCAGCTCCTCGGGTGGCCGGATCGGCAGTTCGTCACGCTCGACTTGGCCGGAGATGACGAGCATCTCCCCCACGTTGTAGCCGAGCGCCTTGCCCATCCGGCGTAGGACATCCAGCGTGACTCCCTTGCCCTGGAGGGCACGGTTCACGATGCTCACGTGCATGTCCGCCTCGCGCGCAAACTGCGACTGGCCCCCGTATCGGAGGTCGTAGCCGCGTCGAGTCAGCTCCTGACGCAACCAGTCGCCGGGCTGACCAGCAGTTTTGCCCACGAGCAAAGATGATACCTCCGTGATCAGCCAGGAACCATGCCCTCTCTAGAGAGCGAAATCTGACTGTTCGGGTTTACCCACGTGAAAGCCCTGATTTCGGGCGCAAAGAATCTTGAACAGGCTATTGCTTCTCTCAGAAGCAAAGACTAGATTCCAGGGCACAGCTTCTCTCAGAAGCAAAGTTCGTACTTCAACCAGGAGGTGTCCGATGGCGCACGTCGTCCGGTTGCGCCGCACCAAATTCGACAAGCGGGCAGCCGAACTCGGCCTCCTGACCCAGGTCGCCCAGGCCGACGCCATCGGCGTCCACGTCTCCATCCACAACCGGGTGCTGACCGGCAAGACAGAGGAACTGTCCGGCCCCTACGTCGTCGGCATCCTGTGGGCGTTCGGCGACGACAGCGTCCGCGACTTCCTCCGCCAGTACCTCGACATCGAGCTCGACGCCCGCGAACCGGTCGCCTCATGACCGCCGCGAACGGGCGCAAGCCGGTCAGCCAGCCGCTCGTGTTCACCATCCCGGAGACCGCCGACCTGCTGCGGGTGCACCGCGACACGGTCTACGAGTACATCCGCGACGGCGACCTCAAGGCGATCGACATCGCCCGGCCCGGCGCCAAGACGACCAAGCTGCGCGTCCCGGCCGACGCCCTCAACGCGTTCATCGCCAGCCGCCCCAGCGTGCACTCCCCCTGACAAAGCCCGCAGGGCTCATCCGAGCCACCGGACGAGCCCCGCTCACCATCCGACATCCCCACTAGCAAGGGACACGGACATGACCACCACTACCACAACCACCCCCCAGCCGCAGCCCGCCGAACAGCTGACCCCGGCCGACGTGCTCGCCATCGAACGCGCCGTCCACAACGTCGCCTACCACGGCACGGCCCCGAACGCCGAGGACCGGCAGGCGCTCACCGTCGCCACCTACTGGCCCGGCTGCAAGCCCCTCACCGCGCTCCTCATCCGCAAGATTCTCGACGGCAGCCTGCCGCTACCGCTCAACCAGCGGTGCACCCGCCTCCTCTACCAGCTGGCCTGGCGGCTCCCCGCCGTCACCCCCGCCGACGAGGACACCTACTTCGCGAACCACGCCATCCCCGGCATGACGGCAATCCCTCGCTCCCTCGCGGACCGCGTCGCGCAGGGCGCCGCCCTCCTCGACGTGAAATTGCCCGGCTGGGAACAGCACATCGACCTCGACACCCTCAACATCCGCTTCGACGACCAGTGCGTGCTCGGCCAGATCTTCGCCGCATGGGACGACCCGTACGAGTACGGCGCCGACTACCTGTTCGGCCTCGACGCCTACCAGCACCCGAACGCCCCCGTCATGGTCGAGCACGGGTTCGCCTGCCCCGACAGCCCGAACGGCGACGACGTGGAAGCGTCGGTGTGGGCAGACCTGACCGCCGAATGGAAGCGCGTCATCCAGCAGCGTCGCACCATGGGCGTGCTGACCGCGTTCGACATCCTCGACATCACCTGCGCGATCAACAACGCCGCCGCCGCCGACACCACCACACTCACCGCCCAGGACCGGCAGGCGCTCTCCCTGCTCACCTACTGGCCCGGCCTGCCACCCACCTCCCGCATCCTCGTCTCCTGGCTCGCCGACCCGACCCGGATCGACGTGACACTCCCGGCCACCAGCGAGGTCGCAGACCACCTGCTGTCCCTGGTTAACCTGCTGCCGCCGGTCACCCTGGAGGAGACGGACGCGTGGCTCGCCGCCCGCGACCGCGAAACCCCGTGCGTGGTCGACCAGATCATCACAGCGGTCGCCAGTTACGCAGCCGGCCGAACCGGCGAGCCCGGCCACAACCTCCTGCACGGCGCCCTGGAGACGGTGATCCGCGTAGGCAAGCCCGGCATCCCCGCCCAGGAGGTGCCGCAGGTGGCGGACGCCGAGATGGTGACCGCCCGCGCCTACCTCGACGCTGACGGGCCGGCCGTCCCGCAGGTGCAGTCTCCGCTGGATCGGGCGTTGCGCATCATCGCCGCCCGGGCCGCCCGCGACACCAGCGTTTCCGGGCTGCTCGGGTGGGTGCTGGCCACGATCGTCGCCGAGATCAGCCACGGCGACCCGTCGCCGATCTCGGATGTGGCGCGGCGGGCGGCGGATGAGCAGGTGGAGGCGCTGATCGCGGCTGTCGGGTATGAGCAGATGGCCGCCGAGTACGGCGAGCAGCCTGTGGCGGTGGCGCTGTGACGCTTCCCACCGTCCCCGTCGACGTCGACAAGGTCCGCCCCGACCACCTGGCCGTCGTGGACGGATACACCGCCAAGATCCTCAAAGCGGTCCCGCCTGTCACCTTCGACAACGGCTTCAGTTGCAGCAACTACCACTTCAACTACGTGCTGATCGACGTGCCGCCGCCGGGCGTGGACGACCTCGGCACCCTCGACGTCCCTGCTGGCGGCACCGTCGAGTGCGTCCGCAAGGCCGACTGGCTCGCCAGCCGCCGCGCCACCGCCCTGGCTGGGGGTGCGTGATGGATCTGCACCTCAACGTTGACGGGCCGCACGACGACGACAGCATCAGGCAGACCGCGTCGGCCATGGCGGAGTGCGTGCGCGTCCTCAACCACGCCACCCGCGACCCGGACGCGGTCAAGTACCCGGCCACCGTGCACGACGTGCTCGGCAGCCTCCGCGACGGCGTCCAGCGCATGGACCAGCTCTTCCGCCAACTCGACGACCGGCTCCGCTCCATGGCCGTGCAGGACCGTATCGGCGACACCCACGGCGACCCGTTCCAGGTAGTCGCCAGCGTGCGGCGGCAACTCGACCTGCTGCGCACCGACGCCGCCGTCATGGCCGAACGGCTCGACCGCGCCTTCAACGCCAGTAGCGGCCTCTACCTGCGAGAGGACGGCGGATCATGACGGCCACCGTGAAGCGCGAATACCGGCGTCTCGCCGACGGGCTGCCCTGGCACGGACTCCTCGCCCACGACAACTTCAACCTGGTCACGGCCCGCATCCGCGCACTGATCGGCGACGGGCAAAGGTTCACCTGGGTCGCCACCCACGAAATGTCCGGGCTCCGCCCCGAAGTCCGCACCAGCCAAACCGCCAAGAAGATCCACACCAGCAGCGAGCCGCTCGACGACGGCACCCCGTACGTGCACCTGTGGGTGCACGACAGCTACGGCGTGTGGGGCATCTCCACCACCACCGCCGACCAGGCCGCCGCACGCAACGACGACACGCGACGCCAGGTCGTCCTGCACTTCGAGCGCACCCGATCGGGCGAGCAGCTCAGGATCGACCAGCACGCACCCTGCGGCGACCAGATCTGCTGGGTCATCGCCCTCGAAGGCGGTGGCCAATGAAGACCGCCGCCAGTTTCGAATTCATCGGCGTACACCGCGCCCTCGCCGTACTCGCCGACCAGCTCGCCATCCCCACCGCCCACGCCATCCCGCTCCTCATCTGCAGCGGCATCCCCACCGTGCGGATCAACGGCCGGGTGCGGCTCGCCCGCGCCGACGTCACCGCCTACGCCGCCCACCTCGCCCAACAGACCCGTCGGGCGCCCGTCGGCGGCGGACCCCACATCGGCTACGAGGCAGACCGCGAATTCCGCGACGGACAGGACGACGCCCCATGAGCACCCGCTGGGACAGCGACGGCGAACCCGACACCTTCCTGTACACGCCTGCCGGCCGCTACATCGGAACCTGGCCCACCGACAGCCCCCAATGGCACGCCGCCCGCGCCAAGCGAGTCAGCGGCTCCCGCATGGCCGCCATCCTCGGGCTCTCCCCCTGGGCTTCCCCGCACTCCACCTGGTGCGAGATGGCCGGCCTCATCCAGCCCACGCCAGCCACCAAGCAGCAAGACCGCGGACACTACCTCGAACCCGCCGTCGCCTCCTGGTTCGCCGACCAACACCCCGAGTGGCACCTGTTCGAAACCGGCACCTGGGTCCACCAGAACCGCAACTGGCAGCTGGCCAACCCCGACCGGCTCATCCGCTACCACCTGTCCGACAACATGCCCGTCGGCTGGTACACCCTGGAGGTCTCCGCCCTCCTGGAGATCAAAACCGACGCCGACGGGTCCGGCTGGGGCGAGCCCGGCACCGACGAAATCCCCGTCTACTACCGCACCCAAGTCCAGTGGTACATGGACGTGCTCGGACTGCCGCGCGCCTACATCGCAGTCCTCGGCGACCGGCTCGAATTCCGCGAATACGTCGTCGACTACGACCCGGCCGACGCCGCCCTCATGCGGGCCGCCGCCGACGACTTCCTGGACTCGCTGCTGTGGGGCGAAATGCCCGCCCTCGACGGCCACCCCGCCACCTACGAAGCCGTCAAACGCCTGCGCCCCGACATCACCCCGAAGCAGGACTTCGACGTGCCCGACGACCTGGCGTCGGAGTTCCTCGCCGCCACCGCCGACGGTGCCGCCGCCGAGAAGCGGCTGGCGCAGGCGCGCACCCGGCTCGCCCACGCGATGGGCACCGCACAGCGCGCCCGCTGGAACGGGCGCACCCTCGCCACCCGGCAGAGCAAGAACGGCGGCGCCGCCTACCTGGTGGCCGGCCGCAACCTCCCCGACCCGACCAAGCTGACTGGAGCCGCAGCATGACGCTCGCCACCCTGCCCGCCGAACGCGTCGTCGACTCGCTGCCCGAACGGCAGGAGTACGCCAAGGCGCTGTCCGTGTCGAACCTGCTGCCCAAGCAGTACCAGGGCCAGCCCGGCAACGTCCTGTACGCCGTCGAGTTCGGCCAGTCCCTCGGCATCTCCACCATGGCCGCCATCCTCGGCGTCCACATCATCGAAGGCCGGGCGTCCGCATCGTCCGGGCTCATCTCCGCGCTGGTCCGGCGCGCGGGCCACCGGCTGCGCGTCTGGGTGGAACGCGACAGCGCGGGCTCCCTTGTCGCCGCGGTCGCGACGATCGTGCGCAAGGACGACCCCGACTTCGAGTTTCGCGCCACCTGGACCATGGGGCGCGCGCAGGCGGCCGGCCTCGCCGGCAAGCAGGTGTGGAAGAACTACCCGGAGGCGATGCTCAAGGCGCGCGCCATCTCCGAGGTCGCCCGCGAAGCCTGCGAAGAGGAACTGTCCGGGGTCGGCTACACGCCGGAAGAGCTCGGCGCCGAGGTCAACGGCGACGGTTCGATCGTGGTCACCACGGCGCGGCCGAACACGCCTGGCCGGAGTATCCGCGAAGCGGTCGCCCCCCAGCAGCAGCAGCCGGAAGCGCCCGTTGAGCCGGTGACGGGACACGTCGCCGAGCGGATGATCTCGGATGCGCAGCTCAAAAAGATGGGCACCGCGCTGCGAGAGGCGGGCCTCACCGACCGCGACTCCGCGCTCGCCTTCGTCAACGCGGTACTGGAGCGCGACACCGACAACCCGGTCACGTCCCGCAACGAGCTCACCCTCGACGAAGCCTCCCGAGTCATCGACGCGCTCGACCAGGAAGCGGCGGCCAAGGTCAACCAGCCGGCCGACGGCGACACCGGCGAGCAGGGCGAGGCAGCCTGATGAGCCGCGCCTACTACGACCAGATCGCCGCCGAATGGAGGGCGGCCGTCGAAGCCGTCCGCGCCTCCGGCGGCGACGCGATCACCATCCCGGTCTCCCCCCTCGTCCTCATCCTGCACGGCTACGAGCAGCTCTCGAAGGATCGGGAGGCCGGGCTCGCATGGATCACGTCGGCGGCGGAGTCCGGATACCTGGACAACACCGCCGCGGCGCACGCCCGGCACGCGCTCGGCGACCTCGGCGACGAACAGCTGGCCGCCGAAGTGCGCGCCGCCTCCCAGCACCAGGAGGGGCAGTGAACGCCACCGTCAACGACACCAGGCGGCAGGCCCGCGCCTGGTACCGGCACCTCAACCAGGACACCACCTGGGTCCCCGCCACCGGCGTCCCCACTCTGATCGCCGACATGGACCCGGCGTGGCGGTTCAACGCCGCGAACTGGCTGATCAAGCGCGTGTCCAACCTCGTCGTCGCCTACTCGTACGGCGAGGGGTTGATCATGGCCGAACCTCTCGGCCGCGACATGGACACCGGCGACCTGGTGTACGTCGAAATGCCTCACGAGGTGGACCTCTCCGAACCCTACGACGACCGGTTCGACGACCCGGAGGGCTGGCTACGCGCCACGCCTCTCTACCAGGCGCTCATCAACGACCTGCCCGACGACATCGCCGACCTCGCCCGGCACTGGTCCACCTGCGACCTGCGCATCGGACAGGGGACGGCGTGCTCGTGCTGGGAGCGGCACCTCACCGAATGCCCCGTCAACATGATCCGCGACATCACCGCCTCCTGCCACTGCCGCGACGACTCGCCGGAGTGGACCATATGACCTGGTGGACCGGCAGGCTCGCCAGCCTGGACTTCGAGAGTACGGGGACGAACCCGCACGAGGCCCGCATCGTCGAGGCGTACATCGGCCTCGTCGGCGGTGGCCAGCCCCCGATCGACCGGAAGCCGCTCTTTATCTCGCCCGGCGTGCCGATGCCGGCCGAAGCCGCCGACATCCACGGCTACACCGACGAATTCCTGCGCGAGCTCGGCGTCGAGCCGGTGGAGGGGATCGGCCGGATCGTCACCGCAGTCAAGGCCGTCTGGTCCGACGGCATCCCGCTGGTCGGCCACAACATCGGCGGCTACGACCTCACCCTCCTCAACGCGGAGATGGTGCGGCACGGGTTCGGGCCGCTCATCGACCTGATGGGCGGCTCCTACGGCCCCGTCATCGACACCAAAACGATCAGCAAGCACATAGACAAGTGGCGTCCGCGGGTCAACGAGAAGCAGGGCGCTCACGCGTTGAAGACGTGCGCCCAAGTGTTCGGCATCCCGTGGGTGGATGACGAGGCGCACGGCGCCCGCTACGACGCGTTGATCTCCGCCCGGGTCGCGTGGCGGATGGGCGCCATCGCCGCCCTCCCCCGCGAACAACGCCCCTTCGTACAGGCGGGCCGGCAGGACGAACGGCACCTGTTCGACGACCTCCTGTGCGACCTGCCCGCCCTGTTCCGCAAGCAGCGGCAGTGGGCGCGCGAGCAGGCCGCCTCCTACCAGACCTATCTGCGCTCGCCCAAGGCGGGCGACAAGCAGGACCCGGCCGCCGTCATCGACGGCGCCTGGCCCGTACAAGCCGCGCCAGCACGACAGGAAGGCACCACCCAGGAAGCCCAGGAGGCGATCGCATCATGACCATGCAACTCCACGACACCGTCGAAGCCGAAGTCGTCGAAGAAACCGACCCGGTGACCGCCACCATCCGCCACAACGCCACCCAAGAACGACAGCAGGCAGACCGGTTCGCCGCCGACGCCTCCCGGCACCGGCAGGAGGCGAAACGCCTCGAAGACCTGGCGATGGAGTGCAGGCTGCGCGAGCAGCGGTGGAGGCGCCTCCTCGACCTGGAAACCGTGGAGACCGGCGGCCTGCTCGGCGACCCGATCGACGACCAGGGCAGCGTCCAGACGGTGCTGTTCCCGCGGCAGCGCACCCGGTACCCGCTCGTCCACCTGAACGGCTCCGACACCCCGCATCTGGCGTGTGCCGGCTGCGGCAAGGCGCTGCGGGAGGCGACCGCCGCCGAAGCGGAAGCGATCACGGGCGGCCGACAGATCCCGCCGCAGCGCTGCAACGCATGTGTCCCTGACGGCGGCAACCCGTACCCGCCCGCCGCCTGAGTCCCGCCTCTTTAGACCGCGCACCCGCGCGCCGGGTGCGCCATCCGCGAAGGACCAACGTCATGAGTGACACCACCACCTTGGATCTGTCCTACGGGGCGATCCTCGGCCGGGCCGCCGAGCTGATCGAGACGAACGGCATCGCCCGCAACGACTACTACACCCCCGAGGGTCTCGACGACGACCCGCGCGCCTGCGCCGTCTGCGTGCTCGGCGCCATCGCCGTCGCCGCCGGATTCCACCCCGACACCTGGAACAGCCCCACCGCCGACCTCGGCGAGTTCCGGCCCGTCCGCGAAGTGGCCGACCTGCTCATCGACCGGCTCGCCCTGGACCCGGTCGTCGCCTGGGACGAGTCGATCGGCCGCTGGTCCGACGAGCACAGCGACGAACACGTCGTCGCCACGCTGCGGGACATCGCCGCCGAGCAGGCGCAGAACGGAGGCGAAGCCGCATGAGTCGCCTCCAGGACATCGCCGCACAGTTCGCCCGCGACACCGCCAACCACCGCCTCGAAACCCTCCACGACGACGGCATCTACCGGCAGATCCGGTTCACCGCGCCCGGCAGCCTCGACTGGTTCGACCTCATCACCTGGCCGTACAACCTGATCGTCAACGGCTCCCACGGCTCCTACCACTTCTGTCGATTCGGTGATGACACCAAGGACATGTTCGTCCTGTTCCGCGCAGTCGCGGCAGGGCGGCGCATCAACCCGCACTACTGGGCGGAGAAGGTTCGCGCTGGCGAGGTGAATGCCTGGTCGGAGGACGCGTTCCGTGCGTGGGTGGCGCAGGAGGCTGCCGACCAGGAGTCGCAGCACCCCGGCATGCAGAACGCGGTCCGCGACCAGATCCTCTACAGCGACGAGCACGGCACCGACTACGAGGAGACCGCCCGGTACGCCGTCGCGGCCTTCCGGCACGAGGGTGTACGACTGGCCTTCCCCGAGAAGTGGGAGCGGCCGTTCCAGGACTTCCACTGGCAGTACCTCTGGCAGTGCCACGCCGTCGTCCACGGGATCGCCGCGTACGACGCCGCGCAGGACGCCACGCGAGAGGCGGTGGCCTCGTCGTGAGCGTCTACCTCGTCTGGTCGAACCACCACCACGCCTACTGGGGGCCGAACAAGTCCGGCTACACCACCAACTGGCTGACCGCCGGCCGCTACAGCCAGGACGACGCGGCCGAATGCTGCAGCCGCCGCACCTGGGAACCGCGCAAACCGCCGCCCGAGGTGATGATCCTCGCCCCCGACGCCGAGCGGGACACCTTCCACATCGCCGAGCTGTGCGCCATCCCCGGCCAACTCCAGGAAGCGATCAGGAAAGCCACCCGCACCGCCATCCGCGAGCGCAACACGCGGCAGGCGGTGGCCGCCGATGCCTGACCTGACCGCGCTCATCACCCCCGGCCTCATACTCGCCGCCGCGCTCATCGGCGCCGCCATCACCCACCACCTACACCAAACCTCCCGCAACACCCGGACCGCCCAACTCGAACACCGGGCCACCGCCCTCGCCAACGACCGCGACACCCTCCTCAAGGTCGTCGGCGAATTCGTCGACGCGATCGAACACCGGCCCGACCGGCTCGACACCGTCGCCGCACAAGCCCGCCACGCCATCGACGGGAGGTCGTCGTGGGCACCCACATCCTGATCACCGCCCCCGTCGCCGTCGCACTCGCCGCCGCCGCAGTCGGCCAGTTCGTCGTCCGGCCCGCCCTGCGCCGCCGCCGGCAAGCCGCCGAACGCCAGCAGACGCTTCGGCGGACGCTCCGCGACCAGGTGATCTGCGACCTGCAGCAGCAGCGCGCCGACGACCTGGCCGCCCACGTGCAGCGCGAACGCACCCGAGGCATCGACCTCACCGTCGACCTGCTGTACGCCTCCCGGCCCGGCCTGTGGGACGAGTTCGTCGCCGGCCACACCAAGCAGCCGCGCGGAGGCGCCCGATGAGCGACACCGCCGCCGTCGACCACGAGCAGGCGCTGGCCGCCGCCCTCCACAGAGAGGTCGGCCGGCTGGAGCCGCGCGACTGCCTCAACGACATCCTCACCGTCGCCCACGGCCGCAACTGGCTGTGCCTGTGGATCCTCGCCGCCACCGTCGGCCTACTCCTGCTCGCCATCGGCCTCTACCTGGCCGCCACCTACCAGCCCGAACCCGCCCCAACCACCGTCCACCTCACCCGCCTGCTGGAGGCATAACCGTGAACGCAACCAGCACATCCGCCAACACCACCACCACACCCGCCGACGAACTACGCAAAGCCGCAGCCGCCCTCCGCGAGATGGCCAGGAACACCTCACGCGGCCCATGGCTGATCGGAGACTGCGAACTGTACCCGCGCTGGATCCTCAGCGAAGGCGAACGCGACGAGCACGGCTACAACGACGACGTAGCACGCATCAGCGAGGACGAATCGGACATGTTCCGCGTCTCCGACGCCAACTGGCAGTGGATGGCGTTCGCCCACCCCGGCATCGCCGAACCCCTCGCAGCCTGGCTCACCTTCGAGGCCACCATCTACGAGCAGATCCCCGAGGACAAGCAAGGGGCGTGCACGCCGGAACACGCGCTCGCCATCGCCCACGCCATCAACGGGGACGGTGCGCGATGACCGCAACACAGATAGCGGGCAGCGCCGGCACTGACGCCGCCAGCGGACCGTGCGTAATCGGCCTCGACCTCGCCGCCGAGCAATCCGGCGTGGCCACACCCGAGGGCACCACAATCATCAAGGCGCCCAAGGCGGCCAGTAAGACGCGCACCCTCGCCGACGACCTCAACCGGCTCGACCACATCGAAGCCACCATCACCGCGCTACTCAACACCTACCAGCCGCACCTCATCGTCATCGAGGACTACGCCAGCGGCATCCGAGGCAACCCCGTCCACCGACTCGCCGAAGTCGGCGGCGTCGTACGCCTCGCCTGCCACCGCGCGGGCGCCCAGATGGCGCTCGTCAACGTCATGCACCTAAAGATCTACGCCACCGGCAGCGGCAAAGCGACCAAGAGCCAGATGGCCACCAGCGCGCAAGGCCGGGCCGGGCTCCTCTTCCCCACTGAGGACGAATGCGACGCGTGGTGGCTGCGCGCCATGGGCCTCGACGCGCTCGGGCACGCGGTCGTCGAACTGCCGAAGGCGCAGCGGGACGCCCTCGGCAAGGTGGCCTGGCCGGAAACGGCGGTCGCGTCATGAAGCCCATGATCCTCGACCTGTTCTGCTGCATTGGTGGCGTCGCTCGCGGCTACCAGGAGGCCGGTTTTCGCGTGATCGGCGTGGACATCAACCCGCAGCCCGACTATGCGGGCGACCTGTTCATCCAAGCCGACGCACTCAAGTTCCTGCGCTGGAACACCTCGTGGATCCAGCGGCAAGGCTTCGTCGCCGCACACGCTTCCCCTCCCTGCCAGGGCGAAGGCGCTCCGGCCAAGGGCACGAACGCGGCGCGCGGCAACCCGCACCCCCGCCTGATCGATCCAACCAGGGCCGCTCTGAAGAGGATCGGCATCCCGTACGTGATCGAGAACGTCGCAGGCTCCAGCGTCCGCAAGGACATCACGCTGTGCGGCGAGATGTTCGGGCTCGACGTGCTCATGCACCGCTACTTCGAGCTCGGCCGCTGGACGACCGAACGGCCGGCCCACCCGAAGCATCGAGGTCGCGTGCGCGGCTGGCGGCACGGCACCTACTTCGACGGCCCGTACGTCGCCGCCTATGGCAAGGGCGGCGGCAAGGCCACCGTCGCCGAGATGCAGGCTGCGAAAGGCATCGACTGGTCCAGCGACCACTTCGCGCTACGGGAAGCACTACCGCCCGCGTACGGGCTGTGGATCGGGCAGGCGCTGACCGCGTTCCTGGCGTCCCGGGAGCGTGCCGCATGACCGCGCCTCTACGCCAGCGATTCCGCGCCCTCCGCGAAACCCAAGGCCGCGACCAAAACGAGATCGCCGCAGCCATCGGCGTCGCCCAACCATCCATCTCCAACTGGGAGAACGGCCACAGAACACCACGCACCCACCACGCCGCCGCCTGGGCCACCGCACTCAACCACCGGCTCATCGTCACCCGCAACGGCCAACTCATCGGCGACCTGCAAGACGTGCTGCCCAAGCTCGGCAGCCTGCGCCGCACCCTCGGCTACAGCCGCAACGACGTCACCAGACGACTCCACCTGGCCTGCCTCAGCAACATCGAATCCCGGGCCGCCGGCGGCGGACGCCTCCAACTCCCCACCATCGACCGCTACCTGGCCGCGATCGGCTGCCGCATCGACCTGCACCCCAGCGAGGTGAACCCGTGCTGACCTCCAACCTCGACCCGCAACTACAGATCGAACGCGTCCTCGCCATCAACGAAGCCCTCTACGACAAGTGGCGGCGCCGGCCCCCCAAATCCCAGCCGATCGACACGCTCGTCTTCGCCGACACCGCGCCGCTCACCCCCGACGAGGAAACCCACATCCGCGCCGTAGTCGCAGGCGTCGCCGCCGGGCTCGACGCCGACGCCGACGCACTCTCCGACGTGCTCGACGCGCTCGGCATCCTCCCGCCGAAACCCGCCAACGTGGCCAACCTGCACGCGAAACGCCAGTACGGGCAGTGCCGCCACTGCTGGCGCGCATCCATCCCGCTGCGCAAAAACGGGCTGCTCGTCGGCCACTCCCGCCGCGAAAAGCAGCCCGTATCCGAAGCCCGCTGCGACGGCGGCGGCACCCGCCCCGTCAAGCAGAAGAGAGCAGCCGCATGAGCGCCAGCGAAGACCGCCTGTGGAAGCACGTCGGCGCCGCCCTCGACTGGGTCGACCAGGCGAACGGCCGCGACGACCACGAGAAGACGCTCCGCCTGCTCAAACTGGTCGAGGAGACCAGCGAGGTGGCCGCCGCCTACATCGGCATGGTCGGCCAGAACCCGCGCAAAGGCGTCACCCACACCCTCGACGACGTCGCCGCCGAACTGTGCGACGTGACCGTCACCGCGCTCGTCGCCCTCGCCACCATCACCGGCGACACCACCACCGCCCGCACCGCCCTCAACCGGCACCTGGCCCGGCGCGGCCCGCGCCTCGCGGCCCTCCTCAACGCCACGCCCGAGAGGACCTCCGCGTGAAGCTCGCCATCGACCCCAAAATCCTCGCCGAAACCGTCGCCTGGGCCGCCCGCGCCATCCCCCGCCGCCCCACCATCCCCGCCCTCGCCGGCCTCCTCCTCCAAACCGACAACGACCAGGTCACCGTCAGCGCCTTCGACTACGACGCCTCCGCTCAAGCCGCCATCCCCTGCGAAATCGCCGAACCCGGCAAAATCCTCATCCCCGGCCACATGCTCGCCGAAGTCGCCCGAGCCCTCCCCACCACCTCATTCGTCAACATCGCCGCCACCGACACCGAAACCACCCTCACCTGCGGGCGCGCCGACTTCACCCTCCGCCTACTCCCCGTCGGCGACTACCCGAACCTGCCCAGCCCGCCGCCACCCGCCGGAACCATCGACGCCGCCACCCTCGCCGCCGCCATCGCACAAGTCCACCCCGCGGTCAGCGGCGACGACGCGACCATCCTCCTCACCGGCATCAAACTCGACACCGACGGCGACAAACTCACCCTCGCCGCCACCGACCGGTACCGGATCGCCGCTACCGACACCACCTGGACCCCGGACGCCAGCGCGTGGGCAGGCGACCACTACCGCGGCGAAGTCGGCAACCTCACCGCGCTCATCCCCGGCCGGCACCTCCACGACGCCGCCAAAGGGTTCGGAACCGGCCCCGTCCACATCGGCCTCAACGACAGCATGGCCGCCTTCACCACCGGCGACCGGCAAACCACCGTCCGGCTGCTCGACAACCAGTTCATCGACTACCGGGCCCGCCTCAAGTACGAAGCCGCCATCACCGCCACCGTCGACGCCGCCGCCCTCGCCGCCGCAGTGAAGCGGGTCGCCCTCGTCGCCGACCGCCAGACGACCGCGATCCGCCTCCACTTCGCCCCCGACGAGGTGACAGTGCGCGCGGGCGCGGACGACTACGGCCGCGGCAACGAAACCCTCGACAGCAAACTCGACGGCGACCCCATCGAGATCGCGTTCCAATCCCAATTCCTGCTCGACGCGCTCGGCGCCATCGACGGGCCCGCCCGCATCGGCATGACCGGGCCGGCCAACCCCGCCCACTTCGCCTCCGAGGACGGCAGCCACCAGCAGACCGTGATGGCGCTGAGGCTCACATGAGCTACGCCACCTTCCTCGAGCGCCGCACCCAGCTCGGCGGCGACCACGGATTCGACCCCCAAGAGCTGCCCGGCTTCCTGTACGGCTTCCAGCACGACCTCGTGCAGTGGGCGCTCCGCAAGGGACGGTCAGCAGTCTTCGCCGACTGCGGGCTCGGCAAAACCCCGATGGAACTCGTCTGGGCCGACCTCGTTCACCATCACGCCGGCCGGCCCGTACTCGTGGCCACCCCGCTCGCCGTCGCCTACCAGACCGCCGACGAGGCCGCCAAGTTCGGCATCGAGGCGGCCATCTCCCGCGGCGGCCGCCCCGCCGGGCCGATCACCATCACCAACTACGACCGGCTCCACCTGTTCAACCCAGTCGACTACGCGGGCGTCGTGTGCGACGAATCCTCGGCGATCAAGGCGTTCGACGGCGCCCGCCGGGCGCTCGTCACCGACTTCATGCGCAAGACGCCGTACCGGCTGCTCGCCACCGCCACCGCGGCGCCCAACGACTACATCGAACTCGGCACCAGCTCCGAGGCGCTCGGCGAGCTCGGCTACATGGACATGCTCGGCAAGTTCTTCGTCAACGAGCAGCGCAACGCCTCCACCGGCCGCGGCTACCTCGGGCAGCGGAACGCCTGGCGGTTCAAAGGCCACGCCGAGCAACCGTTCTGGCGGTGGGTCGCCTCGTGGGCCCGCGCCATGCGCCGCCCCTCCGACTACGGCCACTCCGACGACGGGTTCGTGCTGCCCGAGCTGGTGCAGCGCGAGCACGTCGTCAAGGCCTCCCGCCCGCCGGAGAACGCCCTGTTCGACGTGCCCGCGGCCAGCCTGCAAGAGGAGCGGGAGGAGGCCCGCCGCACCCTCGCCGAACGCTGCGAGGCCGCCGCCGAGCTGCTGGCCGACGCCGAGCACGGCATCGCCTGGTGCCAGCTCAACGACGAAGGCGACCTGCTCACCAAGCTGATCGACGGCGCCGTGCAGGTGAAAGGCTCCGACCCGGTCGACGCCAAAGAGGAGGCACTCGCGGCGTTCTCCCGCGGCGACATCCGGGTGCTCGTCACCAAGCCGTCGATCGCCGGGTGGGGGCTCAACTGGCAGCACTGCCACCGCATGACGTTCTTCCCCTCCCACTCCTACGAGCAGTGGTATCAGGCGGTGCGCCGCTGCTGGCGGTACGGCCAGCAGCACCCCGTCACCGTCGACATCGTCACCACCGAGGGCGGCGCCCGCGTCCTGGCCAACCTGCAGCGCAAGGCCGCCCAGGCGGACGCCATGTTCGACGCCCTCGTGGCGCACATGCGCGACGCCACGGCGGTCCGCCGCACCATCGACTACCCGCACCCCGTGGAGGTCCCCGCATGGGCGAGCTGACCTCTGAGACGTGGATAGACATCGCCGGATACGAAGGCCACTACCAGGTCTCGGACCATGGGCAGATCCGTTCGCTGCCTCGATTTCGAGCGGGTCGGGGCGGACTTCCGACCAAGGTCTCCGGGCGCATTCTCCGTCCCGGCACCGGCTCGAACGGCTACCTCTTCGTGATCCTCTCCAAGAACGCCCGCTCGACCAATGCGCGGATACACCGCCTTGTCGCTGCGGCCTTCTTGCCAAACCCCGAACAGCGCCCCGAGGTGAATCACCTTGACGGCGACAAGACCAACAACCACGTCACCAACCTCGAATGGGCCACGCGGCAGGAGAACGTCCGCCACGCCTGCGAAACAGGCCTGATGCCCGTCGGTCCCACACACTGGAGGAACAGGTAATGGGCGTTCTCGACCAGACCGTCACCGACAAGTACGCCCTCCACCTGGGCGACTGCCTCGAAGTGCTGCCCGCCTACCCCGACGGCAGCGTGCACCTGTCCATCTACTCGCCGCCCTTCGCCGGGCTCTACCAGTACTCCTCCAGCGAGCGCGACCTGTCCAACA
Source organism: Nonomuraea sp. MTCD27 (assembly GCF_041950495.1). Taxonomy (NCBI): domain Bacteria; kingdom Bacillati; phylum Actinomycetota; class Actinomycetes; order Streptosporangiales; family Streptosporangiaceae; genus Nonomuraea; species Nonomuraea sp. MTCD27. The sequence continues at coordinate 557,712 of NZ_JBGNUW010000003.1, read as the reverse complement.
GCCGCTCCTACGACGAGTTCCTCGAGCACTACGGGTACGTCGTCGCCGAGATCGCCCGGCTCACCATGCCCGGCCGGATCACTGCGGTGCACTGCATGGACATCCCGAAGTCGAACAGCGGCCGCGGCGACGCTCTGCTCGACTTCCCGGGCGACATCATCCGCCTGCACGAGCGGCACGGCTTCGGCTACGCCGGCCGCTACTCGGTGTGGAAGGAGCCCCTGACCGTCCGCAACCGCACCCTGATGAAGAGCCTCGCGCACCGGACGATCGTCGACGACTCCTCCCGCTGCAGCGTGGCGAGCGCGGACTACCTGCTCATCTTCCGGCGCCACGGAGACAACCCGGTTCCGATCGCCCACCCGGTCGGCCTCACCGAGTACGCCGGCGAACGTAAGCCGCCCGCCGAGCTGCTGCGCTACCGCGGCTGGGAAGGCAAGCAGACCGAGAACCGGTACTCGCATTGGATCTGGCGGCAGTACGCGTCCGCGTTCTGGGACGACGTCCGGCTGGACCGGGTGCTGCCGTACCGGGAGGCCCGCGACGAAGAGGACGAGAAGCACGTCCACCCGCTCCAGCTCGACGTCATCGACCGCTGCCTGGTCCTGTGGTCCAACCCGGGCGAGCGGGTGCTCACACCGTTCGCGGGCGTCGGCTCCGAGGTGTACGCCGCGGTCCGGGCCGGCCGGTTCGGTGTCGGGGTGGAGTTGAAGCCGTCCTACTACCGGCAGGCGGTCAAGAACCTGGCGGCCGCCGCGGCGGATGTCGACCGTGAGCAGCCGCCCGCCCTGTTCGAGGTGGGCGAGGTCGCCCCGTGACCTACTTGGCGACGTACTCCCGCAACCACTGCCGGATGAGCGCGTACAGCGAGACCCCCTCCGCCTTGGCCTTGGCCATGGCGGAGGTCCACAGGTCATCGTGCACGGGGATGCCGCGCATGTGCACCCCGTCGGCGCGCTTCCCCGGCACGTCAGGCCTCGATGAGGTTGCCGTCGCACCATTCGGCGCAGTCAGAGCAGCACGGACCAGTCTTGTCTCCGATGCTGGCCTGCTGGGTGCTGTCAGTGGGGTAGTCGCAGATCACGCATGCGGTCTGGGTGCTGGCCATGTGGCCCTCCTCAATGGGTGTAGCTACACCGTAGATGGGTGTAGCTACACCGTCAAGGGGGCCAGACCATGAATCTTCGTCTGCCCGTCACCCTGGACGAGCTCGAGCAGTGGTGCACCCGCTGCAACCACCAAAACGGCGTCCACACCGGAACCGAAAGGCCGCGGTGGGGCTGGCCCATCTACGACGACGTGTGGATGCGCGCATCCGGATGGTGCTCCCACCCCGGATGCACGTGCAAGGCGCGAACCAGCGACCCCGCCGCCGCCCCCGCACCGCCGCGCACCTTCACCCCGCCAGCACCGCGCATGCCGCAACCCTGCGCGTCCTTCGTCACCGGACGCACCACACTGTGCGGCGCAGAACCCGCCCGCCTGTACGTCAACGGCTGGCGGTGCGCCGCCCACACCCCCGCAGCACTGAAAGGCCAGCAGGAACCCCGGGAAGGCGCCTGCGCCCCACTCCGCCACCTGTGCCTCGAGAACGCCCGGTGCGCCACCTGGGCGTGGCAGCAGCAGCCGTGGCGCGTCCTCGCCACCGGCGGACGCGACCGCACCGACAAGCCGCGCATCTGGACCGAATTCGACAAAATCCTGGCCGTCCACCCGCGGCTCACCGTCGTCCACGGCGGCGCCTACCCGCGACCCGAGCGCGGCACCAGGCCGGACCGGTCCGCCGACTGGCTCATCCACCTGTGGTGTAAACGCAACCCGGACGTCACCGAGGAAATACACCCGGCCGACTGGAAGACGCACGGACGAGGCGCAGGGCTCATCCGCAACACGGAGATGGCCAAACTCGGCGCCGACGAATGCGTCGCCTTCCCCGGCAACGGCAACGGCACCCGCCACTGCATGGCCCAAGCCTCCGCCGCCGGCATCCCCGTCCGACCCATCTGGCCGCACGCACCATCCACGCCCACGGCCACCGCATGACGACCACCAGCACAACCTCAAACACGAAAGGGCGGAGCCTCATGGGACGTCGAACCGAGCTGCAGGCCCCTCTCCCCGGGATGCCCGATGCGATCACTGGGCAGCCAGCGAAGGCCGCGGCACCGCCACCGATGCGCACCCTCGACGAGGCCATCGCACGCAGCCACGAGATCATCGCTGAAGCCCTCGACCGGTACCCCATCATCGCCCGCCAAGCACTCTTCTCCGGCGGCAACGACTCCTCGGTCCTCCTGCACCTCGTGCGCGGCTACCTCGACACCAGCGAAAACGACGCCGTTCTGCACGTCAACACCGGCATCGGCATCGACGAAACTCGCGAGCACGTCCGCGACGTTGTGAGCAACTACGGGCTACCCCTGCATGAGCTGCACCCGCGTGACAGCTACGACGACCTCGTACTCGGTCGGGTTCTCGCACGCACCGGCCCCAACATCGGCAGGCCCGTATGGATCGGTCTGCCGGGGCCCGGTGGCGACTCCCACAAGGTCATGTACCGGCGGCTCAAAGACGAACCCTTGCAGCGCAATCGGGCCGCCATCGTCGGTAACAAGGGCCGCAGCCAGAAGGTGCTCTACCTGGCGGGGATGCGGTGGGACGAATCGGATCGGCGCATGCGCAACGCCGAAGAGATCGACCCCGACGGCGGCATCATCTGGTGCTCACCCATCGTGCACTTCACCAACGCCCAGATGGCCGAATACCGGACCCGGTTCAACCTGCCGCGGAACCCGGTCTCCGAGCACCTCCACATGTCCGGCGAATGCTTGTGCGGCTGCTTCTCCAAGGAAGGCGAACTGGAGGAGATCGAGTTCTTCTACCCGAAGGCCGCCTACCGGATCCGCTCCTTGGAGAAGCGGGTGGAGGCGGCCGGGATCGCCGCATGCAAGTGGGGCAAGCGGCCCCCGGGCGCCGTCGACAGCGCCGAACCGGCGGGGCGGCTCTGCCGCAAGTGCGTCCCGCAGCGCTCCGACCAGCCGGACCTCTTCTCCACGTGGGAAGCGATGGGACTCCTCAAGCCCGCTGTCCCGCCCATCATCGCCGCACAGCCCACAGACGAGGCGGTCGTGTGATGGCCCGCAAGACACCGCGCTGCACCTGCCCGGCCGACAGCAAACTCGTGTTCCTCGGGCATCTCAAAACGTGCCCGGAAGTGGCCGACGAGTTCGGGCAGCGGGTAGAGCAGCTCACGTTCCAGCAGGTCATCGACCGCGGGCTGCCGCTCCGAGCGGTCGCCTACTGGGTGGACCGCGGCTACCTGAACCCCATCATGCGCGGGCACGGCACGCCGCGCGAATGGCCCCAGACCGAGCTGCAAGCCGCCGACCTGATGCGGAGGCTGTGCGACGCCGGGTTCAACCCCGCCGCCGCGTCCGTCATCGCCCGCAGCTACGCAGCCGTCCAGGCACCGATCCGCATTGGCCCCGGCATCACCCTCACCATCGAAGCCGACACCGCGGAGGCGGGTGACGGATGTGGATAAGCCGATGCTCTACATGCAAACGCCCGGCCACCCGCATCATCACCGGCCGGGTGCCCGGCCGCACCTGCTACAGCGCCCTCACCTGCGACGACTGCGCGCCGCGCCACCGCCGCCTCGCCGAGAAAGCCGGGCCCGTCGTCGAGGAAGAACTCGAGGACCGAGCCCAGGACCCGCTGTTCTGACGCTGCGCCGCTGACACCGCACCCGCCCCACCCCTGCAAGACCTCCCGCTCGAGCACCACCGAACCACCAGGGGGACCGTTGAACACCCAGCAGGACCCTGAAACACCAGCGGCCAGCCGCAGCGGAACCCCGCACGCACGCCAGGGGGCGGCGTGAGCGAGCTCCAACACGCCGCACGCAACGCCCACCTACACGGCCTGTGCGTCATCCCCGCCGCCACCAACGGCACCAAACAGCCCTGGCCCGACGGCGCCAAATGGAAGCACTTCCGGCAGACGCAACCCACCGTCGACCAGCTCGACGCCTGGTTCGCAGGACACCGCTACGACGGGCTCGGCGTCGTCTGCGGACGCGTCTCCGGCGGCCTCGAAATGCTCGAATTCGAAGGCCGCGCCATCGCCGAAGGCGTCCTCAACGAACTCGTCGACATCGCCGAAGCATCCGGGCTCGGCGACCTATGGCACACCGTCACCAGCGGATACCTCGAAGTCACCCCCAGCGGCGGCATCCACATCCTGTACCGGGTCATCGGCGGCGTCGCAGGCAACACCAAACTCGCCCGCCGGCCCGCCACCGCCGAAGAATTCGCCGCCCACAAGGCGAAACTCCAGGAAGCCATCGACGCCGAAGAAGACGCGTTCGAACGCGCCCGCAAGCAGGAAAACCACGACAAACTGACCGACCCCTCCGACCTGCCGCAGGTGCTCATCGAAACCCGCGGCGAAGGCGGATTCGTCGTCATCGCCCCATCCGCCGGCCGCACCCACGCCAACGGGGGCGCGTGGGAACTCCGCGCCGGCGGGCCAGCCACCATCCCGCTCATCTCCGCCGAAGACCGCGACGCCCTCCACCACCTCGCCGGCGCCCTCGACCAGATGCCCATCAAAGACGAACAGCCACCCACCACCGAGCCGCGGACACGGCAACTCAACGGATCCGGCGAACTCCGGCCCGGCGACGACTACAACCAGCGCGCCACCTGGGACGACATCCTCGCCAGCATGCTCGGCTGGACCAAGGTGTACTGGCGCGGCGGCGTCACCTACTGGCGGCGGGCAGGCAAAGACGACCGCGGCATCTCCGCCACCACCGGCCGCAACGCCGCCGACCGGCTGTACGTGTTCTCCACCAGCACGATCTTCGAAGCGGAGAAGCCGTACGACAAATTCGCCGCATACACGCTCATCACCGAAGGCTCCATCACGCCCGAGACGTGCAAGCGCGCCGCCAAAGCGTTGCGAGCCGAAGGGTACGGCAGCCCCCTGCCCGACCGAACCCCGCGACCGGCGCCCGCCGCCACCGACGTGCGCGACGCCGCCCCGGAGGACCTGCCGCCGCACCCCGCCGACGACCCCGCCGACGACCCCGCAGCCGTCGGCGACGACGAAGGCTGGGAGGCTGTACCAGCCCGGCGCCGCGGACTCCTCCCCGACGACTTCTGGGAAGCCCGCCCCACCCTCCGCCACATCCGGCAAGCCGCCCACGCCCGGGCACGCTCCGGCGACATCGTCCTCGGCGGCCTCCTCGCCCGGCTGTCCAGCCTCCTGCCGCCCGAGCTCCGCGCAGACACCGGCGTCGGCTCCCCCGCCTGCATGAACATGTTCGTCATCCTGCTCGGCGCCTCCGGCAGCGGGAAAAGCTCCGCCGCGTGGATTCCCCGCCGACTCCTCCCCGCACCAGCCCGCATCGACTTCCTCGACGAACTCCCCCTCGGCTCCGGCGAAGGCATCGCCGAGGCGTACATGGGCGAACAGCACGTCGAAACCGACGAAGTCTTCCGCAGCGGACCCAAGAAAGGGGAACGCAAAACCGAGGTCGTCCGCATGCAAGTGCGGCACAACGCCCTGTTCTACGCCGACGAGGGCGAATCCCTCACCAAGCAGTTGTTCGGCCGGCTCGGCGCCACCGTCGGCGAATCGCTGCGCCGAGCCTGGACTGGCGGCACCATCGGCCAGTTCAACGGCCACAAAGTCAACACCCGCGTTATCGAATCCGGCACCTACAGCCTCGGCATGGTCGTCGGCTTCCAGCCCGAAACCGCGCTGCCGCTCCTGGAAGACGCGCCCGCGGGCACGCCGCAACGGTTCCTGTGGTGCTCCAGCATCGACCCGGCCATCCCCGAAGACGTGGTCGACGAGCCGGGCCCGCTCGACCTCACGTTGATGCGGCGCGGCTTCGGCGAAACCCCGAAGGCGACGTTCGCGGTGCCGCTGCTCCGCCAAATCAGGTTCGACGACCGGGCCCGCGCCACCGGCGAACTCAAACTGCCGCCGCTGGATTCGCACAAGCCGCTCATGCTGGTGAAGCTCAGCGTGCTGTTCGCGATCCTCGACGACCGGCTCGACGTGACCGTGGAGGACTGGCAGCTCGCCGAGCAGGTGTGGGCCACCTCGTGCGAGCTGCGGGACGCGCTGCTCGAGTACGCGGCCCGGCACGCGGCCGAGGAGAACGAGAAGCGCACCAAGCTGCACGTGGACCGGGAGTTGCGGGCGCACACGGCGAAGGCGAGCTCGGATCGCAACATTGAGCGGGTGGCTCGGCGCGCCGCGAAGCGGGTGCATGAGGCGGGTGGGATGACGCGGGGTGCGCTGTTGAAGGCGATCGCGTATCGGGACCGCGACTTGTTGCCTGCGGCGCTGAATCTTGCTGAGGCGCTCGGGTGGATTTCTGGCGACGGCGACCAGGTGTCGCCGGGGGATGCGAGGCCGTCATGAAGGTGTACACCGTCGGAGAAAACCCCAGGAAAAGCGTGTACACGTGTACATGTACACGGGGGGTAGGTCTATCTGCAACGCGCGAAGTGCATTTTGAAACTCATAATCCCAGGTCAGAGAGTTGTAGTAGGTTTGTAGGAAACTGTTTTTTCACCCCCAACCCGATGTACACCTACACCTTGTACACCTTCGGCGGTGCGCGATGATCGTCCGCCGCAGCGCGCTCCTCGACCAACAACCCACCCTCTGGGACGAACCCGAGCCGGCAACACCCGCCGCCGTTGTCCCCACACCGCCAACCCCAGCCCGCCAAACGGCGGCTCCGCAACCACGTACTCGACCTGCCCCGGCCATGGCCGAAACACGTTCCCTGCGCCATGACGTGCCTCGTCTGCGACCAGATCGAAGGCGAAGGCGTGTGCCAGCACGGCTGCGCCGTCGTCTGCGGACGCCCCGCCAAGACCGGCCCCGTCGAGGTCTGCCTCGTCATGTTGACGCTGCCGGCCCGCCGCATCGGCCCCTACGCCGTCATCGCCTGCCCGCACTGCGACGGCACCCACTGGCACCAGCCCGCCCCCGGCCGCGCCTACCGGATCGGACCCTGCCGCCAGCCCTACATCGTCCACCTGCCCGAGGAGACCCAGTGACCCAGCCGACCACGCTGTACCGGCTCTACGACACCGCCGACCGGCTGCTCTACGTCGGCGTCGCAGGCAACCCCGGCCGCCGCTTCGAACAACACCGAGCCGAAAAGCCATGGTGGGGCCAGGTCGCACGCATCACGCTCGAGCACCACCCCACCCGCGAAGCCGCACTCGACGCCGAGCTCACCGCCATCCGAACCGAAAACCCGCGCCACAACATCGCCGGCCGCGCCGACCAAGAGCAGCCCGCCACCCCTGGATGGGAACACCGACTGCTCCCCAATGGCGCCTATCTCGACACCGAACATCGCGGCGACCACATCCGCGTCTACATCAACCGCGACGACCTTGCCCTCGAACTGCACTACACGAACCAGCCTTACGCCGTACCCGCGCGTGTCGCCGCTGTCCATGAACGCCTCGCAGCAATCGCTGCGCACTGGCTCTGGGCGCACGGCCTCGCCCACGACGAAGACATCGCGATCAACGCAGGCCGATGGCGGGCGGTCAGCGTCGCCCCAACCAACCTTCTGGCGGCGCAACAGGCGCTTGTCGCTTCGGAGCTCCGCGGAGACACCGCCGAGATGGAGCGTCTCTCTGCACGCCTGATCGCCACCTTCCCCACCAGCGAGGGCTGGATGTGGACCGAAGCGCTCCGCATCCTCTCCGCCACCAACGAGACCGACATCATCCACACCCCCGAACGGAGCACCCCGTGACCCTGCCCGCCCCATGCCGGCTCGCCGACGCCCTCGAAGCGCTCGCCTCCTGGAGCGCCCACCCGCCCTGCCCCAGTCTCCACCCGCAGCCCCATCTCACCGGATACCTCCACCAGGTCGCCGAACACGTCCGCGCCACCGTCGCCGACGGCGACCCCCGCCTCGCCGCGCTGGAAGGTGTCACCGACCCCGACGGGTATCCGTGGCTCAACCTCGAACCCGAGTCCGGCGAACTCCAACTGTTCACCCAAGCCGCCGCCGAAGCATGGCCGCCCGACCATGCCATCACCGCGCTGTGCGAGATGGCGAGGCGTGAGGCGTGGGAGGTGTGCGGCGTCGAAGGCATGCGGTCGGGCCTGTACGAGCCCGGCACCCGCGACCACGAATGCACCCCTGAGAGTGCGTCGTGACGGCCCTCTTGGCTGGCGATGACCTCATGCGTTCGGCGGGCGCTAAGTGGTGTGACCAGCATGAACGCTGGGAGTGCACGAAGACGTCGAAGCGGTCGAAGGGCCCGTGCCACGCCCTGGCGGTGAAGGGCACGGCGGCCTGCTACACGCATGCCGGCGTGTCGACGGCGGTGGCGCGAGCGAAGGGCGCTGCGATGTCGGCGTGGCGTGCGGTGCCGGGCCGGCAGGACGTGCCGCCGTCCATTGCGGTGATGGCGATGCTGCAGATGAGTTTCGCCCGGTCGCGCTTCTACTCGTCGCTGCTTGAACGGCAGGTGGAGGAGGCGCAGGAGGAGGCGCGGCGGGACGGGGCGGGTTCGGGTGGGGTCCGGTCGGATGATCCGGCGCTCGGCCCGGGTGCCGGCCTGATCGGGCATACCCGGTCTGCGTCGCCGTCGGTGGGCGTGTACGTGTCGGGTGAGGCGGCCCGCGGGTTGACGAAGCTGGAGGCGGAGGAGCGGGATCGGACGGTCCGTTACGCGAAGGTCGCCCACGACATGGGGATCGCCGAACGCGAGATCCGCCTTGCTGAGAGCCAGGGCGCTCTGCTGGCCGGCGCGATCCGCCAGATCCTGACCGAGCTCGAACTCACGTCTGGCCAGCAGGCACGGGTGCCGGAGATTGTGCCGCGCGTGCTGCGAACCATCACCGGAGAGGTGATCGCATGACCACAACGCAACGGATCATCAGCGACTTTCGGGGCGAGTGGGTGGCGCTGTCAAACTTCGCCCCCATCCCGGTCACCATCTTTTCGCAGCTCGAAGGGCGCGAGGTGACGTATTCGACCGGGGAGCACGCGTTCAACGCGGCGAAGACCGTGAATCTGGCGGAGCGGGCCGCCATCTTGGCCGCGCCCACGCCGGGCGAGGCGAAGCGGTTGGGCCGGCGTGCGACATTGCGCCCGGGCTGGGACGAGCAGATTCGGTACGCCGCCATGCGGATGGTGCTCGAAGCCAAGTTCACGCCGGGCAGCCGGGCGGGCGCCGTCCTGCTGTCCACCGGCGACGCGACGCTGGTGGAGGGGAACCGGTGGCATGACCAGCATTGGGGCGACTGCCGATGCGGTCGGGCGGCGTGTTCCCGGTCGGGTGCGAACTGGTTGGGTGCGCTGCTGATGGCCCGCCGCGCCGAGCTTCGGGGGACGGTGCTGTGATGGCCGCCGCGACAGAACCGGTGTACGTGTTCGACGTCTACAGCCGCGACCCGGCCGACCGCCACGGATTCTACGACGACGACATGCACCTGCACATGCTCGCCTGGATGCGCGCCAACGGCCTCAACCCTGGCGCTGTGTGGCGGTTCGAGGTCCACCTGATCGACTGCCCGTCGGTGCGGGTGTGGGAGTTCCTGCTCGACGAGCGCGGGCTGCCGTACTGCGAGCGCGATCATCCGCACCGGCCTCGGTCGTGCGTGATGGCCGCGCGTCAGCCGTACAGCGTGGCGGTGTCGGGCCTGCCGCCGATCATCGGCCAGGAGGTGGGGACGTGACACTCGCCCAAGAGCCGCTGTTCGCCGACGACACCGCGTCGGGCGCGGTGATCGACGGTCCGTACCGGTACACGCTGTGGCGCACATGGGACGGCCGCCTGCCGGTGTGCGGCTGGGTGATGCTCAACCCGTCCACCGCCGACGCCTGCGCAGACGATCCGACGATCAGGCGGTGTGTCGGCTTTGCCCGCCGGTGGGGGTTCGGCGGGATCGTCGTCCGCAACCTGTTCGCCTTCCGCGCCACCAGCCCGCGCCAACTGCTCGACGCCGCCGACCCGGTCGGCCCCGACAACGAGGAATGGCTGAGTCGCTGGGACGGCGTAACCGGGGTCGTCGCCGCGTGGGGTACCGGGCGTTGGCCGCGTCTGGCCGGCGACCGCTGGCGCCGCGCCGCCGCCCTGCTGGCCCCGCTGGGGCCGGTGTGTTTACGGGCTGCCCGGGATGGCCAGCCGGTGCATCCGCTCTACCAGCCCGCCCACCTCGAACCGATCCCCTGGAGTGTGCCGTGACATCGACTCAGCAATTGATGGATGCGCTGATCGGCCACTACCGCAAGCCCGGCACCACCCAGGACGGCGAGGTGCTGCTGCCGGAGGTGGTGGCGCCTGGGTCGAACCGCCGCTGCGATCTGCTGCGCATCGGCGTGTGGGCATCGCGCGGCCACGGCATCGACGTGCACGAGCTCAAAACGTCCCGGTCCGACTGGCTGCGAGAACTCGACGACCCGGCCAAAGCGGAAGCGTGGTGGCCGTACTCCAGCCGCTTCTGGGTGGTCGCCCCGCCGAAAATGATCAGTCCCGATGAGGTGCCGTCCGGGTGGGGGCTCATGGAGCCACCCGCCGCAGCGAACCGCCGCCGTTTCAAGGTGATCGTCAAGCCCGCCGAGCGCGCCCCGAAGCTGACCATTCCTCTGCTCGCGGACCTGGTCGGCAGGGCTGACAACATTCGTGCGCACGAGATCTGGCTTCTCAAGCAGGACCACCGCAACGAGATGTTCGCCCTGGAGGGCAAGATTCGCGCAGAGGTGGGTGCGTCGAAGCTCGACTTCGAGACGCAAGATCAGCTCGCCCTGCTCGCAAAGTTCGAGGCGGCGATGGGTGTGGGTCTGCGCGAGTGGGTGTCCCGCGTGGACGATCGCCGCTTCTCGGTGGATGAGGTGGTGGCTGCGCTCGGCGAGTACTGCCGGGAGCATGTGGCACTTCAGCGGCGGGCCCGCGACGTGGCGGATGCGGAGGACAGGGTTCGGCGGGCGGCCGACAGTGCGCTGGCCCGGCTGAATTTGGGGGCGGGGACGTGACGCCGGGCGGTTCGTCTCACCCGCTCCACCGCGATCGTCCTCGCCCACCTCGCGGGCACGGAGGGCGAGGTGTACGGCGCGCAGATCACGGCGGCGACCGGGCTGCGCAGCGGCTGCCTGTACCCGATCCTGGCCCGCCTCGAACGCGGCGGCTGGCTCACCTCCCGGTGGGAGGCGACCGATCCGCACCTGCTGGGCCGTCCGCTCCGCCGCTACTACCAGGTCACCGAGCGGGGTCGTGCCGGAATTCAAGCCCTGGCTTCTCGGCTGCCCGCCAGGGAAGGATCATGATGGTTCGTCGCGCCTGGCGTGTGATCGCCGCTCCGCCGCTGTCCAGGACCGCGGGCGTTCTCCGCCTCGCCGTCCCGGTGTGGGCCGTCGCCTCCGTGCTCGGCCTGGTGCTCGGCCTTGTGTTCGGCCCCTCGCTCGGGGTCGAGTGGTCGTGGTCTCTGCCTCGGTTGAGCGACGCGGTGTGGCTGTATGTCGTGCTCGTCGTTGTTCGGCAGCGTGACCGTGTAGAGGCGGGTGGCCGCTGATGCACCGTCACCGTTGGATCACCGTCGAGCAGATCGGCCGTGTGGTGACGCAACGCTGCGCGGTCTGTTCGACGACCCGAACCCGTGCGCGCGGCCCTGTACGCGATTCTGCCGACTCGGCGTCCACGGATACCGGCCCCGGCGTGAAAGCCGCTCACGCTTCAACTGGGCGGCGTAGAGAAGCATTCAACGGGATGCTGTGCGACACAGAACAGGTTGATGCTGCCGAAGAGGCGCGGATCGTCGACATGCAGTCCCCCGACTGGCACGGATAGGAGGCGATCGTGGCGAACCCCGAGCGTGACACCACGACTGAGCCCGAGATGCTCGGCGACTGCCTGATGCACCTCACCCATCACGGCATGACAAGCGAATGCTGGCGTGTCGTCATCGATCACTACATGCAGGCTGCGGGCGGCCGAGAGCCCGAATTCGACACCGTGAACAGCTACAAGACCACCTACGAGCGAGCCCTGCTGAACGCGATCCGAGACGAGGCACGCAATGCCTGAGAGCACCTACGACAGCACCGCCGACACCCTCAAGCACTCCCTCCGCGTCGGCACCCTCATGGGCCAGGCGATCACCGAACTTGTGCAGCGCTCGACCAGGCACGACCTGTCCAAGACCGAGCCGCCCGAGCTGGAGATCTTCAACGAGTACACGCCCAAGCTGAAGCACTCCACGTACGGCAGCGACGAGTACAAGGGCTTCCTCGACGCCATGGGCCCGGCACTCCAGCACCACTACGCCGTGAACCGGCACCACCCCGAACACTTCCGCAACGGCGTCAACGACATGACCCTCGTGGACCTGATCGAGATGCTCGCCGACTGGAAGGCAGCCACCGAGCGGCACGACGACGGCGACCTGGCCGAGAGCCTGGAGATCCAGCGCCACCGGTTCGGGCTCAGCCCGCAACTGGAGCAGATCCTCCGGAACACCGCCGAGTGGTTCGGCTGGATCCCTGGCGAGGAGGCCGACCGTGCGTGAAGACCTGATGGCGCTCCTCGGCCACCGCGTCACCATCACCAACCCCCACACCGGCAGCTCGTGGACCGGCACACTCGCAGCCCTTGGCGACGAGCCCTGCGCTGTCATCGACGAGGACGACGGCACCCGGTTCTGCATCCCGCAGTCCTTCCGCATCACCCGCGTGAACGATGCGCCGCCCACGCCGAAGTCGAGCGGCCAGTGGAGCCGCCTCGCCATCAGGGAACCCAACGGGGACGTCACCTACACCTGGCCGAACGTCCCGCCCACCGCCGACCTCGTGGCCGGTGCCCGCGTCCCCAGCTTCCTTGACCGTCAGCTCGACCGGCTCGGCGAGACCCTGTTCAACAGCATCGACCGCCTCGAACAGCACATCGAGCAGCGCGCCGCTGAGAAGGCCGCGCCGGAGATCGCTGCCGCCCGGCAGGAGGCGGCCGAGCACATCGCCACGGCCGAGCAGGAGCGCGACCACTGGCGGCAACGCTTCACCGACCTGCAGGCGGAGATGGGAAGGCAGAACGACGTCCTCCACAAGCGCGCCACCCGCGCTGAGACCGCGATCGCCCGTGCCCGCGTCACCATCCGGCTCAACATCAGCCAGGAGACCACCGAGTACCAGCGCGGCTACCAGGCGTGCGCCGACCACATCCGCACCGCCCTCACCAACACGGAGGCCGATCGTGGATGAGCTCGACCACGAGATCGTCGAAGCAGTGGACGAAAACGGCCGCCACATCACCAGACTCGTCCACTACGACCCGCCCGCCACGGACATGACCCTGATCGCGACGGACGAACTCAACCAGCTGCGCGCGGAAGTAGCCCGCCTCCGCGCCGGCGAATCCGACCAACCCGCCGCCGAAGGCGTCCGACCCACACCAGCCCAGTGGATCCGCCGCTGGAACGACCTCACCCCCGAACGACGACACACCTGGGCCGAGCAGATCATCGCCGACAGGGCCGACGCCAGCCGCTGCATGATGGCCGACCACGACGGCGCGCAGGCCGAGCTCGCCCACGTGCACGGCGTCCTCACCCGAGTCCGCACCGTGGCCGACGCCTACGCGTACGGAGCCGTCCACGCCGCCAACGCCGTCGACCGGGCGTGGGGCCGGCAGGTGCTGCGCGACCTGAGCGAGGCCCTCACGGGCCCGGCCGGCAGGTACGTGGCCGTCCTCCTGGCCGACCTCGACCTGGTGATGAACCACGCCGGCGACCCGCAGCGCGTGGCCGAGTATCCGGCTGCCGCGCAGCGCGTACGCGACGCCCTCGAAGGAGGCCAGCGTGGCTGACCCGCACGTGAGCCTCACCCTCACCTTCCGCACGCCAGCCGCCGGCGCCGTCGTCCTGCAGCACGTGCTCGCCGCCGTGAACGGGTCGGAGATGCCGTACGAGTTGACGGCGGCGCACTGCATGAGCTTCGACATGGACGAAGTGGAGGACTGACCTGTGGATCAACCGCGAGTGTGGATCGCACCGCCCGGCAGCATCATCGACGACGGCCTCAACTACCCCGAACCCGAGGTCACCGCCGCCGGCATCCTCGAAGCGTGGCGACGGCTTCAGCCGCGCGTCACCGTCTTCTGCCCGCCCGCCGACGTCGAGAGCGTCACCGCCTGGTGCGAGAACCACCCGGACGTGCGGGTGATCGGGCACAAGCTGGTGCCCGAGGGCGAGATCTGGATGTTCAAGGACCAGCCGTTCACGATCGACGTACTGGAGGGGCGCCTGTGAACCGTCTGCGCCGCCTCTTCCACCGCCACCGCTGGACCGCAAAGTCGGTAGCCCACGGCGAATACGCCATCGTGCCCGGCCCGGCCACCATCATCCTCACCGTCTGCGACTGCGGCGAACACCGCACCCAAACCATGGACGGCCACTGGCCCGCCAAGCTGTTCCTGCCGCCCGCCAACGAACAGGCACGCCGATGACCGCTCTCTGGGTCAGCATCGCCCTGCTGGTTTGCGCGGTCGGACATCTGGTGAGCGGACGCCTCATCTTTCTGCTCAACCACCGCGAGCAAACGTTCAAGACGATCGACTTCGTCATTCTCGGCGCGATCGCTCTCGCCGCCCTCCTTGCGGCGTACGCCGTACCGTCTCTGATCTTCTACGACCTTGTCAGGGAGGCACACCGATGAGTCGCCCACATCCGTTCGCGCTGCTTGTACCCGAGTCGTGGCGCCGGGCGCACCGCGCGTTCGCCGACATCCTCGGCTACTTCTGGACACCCTGCCCGCTCTGCGGCCGAGAGTTCGGCGGCCACGAATGGCGCGACACCAACGGCATGATCGCCGCCACCCCGAAACCAGACGGCACCGGCGACACCGCGATCTGCCCTACTTGCACCCGCGCCGGACGCGGCCAGCGACTGCCGTACATCACGTTCACCGAGGGGGAATAGCACCGTGCCGATCAGCCCCGACTCGTGCCCCGGAAAATGCAACCGCCGCTACCGGGAAGCCTGGACAGACTACGACCTGGCCGCCGCCGAACACGTCGAGGCGATCCTCAAATGGGTCGCCGCCCGGCCCGAAGAGCGCGGCCCGAAACCGGAACCACCCGCGCCCCCGACAGTGCCGTACGCGGTTGCCGCCCCAGCCTGGTGTGGACGCTGCTGCCGCACCATCCGCGTCGCCCTGGCCGAGCTCGACGACACCGCCGCCCTTCTCTCCGCCGCCGTAGACGGGCATCGCGGCGCGGCCCTGGCCGGCCCGAACGGCGCGTCCGCTCCCGACCATAAGACGATCATCGACACGTTGGACGAGGCGTTCGGGTTCCTGGTCGAAGTCGAAGACCAGTGGCGGGAAGCCCGCCGCTATCCGGCCCGGCCGCGTCGGGCGCGCGGCGCGCACGCCCGGGCTGTCACCGTCGGCTGGCTGCTCGACCAGTTGGACGACATCCTTCTCCATTCGGGCAGCGTCGAGTTCGGGTTGGGGGTGCTCAGGTGGCAGCGCCGTCTGCGCGTCATGGCGAAGGCGGATCCGGTGGCGAAGGGGTCGCCGATCCGCTGCCCGCGCTGTAAGGAACGGCAGGTGTCGAGGCGTGATGACGGCTACTTCGAGTGTGTGTGCGGCCGGCTGCTCACCCAGCAGGAGCATGACCGGGAGTACGCCGAGCAGGCGGACGAGCACGACCATCAGCGGCAGGAGGTGGGTGCGTGAGCCACCTTCCGCCGTTCTCCGGCGACGACCCGACCTGCCCGAAGTGCGGCAACGTGGGCGCGTCTTCGACGTTCAGCGAGCGCAACCCGCGTAACGGGCTGTGGGGTGACCGGCTGGTGCGGGTGTGCCTGCGCTGCGGCTACTCGTGGGATGAGTCGACCGTGGACCAGGATCAAGAGGACGGCCAGGGGGTTGGGGCATGATCGAGTCCGATGAGGGGACGCGCCGGGTCGTCGCCAAGCATCTCGCCGAGCGTCAGGGCGTCAGCATGGCCGAGGCGATGGCCAAGGTCGATGATGTGTGCTTGCGGGAGAAGGAGAGCCCTCACCTGCGGGAGGTGGTCGAGGCTGTCGGCGCTGCGTTGCGGCCGGTCATCGACATGATTTCGGCGGTGAAGGCGTCGGGTGATCCGTATTCGGAGGAGTCGGTGGCGGCGGTGATGGTGGTGGGCGGCGATGTGCTGTACGTGGGCGAAGACCCGCCGAACAACTGAAGCGGCCTACCCCCGCAACAGGGCGCCCACCTACCGTGGGACGCGAAGCCAAGACCGAGGGGCGAAGAGACGTGACCTTTACCGACTGGCGCAAGATCCTGAACATGGCCCGCACCCGATCCCGGAACGTGACGGTGTACCTGACCAGTGGAGCCGCATTCAGCGGCATCGTGGTGAGCTTAGACATGGACCTGGTCAGGATGGATGAACACGATCCCGAGACGGGCAAAGTGCGCGAGCACAACTTTGGTCTCGATACCGTCATCGCGATCACGTTCGCGCCGGAGGACTGATGTCTGATCAGCCGCAACTCGACATCCTCGAGCGGATCGACGACGTCATCGCCTGGGACGGCTGCACCGAGGACGCCATGGTGTGGACCGCCGAATCATCCAAGCGGCCCGTCCTGCAGATCGACCCTGAGGCGGCCCAACGCGCCTTCGCCGACCTGGGCCGTCAAGTGCAGGCGTTCGTCGATGCGTTCACGCCGTTCGCCGAGCAGATGCTGCGCGACGTGGGGGCGGTCGTCCAGGCGTTCGCCACGATCGCGAACAGCTCACAGATGCGCGAGCTCGCCGAGGCGCAACAGATCCGCCGGCGGGCGATGAAGACCGAGTACGCCAGACGCAGCCGCAGGAGGGTGAGACGAGGATGAGCAGCATGGGCAACCTTCCCCCAGCCGCCCCGCTCCACCAGCGCGCCGAACAAGAACGGACCCAACGCGGCTGGACCAAAGAAGAACTTGCCCGCCGCGCAGGCATCGGCCGAGTCACCTACAACCGCCTCGCCACCGAACTCCGACCGCCGATCACTCGAACCGTCCACAAGCTGTGCCAGGCGCTCAACATCGACCTCGCTGAAGGGCTGCGCCTCGCTGGCATCACCGAGCCCCGAGGGGTGGCCCAGGCAGAGCATGTTGAGGCGGCCCGGCAGGCGATGGAGCACGCGTATCGGGGGGACCTGACGGGGACGTTGCAGGCGCTCGCCACCATGCAGCCCGAGCAGCTGCGCGAGCTGTCCGCCGCCGCGTCGATGCTGGCGGCCCTGGCCGACGAGGAGCTGAGCACCAGATGAACGACGGAACCCGCGAAGCACACGCCGCAGCACGCTGGTGGGCCAACCACCTCACGGCCGACGGCGACGTACGCACCGGCGACGCCATGCAGGAGATCCTCACCCTCGGTGCCCGTTCCATGTCCACGGCCACAGTGACCGCCGAACAGGTCGAAGCGTTCGCCACACACCTGGAACAGGCGATCCTGGAGATGCTCCGCGACGAGCACGCCAGTTGGGCCAAGGCCGTCGAGACGGAGCCCCACGTCGGGAGCGCGTTCCGACGGCTTGAGGTGGACTACCACCCGGACAGGATCCTGCAAGGCGCGCTCGACGCGGCTGGTATCCAGCGGCGCGCGGGCGGCTGGCTGCCGTTGAAGACGGTGATGAAGGTCGATCCGGGGCGGCTGCGCGTCAAGCTCGGTTACAAGGCGGAGTGGGAAGAGTTGAGCACCGCATGAGGAACTCGATCACCGTCGGCGGCCACGAGGTGGCCGTTGATCAGGGCGAGTACGAGACCTTCGATGACGACGGCAACCTCGTCACCCGCGCGACCGGCCACAGCACCTGGTGGTGCACGTGCGGCGTCAAGGGTGCTGGCCCGAACGTCGAAGCCGTCCGGGAGCTTTGCGACCACCTCGGCATCGACGAGAACGGGGAGCTGATCACCATGACCGACCTTGACGCGCCGCTGGCCGCCGTCGAACGCATCGACTGGACCAAGGTCACGCACGTGGGCGACGAGGAGTACTACCGCGACTGGCTGTGGATCGACGACAAGGTGCACATGGCCGACGACCCCGACGCACATGCGGTCGTCGAGTTCATGCAGCAAGCGCCCGCCGAACTGCGTCGGCTCGCCGCGAGGGTGCGCGAGTTGGAGGTGCGCGACCGTGGCGAGTGATCCCGAACCTGATTTCGATCTCAAAAAGTTTCTGCGCGAAGCCAACCAGTCGGGGCTGCTGTGCTGGCAGTGCATCGACGCGGCGCGACACAGCGGCGAGCAAGAGCCGCAAATCTTCTGGGCGATCACCGTCGTGGACGGGATGGCGCTCTGCTACGGGCACGTCGTCACCAGGCTCCGGAGAGAAGGCCAGCATGACTGAAGGCGACCTGGCCGAAGTCGCCGCGCTCGCCGAAACGCTGCGCGCCACCATGGCCAGCCTGAACATCCGCATCGAGGAGCGCGCCCGCCACCTCGCCGCCAACGCCGACCTGCTGCTGCAGGCGCAGCGGATGGGGCAGTCCCTGCGCAACGACCTGATCGCTCGGGCTCCTGAGGAGGCGTACGACTTCCTGGTGGGCGTTCCTGCGGAGGTGTGGACGTCGAGCGGCGCATATCTGCTGTCGGACATGTACGCCGAGATCGCTAGGCGGGAGAGGGGGAAGGTTGAGCAGCGTGGATGACCTGTCCGCGTTCCTGAAGGTGCGCTGGCGCGAGACAGCCGAGCAGGCGAGCATGCTCCGCACCTTGTCGAAGCTCGTGTCCGCCAGCACAGGGACGCATCTGGTCGGGATCGCCGACGGCATGGACCGCGACCTGGAAGCCAAGCAGCGCATCCTCGACGAGTATGTCGAGGCCAGCGCCTACTACGGGCAGAACACCGCGCCAGCAGGCGAACTGCACGGGCTGCTCACGGCGGTCAAGTTGCTGGCCACGCCGTACGCCGACATGGACGGATATCGGGAAGAGTGGAAAGCCGTAAGCGTCCGCACGGCCCATACTGGGGCGATGGCGTGGGAATGGGTCGCACCCGTGGCAACCGGGCTGACCGGTATCGCCGGAGCCGCATTCACATGGTGGGCCGGGCACCAGGGCCGTCGGCACGCCGAGACGGTGGCCATACAGACCACGTCCGCGTCTCTCGACCAAGCCAGGGAAGCCCGCCGCGCAGACGCCTACCTCGACATTCTCAGGTCCGTCTACGCCGTCACCGGGGTAGTCAACTACACCACAGCCGTCATCCACGTTCAGCAGCCGGAGGATTCGCCGTTCCCCTCGCCGGACGAGCAGGTGGCCGCCCGCGCGAAGGTCGCGCTCTACGGCACGCGGAAGACACGCGAACTGCACGAGGAATGGAATGGGCACGTTCAGACGCTCATCAAGAACCACAAGTGGCTCAGGCGGAACGAGGACGAGGACCCTCGAGGCAAAAGCCGCGCCGAGGTCAGGCAAGAGCAGGACACCAAGCGTGCAGCCATGCGAGCGGCAGCCGATCGACTCACTGAGCAAATGAATCTAGAACTGGTGGCGCGCCCGAACGCGTCATTGATCGACCCTTCGACTTGACACCCTCCTGACCTGCTGTGCCACACTTCACGCAGACAGCACACGAATGCCCTCACGCGACAAGCGGAGGGCATTACTGCTTTACGGGGGTGCACCATGGACCCCGAGCCGATCACCGCCGCAGACGCCGCCCGCCGCCTCGGCAAAGACCCGGCCACCATCCGCTCCTGGGGCAGCCGCTACGGCGCGCGCAAGCTCGGCAGCATCGAACGCCGCACCTACTACGACTGGAACGACCTGGCCACCATCGACGGCTGCATGGCGCGCGGCGAAAACGTGCCCGACACGGCAGAAGGCCGCGACCGGCTGCGCGACACACTCCGCACCCGCTGGCAGAACGCCGCCTAACCACTCTCCCCCACCTGGCGGATCCCGGCCGGACTGTAGCCGAACCAGCCCATATACAGCCTGGCCGGCGCCGCATACCAGGAGATGAAACACTCCAACCCGGCCGCCCCCTGATGCCAAGCTTCCAGCACGGCGGCATGCCACCGCCCGTCATCGCACAACACCTCAACAGGCTGGCGCGGTTTCACGCTGCGCTGCGGCCCGCCCTCATCCAACAGGGCGGCGCGCAGCATCGGGCGCGGGTTCTGATGCCACATCGTGCAGGTACCGGGCGTCACCACCATCCCACCATTCTCGTACATCTGTTCGGCTGCAGTCGAGGCGGGGGTGACGATGTGGCCACCGTCCGCCTCTACCTCACCCCCGAAGAAGCCCAACTCGCCGCCACCGCGTTCCCCCAGTTCAAAGTGAACCAGGGCACCAACTTCCCGGTCAGCGGGCTCGCCTACGACGGCGCCGGATCCTCCGCCGAACGCGCCTACTGGAAATTCGAGCCAGCCGCCTACGGCTCCGGCAACATCACCTGCGACATCGTCTTCTACAACGACTCCTCCACCGCCGGCGCATGCGTGTGGGAAGCCGCGCTCGCCGCGATCACCCCGGAAACCGACAGCCAGGACGTCGAAACCAAAGCGTTCGCCACCGCCCAGCAGGTCACCAAAACCCACCCGGGCACCACCGCGCAACGGCTGCAACGCGCCACCATCACCATCACCAACCTCGACGCGGTCGCCGCCGGAGACGAGGCGTGGCTCCGCATCTCCCGGCTGCCCGGCGACGCCGGCGACACCTCCACCGCCGACGTGATCCTCACCAGCGTCCGGCTCTCCTACTCCGACACCTAGGAGGACCCTGGTGGCGGTGCGTTTCGACGCGTCAGGAGAGCACTACACGCGGGCGATCACCCTCGGATCGGTGACGGACTGGTCGGCGTGCTGCTGGGCCAAACTCGCCGTCGACCGGACAGTCGCCTCCATCATCTGGCAGATCGACGACGGCAGCGGCACCAGCTACCTGCGCGTCTCCGCCTGGAACGGCACCGCCCTCGCCTTCCAGACGCAATCATCGGCATGGTTCGGGCTGATGGGCCACACCCTCGCCGCCGACCAGTGGGTGTTCATCGGCCTGTCCGCCACAACCAACCCAGGTCTGGCGCGGGTCCGCATCCGAACCGCAGGAACGGCCACGTTCATCGGCGGCACACCCAGCCAATCGAACGTCACCGTCTCCGCCAACACGATCAGGCTCGGCAACACGGCCGCCAGCGACTGGTTCAACGGATCCATCTGCGGCGTCCGCATGTGGGATGCCGCCCTCACCGCCGAAGAACTCGAAAAAGAATCCTGGACCTACCAGCCGCAACGCACCTCCAACCTGCGCGTCTGGTATCCGCTGCTGGCCCCCTCCACGGTCGACTACAGCGGCGGCGGGCAAACCCTGTCCGGCGGCACCGGAGCGGCGCAGGACGACGGGCCGCCGATCGCTTGGAGCACCGCCCGCCACCGCATCGTCATCCCGGCCGCGCTGCCGCCCGTCACCGGCGACCTCGCCGGCGTGCTGCCCGCTGCGACTGCGACCACAACCGGCATGGTCAGAGTGTCCGGGACGCTCATCGGGGTCGCCCCCGCTGCTGCGGCGAGTCTGGCCGGCGACGTCGACACCAACCACCTTGCCGGGATTCTGCCCGCCGCGACCGCCGCCATGGCCGGCACGGTCAAAGTGTCGGCGGCCGCGGCCGGCGTTCTACCTGCCGCGGCCGGACTGTTCGCCGGCGAGGTGGAGATTCCGGCCAACGACATCACCGTTACGGCGTCGGAGCCTGTGCGCGGATGGGCGGCGGCGGAGGGCCCCACGTGGGGCGCCGGCGCCGGCCGCCGCGGCTGGACTGCCGGGCCGCCGACCACCTGACAGCCGAGGGGGTGCGACGCGGTGTTGACGATCCCCAGCCTGTCGGTCGAATACGTGAAAATCCCGATCGTCGACGGCCCGGCCAATCTGACCTCGTTGACGGTGCAGATGGCGGTCATCCCGCAAGGCCAGGACCCGGTTTCCGGGGATTGGAAAGCAGCCACCTGGGTCGGCCCGTCGGCGGCCGTGCTGGTCGGCCCGGCCACCCCGCTGCCGCTCGCCAAAGGCGTCACGTACGGCATCTGGGTGAAGATCACATCGTCGCCTGAGGTGCCCGTGCTTGGCCCGTTCGACCTGCACATCAGCTAAGGAAAGGGGCGGGCCGATGGCGTTCAGGATCCCCACCAGCGTGCGCAACGCAGCCGCCGACGCCATCGTCGACGCCCTCGACGCCGGCGTCGGCGCCGCCACCATCGAAGTGCGGTCCGGTTCCCAGCCGGCCAGCGCCAACGACGCCGCGGGCGGCACGGTGCTCGCCACGTTCACCCTGGCGGATCCGGCGTTCGGTGCTGCTACCGGCGGAGTCGCCGCCCTGCTGCTCACCCCGCGCTCCACCACCGGCAGCGCAGCCGGTACGGCCGGATGGTTCCGCGCCAAGGACTCCACCGGCGCCACAGTGTTCGACGGCTCGGTCGGCACGTCCGGCGCCGACATGAACCTCAACACGCTCACGATCTCTGTCGGGGTGGCGGTCGACCTGGTGTCCGGCACCGTCACCATGCCCGCCGGATAACCCCCGCCCCTTCTCTCCCCACTTGTGCGGCACGCGTCCGCGAACCCCATCGGAGGTACACCGTGCCGTTCAACGACCTCGGCAAAAACAGCAGCCTCAAGTCGGGGACGGGCGGCGGCGTCGCGTCGATCATCACCCACATCGGCGTGCACACGCTCACCGACCCTGGGACCGGCACGAACGCCAACGCCGGCGAAGCCACCGGCGGCTCCCCCGCCTACGCCCGGCAGGCGGTCACGTTCGGCACCCCGGCCAGCGGCCAAGTCGCCAACACCGGCGCGCTCACCTTCGACGTGCCCGCCGGCACCTACGGCTTCCTCACGTTCTGGAACACCGGCGGCACCGGCAACACCAACAACTTTCTCGGCTACGCCCCCATCAACGGCACCGTGAAAGGGTTCGGCACCGTCGACACCGCCGGGGTGACCGCGGACGCCATCCAGTCCGCCGGGCACGGCCTCGTCGACGGCGACCGGGTGATGCTGTTCAACGTGTTCGCCGAATCCCTCCCGGCAGGGTTGACCGAAGGCGTCATCTACCACGTGGTCACCGCGGCGACGGACACGTTCGAAGTGTCGCTCACCAGTGGCGGCGCGTCGGTCAACATCACCGGCAGCGGCGAACTGTTCTTCCAGAAGGTGATCCCGGAAACGTTCGGCAGTCAGGGCCAGATCACGGTCGCGGTGGGCGCGCTCGTGCTCGACGCCACCGGCATCTGACCGCTCATGGCTGCGCCCGTCTTCGAGGCGGCCGGCACGTATCTGGCGCAGGAGACCGCGTCGCCCGCAGTGACCGTGCCGTCCGGGACGGCGGCCGGGAAGCTGGTGGCCGTCTCCATGTTCGTGGACGGCGCCGCCCTTACACCTACACCGGACGCAGGTTTCGCGGATGCGGAGGGGGCACCGTCGCAGATCGCGGCGGGCTCCGGCGCCCACTCGCTGTTCGTGTGGGTGAAAAGGCTGACCGGGGCCGACGCCGGCACCTACACATTCGCCCTCGGGGCGTCCCGCTACGTGGAAGCCGTCGCCACCCTGTACAGCCCCGTGGTGGCTGCGGGCACACCGTTCGACTCGCCGACCGACACCGCCACCGACATCGCCAGCAACACCGTGACGCCTGCTGTCGACGTGACCACGCTGGGCCCGGACCGGCTGGTCGTGTGGGCGGCGACGAACTGGTCCGGCGGCACCTGGACTGCGCCTGCCAGCCCGGCCGGCTTCGTGAAGCGGGCGCAGGGCGGCTTCGGCCTCGTCACCATCTGCGACGCCCCGTTCCCCACGGAAGGCAGCACCGGTCCTGTGACCGGATCATGTACCGGCTCCGACAAACGCTGCGTGTGGATGGGCGCCCTGGTCGGCACCACCAGCGCCGCCGTCCCCGGCCCGCCGCTTGTTCGCCGCCCCTTGATGGGTGCGCTACTCCAGTTGTGAGGGGGACGTGATGGGTGCGCAGCGGGACGTGTACACGGTCGTCTTCGACCAGCAGACGGTGGCGGCAGCCAGCGGCGACCACGACTTTTTCGAGATCACCCCCGCCGACGACCGGCCCGTCGAACTCGTCGCCGTGTGGATCACCTGCAAGTCGGAGCTCGGCGACGCCCAAGAGGAGCAGATTGCCTGGTCGGTCGTCACCGACAACGCCACCACCGGCAACGGCACCACCGCCACTCCGCGCCCGCTCGACCCGCGGGCCGGCGCGGCCGGGTTCACCGCCGAAACCGTCGCCTCCACCCCCGCCACGGTCGGAACGCCGCTCACGGTGATCGCCGACTGCTTCAACGTGCGTGGGGGCCTGCACGAGATTTTCCCGGACGCGATGCGCCCCCGCGCCGACCAGGCAGACGCGATGCTGTGCGTCCGCCTGTTGACCGCGCTGGCGGATGACGCCGTGTTCTCGGGCACGCTGTGGGTTCGAGAGCTGTGATGGCTGATGCCGCTGTTCGGGCCGGCCTCCACGCTGCCGCGCCGTACCCGCCGCCTCGTCTGGACGTTCGCGGAGGGTGTCGTGGCCGATAGCGCAGTCCCGATCACGCCCGGCAGCGGCGCGAACATCGACACCTTCCAGATCACGGGCGGCGACCACCAACAGATCGTCCGCGAAGCCCGCGCCACCGCGATCACCACCAACACGTGGACGGTCAGCACGACCGCGTCGACCAGCCAGATCGCCGCCGACGCGGGGAGGGTCACCGTCGTCATGGTGTCCCTCGCCCCCACCCGCGTCTTTCTGCGGTTCGACTCGACCGCGCCCACCGCCGCGGCCCACCACTGGTATCTGGACCCGGGCGACCGGTACGAAGTCCCGCCCGAGCTGGCCACGCTGGCGATCAGCATGCTCGGACAGTCCGCCGGCGGCACCATCCTGTCCACCCTGGCCACGGCTAGCTGACATGGGCGTCTTCCCTCGCACCCTGTACTCGAATCCGGACATGTGGAACACGGCCGGGCACAGCTACCTCGCCTTCACCGGCGGGTCGGTGGATCAGACCGGCCGGTTCGACGCCATCTTCCGGGCCATGCTCGACATCGAGTACACCAACTGGCGCAACAGGGCCGTCTCCGGCGCCCAGCTGATTCTGCAGGGCCGCAAACTCGGGGGGTTCGGCCGGCTGTTCCAGGAGTGCGGCAAAAACACGGGCCGCGGCGCCCCATACACCGCCGATGGCGGCGCGCTGCTCATGTGCTACGGCATCAACGACCTGGGCGGGAACGGCACCGGGCCGTCCACGTTCGCAGCGCTGCGCACCAACTTCATCCACACGATGCGGGCGTGCATCTCGCTGTGGCGGGCGGCCCGCGTCTGGGATAACACCGCCGCGTCCGGCATCGCCTATGGCGCCGGGTTCACGCAGGTCAACGGCACCTCGGAATGGAGTCTCGGGAACAGCACGCACACCGCGACGGCGCTGACCAACGCCAACCTGACGATTACCCTCCCGGCGGATTACGCCGGTGAAGTGGTGGCGGTCTGCTTCGACGGGCAGTCCACCAATGGCGGGACGGTGACGTTCGGCGGGACCGCCGGGGTGACCGGCACCTTCAGCGTCTCCAACATCAACAACGTGCTGTTCAACCACTCCAAGTGCGTCCGCCGGATCACGAACCTGACCTCCGCCAACGCCGGGCAGACCATTACCGTCACGGTGACGGCGCTCGACGCAGGCGGTTCCGTATCCTTCGATGCGTGGTGGCTGGAAGCCAAAGCCGCCCCGCCGATCATCGTCTGTAACGTGGCCCGGCTTACCGCCACCGGATACGCCATCTACAGCAACTGGACTGGCAGCGAGGCCGCCAAGGACCAGGAAGTGCTGGACCTCAACAGCGACATCGTCGCGCTGGCCGCCGAGTTCGACGCCATGGTACAGATCGCCGACCTCGACGGTGCGATCAACAAGAACGCCGCCTACCTGTGGGACGGCCTGCACCCCAACGAGCTCGGCGCGGCCCGCTGCGCCGACGCCTGCATGACGGCGCTGCGCCGCATGACGCCCACCACCGAGTACGGCATCGCCGCAAACTTCAACCCGCCGTCCCCTCGGCAAGGCGCGGTGATCCGCAACCGGATCACCGGCATCTGGTACGCGCCGGAGCACACCTCGCAGGGCACCGCCGGGGTGATGACGGTCCAAACCCAGTACTGGCTGCCGTGGATCATCTCTCAGGGGCGGGAACGCTACATCCAGATCGGCATCCCCGTCACCACGGGCGGCACCACCGGCGACACGATCCGGTGGGGCATTTATGACGACGTCGGATGGCTCGGCTACCCGCAAACCCTCGTCACCGAAGTCACGAGCGGCGGCGTGTTCACGATCCCGCCGACCGCGGGCGTCATCGCCGCCTCACCAACCGGCGGGGCGGGAAGCCTCAACATCACCCTTGACCCTGGCCTGTACTGGCTGTCGATCAAGTGCATCACCCACCCCGGCACCCAGGCCGTCGCCAAGCTCAACGGGCCGTCAGCGTTCCAGCTGCCGAACGTCAACCAGACGACCGGCCTTGTCCTGCTCGGCTGCGGCTACCAGCTCGCCTCGCAGGGCACTGGCGCGCTTGCCGATGTCGCCCCGGCTCTGACGCCTGCGAACGTCGCCAATGGGATGCCTGCCCTGATGTTGAAGCTGTTCTAGGAGGGGGCGGGCGTGCCGGTCCTGCTGCTGCCGCAGTCCGCGTCCGGGGCGCCGACCGTCGCCGTGGCAGGCGCCTCACCGCTCGGCCTGGCCGGGCGGGCGCAGCCGGTCAAGGTGGCCCGGGTCGTCGCCGTCTCGAGCGTCGGCATCGCAGCGGCCGGGGGCGCACGCAAGACGACCCCTTCCACCGCCCGGGCATCAGCCGCCAGCACGTCCACCGCGACCGTACGCAAGGTGTCCACCCCCAGCAGCCGGGCCGCCGCCGTAACCACGGCCGCCGCCACGGCACGCAAGGCCGCCACCGTCGCCGCCCGCACGCCGCTGGCCGCCGCCGTTCTGCTCGCCGCCCGCAAGGCTGTGCGGGCCAGCACAACCGGCGCGGTCGCCGCATCCGGGTACGCCGCCACCGGGAAGACCGCGACACCGACAGTCCGCGCCGCATCAGCCCTGGCAGCACGGGCATCCGGCACCCACACGGCGTCAGCCTCCGCGACCGCGGCCGCCGCAACGGCTGCGACCGGCAGCACGCGGAAGGCTGTAGCGGCCTCCACAGCCGCGAACAGTGTGCTGTCGAGCACAGGAGTCGCGGCAGCCCGTAAACCGGCGTCAGCGGCCAGCACAGCCGCGTACGACGCCACCCTGGCCGCCCGCAAGCAGACAGCCTCGACAGTGGTGGCGCCGGTCGCCGCCCTGGGGCGGGCCGCCGCAGCGAAACGCCTCCCGGCCGCGGCCCGATCCGCGTCCGCCACCATCAGCCACGCCGCCGCCGTACACCACGGCACCGCCGCAGTGAACGGGCTCCTGGCCGCCGCAGCTCGGGTCGGCGCGGCGAAGAAGGCTCCGGCGCAAGGCCGGGCGCCGCTCGCGTTCCGAACCTCGGGTGTTGCCGGCGGTGTCGCCACCATCGCCGTCGCCGCCCACACCGGGTTCGCCTTCGCGGCCCGCGGCGCCACCAGCAAAACCGTGCGCGCGGGCGGCACCGGCATGCTGGCCGCCGCGAGCGTGGACACCGCGGCGAAACGGGCACCGGCCGCAGGAGCCGGGGCGCTTGCGTTGGCGGCCCGCCACTCGCAGGCCATCATCCGCGCCGTCACCGCAACATCGCGGCTCGGCCTCACAAGCCAGGCCGCCGCACGGAAGACCGCGGCCGGGGCCGGCCGACCGGTGCTGCTGCTGGCCGGTGTGCCGGTCGCTCGCCGGATCACAGCCGCAGCCAGCACCGCCGGGCCGGCGCTCACCGCCTGGGCCGGCACCGGGCGCCGGATCATCGTTGCCGCGTCCTGCTGCACCGTCCTGTCCGGGCGTGGCGGGGCGGCGCACAAAGCGTCCGCGGCGGGCCTATCCCTGGTGGGGCTCGCCGCGGCGGCAGCCGGCACTCGCCGCATCGCCGTGACCGCCCGGGCAGAGCTCGCACTCGCCGCCCATCTCGCATACGCCACGGACACCGGGCCGGTCGTCGTGCCGACGGCGGGGCCGCCGCAAACAGGATGGTCGGTCGGCACGGTGCGGGTGCCCCGCAGGGGTGTCCGTCCACCGAGGGTGGGGAGGGTCTGACATGGCGTCCATGCCCGCATCCTCGAACGAGGACGTGTTCGTGCCGTGGGGCCCGGACGCGGTCGGCCAGCCCGCCCAGATCGCCGTCGTACCCGCGACGGCGGGAGAGCCGGTCGACGCCGACTACCGGAACGCGACCTGGATCGACGGCGAAGCGTCCCTGCATGTGGGCGCCGGAACTGACCTGGAGCTGGAGCCGGGCGTGTACGTGATCTGGTCGCGGGTCACCATCGGCGACCGGCGGCCGGTTCGCCGCTCCGGCGTGCTCACCGTCGGCAACCCGTGACCGTCACGTCCCCGTGGGAGTTCGCCGCCCGCGCATTCGAGCCCAAACCCCGCAGGTGGGCGAGCCCGGGCGACTTGGCTTGCGCCCTCGACCCGACCACTGTGCAAACCCCGGCGCTGGACGTCATCGACCGCGAACTCGTCGCCCTCGCCGACGGCGACAACGACCGGCTGATGGTCTGCATGCCGCCGCAGGAAGGAAAAAGTTCCCGCATCTCGCACCGGTTCGCCGAGTGGCTGCTCGTCCACGACCCCGACCTGCGCATCGCGATCGTCTCCTACGCCGACGAGATCGCCCGCCGGTGGGGCTCCGACATCAAGCTGGACGCCCAAACGTTCAACGGCGAAGACGACACCATCGACCTCGGCATCCGGCTGCGCACTGACTCCCGCGCCGCGGGCCGCTGGCAGATCGAAGGCCGCAAGGGCGGCGTCTACTGCGTCGGCGTCGGCGGCGCGCTCGCTGGTAAACCCGTCGACGTGCTCCTCTGGGATGACCCGCTCAAGGACCTGGAGCAGGCCCAGTCCGCCTCCTACCGGGAGCGGGCGTGGCGGTTCTGGCAGGCCGTCGCAGTCCCCCGCCTCGGCCCGGGATCGCGGGTTGTGCTGGTCACCACCCGCTGGCACGAAAACGATCCTGCCGGCCGGCTGCTTGCTCACGAGCCTGAGCGGTGGCGCGTGGTACGTATCCCTGCGATCGCGGAGGTCGACGACGACCCGCTCGGCCGGTCGATCGGCGAACCGATGATCTCCGCTCGGGGGGAGCGGGACTGGGGTCGGATCCGGCAGAGCGTCGGCGAGTACGTGTGGGCCGCGCTCTACCAGCAGCGGCCCGCCCCCGCCGACGGCGGCCTGTTCAAACGCAGCACGCTGCGGCACTGGACGAAGGGCGCCGCCGAACGGCTCCTCCTCGACGGCCGCATCGTGGATCTGCGGGACTGCTGGCGGTTCCTCACCGTCGACCTCGCCGCCAGCGTGCGCACGTCGGCGGACTACACGGTGGCGGCGGTGTGGGCGATCGCCCCCGACGGGGACCTGGTGATGCTCGACGGCATCCGGGTACGCCTGGACCCGGCCGGGCACTGGCCCGCCGTCCGCTCGCTGCGCGAGCGTTGGTCGGCGGACGTGGTGTTCGTCGAGTCGCGCATGTTCGGCACCACCCTCGTCTACGAGGCGGCCAAAGCGGGCGTCCCGGTGCAGGAGTTGCACGCCGACGCCGACAAGCTGACCAGGGCGTTGCCTGCCACGGCCCGGGCGGATTCGGGCCGGCTGTGGTTCCCGCCGGAGGACCGGTTCCCAGCCTGGCAGGACTGGCAGGACGAGCTGCTCGCGTTCCCGAACGGGGTGCACGATGACGTGCCTGACGTGGTGGCCTACGCCGCCCGGGTGGCTGGGGCGCATTGGGTGCCGGCGGAGACGCAGCGGAGGCCGGGTGTGTCGGGTTACGACGACGCGGTGATTGAGCAGGCGTACGCGGCGGCGACCGGCAA
Source organism: Nonomuraea sp. MTCD27 (assembly GCF_041950495.1). Classification (NCBI taxonomy): domain Bacteria; kingdom Bacillati; phylum Actinomycetota; class Actinomycetes; order Streptosporangiales; family Streptosporangiaceae; genus Nonomuraea; species Nonomuraea sp. MTCD27. Next base: position 527,702 of record NZ_JBGNUW010000003.1, on the reverse strand, counting down.
CGCGACCGGCCTCGACCTCATGTCGATCAACTATTGAACGGGGATGGGCCATGGCGACGATTGCGGTGGACTTCGACGGCGTGATCCACACGTACGGGAAGGGCTGGCACGACGGCAGCATCTACGACGAGCCCGTGCCGGGCGCGCTCGATGCTCTGCGCTCGCTCATGAAGGAGTACGCAGTTCTTCGTCTTCACGACCCGAACAGTCGAGGACGTGGCCGAGTGGCTGATCAATCGCGGGATGCCATGCCGGATCGGCCACGACGGGCCGTTCTGGAATGACATGGGTTCCCTGCTGGTCACGAACCGGAAACTCGCAGCGGTGGCGTACATCGACGACCGGGGCATCCGGTTCGAGTCCTGGCCGCAGGCGCTCGCTGACCTATCCGCGCTCACCTGAGAACCTGCTGGCTGTCTCGTTCGCGCCCTTCCGGCTGCTGGCCGGATGCGCCTTTTAAGCCGGATGGCGTCCGGCGCTGGGCGGGGCACTCGCCAACCCGCAGCGGCGAGACGGCCAGCACAACAACAACGACGACGAAGCGGGGTGATCGCCATGGCCAAGCCCGCCGCCGTCCCCGTCACCCTGCACATCGGCAGCAGCATCGCCGACCTCGGCGCCGTAGATCTACCCCTTATCGCCACCCCGGCGGGACGTGACGCGGCCGGGCTGTGGCACGTCGACTTCCACGTCGACCACGCCGAATTCCGGCACGGCATCGCCGAACTGCTGCGCTCCGCCGCCGACGAATTCGACAAGGGGGCCACCGATGGCGGCTAGCGCCCCCACCAGGGATCTCGGCCACCTCGACGCCTCCTTCGGCCTCTGGTTGGGCGAATGGCTCGAAACCATCCCCGACCTGATCTGGCCGCAATCCGTTCAAACGTACGCGCGGATGCGCTACGACCCGCAGCTCACCGCCGTCCTCGCCGCCTACACCCTCCCCATCCGCCGCGCCACGTGGGCGGTCGACCCGGCCGGGTGCCGCGACCAGGTCGTCCAAGTCGTCGCCGACGACCTCGGCCTGCCCATCCTCGGCGCCGACAACAAGCCCGGCCCGGCGAGGCGACGCGGCGTCCGCTGGGCCGACCACATCCGGCTCGCCCTCGGCGCGCTCACCTACGGGTTCATGCCGTTCGAACGCCGCTACGAGATCCGCGACGGCATGGCCCGCCTCGTCAACCTCGGGGAGCGGCTGCCGCACACCATCGGCGACATCCAGCTGCGCCGCGACGGCACCATCGAATCCATCCAACAGGACTTGGTGCCCGGCTCCAAGCCGATCAGCGCGGACCGGCTGGTCTGGTACTGCCGGGAACGCGAGGGCGCCAACTGGGCGGGCCGGTCCATGCTGCGCTCCTCCTACGGCGCGTGGCTGCTCAAGCACGAAATTTGGCGCGTCCACGCCACCAGCATCCGCCGTTTCGGCATGGGCGTCCCCAACGTGGAGGCGCCGCCCGGCGCCATCCCCGCCCAGATCATCGAAGCGCAACGGCTGGCCAGCTCCATGCGGGTCGGCGACCAGTCCGGTGTCGGCCTGCCCGCCGGGTTCAAACTGAACATCACCGGCATGACCGGCAGCGCCCCGGACGCGATGGCCTACATCCACTACCTCGACCAGCAGATGTCCCGCTCCGCGCTGGCCGGGCTCATGGACCTGGGCGACACCAGCAACGGATCCCGCGCGCTCGGAGCCTCCTTCCTCGACCTGTTCCTGCTGTCGCTGCAGGCGGTCGCAGACGAGATCGCCGACACCGCCACCTCCGGCGTCCCGGGTATCCCCGGCATCGTCACCCAGCTGGTCGACTACAACTGGGGCGACACCGAGCCCGCCCCGCGCATCGTCGTGCAGGACGTCGGCTCCCGGCAGGAGGTGACCGCCGAAGCGCTCGACCAACTGATCCGGTCCGGCGCCATCACCCCCGACGCCGAGCTCGAAGCGTACGTGCGCAACGCGTGGAAGCTGCCCGCCCGCGCCGACAGCCCGCCGCCTCCCTCGCCGGTTCCGGCGCAGACGCAGGCGGCGTCACGCCCCCGCCGACGCCGCACCACCCGGGCCCGGGCTGCCACGTCCGAGGAGGGCGTCCGACGCCAACTCACCCTGGCTGAAGACGCCTCCGGCATGGACCCTGCCGCCATCCAAGACGCCTGGCAGAACACCCTCGACGGGTTGCTCGCCGACTGGCAGGACATCAGCGAGGCGTGGCGGACCGACCTGGGCGAGCAGATCGGGCAGGCGCTCGAAGACGGCGACATCGAAGCGCTGAGCACGCTCACTCTCGACAGCGCCGTGGCCGCGACGCTCCTGGCCGCCGCCATGGTGGCTCTGGCCGGAACCGCGGGCGAGCAGATGGCGGCCGAAGCAGCATCGCAAGGCGTCCAGGTGGATCCGCCGCCGGTGGATGAGGAAGGCCTCGGCGCGGTCGCCACCGTGATCGCCACGCTGCTGGCCGTCTGGCTGGCCGGCGCCGCGGCGCGCGAAGCGCTGCGCCTGGCCGTGCCCGGGGCTACGTCCGCGATGTTGGCCGCCGCGGTGGTGACGTTCCTAACTTCGCTTTCGGATCGGTTCCTGCGCGACCAACTCGGCGCCGCCCTCTCCCAGGCGCAGGCGTCCGGAAGGTTCGCCGTCCTTCATGCCGCGCCGAAGGCCAGCCTGCACGCGTCGGAGGTTCTCGACTCCGGAACCTGTGAACCGTGCCGCGACATCGACGGCACCACCTTCGACAACCTGGCCGCCGCCGAAGCCGCATACGGGACCGGCTCCTACATCCACTGCCAAGGCGGCATCCGCTGCCGCGGCACCGTCTACGCCATCTGGCCGTAAGGAGGCCTGACCCCGATGACTGCAGAACGCGCACTGGGCATCGTCCTGCTCATCCTGGCCATCGCCATCCTCGTGCTCCTCATACTGCGGCTCACCTGATGGCCGACCTGACCGTGCCGGCCGCATCCCCGCTGTCGGCCGTGCACGGCGTCGAACTCGTGCAGGCCGGGCAGTGGAATCTGTCCACCGGCACCGTCACGTTCAGCCGCGACGACTTGGCGGCCGCGGTCGGCGCCCTCGACTGCCCCGCCATCCGACGGCCCGTGTTGAAGCTCGGCCATTCCGAACCGGACCCGGACGAGCGCGGCATGCGGTGGGACGGCGAACCCGCAGTCGGATGGATCGACAACATGGCGCTCGCCGACTCCGGCCACACCATCGTCGGCGACTACGTCGGCATGCCCGGCTGGCTCGCCGACATCCTGCCCTCCGCATACCCCGACCGCAGCATCGAAGCGTACTTCGACTGGCCGTGCCAGCTCGGCCACACCCACCCGTTCGTGATCAGCGCCGTCGCCCTGCTCGGCGTGGTCGCGCCCGGCGTCGGCACCCTCCGGTCGCTGCAGGACGTGGCCGCCCTCTACCAGGTCACCGCCGAAGTGGGCACCGGCCAGCCGGTCGTCGTCACCATCCACGCCAGCAAGGGAGCTGTCATGCCCAACCCGCGACCGGCCCAGGTCGCCGCCGGAGTGTCCAGCGAGGATGTGCGCCGCGCCTACTACGAGCACGCCCCCTGGCAGGAGTGGATCTGCGAAATGCAGCTCTCCCCGCTGCAGCTCATCGTGGTGGACGACACGTCCGACAGCTACTACCGGGTGCCCGTCCAAGTCGACGGCGAAGACAGCTTCACCTTCGGTGACAAGGTCGAAGTGAAGATCCGCTACGAGGATGTGCCCGGCGACGGCACGCCCGCCGCCGCGGCGTCGGTGCTGGTGTTCGCGTCGCGCGCCGAATCCAGGCCCGGCCCCCGCCCCGCCCTGGCGGCCGCCGTATCGGACACCGCATGGTCGGACTTTACGCAGGCCGACTACGACGTCGCCCAGTGGCATGCCGCCTGCCTCATCCACACCCACGACGGCGACCCCGAATCGAAGTCCGACTGCAAGCTGCCGGTGCGCGAGCCCGGCGGCACGCTCAACCGCAACGCCGTGCACGCCGCAGCCGGACGGATCGGCCAGCTCAAGGATGTGCCCGCCGACGACGTGAAGGCCGCCGCCAAAAAGCTGGTCGGCCTCTACCGCAACGAGCTGGACGAGGATCCGCCTGAGTCTCTGCTCGAGCTCGCCGGCGACACCGCGTCCGCGGCGGCGAAGGCCGCCCCTGATTCTCCCCGGGTCGAGCCGGCCGCGGGGCCCACCCCACCACCCGAAGGAGCATCCATGGCTCTGGACGAGGGCCTGCGTGAGCGGCTCGGCCTCGAAGCCGACGCTGACGAGGCCGCGATCCTGGCGAAGCTCGACGAGACGCTCGCCGAACTGACCGCCCCGCCCGCGCCGGTCGAGCCGCCTGTGCCGGTCGCCGCGTCGCTGCCGCCCGGCACCGTCGCCGTCGACGAAGCCACCCTCGCAGACCTGCGCGAGAAGGCCGAGCAGGGCGTCGCCGCCCGCGCCCGCCAGCTCACCGAGGACCGCGACCGCGCCATCGAAGACGCCATCCGCGCAGGCAAGACGCTGCCCGCCCGCCGCGAGCACTGGCAGCAGGCGTGGGCCGCCGACCCCGACGGCACCCGCCAGATGCTCGCCTCCCTCGCGCCCGGCCTCGTCCCGCTCGAGGACTTGGGCGAGCCCGGCGGCGACCCCGACACCTCCGACACCGAGTCGGAGTTCGACGGCCTCTTCTCCAGGAAGGTGGGCTAACCGATGGCTGACTACGCGCCCGTCTACTACGGCGGCACCGAGCCGTTCTCCATGACCGCCTCCGCCACCATCGTCGGCGGCCAGGTGCTGTTCGCGTCCGGCGTCGGCACCGTCGCCCCCACCGCGGGAGCCAACGGCGCCATCGTCGGCGTCGCCGCCCACGACGCCACCTCCGGCCAGCGAGTCACCGTGTGGCCCGTGACCGGCGTCATGCACGAAACCACCACCCCGGCCGGCGTCACCGCCGGTGCCGCGCTCGCCTCCGCCGCCGCGGGCGGCGTCGATTCCGGCACGCTCGCCACGCTCGCCGCCGCGGGCACGCTGATCGGCACCGCCACCTCGACCGCGACCGGCGGCAACAAGTGCCGCTGGATCGGCCGCTAACCCCCGAAAGGACGTCAGGACATGCCTGGTACCTACCCGGCGGCACCCCCGAGCCTTTCGGGCGATCTGCTCACGATCAGCCGCCTCCTGCAGCAGCCGACCGCCATCCGCAGGCGGCTGCGCACCTTCACCGACCTGCGGTTCGTCTCCGACCAGATCCTCACCCAGCGTTTCCGCAGTAGCGGCGGCGCGGTCATGTACGAGGTGTCGGAGCCGATCGTCAACGCCCGCCCGGTCGAGTCCGTCTCGCCCGGCAGCACCTACCCGAAGGACGTGCCCGGCACCGGCACCGCCGCCGTGGCCGCAATCCAGAAGTGGGGTCAGGCCGTCGACCTGACCGACGAGGAACTCAAGCGGTCGGTGTACATGGGGGACGCTCTCGACAGGGCGCTCCGCAAGGTGATCAACAGCATCATCAAGCAGGTCGACTCGATCACCATGTCGGCGGTCGGCTCGGCGGTCACCGCGTCCGGCGCGGCCACCGCCGTCTGGTCGAACGCCACCACGGCGACGATCCTGCGCGACATCGAACTGGCGAAGGCTGCGATCGTCGACCTCAACCAGGGCTACATGCCCGACACGATCCTGCTGTCGTCCACCAAGTACGCGTACATGGCGTCCGACCCCAACATCGCCAACCTGCGGCGCCGAGAGACGACGGACAACCCGGTCTACACCGGGAAGATCGACGTCATCGACGATCTGACCGTGGTGGTCGCCCCCGTCTCGGCGCTGCCGTCCGACGACGTGTGGGTGCTCGACTCGCAGCAGTTGGGCGGCATGGCCGACGAAGCCGAAGCCGACCCCGGCTACACGGTGGGCGACATGGCCGTCCAGGTCGCCACCGAACGCCTCGGCAGCCGCGACACCTGGGAGCTGCGCGGCCGCCGCCTGACGGTGCCGGTCGTGCAGGAGCCCGGCGCAGGCCGCAAGATCACCGGCACGTGAGGTTGCTGTGACCTTCTACCAGGTGACGGCGCCGTGCGTCGTCCACATCCCCACCGTCACCGCGGCCGGGCCCGCCCTCGGAACCTTCTACAAGGACGCGGTCCTGCCCGACGGTGTGCCGCAGGACAAGCTCGACCATCTGCTCGCCAACGGCATGATCCGTGCCGTCGACGAGCCCGGATCCGAGCCCGAGGCCGAGTCTGAGGCTGGGCAGGATCCCGCGCAGGGCGGCCAGGACCCGGCAGAGTCGCCGCCCGGCGACGGCGTCCCCACGGTCAACTCCCGCTCATCGAAAGCCGACCTGATCGCCTACGGGGTCGCCAACGGCGACGGCACCCCCGAGGCGCTGGCCGAGTTGACCCGCGACCAACTGCTGGGCCGGTACGTCCGTCAGCAGCAGTAAAGGCGTGGCCCTGGCCGGCGGGCCTCCCCTGTCGCCGCCGGCCAGGCCACCACAAACGCGAGAGGGGTGGGGTGGTGGCTGAAGCTTGGGCGCCGCTGCTGGAGCAGGTCGCCGACCACATCCCCACCCGCACCCGAGACAAGGACACCCCCAGCGACGACACCCTCTTGGGGACGTTCAACGCGTCCACCACGCCGACCGGGGAGCAAGCCCAACGGCACATCAACGCCGCCTGCCGCGAAGTGCTCGCCGCCATCGGCGGCACCCTCCCGGCCACCCCCACCTTCCTGCCCGGGATGGCTACGGACGCGGCCGCGCTCAGGGCTGCCGCCACGATCGAACTCGCCTACCCCGACCGGCAAGCCGACGTCAGCGTGTACGAGCAGTTGAACACCCGCGCCGACGCCGCCTTGCAGCGGTTGATCGACGCCGTCAACGACCAAGGCTCCGGCACCGAAGGATCCCTGCTGCCCGTGTGGGCGATGCCCGACCCGCCCTGGTGGGGCGACTACCCCCTATAGGAGGCGGCGGTGGCGGACGTGACCTGGGTGTGGAACGAGCCCGAAGTGTTCCGGCTGCTCAAATCGTATGAGGGGCCGGTCGGCCGCCACATGGACGTCCTCGGCGAGAAGGTGAAGCGCGGCGCCCAACGGCGCGCACCCGTCTCCGCGGCAGGCTCCGACGGCCGCCCGCCCGGCTACACCAAGTCGAAGATCCGGTGGGACCGGGGGCGTGACCCTATCGGCCAGTACCGCGACATCTCCAGCCCCGCCCGCACGGTCCATGGTGAGCCCGTCGGGTTGTTCATGGAGGTCGGAACGCGCGCTCACGTGATCCGGCCGCGCAACCCGAACGGCTGGCTGCGTTGGATCGGCTCCGACGGCCGGGTGCATTTCGCGAAGAAAGTCAACCATCCCGGCACCAGGCCGTACCCGCACCTGCGCCCGGCCCTCGAAGACCTGCGCGGCGCCTGATGCCCGGATATGTGGCCGCGGTCACCATCGTCCGCGCCTGGATCACCGCACAACCCGACCTGGTCGGCCCCGGCCGTCCGATCGCGTTGGGCGCGTTCCGGCAGCATCCGCGCTCCCCCGGCCAAGGCGCGTACGTGCTGCTGTCCCGGATCGGCCGCGCCGCCGACCTGGTCGCCGAAGACGTCCTGGACAGCCCGCGCATCTCCGCCTCCATCTACGCCGGCACCGACGAGGCCGCCGAACTGGCGGCGGTCGCCTACGCCAACGCTGTCACGTCCCTCACCGGCACGCCCGCCGCCGTTGACGGCCACCGGTTTCTGGTCGCCGACGACGTGGTCGGCCCCCTGCTCGTCGACAACCACGACAGCGACCGCGAGCAATACCAATACCTCGTCGACAGCAGCTTCTACCTGCAATAACACGCTCTCCCGCCTGCCCTGACCTGGAGGTTTTCATGGCGGCTCTCACCCTCCAGACGCTGGTGCCTGGCGGCTCAGCGTCCACCCTCGTCGCCGCGGCCGGCGGCGGCGACACCTGCCCCGCCGGCGACGGCGTCTTCCTCGAAGCGCTCAACGGCTCCGGCGCCCCCATCACGATCACCCTGGTTACGCCCGGCCTCTACGAGGGGCTGGCCATCGCGGACCGGGCGGTGATCGTGCCCGCCGGGGAACGCTGGAAGATCCCGGTACCGCGCCTGTTTGCGGCGGCGGACGGGCAGTGCGCCATCACCTACTCCGGCGTCACGTCGCTGACCGTCGGCGTTTTCAAGGCGTCCTGACCGTGGCCGCCCGCACCAGCAAGCAGACCGGCGACAAGACGCCCGGCCAGGAGCCGCCGCCGTACTACATCGCGACCGCGCCGCTGTTCATCGGCGGCAGCCAGTTCGCCCGCGCCTTCAACCCGGGCGACCACGTGCCGCCCGGCCACGTCGACGAGCACGGCTGGCACGACCAGGTCCGCGCCCCGGACGGCTACGAGATGCCCGCCAAGCCCAGCAACGACGAGCCTGAGACCCCCACCGGCCAGGCCACCACCGAAGGAAAGGGTGACGCCTGATGGCTCGCGGAAATCCCGCCAACTTGGCCCTGGGCCCCGGCTCGCTGTACATCGCGGTGCTCGGCACGCCCGAGCCCGCCGACCTGGTCACGCCGTGGGCGAGCGTGTCCACGAACTGGATTCAGCTCGGCTACACGGATGAGGGCTCGACGTTCAACTACAGCGTCGACTCCGAAAACGTTGAGGTCGCCGAAGAGCTCGACCCGATCGCGGTCGCCCTCACCTCCCGCGAACTGTCCCTCAGCATGGCCCTGGCCGAGATCACCGCGGCGAACCTGAAGCGCGCGTTGAACGGCGGCAGCATCGTCGCAGGTACGGGGATCGTCACGTTCGAGCCGCCCGACTTGGGCGAGGAGGTGCGGACGATGCTCGGCTGGGAGTCCGAGGACCACACCGAGCGCTGGGTGTACCGCAAGTGTTTGCAGGTCGGCTCCATGGAGATGTCGCGGGCGAAGGGCGCCGCCAAGGCCACCATCAGTTGCGAGTTCAAGCTGGAACGCCCGGCGCTGGCCAAAAGCTTCAAGGCGATCATGGCGACGGCGAGGGCCGCGTAGATGCGTTCCTACACCTCCAAGGGCCGCCGGCAGAACACGGATGTGCCGCGGCTGGAGTTCGAGATCGACGGCGTCACCTTCACCGGCGACGGCTCCGTCAGCGTCATGGACCTGTCCGAGTTCGCCCGGCTGGCCACCCTCGGCACCGACACCCAGGACCCCCGGGCGGGGGCGATCATCGCCGACATCTACCACGCGCTGCTCGGCGAATCGGAGTATCAGCGGTTCCGCGCCCACTGCCGCAAGCACGGCACCGACGGCGAAACGTTGCTGAGCATCATCGGTGACCTCGCCGCCGAGGAGAGCGAGGAGAAGACCGGCCGCCCTACCGGCAGGTCCTCGGACTCCTCCGATGGGCCGCCGAACGCCCCGGCTACTGTGACGGTCGTTTCCTTCTCCAAGGCCACCGTGGAGGAGAAGCCGGTGGAGGAGACTCCGCCGGTGGTCTCCTACGGCTGACCGACCTGCCGCTGGCTGACCTGCTCGACGTCATCCACGCATGCTGGGTCGACTGGCGGGAGCAGACCGTCCAGACGACCGCGCTGCTCGTGCTGGCCGGGCAGTTGAAAGAGGTCGAGCCGGACGCCCACGCCGCCCTCGACGACCTGTACGGCACTCCTGCGCGGCCCGCGACGGCGCCTGCGCCAGAGCAGGACCCGGAGGAGCGGCGGCGGATCGTCGCCTCTCTCGCCCGCTGACACCCACACGAAACGCTGCCGGGGGGTGTCATGGCGACCCCGCTGGCAGAAGCGTACGTCCGGGTCAGGGCACTCACCGACCGGTTCAAGCCCGACGTCGAGAAGGGCTTCGCCGGGCTCGGCGACCAGTTCGGCAAGCAGTTCTCGCAAGAGGCCGCCGCCCGGCTGCGGGACGAGCGCGGCCGATTCGCCTCCGCCGGCAGCGACGTCGGCGAGGCGGCCGGCAGCGCGGCGGGCGAGGCGTTCGGCCGCGGCATGGCCGAGCAGGGCGCCGTCCAGCTCGGCGACGACGGCAACACCTTCGTCAAGGTGGGACGCGACATCGGCGGCGACGCCGGGAAGGCTGGCGGCCACGAGCTCGGCAACGAGATGGGCGGCCAAGGCTCGGTCGCCTTCGCCGGCAGTTCGGGGCGGTTCGTTGAAGCGGGGCGCCGTATCGGCGACGAGGCCGGGTCGGCGGCCGGGCAGGCGTTCGCCAGGCGGTACACGCAGGACGCGCTCGGGCGTTGGCATGACGAGCGCGGCCGGTTCGTCTCTACTGCGGAGGCGACCGGCGAGGAGTCGGGGCGCGGGTTCTCCCGCGGGTTCGGCCGCGGAATGCAGCAGGGCGTCCGGGACTCCGACGGGTTCGGCAACGCTATGCGCCGGCTGGGCGAGGTAGGCCGGCAGGCGCTGGAGACGATGCTGCCGTCGTTGGGCAAGCTGACGGCCGGGCTGGGGTCGACGGCCGCCGTGGCGGGCAGCGTGGCCGCCGGCATAGCCGGGCTGGGCGCCGCCGCGGCGTCGTCGGCTGGCTTCGTGACCGTGCTCGCCGCCGAGCTGGCGCCCGCGGCTGGGCTGCTGGCCGCGCTGCCTGGGGTGCTGCTGACCGGGGCTGCGGCCATGACGACGTGGAAGCTGGCCACGGCCGGGCTGGGCGACGTCATGTCGGCTGCGCTGTCCGGCGACTACGAGAAGTTCGCCACCGAAATCCTTGACCTGTCCGAAGCGGGCAAGACGTTCGCCCGCGAGTTCTGGACCGTCGCGCAGCGGCTCCGCGAGTTTCAGGCCGAGGTGCAGGGCACCTTCCTGTCAGAGCTTTCGGGCCATCTGGATCGGTGGCTGCAGGGCGTTCTCCGTCTGCAGCCCGCGATCAGCGGGCTGGCGTCCGAGATGGGGACCTTGGTTCGCGGGTTCCTCGACTTCGGCACGTCGGAGCGCACCATCTCGCGGCTCGGCGGCGTGTTTGCCAACACGCGCAGCCTGGTCGCCGCGGTCAACGACGCCCTTCAGCCGCTGCTGAAAGGGTTCCTCGATCTGGGCACGGTCGGCTCGTCGTGGCTGGCCAGCCTGTCGGGAGGCCTGGCGGAGAACCTGACGAAGTTCGGCGAGTGGATGACTCGGGTGGCCGAGTCGGGCCAGGCGTGGGCGTGGATGGACAACGCCCGCATGGTCCTCATCGCGCTCGGCGGGGTCGCCAAGGATCTCGGTGCCATCCTGACCGGCGTCTTCGGCGCTGCCCGGGATGCCGGGACCGGGGCGCTCGGCGTGCTCGGGCAACTTGTCGGCAAGTTCAACGAGTGGGTGAACAGCGCGCAGGGCCAAGAGGTGCTGGTCACCGTGTTCAAGGCGTTGGACGCTGTGGGCCGGGCGCTGACACCAGTCATCGCGGCACTCGGTGGCGCTATCGCCGCGATCGCCCCCGAAGCGGCCAAGGTGGCGACCGCGCTCGGGCCGGTGCTGGCGCAGGCGGTCACGGTGCTGGGCAAGGGGATCGCGGCCATGGGTCCCGGCCTGGTGGGGATGGTCGAGGCGTTCGGCCGCATGGTGACCGCGATCGGCCCTCTGGAGCCGCTTGGCGCGGCGATCGGCGACATGTTCGGCGAGCTCGGCAACGCGCTGGCGCTGGTCGTCCCCGAGGTGGCGAAGATCGCTCTCGCTCTCGCCCCGGCGTTGGGGGCTGCGCTGCGCGCACTCGGGCCGGCGCTGGCCGCGCTCGGGCCCGGCCTGGTCGCCATCGCCGAGAACCTCGCCAAGGCGTTCGGGACCGAGGCGGTGCAGAACGGGCTGCTCGCGCTGGGCAAGGGCATCTCCGACCTGCTGGTCGCCGCAGCACCGCTGATCCCGATCATCACGCAGGTTGCGGGCATCCTGCTGCAGTTGCTCGGCGGCGCGGTGACGAATCTGAGCGCCGCGCTGGGCCCGCTCGTCAAGGCGCTGGGTGAGGCGATGGCGCCCGCCCTTGACGCGATCTCCCGTGCCCTGAATCTGCTGATCCCGCTGATGGAGCCGGTCTATAAGGCGTTCGGAGACATCGGCGCCGCGTTGATCACACAGTTGCTGCCACCGATCCTCAACCTGATCCCCACCATGATCGACAGCTTGATTCCGGCGTTCGTGCGGCTCGCCGAGGAGCTCAAGCCACTGATCCCGCTGCTGGCGGACTTCGCCGTCAAGTTCGTCGAGGACATCCTGCCCGCGCTGCTGCCGATGCTGCCCGAGCTGGCCAAGATGTCGCTGGAGTTCACCCGCATGGGCATCGTGCTGGCCCAGCTGGTGGCGGATGTGGCACCCCACATTGAGCGGTTCATCGGGTTCTTCCAGCGGATGTACGACGTCCTCGTGGGGCACAGCATCATCCCCGATCTGATCAACGGGATGACGGACTGGTTCCGCAAGGGGGTGCAGTGGGTCGGGGACATCGTGTCGTGGTTCGGCCGGCTGCCCGAGATGATCGGCGCGTGGCTCGGCACCCTGGTTGACCGGGTGCAAGCGAAGTGGCACGAGATCAAGAACGCGATCGCGGCGAAAATCGACGAGATCAAGACCAAGATCGCCGACGTGCTGGACCAGATCCGGCAGAAGTGGTCCGACATCTGGAACGGGCTCAAGACGTTCGTCTCCGACAAGTGGAACGAGATCAAGACGGCCGTCAGCGGCAAGATCGACGACATGCTCGGCACCATCCGCGGCATACCCGGCCGCATCACTGGCGCCCTGGGGAATCTCGGCAGCCTGCTGTGGGACTCCGGGCGCAGCGTCGTGCAAGGGCTGATCGACGGTCTGTACAGCAAGTTGCAGGACGCCTACAACGCCGCCGCCGACATCCTCAACAGGATCCGCGACCTGTTCCCCTTCAGCCCCGCGCGAGAGGGTCCGTTTTCGGGGCGCGGTTGGGTTACCTACTCTGGCGCGTCGATGATGGCGGGCTTGGCCGAGGGCATCCTGGGCCAGCGGGCGGCGGTCACTGGGGCGCTCGACAGCGTGCTGAAGGCCGGAGCATCGACGCTCGGGGCGGGGTTGAACGTGCCGTTGGCGACGATGGGCGGGGCCAGCCCGGCGCCGGACTTCGCCGGCTCGTTCGGCGCGGCGGCGTCTCCGCCTGGCGTCGTGGCCGGGCAGCGCACCATTGTGATCGAGAACCTCAACCTGCAAGGCGTGTTCGATCCGACCAGCCCCGTGTCGTACCGGCGGACGGTGGAGCGGCTGCGCGAGGCGATCCGCGAGCTGGAGGAGGAGGAGTACGCGAATGCCTAGCAGCCTCCAGCTCGGCCGCCTGGTGCTCAGGGAGACGCAGCATTTCACGGAGAGCGCGTATCAGGGGTGGAGCATGCACATCGAGGGCGTCGAAGTGTGCCCGATGCTCACCCGGCAGGAGACGTGGGACCGCTTCGACGGCGTGCTCGGCGGGCAGGGCGGCCTGGTCAACGTGGTCTTCGAGGAGAAGTCGGAACGCAACGGCTACTACACCGTGAGCTCGGCGTCGGGCGAGGTGAAAGACCGGAAACGGCAGGGCATCACAGAGATCGCCTGGAAGATCAGCCTTCAGCGGCACGGCCCCGACAGCGACGTCGACCTCGAATCGCGGCTGGCCGGCGCCGTCCGCGCCAACGACTTTTCGCTTACCGGCGAGCGCTGGAGTGCCCCGCCGATTGGGCACTACGCCTACTACACCGGCGCCACCCTGCCCAGCATCCTCACCCGCGCCTCAGCGGACGGCATCATCACCGTGTACCGCGGAGTCCCGGCTGGGGTGTCGCCGCGGTGGGGCTGCCCGGTGGAGGACTACCTCAGGGGCCGGGTGCGGGTGTTGAACGCCGGCGTCGAGCGGGTGGGGGCGGCGCACCCGCTCCAGGCCGGCCAGTGGGAGTTGAGCAACGGCCTCGTACGGGTCCGCCCGCTGGCCTCGGCCGGCACGCTGGAGGTGGCCGCCTTCACGGGCGGCGCGTGGCGGCCGAAAGCGTGGTGGGTGGATGTCGGCGGCGCGCAGGTCACTTCGTGGGATTCGGCCAGCGTGCTGCAAAACGACTTGGAGCGCTGCACGGTGCGGCTCACGGTGGCCCGATCCCCGGTCGGGCGGGCATACCTGGATTTGACGTTGCGGCGGGGCTCCCGGTTCGTGGAGGGCTATCTGCAGCGCGGCGACTCCGGCAACTTGTCCGTTTACCTGGCGACGTTGGAGACGCTCACCGACTCCACGAGCTACGTGGTGCGGAGCACGAACGACGGCGACGGCAACCGGGTGATCGCGGGCAGCGCACGCAACTTCGACCCGCACGCCTCAGGAGGCCTGACGCGCACGTCGAACACGGCGCTCGACTTCTGGCTCGGCGTCGTGGCCGGCGGCTCCGGCGCCGTCAGCGGCGACCAAGCCACCAACCTGAGGGACGCTTACATCGGCGCCTTGCCCGAGGTCGTCGCGGCCGTGAGGAGGTGACGCCGTGCCCGTCAACGAGAAGCTCATGGAACTCGGCTCGTGGAACATCGAGCTGATCGACGAAACCCCCAAGACGGTACTCGACCAGATCGCCTATTTCGGCCACATCGCCTTTATCCCGGGCCGCGTCGAACCCGCCCAGTACGGCGACGAGCTGCTCGACATGGCCCGGTACGTCGGCGTCGTCATGGGCAAGTCGGTCGATCACATCCGCAAGGTCGTGTCCGGCCAGGGCATGAACGTGTGGCTCGCCGACTCGGACGGCAAAGGCGACGTCCTGGAGACACCCGTCGTCATCACCAGCGAAACGTTCCCGAACGCAATCCGGGAGATCCTGGGCGCCGGCACCGACGTCATCGAAGGCACCCTCTACTCAGTGCCCGGCACCTACAGCGGCACGCACGTCTTCGAGTCCAAGCGCAAGGCGGTCGACTTCATCTGCAAGTCGAAGAACGCCGAGTGGCGGGTGAACAACCGCGCCGAACTGGATGCCGGCCTGGCGGAGGATCTGTACAACGAGGTGCCGGACACCGTCATCGTCCGGCGTCGTCCGAATCGTCATACGGATGGCGATGACCTAACCATTCACGGCCTGCGCGGGGACATGGGCGTCGCGGAGGACGTCAAGGACTGGACGAGCAAGGTCATCCTCTTGGCGGAGGGTGAGGGCACGGCGATCGCGACGGCCACGGCCACGAATCCTGCTGTGCCGTACCGTGATCTGCGCGGCCAGCTGGTGCGGCGAGTGCGGGTGATCTCGGAGTCTACGACCGCGCCGGGGAATGCTCAGGCTCGCGCGGACTACCAGCTCGGCAAGTATGTGACGCCGCGCGCGGCGATGACGCTGACCACTGACGACTACGACGTGAGCGGCGCGTTCGCGATCGGCGATTGGGCGTACGTCTACGATCCGGAGTCCGGTCTGGTGGATCCGGGTGTCGAGGTCACGTTTCGTGGTGAACGGCTGAATCCGATCAGGTTGCGGATGGTCGGGGCGAGCTGGCCTGTGCGGCGCGGTATGACGGTCGCGTACCGGGACAAGGACGGCGGCTGGCTGGATCTGACGCCGTACGTGCAGTTCGAGGGCGGGGAGACGACTGTCACGGTCGGGGACCTGCTGCGTGCGCTGTCGGACGGCGGCGTGGAGCCGGTCGGGCCCAGGCCGATACCCGACTCGACGATCCCGGGCGTGGTGTCGTGGGATCTGCCGTTCGAGTCGGGCGTCTACCTGGGCAGCGACGGCAGTACGCGCGCGCGGATGCTGGTCCGCTGGGATCTGCCGTTGAACGTGGACGGGTCGACGATCCTGGACGGCGACCACTACGAGGTGCAGTACGCGGTCAGCCCGGCCGCCGGTGAGTGGCAGACGGCGTACGCGCCGTGGGGCGACCTTCAGGCTATGGTCCAGGATTTGACGCCGGGCATCGACTACGACTTCCGCATCCGCGCCGTCGACTCCAGCGGGAACCAGGGCGCGTGGAGCGTGACGCAGACGGAGCAAACCAACGCCGACACCATCGCCCCGTCCACTCCGGCGCCGCCGTCAGTGGCCGGATCTTTGATCGCCGTGCAAATCACGCACACCCTCGGCAAGAGCACGGGCGGCACCTACAACCTGGAACTGGACTTGCACCACCTTGAGGTGCATGTGGGTGCGACCGCCGGTTTCACGGCGGATTCGACCACGTTGAAGGGCTCGGTCAGCGCGCGCGCGGGGATGATCGCCGCCGGGATTCCGGCGGTGGGCACGGTTCCGGTGGCGGAGACGACGGCGCGATGGGTGAGGGTGGTTGCGGTGGATGAGGCCGGTAACCGGTCTGCGGCGTCGAGCGCGGTGACGGCGACCGCCCAGTTGATCGACGACGCCCACATCTCGAACCTGACCGTGTCCAAGCTGCTGGCCGGGACGTTGAACGCCGACATCGTGCTCGGCGCCCGCATCAAGACGGCCGACACGGGCCAGCGCGTCGAGATGAACACCAACGGCGTCCAGATGTTCAACGCGGCCGGAACACAGCTGGTCAGCCTGGCGCCGACCGGCGTCTTCTTCCTGCGGTCGGCGACGACCGGGGCCAGATTCGACTTCTCCACCGTCACTGGCTTCCAGGCGTTCGATGCAGGCGGCACTCGAACGGTTCACCTCGACGTGGACGGCTCGTTTGAGATCCGATCTGCGGCGTCCGGATCACGCATCCACCTGGACGGGACAGGCTTCTACGCCTACAACAGCAGCAACCAGCAGACGGTCAACATCCCAGCGTCCACCGGGGCGCCGACGTTCGTTGGCCAGATCTCCACTGGGTTCTCCGGCAACCGGATCATCTTCAACCCGACCGGATCGCCTTGGCCGTCCATCTATTTCGCCCCTGCGACGGGCACCAACTACGCCAGCATCCAAAGCCAGCCCGCCACGAACAACAACGTCACCATGTATGCGGAGTCGTCCACCGACTC
Source organism: Nonomuraea sp. MTCD27 (assembly GCF_041950495.1). Classification (NCBI taxonomy): domain Bacteria; kingdom Bacillati; phylum Actinomycetota; class Actinomycetes; order Streptosporangiales; family Streptosporangiaceae; genus Nonomuraea; species Nonomuraea sp. MTCD27. Next base: position 510,855 of record NZ_JBGNUW010000003.1, on the reverse strand, counting down.
CATCACCAACGACAAATCGGTCTACCAGGTCGCCCCCAACTTCTTCTACGCAGCGCAGATGCGGTCCACGTCCGGCGGCGACTACCAGTCCGAGATGTTCTTGAAGAACGACGAGATCAGGTTCAACTGGCGCGGCATCGCCTCGTCGGCGAACGACCACAACCTCACCTGTACGGACGCCGGTTGGAGGGTGGACGGGGCGTCGATCAAGTCGTTCGTCATCGACCACCCCGTTCACGCGGACCGCTATCTGGTGCACGCCTGCACCGAGAGTCCAGTACCAGGCGTCGAGTACTGGGGCGAAACCGTGCTCGACGGCGACGGGTGCGCCGTGGTCGAACTGCCCGGCTACTTCGAGGCGCTCACGAAGAAGGACGGCCGGTACGTGGCCGTCAACACATGCTCGGACGGGATCCGCAACGCGTCCGCCACCTACCCACAGGACGGCAAGTTCATGATTCACGGCGGGCCCGGGCTGCGCGTCACCTGGCTGGTGAAGGCGATCCGCGCCGACGCGGACATGGTGGTCGAGCCTCGCCGCGACGAGATCGACGTGTACGGGGACGGCCCGTACCGGTACGCAATCCCGAAGGAGTCCCGTGGATAACCAGCTCTCCGTCCCCGTCGAAGCGGTCGCCCAGGCCATCGCCGACCAGCGCAACGCCGCGCTGGATCAGGCCGCCCAGTGGCAGGCGCTCGCCCAGCAGATGATGGCCGAACGCGACCAGCTCGCCGCCGAACTGGACAAGCTCCGCGCCGACGCGGTCAACTAAGCGTCCACTCGCCCTTCTGCTTCGCGAAACCACTGTCCAACCCAAACTGCAGCTTCGCCAACTTCGCACCCTCCGGAACCTCGAACACGATCACACCCTTGCGCGAATCCCCCTTGTTGATCGTCGCCGAGCCGCCGAACGACTGCCCCTCCTGCACCGTGCGGAACGTCGTCCGATACTGCTGGCCCTCACCGTCGATCAGCATCGCCCCGTTCGTCGGAGAGTCGCTGTACACCGCGTCACCGGCATTCGCCAACGTCAACTCGACGGCAACGAGCCGGTTACCCGTCTGAGGCTTCGAGAACTGGTCGCCCGTGGCCGGGTCAACAACGCGGGTCACGGTCACCTGCATCTTCAGCCCAGGGTCCATGCCCTCCAAAGTGATCGACCCGCCGACCGTGGCCGTGAGCTGCTCCTGCTGCGCCGGTTCGGACTGTTCCTGCTGCTGCGGCGGCGCGGTTGTGTTCTCGACGGCGGCCGGCGGACTGGAGCCGGGCGCCCGGGACGGCACAGTCATGTTGGGCGAGTCGGCCTCGGTCACGATGCTCTCCCGGCCGCCGGAGTCGGCCAGAACCAGCACCACGGCGGCGCACCCGCCGAGCAGCAGAAGCGGGATTCCGATCGCGAGGGCGAGGATCAGCCCAAGGTTGCTGCGCTTCGGAGGCGGCGGCGGGGTGGGCGGCTGGTAGCCGTACCCGGGCTGCTGGGGGCCGCTGTACCCGTAGGGCTGAGATGGGGGCTGCTGACCGTACGGGTCTTGCGGCTGGGACGGATAGCCCATGGTGCGACTCCAGAGATGTGAGCGGACGCTGTGGGACGTTCCAAGCATGCGCCCGGTTGGCAAAGATCACCTGTCCGGATGCGGACACCCCAGTGCCGTGCCGCCCGCTCGTCGAGGGTGCTGGGAGCGGGCGGCACACCCACCGGCAGGAAGAGGGGCGACGTGCGACACCTCCAGGCGCTCCGACAGCGTGTCGGCCGACGCGGAGCCGCCCTCCTCTTCTTCGCCCTCCTCGACATCATCTACGCCGCCAGCCTCACCACCGCCCCACCCAACGGCCCGTACCTGTTCCTTGATTCGCTGATGCCACTCTCCACGTGGGCCAGCATTTGGGCCTGCGTCGGAGGCCTGTGCGCAATCCAGGCATTCGTTGTCACCGACCGGGTGGCATTCGCCGCCGCCTCCGCGCTCAAAGTCGTGTGGGGGCTGACACAACTCCTCGGATGGATGTTCGGCGAGATTCCACGCGGCTACGTCGCCGCCGCTGTCTGGCTGGCATTCGCGGCGTTCGTGCAAGTCATCGCCGGCTGGCAGGAACCACCTCGCCGAGGAGTGTGATGGATTCGAGCGTCGTGGTCGCGATCGTCGTAGGGCTCTCCGGCATCGTCGGAGCATGGTTCTCCGCGCGGGCGGCAACCAAGGCGGCGATGAGGAAGACCGACTCCGAGGAGCGGGTGGCGCTCCAGCAGATCGAGGCAGGGGCGTTCGGCCGGGCCAAAGAGTTCTACGAGTCCACCCTCGCTGGCATGAAGGCGGAGCTCACGCGTCAGGCGCAGCAGATGCAGCGGGAGATCGACCAGCAGGCGGTGCAGATCGGCAGGCTGCAACGCAAGGTCAACCGACAGGAGCGGATCATCAGCGCGTGGGGCGACCAGATCACCCGGGCTGGTCTGGTGCCGGTGAGCGTTCCCGACGACAGCCCCTGAGCGGGCCATAAGAGGCCGTGACCTCGGCGCGGCCCAACACCTTACCGATGAAAGGAAGGGGCGCCGATGAGGCAGAACGAAGCCGAACTAGTCGTGGCCCGCGTCAACCGGCGCGAGCCCGGCCCGACAGAGGCCGACGAAGAGCAGGTGCTCGAGCAGCGGTTCGGCGAGCCGGACGCAGACGGCATCTACCGGGGTGAACTGAGGTGACCGCGGCGAGCATGCTGGCCGTCGCCCGCGCCGACCTCGGCCTGGCCGGGCGGCCCAACCGGATCACCCGGGACTACGCCGAACGGCACGGACCCGCCTTCCTCGCCGCGCCCTGGTGCAACATGGCAATCACCTGGTGGGCGCGCAAATCCGGCAACATGAACGCCGTCCTGCCCGCCGGGGACAGGGCGTACACGGTGTGGCACGCCGAAGACGGCAAGGATCGCGGCCTGTGGCATTCCGGCACCGCGACCAACCTGAAACGGCATGCCCGGCCGGGCGGCATCGTGTACTTCGACTGGGCCGGCACCAACACCATCGGCGCCATCGACCACGTCGGGCTGATCGAAGAAGTGCTCGACGACGGCCGGGTCATCACGATCGAAGGCAACACCGGCGACGTGTGCAAACGCCGAGTCCGGGCGGCCGACGTGATCGCCGGGTTCTGGAACCCGCCGTACAAGACCAGCAGCAAACCGTCCGCCCCGCCGGCGGCGGCGACCGTCTCGGAGGATCTCGTGGCCAAGCTGCCCGTGCTGTCGAAGGGCGCCGACAGCTTCGACGTCAAAACGGTCCGCGGCTGCCTGTTCGCCCGCGGCGGCCTTAACCCGGCCAGCTACGGCGACCCGGAAGGGCTGCAGGAGTGGCTGGAGCGGAAAGACTTCGATGCCGCCTTGGATTCGGATGTGAAGGCGTTTCAGCGGTCGAAGAAGTTGAAGGTGGACGGCGTTGTCGGGCCTCGCACCTGGGCTGCGCTGCTGCGCGTGAAGTAGCCCCGGCTTCCCCCTCTGGCTGGCCGGCCCCCGAGCCCGGCCCACCCTGCGGAGACCCGTGCTGGTCTCCGCTTTTTCATGCACCCAACCCCGAGGAGAACCTCGTGCGCACCAAACTGCTGGCCGTACTGGCTGGCCTCGCCCTCGTTTTCAGCGTGGCCGCGGCCACACCGGCGGCCGCCGCCGACGTTGCCGGACTGGAGTTCGGCCAGATCGGCTACAACGCGTACGGCCCGGATCGGCCGTGGAATCGCAACCAGGAGTTCATCGACATCCGCAACGGCAGCGCCGAGCCGGTGAATGTGAAGGGTCTGCGCGTCGAGGACGCGTGGGCGCACGGCCGCGGCGACGGAGCCGGCCAGTGCAACAACTTCACCGTCACGTCCCTGCCCGGGGTGACCGTCGTCGACGACAAGGTGCTGCTGCAGCCGGGCCACACGATCCGCGTCTACGCAGGCACCGGCACCCCGGCGGTGTTCGGCGACGGCATGATCCACGCCGTCTACATGAACCACAACACGGGGTGCGGCTACTACGGCCACTTCCTCAACAACTCGGCGCAGAAGGATCGCGGCGCGCCGTGGGACACCGTGTGGATGAACCTCGCCGGCGCGTCCGAGTCGAAGTCGTACAACTTCTCTCGCGGCTACACCGTCAACTGACCGGCCTGGCCGCCCTCTATGCGCCCGCAGCCCTTCCGTGTCTCCCGGGGCTGCGGGTTCCTCATTTCCACCCTCAAATGAGCCTTCACCCCTTTGGGAGGGGACATGTCCAATCCCACTAGCGATCTGTCCGAGAACAAGTCGGAGCTCACCGGCGAGCCCGCCGTCTACGCGGCGTTCGTCGCAGCCGTCGTGCAGGCCGCCGCCGCATTCTTCCTGCCGCTCACCGACAATCACGTTGTGCTCATCAACGCTGCGGTGCTCGCCGCGGCGGGCGTCTGGGTGGCGTTCAAGACCCGCGCCGTGGATGGCGGCGGCTCCATCAAGGCGGCGCTGCTGGGCTTCGTGCAGGCGGTGATGTCGGTGGCGATCGCGTTCGGCTGGGACGCCAGCGACAAGCAGACGGCGGCGGTGATGTTGCTCGTCAGCATGGGCGTCACGGCGTGGATCCGGCAGACGTCGACGCCGAATCCGCCGGTCGGCAGGGGCGTGCACGCGGGCCAGGATCTGCCGTCGCTGTAGAAGCGTCCCGCGCCGCCTTGCCCACAACTCTGCGCGCGCGGGATCGTCCGCCGCCGGACTGTTGACGGGACTCACGGTCCGGCGGCGGACACAAGGAATGCCCCACCTGCCCTCCGGGGCGGGTGGGGCATCTTCGTGTTGTGCGCTATTCGCCGATCTTTTTGGCGTACAGGGTGACCAGCGTGTCCGTGCCTACCTTCCGCCCCGCCGCAGGCGACTGCTTGGTGACGACCCAGTTGCGGTCGTACACCTGCAGCCGGTTCTGCCCGGTGGCGTCCTGGTCGTCCAGCACGTAGAAGCCTGCCGCCTGCAGCGTGTCCTGGCCTTCCTGGAGGTTCATGCCGACCACGTTCGGCAACTTCTTCTTCGCTACCGGGGCCTCGCTCGGGGCCGCGTCCTGCTTGGGCGCGTCAGTCTCGTCGGGGCTGGTGGCGGCGGTTGGCGTGGCCTGTACGGTCGCCGTGACGGTCTCTACGGGGGCGGCCGGCGAAGTGCCGTTGCCGCAAGCGGTGAGGCATGCGGTGGCGAGGACGGCTAGAGCGATGCGCTTGAGCAACGTGCACTCCTGTACGTGGCGGGGATGGAACGTGACAGGAGTTGAGACTCCCTAATCCGTGATCAGGTTGTCACGGAGCGCTTCCATTTCCTGGATGCGCCAGCTCCGCATGCATCTGCCGCACTTCCTGCCGCATCCACTCCGGAGGCTGCTCTCCCGCCGCGAGGAGCAGTAGTAGCCGCTCTGCCGGGTCCATGTCCGCCCACACCTGGCGGAGGTCTTCGTGGGGTGCCTGCTCGCTGTTCATCCGCACATGGTGGCCCCGGTGCGTGATCGCTGGCAGGCGTGTCGGAAAAATCCCCTGTTGAGCACGGCGGGCCGGTGCTCGGTTCGTACAGGTGTGCGGTCTAGGATCCGGGGTCGGACCACGAACGGGGAGAGCCATGGCCGACGACATCACACTGCCTGACGACCTGATCCAACTGCGGAAGGACTTCCTCGCCGCTCAAGCCCGGCTCTCCGCTGCCGGCCGAGCGATACCCGCGCATGCTGCCGTGATGGCGCTCGAAGCAGAGCCGGCCAGCGAGGAGCAGTTGCAGGAGTGGCGGGCGCTGCAGGAGGAGTGCCGACGCCTGGCTCTCGAGATCGACCGGCACCCGTACTGGGCGAAGGCGCCCGACCGGAAGGCGGCGCGGAAGGCGCTGGACGCCATCACCGAGTGACCGGGCCTGGTCTACGATCGGGTTTCCACCTGTACCACCTGGGGCGCTCATGGACATCCCAGAAGACCTGATCGCAGCATGGCGCGCGTTCGAGGCCGCCACCGCCGAAGTTGAACAGATGCTCGCCCTCCTGCCGACCGGTGCCGACATCGCAACCGGGAAGGCGGGCATCTCCGAGGAGCCGTGGGTGGCGCTCGCGCAGGCGCAGGCCCGGCAGCATGAAGCCACGGCGGCGCTGTGGGCCATCCGTGGCAGGCGGCGGTGACGGGCCGAAGGATGCGGCGTAGCGTGGCCGGCATGGGCGAATACCTGGTCGGGCCGGACGGGCTGCGCGTCGAACCCGTCCAGCTCACGCCCGGCTCGGCCCACTGGATTTTCGCCCGCATGGTGGAACCGGCCGCCCGGCCGGGCGAGGTCTGGTACCGGGTGACCCGCGGCGGGGCTGCGGTCGGCGGCGGGTATTTCCAGCTCGACCAGCTGCAGGAGATCGTCAACCTGGCGGATTTGCGGGCCCCCGAGCAGGCGGGCGAGGAGTCCGCGTAGAAGGGCCCCGGCCGCGCGGCGAGGGCGCGACCGAGGCCCGAACGTAGATCACGGCGGTTTACAGGTCGGGCGGCATGTTGTAGCGGGCGTGGAACGCCTCCATCCAGCACACCGCCAGCGCCGCCAGGCAGGTGACCTCCCCGTAGATGCGCCGCTCCTGCTCGTCGCGCACGGCCGCGGGCGCCGGCTCGTACGCCTCCTCCGCGAGCTTGCCGAGCACGCCCATCATGGCCACGACGCGAGGCCGCTCCAGCTCGTACAGGTCGGCGCCGCGAGGCCGGCCGCTGAGCTTGTCGCGCTCCCGCGAGATGTCGTCGTAGGCGGCGCTTCGCCTCAGCTTGGTGGCGTGCTCCTGGACGGCTTCGACGATGAACTCGGCAACCCGCCTGGGGCTATTGCCTGCGTCGAGAACCTCGATGTGCAGGTCGTTCTCGTCACCGCCGACGATCGCCCAGGATCCTTGCTCATCCTTGTGCGGGTTGGCCTCGCCGGGCACCACGCGCCAGGACGTCAGGTCAACGCCGCCGATCTGCTCGAAAGCGGGTATCGCAGTCTCCATTGCAGCCTTTCCTTTGACGGTTGGGCCCGGGGGCGGCTGGCCGCGCCGCACAACCGCCCCCGGAGATCGAGAGGACTGTCACGTCCCTTTAGCCGTGGATACAGAACAGGTGCTTCGGCTTGCCGCCGATCACGATCGCGGCCTCCCGGTCGGCGTCGGTGAGCATCTTCTGGTCGGCCTCGGGCGCGATGTAGACCTCGCCGGCGCGCTCCATCGCCCGCAGGGTGTCGTCCACCAGGTCGCGGTCCAATCCGGCGAGCTGGGCGCGCAGCTTGGCGATGCTGCACCATTCGGGGTCCCACGCGTTCGGCGTTGCGATGCTGGCGTACGCCTCGCGGATCCGGTCCTTCACTGCCGCCGGGCGAGGTTTGGCGGGTTCGGCGGCCGCGGCGGCGATCGGGGTGAGCACCCACCGGCCACCCTCCTTTCGGCCGGTGTAGCCGTGCTGCTCGATGTCGCCCGTCTTCAGCCACTGGTAGACGGTGCCGACGCTGACGCCCAACCGCGCGGCAACCGACTTGGCGGTGCAGGTAGACGTGTCACCCATGCCGGTCCTCCCTGAGGGGCTGGCTTCCGCCGTCGTGGGGGCGGCGGCTTGGTTGAGGGACGTGACAGCTGGTTGGGTGGCGCCTACAGCGGCGAGGGCTTTGCGTGCCCTGCACAGCCTCTGCCGGGCGGCCTGCGCCTCCCGGGTGGCGCTGTGCCCGCCCGGGCAGCGGCGGCCGCCTTCGTCCTTGGCTCGACACACAGAGCCTCCTCAGGCGGCCAGAACAGGCTTGGATGCGCGATATTCGGTGTCCAGGTCGGCGGCCGGTACAGCGCGCCGGCAGTGGTTGCACCGGTACATGACGGGCCCTTCGTCGAGCGCCGTCAGGCAGCGCGGGCAGGGCTGCTGATGCTTCCCCACGGGGATCCTCCTTCGAGAGATGAGAGAGGGGGCGCGGCCGCGGCGGGTGGCTGTTCGTCCGCCGCGGCGCACCTCCGTCCCGGCTATGCGGCCTTCGCGGTCGCGGTGTTGACGGCGGCAGCCAAGTTGCTGCCCGGCTTGAACGTGACGACCGTCTTCGCCGGCGTGTCGACGACCCGGCCGGCCAGATGGTTGAACCGCGACTTGGCCGGCGTCGCCCGCGTCTTGAAGCCGCCGAACCCGGTGATCGCGACCTGGCCGCCGGCCGCGAGGGTTTCCTGGATGATGTTCAGGGTGGCGGAGACTGCGGCGGCGGCCTGCTTCGGGTCGAGGTCGGCGCGGTCGGCCACCTTGGCGGCGAGTTCCTGCTTGTTCACGGTGTTCTCCTTCGTTGAGATGGGTGGGCTCCGCTTGTGCGGAGGCTCCGGGCGACCGCCCGACCCCGGGGAGCCGGGCGGTCGCCCGCAGCCGCCGCTACGACGGCCGCGACTCGGTGCGCGCCCCTTTCAGGCACGCCGGGTACGCCATCGACCGCCAGCGCGTGCAGGCGTCGACCTGGCCCGGCGTTACCGTCCGCTCGAACGCGGACGGCCGGTTGAGCACGCCGACCATTAGCGTCGGCCCGCCCCGGGTCGGGTATTTCACTCCCATGACGACCCCTGCCGGGTCGGTGAGCGACGCGGGCGGCGGGCAGGCCGGCGGTGTGGACAGCGACATGGCGAGCACGGCCAGGGTGAGCATCCTCATCGGGTGGTCCTTTCGCGTGCGGCTGGGGGCGACTGGATGGCGACCATCAGGTGCGGGAGCCGCAGCCGCAACGCCCGGCCAGCGCGCATGCCCGCGTTCGAGGCGTGGCTGCTGGCCGGCCAGCGGGGCTGGGACGCGCCGGCGAGCCACACCAGCCCCCGGATCCCGAGGCAGGACAGGACCGCGAGGGCGGCGCCCGCGATGAGGCATGCGAAGGTCATCTGTTTCCTCCGTCAGCGGTTCAGGGTGTACAAGTTGCGGCCGGCGCGCAGCACGGCGCCGTCTACGTCGATGAGCTCGCCGAGAGCGTTGCGGACCGTGCCGACCTTGACCTCTCGTCCGCCGTCCTGGTTGACGAGGTCGAGGATCTCCTCCGCGGTCAACGGCTCCTCGGTAGTGCCCAAGGCGTCCAGGACCCGGTCCGGCGTCCGCGGTTTCCCTCCGCCGCCTCCGCCGGAGGTCGCCTTGGCGGCCTGCTGCTTCTCGGCGTACTCGTCGCGCAGCGCCTGGCACAACACCGCCATAGCGGCCGGGTCGTGGCGGGCGGCGTACGCTGGCCCCGCCGCATCCCACGACGTCTCTTCCAGCCGGGCCGGCTCCCCCGGCCCGTACAAGGCGAGGATCTCCGGGTCCAACCCGGGCAACGGTTCGATGGAGCCGATCCGCCAGTGCCGCATCAGGCTGGTCGGCGTCGAGCTGGATAGCAGGTACGCGGTGCCTTGCGTGTCGCAGAAGTCGTCATCGTCGTCGACTTGCTGGTCAAACTGGCTGCGCAACAGGACGGGCTTGAACTGCTTAGGGATCGGCGTGGGTTGCACCCCGGGCTGCAGCAGGCCGTCCGCGACCAGCTGGGCCATCATTGACGACGACCAGCGCAGCAGGACGACCTCGCCCTCTTTCAGCATCCCCCGCAAGGTGTCGGAGCCGCCGAGCTCTTCCAAGTGGCTGGCCTGGGCGTCCAGCTCGATGCCGATACCGACGCTGCGCCCCGTACGGCCCAGCTCTTTGACCAGGTAGGTGCCTTCATCGCGGTACGGGGCGCCCCGCTCCAGCAGCCGGTTGGCCTCATCGATCCGCACCGACATGAGCGGGTCCGGGTCGCCGATCAGGAAGGCGTTGCGGCCCAGCGCCGCATACCTGCGCTGCCGGGCCTCGCCGACGGCGACCGCCGACCGCAGCATCAGGATGACCTCCTCCTGGCTGGTGGCACGCCAGTCGACCTGGCCCTCAGATTCGGGGGCGGACTGGCCGCCCTTCAGGTCGCCGTACAGGGACACGATCCGGTTGCGCTTCTCGCAGGCGAGCGTGTACTGGACGGTGCGGGACTTGCCGGCGCCGGTGGTGCCGATGACGAACGCCCGCTGCGCGGAGCCGGTGCGCTTGTCGAACAGCCTGCGGTGGGCGGGGCGGCCGTTGTGGTGGCGGCCGACCACGATCCGGCCGTACCGGTCCATCAGCATGTCGGCGGGCGACGGCGGCGGCATGACGGCGAGCGGGTTGGACGGGTAGACGGTGACAATGGCGCGGCTGCCGGAGGTTTCGACGACGACGCGGGCCGGGTCGTCCGTGACGCCCAGCGCCGAGCACAGCGCCTCGTGGTTGAACTTGACGATCTGGCCGGGCGGCGCCTCCAGCATCAGCTCGACGATCTCGCCCTCGGGGATCGCGACCACGGCCACGTCTCAGCCCTCCTCGTCCGGGTGGACGGCGGGCCGGCCGGTGCGCACGCCCGTCAGCACGGTGCCGGGCATCGCGGTGGGGGCGATCCGGTTGGCCCACACGGCGGCCGGGCCGCGGTCCTCGTCCGGTTGGCCTACCTGCAGCAGCCGGACGCCGGCGCCGCGGCCGGGCACCGGCCCGATCGAGATGTCGTCTTCGGGGACGTCCATCAGCGCGCTCAAATCCTTGATCGGAATGTTCGGTACCGGCTTGCCGGGCATGGTGGATCGGATGATGGCGCGCATCGCCGTCTCGCCGGTCCGCTCCACGGCCTCCAGCGCCGTGGCGGGCCCGGGCCCGCCCGCGATGGCCACGGTGTGGGCCCACCAGCCGGCGGCCGGGTGGTCGCACCCCGGCTCCGGCGCGGGCGGCGCAGCCACCTCGAGGGAGCGGGACCGGGGCGGCGACACCATGCGGCGACCGACCCAGGCCGGGCGCAACGCCCACACCCCGGCCGTCCACACCGCGAGCGCGGCGGCCTCGACGGGCGTGGCCACGGGGTGGATGCCGGGGGTGAACTGCTCGACAACGAGGAGCGCGGCCAGGCTGGTCCCGGGCATCAGGTACAGGACGGTCGCGGTCGCCTTCTGATGGCCGTCCGGCTTCCACAACCGCAGGCTGACCAGCCCACCCAGGGTGAGTGCCGCCGTGCCCATCAGGCCGACGCCGGTCACGTCCCCGGTGAACAGCCCGGCCGCTGCCGCCGCGGCGCCTGCGAGCGTGGCCAGGCGGCCCGTCGCGCTGCGCACCACGTCGACGCGGCGACGCGCCCGGTTGAGGGCGGCCCAGTCAGCCGGGAACGGCACCTCGACCTTCGCCAGCGGCGGCGGAGCAGCAGAACGGGCCACGATCGTCTCCCTTCAGCTCAGCGGTTGCTGAGGAACTCGGCATGCGGCATCGGCACCGGCATGGCGTGGATGGCGTCGGCGACCGGCCCGTAGTCGGCCTGGTGGGCGTCGGACGCCCGCTGGAACATGGCCGACAGGTCCTCGGTTTCGGCGGCCATCGCGTCGGCAAGTCCGAGGACGCCGCGCATGACGGCGGCGGCCTGGTGGTGCTCGCCCACCGTGTCCGGGTCGACTTCGAGGCTGGCCATCTGCTCGGCCAGCCTGTCCACGCTGGTTGAGCAGCCCTCCACGTACCGGTAGGTGGAGCGCACCTGCTCGGCCAAGCCGCGCAGTTTGATGCTGGCCATGGTGAGCTGGGCGACGACGATGGTGTACCGGACCGCCTTCTCGATGAGCCCGCCACTGGCGGCGACCACCTCGCCGGTGCGTCCGCCTTCAATTTCGTGCATGTCGGGGCCTCCTACTCGTTGTGGTAGTCGCGCTCGGCGGGCCGGGTGTGGCCGTAGTCGCGGGTGACGTCGGCCGGCGGCCGGTAGATGGCGGCCGCGTTGGACCCGGCGACGGAGATGGCTTCGGCCGCGGCGGGCAGCCCGTCGGCGATCGCCAGCGCGCGGGCGCGGACGGTGCCGGTCTTCTCCATCAGTTGGATCAGCCATCCCGCCAGCAGGCCGGGCACCTTCAACTCGACGACCTTGGCGTGGACGGTTTCCAGCCGCGTGTACAGCTGCTCGCAGCCGTCGGCGGTCGCCCGCGCCTCGCCGCCGCCCGCCGTGATCTCCTCGGCCATGTCGGCGTCGGCTTCGATCACGTCGTAGATGGTGACCTCGGCGTCGCCGTATTGGGTGGTCGGGACGTTGGCCACGGGCCGGGCTCCGTTCATCGGGGTCGGGGGGCCGCTCGGCGTCGGACCGCCGCCGGAACTGCGGGACGTCGTCGGTGCTGCGGAGCCGGGGGGAAGCTCTGGCCATCCGGCAGCCGGAGCGCCGGTGAGGCCCGCGGGTTCCGCGCGGTGGCCACGGGCCGGGTTGTCGACCCGCTCCGCATACTCAACCCGCACCGTCCGGTCGGCGCCGGGCGGAGGCCGCATCCCCCACCCGGGAGGCGGAGGAGGTGGCGCACCTTCGTAGCCTGGGGCGCCGGCCCAAGTGCGGCTTGACCATGCGCGCTTCCACCCAGCGGCGCGGTGCCGACCGGGGCGGCACCGGAACGCCGTCCACCCCAACCGCACCCGCCACACCCGGGGGTGCCGGGATGTCGGCTGGCGGCGCGTCCACTGCCTCACCCACCTGCGCCCCCGCTTCCACGCCTTCCGGGACCACGCCTTCCGTCGCTTGGCCGCCGGCACGCTGCCGCGTCCGGCCCAGCGCTTCCGCCCGGTAATGGCGTTGCCCTGGTCCGGGCCCGGCTTCCGCTTCGACGCCTTCCACTGGAGCCAGTCGGGCCTGCCCTTCGACCCCTTCGACCGCTGCCGCTTCGAAACCTTGCGATCGCCGCCCGGCTTGCGGGTCCAGCCCTTCGGCCAGCTCTTGCGCCGCTGCTTCGACGTGCCGCCCTTCGGAGTCTTGGGCGTCTTCGGTTGCTTGTGGTCGGGCCGTTTCGGCGTCTTGCCGCGCTCGTCGGCGGCGCGGCGCTTCCGCCCTGTCGGCCGGTCCCTGCGCCGCTTCGGCTCGTCCCAGTCCTTCCGTGACGTCTTCCCGGCGCGGCGCGCCTTCGGGCCTGTCGGGCTGCCGCCGCGGCGCGGACCTTTGCGCGAGCCGGGGTCCTTGCCGGCCCCGTCGCCCCGCGTCCGGCTGCCCGGCCGGGAACCCTTCCCTCGGCCGCCGGGGTCGAGCAGAGGCGTACGCTTGCCGCCCTGCCTCGCCTTTGCCCCGTCCCGTGCGCCGGCAGCTTTCGCCTGGGCCCGGTCGGCGCTGGCGCGCGCCTCGTCGGCGAGGGCCGACCGGCGCCGGGCTCGATGCCACATGCCCTGCGCCGCGGCCACGCCCAGCGCGGTGACGAGGGCCATGCAGACGGCGAGGGTGTCGCGGGCGGTCGGGTTCTCGGGATCCTCCGGCTGCGGCGGGGTGAACAACCCCTCATCGTCCCCGTCGTCTCCGGCCTGCTCTGGCAGGCCGGGCATGGCGAACGCCGCGGCGGGCGGCCTCATGTCGTCCACAGACGGCAAGCCCGGCCACACACCCGAAGGCACACCGCCGCTGTCCTCTACGACGGACGCTCCGGCCATGACGGGGATCCGAGGGGACAGGTCGGGCGGCAACGGCGGCAACGGCACCGAAGAACTCTCCGAACGCGGCCGGAAACTCACCACGTTGGCGTCATCATCGGCCATGACCCGCCCCCCTCTTTTGTGTTGACGGACCGTGACCGTTACCTTCGCGCGCACGCGTCCGCGCGCGACCGCGTCCGTGCGTCCGCATAATGCGCGTGAGGCAGACGCAGCGAATGAAGATGAACATGAACATCACGCCCCGTGACGCTGGCAATAGTTGGAGAGCGTCAACGCCAGGTCGTTCCAGCCGGCGTCGTCGGCTTGGTCGCCGGCGACCGCGCGCGCCCGATCCCACCACGCCAACGCGATGACCTTCGAACTTGCCCCTTCCAGGGCGGCCAGCTTTCGTTCCCAGTGGCGGCGCTGGTTCTCCGCGCGCCGGGTGTCGGCGGGCGTGAACCGGGAGCAGAACGTTTGCAGCGTCGCCACCAGGTCGCTCCACCCGCCGTGGTCGCCGCGGCGGGCTTGGGCGGTGGCGGTCGCCCTTGCCTGGTCTGACCAGGCGAGAGCGACGCCTCTCGGTCCGAGTGCCGCGTTCTGCTCGCGCCGCTCTTCCCAGTGCCGCCGCCTGTTGCCGGCGGCGGACTGTACTCGGGTCGCCGGGTGGTTCACATCGTCTCCTCGTGGCTCACGCGGACTTGCCGCGCTGGATTGAACCCCAGAAGTCGTCGTCCTGCCGTTTCGCAGCGGGCGGCTTGCGCTGCTGGACGGCCGTCCGCTCGGGCGGAACACCGGCGTGCGGCAGTGCCGCCTGCTGCTGCCTGGCCTCCGCGACGGCCTGCCGCTTCTCCGGGATCTCGTGGCGGTGCTTGCGGTAGCGGGCCTCCAGCCGGAACGTCAACCGGGCCGCCTCTTCCAGGTGTTCCTGGATTTCAGCGAACGGGGACGTGACCCGGCCGTGCCGCCACCACGCCTCGAAGCTGGAGTAGCCGTCGGGCGGGTTCTCTTTCCACATCGCTTCGGCGTCCCGCCGGATCCGGGCCACCCACATGGCCGACTCCGACAGGTGCCGCCGCAGTTGATCGGTGAACGCCTGCACGGCTAGGGGCTGGTTCAGCCTGTCGCCGGACCACCGCTGATCGAAAGAGGAATCGGCCATCAGTTGCCCCCTCCCGGGACGTGTCCGTTCACCGATCCGGCCCCGGCCAGGACAGGCACCGAAGGGGCCCCGGCAGTCCGTCCGACGGCGTGGGCGGGCGGCTCCTCGTCGGCTCCGGTCTCCCGCTCACGCTCCACGTCGGCGATCACGTAGGACACCTGCCGCTCGCTGATCCCGTACTGATCCGCGAGCAGCTTCCGCTTCGGCTTGATCCCGTTGTCGAAGAGCATCCGCACGGTGATCGCAGCCCACGCCTTGCGCTCCTCCCGCTCCGCCTCCGGATCGGCCGGGACACCGTCAGCCGGGTGTCCCGGACCGTTCTGCGGACCGGCATGGACGGTGGCCGGGGCGGCGATCGTGCGCACCGCCCCGTCGAGCGCCGCAGGGAATAGGTGCCGGAAGACGTGCATCAAAATGTGCGACCCGAAAGCGATGCTGCCGACAAGCTGGCCGGCAATGAGACCGACCACCTCGCCGGGCAACTCCTTCACCAGGATCGCGTCCTCACCGTCTCCGACCATGACGAACGTGCCCATGCCGTGCAGATGGTTGACCACGTACGAGGTGATCGTGAACAGGACGACGACGGTCAGGCAGTACAGGCGCGGCCCGAATTTGTGCCTCAGCACCACGGCGCCGACCAGGGCCAAAACGATTAGCCCATCGGGGGCGAACGGGTACAAAAAGGCGCCGGTCGGGTCGAAGTGGGCGGCCCGCGCCGCATCCGACTGGGACGTCCACGACCCGCGGAACGCGACCGCGATGACGGCGGCGAGGAGGATCGCCAGGACGACGGCGGTGCGCCGGGCCACCGAGGTCTGGGACACCGTTGCGGGGGTGTCCCGAACTTCCGGCGCCGGCGGCTGCCGGGGCGTCTCGACGGCGGGCGCCAGCGGTTTGGGCGTGGTGTCGGCGTGGCGGAGTCGCGCCTTGAAGCGACTCCACCGGCTGGGCGTCGGGACGCCCTCGGCCGGGTGGTCGGCCGGCTCGCGCGGCGGCTCCACCGCGAGCGTCTCGTTCATCGGTATCGGTCTCCGTCTTCGTCGTCGATGTGCGCGGGGTCTGTCGTTCTGTGAGCCGTCCGGATCGGGTCCGGACGGCCGGACAGAGCGGCAGCGTCAGGAACCGTCGGGAGAGGGCTCGACAACGGCGGCGCCGGGCAGGAACACGCTGCCGACGTAGCCGTCCTCGGGACCGTCCGGGTCCGGGTCGCAGCGGTAGACCAGCCCGTGTATCGGCCGGCCCGGCTCCACAACGGCGGCCAGTTGGGCGCACAGGCCGGGCAGCATCGTGTCGGCCGTGTCGCAGGCGGCGTGCGGCTCGGCGTAGAACCGGACGCGCCCCAGCACCTCGTTGGATGCCAGCGCCCACGGCGGACAGTCCTGGCGAACCTCCACCAGGAACGCGTGCACCTCGGCGGGGCTCTCCTCCTGCGGGGACGGTGGTTCGCCCGCTACAGCGGCGGCTCGCTGGCGGCGGTTGAACCAGCGGCGCCGCCACTGCCACCAGCGGACCCGGTCGATCACCTCGGCGACGTTGCCGACCGCGTCGCACACCGTGTCGGCGTGCCCGTTGATCGCCTTGACGATCTCGCACTGGTCGTCGCTCACGCCCAGGCTGTGCTTGTGCACCGCCTCTACGAGCTCGGCCAGCCCGCCGCCGAGCGTGTCCTCGAGGGCGGACACGTGGTCGGCGAGAAGCTGGATGGCGGCGGGCGTCTTGGCCATCGCCTCCAGCGCGGCCGCGATCCGGTCCAGGTTGGCGTGAACCGCGAGCGTCGCGTGGGCGGTCGCTGCCTGGGAGGCGTACAGCACGCTGGCGGCGTGCCGCTCCATGATGATCGCAGGGAGGTCGTCGTCCAGGTACGGGTTGTAGAAGTGGTGGTCGTGAGCCGCGTACGCCAGCAGGTCGTTCGCCTGCTCGGCGCAGGCCTCGCGGTCGGCCTCGTCCGGCGTGGTGAACGGGTCGGCCGTCGTCATCGAGACTCCTCGCGGTGCTCGGCGCGCAGGGCGGCAAGTTCGGCGGCGACCGCGAGCAGCGCCTTGCCGACACCCGCGACCGCGTACGGCATCGCCTGGGAGGGCGTGTGCGCCGCATAGGAGACACTCCGGTCGAGCAGGACAGCGGCCTGCTCGGTAACCGTGGCGGCCCGCTCGGCGGCGGTCTGGTCGGTGATGGTCATCGGTGCTGTCCGATCTGCTGGGCGAGATGATCAGGGGTGTACCAGTGCGTACGGTTCGGGTCGTCACGCCAGCGCACAGCCGTCATGCCGAGCTCGAAGCTGTGGCCGACAACCTTGTACGGCCGGTTGGCCCGGTAGGAGAAGACGACGCCCACGGTCGGGGCGCCCAGCGTGACCAGCAGGCCGATGACGGGCAGCAGCGTGTCGAGGAGGTTCATGCGGTCACCTCGGCCAGCCAGCAGTCCAACTCCCGGTCGGCCAGGGGCATCTCGCCGCCGAGCGGCACCATCCGCAGGGCGGCGTCCACGAACGACTCCAACGGGGCGCGCTCGGTGTAGAACTCAACGCCGTCGGCGGTCAACGGCAGCGTGAACGTGATGTATCCGGAGTCGACGATGTGCGGTTCAACCCGTACCGCCCCCTCTCCAGACGGGTCTTCCAACCCGTCGATGAGCAGGGCCCGACTGAACGGGATGAGCACCGACACCATGTCGTCGCGGGAGTCCGGGTCGACGCGCAGCCCGTCGTTGGTGACCATGTCGATGTCCCACAGCGGGAGGATGATCTCGACGGCGAACGGGTCGTCGCGGCGGAAGGTGATGGTGGCGGCGTGCGGCTGGTCGCCGTGCCGGGCCGCGTTCCACAGGGTGAGCGGGCGGCTCAGGGTGGTCTTCACGGTGTCGCCTCCGCGAGAGCCTCGGTGGGGTGTGTGGCGTGGATGTCGGCGACGTCTCGGAACGCCTGCGCTGCGCCGTACTCCATGTCGTCGTCGTAGCGGTTGGCGCGGACGGTGAGGAAGTCGCGGTCGGCGCCGGCGGTGATGAGCGTCTGCGCGTACCGGTAGGCGGTCACGTACGTCATGACGTCACCGCCGCGATCGCGTTGGCGGGCGGGGTGACGCCGCGGCCGAGCAGCGCGGTGGTGAGCATGGCGAGCGCCCGCTGCTCCAACGCGTCGAGCGTGATCACCTCGACGACCTCGCTGGTGGCGACGTCGGCGCGCACGTCCTGGCCGGGGCTCCACGTGAGCCGCACCATCAGGGGCGGCACGACCATGTCGGCGGAGAAACAGGTGTCGTCGACGTGCTCGTCGAGGTCGCACCACGGCTGGTGCTGCCGCTCGGCCGGCCGCTGGCCCGGGATGCGAATGTCCGGGGTGTCATGCATCATGGGGATGTCCCTCTGTCGTTGGTCCGACTGGTGGGCATGCAGAAGCGGGCGACCCTGGTCTTGGCGGATGGGGGTCGCCCTCGGCATGTCCGGGGTGGTCGCGCGCATCAGACCGCGACCTCGTCCGGTTCGGCGCCCCACTTCGGCGCGGCGAGCAGCGCCTCCACGAACGCGCGCGGAACCTGCTTCTTGCTGCGCACAGGGACGTGGGGAAACTCGCCCGTCTCGACTGCGCGCCGGACTGTGATGGCTGAGACGCCGAGAATTTCGGCCACTTCGGGGATGGGGAGAGCCCGCCGACGATCCGTCCGACCGCTCTCAGCGCTCTTGTCGCTCACTGCCGCTCCCAACGGTTCCTGAGGCTCTCGGCGCTCCAACCGTACTGCCAAAATAATATGGCGACAAGGTTCCTCGGTGGTTGAGGTGCACTATCGTTGATCGACAGCCTTACTGCCGTGCCAGTAAGGTGATGGAGCAGGAGGAGTCGACCACCGGAGTGGCACTATGAATGCGGCGCGCTGGATCAGCACCTCTGCGCCCTACGTCCGGCCCAGGCATCGGGGAGAACCCGAGGCATGGGCGGAGGAGGCCGCTCAACATGGCCGCGTGGGCACAAACCAAGTCCGCGAGGTCGCGGAGATAACGCCGCCCGCCGACGTCGCCAACGATCTACACGTGAACCCCGGCGAAACAGTGATCGTCCGACGCCGGCTGGTGCTCCTCGACGGTGAGCCGATCGAACTCGCTGACTCCTACTTCCCTGCCTTCATCGCTCGGGGGACAGCGCTGGCAGACCAAGGGAAAATTCGAGGTGGCGCCGTCACCCTTCTCGCCGAACTCGGCTACACGACAGCCAGCATGCTGGAGAGAATCTCAGCGCGACCATCAACCGCGGATGAGCGTGATCTCCTCAACCTCAACGTCACGGACTGGGTTCTCATCCTGAGGCGTGTAACACGCACCGCGGACGGAACCCCCTTCGAATGCTCCGTGATGACCATGGTGGCGGATGGCCGCGAACTCCAATACGAACTACACGGGGAAGGCTGACCTTGCCGCGACGGATTGATAGCCGACCCCGCCACCAGCAAGTAGCCGCAGACTTGCGCGCCCAGATCATGGCCGGGCTCCTACGGGCAGACGAACAACTGCCCTCAACCCCGCAGATCGCCGAACGGTACGAGTGCGCCACCGCAACCGTGCAGGGGGCAATCAAACTCCTCAAGGACGAAGGGTTCATCGAGGGGCGCCCCGGCAAGGGCGTCTTCGTCCGCCACCGGCAACTCTTCGTCGTGACAGCCACCGCATACAAGACGCCGTCACCAGGCGGCTACAGCTACGACCTCCTGCACGTGAAGGAGGTGCAACCGCCCGTTGACATCGCACATGCGCTCGGCCTCGAAGAGAACGAAAAGGCCGTCGAACGGCATCGGGTGTTGCGGCACGCCAGCGACCCCATCGAACTGTCGTGGTCGTACTACCCGCTGAGGATCGCCGCCGGAACGCCGCTGGCCGGACGCGGAAAGATCAAAGGCGGCGCGCCGCGGGTACTCGCCGACCTCGGATTCCCGGAACGACGACTTGAAGACCGCGTTTCGGTCCGCCAGCCACGGACGGAAGAAATCGAGAGCCTAGATCTCCCCGCCGAGGTGCCGGTGATCCGGCAATTCCGCGTGATCTACAGCGACGACAACATGCCAGTCGAGGTGTCGATCCTCGTCAAGGGCGGCCATCTCTTCGAGGTGCTCTACCAGCAGGACGCGGAGTCATAGCGCCCTTCCGAGCCGCTGCAACCTGCCGCAATATCTGACGGGCCACTTGCTCTGCTTCGTCGATCGTCAGAATGTCGTCTTCGACCCCGCGGGGCGCCAGCACGATATGACTGTCCGAACCTTCGAAGCGCCGAAGACCGACATAGCCCGGCATGCCGCTCTCCGCGCAGTACGTTGGCAAATCCTCACCACAACATTGGGCGATGCCATCGTCGGCGTAGACGTCTTGGACGCACCACGGCGCGCATCGGCGGCCGGTGTCCGTCTCGTCGGCGTACTGGTAAGCCTGGGCATGCGCCATAGCCAAACGATCCGACCATGCGTACCGGCTGACTAGGAGAATCGCGGCACTGTCCCCCAGGTGTCACCCGCGCGGCACAGCCCCGGCCGAAAGCGATCGGGTAGAACACGACCGGAGTCCCCGACCTGAGAAGGCGCGACATGGCCGACAAACCATCGTGGGCACGACGCATCCGAGCCGAACGCGAAGCGCGCGGCTGGACCCAAGACCAGGCCGCACAAGCGCTCGCGGCCCACTCGACGACGCCACTCCCCGACCTGGCATCCCTCAAGAGGAACTGGAAACGATGGGAAGCCGGGGTGCGCCCCGACAGCTTCTACCAGCCGATCATCGCCGCCACCTTCGGCACCGTCACCGCCGCCATGTTCCCGCTCACCAGCAGCAGCACGCGGCACGCCGCCGACCTCGGCACGCCGGAAATCCTCGAGCGGCTACGCGCCTCCACCGTGGACGCCGCCACCATCGAAGGGCTGCAGTGGACGGTCGAGCAGCTCTGCTGCGACTACCCCCACCTCGCGTCCGACCAGCTCCTGGCCGAAGGGCGCCGCTGGCTTACCCGGATCACTATGCTCTTCGACCACCGGCTGTCCTTGTCGCAGCACCGCGAGATCCTCACGCTTGCCGGCTGGCTCGCGCTCCTTATTGGATGCGTCGAAGCGGACATCGGCAACGAGCGCGGAGCCGAAGCGACACGCCGCGCCGCGCTCTCCCTCGGACACGAGGCGGAGAACGGCGCCATCCAAGCATGGGCGCACGAAATGAGCGCATGGTTCGCCCTCACCCGCGGCGACTACCAGGAAGTCATCGCCGCCTCTGATCGTGGACTCGCAGTCGCCGGCGGGCTCGCCGTCGGCGTCCAGCTGGAAGCACAGAAGGCGAAAGCCTGGGCCCGCATAGGGGACAGGCGGCAGGTCGAAGTCGCGCTCGACCGCGGCCGAACGATCCTGGAGCACCTGCCTCAGCCGGACAACCTCGACAATCACTTCACGATCGACCCGCTCAAGTTCGACTTCTACACGATGGACTCGTATCGGATCCTCGGCGAGAACGAGCGAGCCGAACTCTACGCGGATGAGGTCATCCGGGCGCACACGGCCAGCGACGGCACCGAACTCGCCCCCATGCGCATCTCTGAGGCGCGACTCACGCTCGGCGTGGTTGCGGCCCGCCGCGGCGATGTAGAGCAGGCCATCAGCTACGGCCGGCAGTCGTTGCAGCACGAACGCAAATCCGTCCCGCACCTGATCATGTCGTCGCGCGAACTGATCGACCAGGTTGGAGACGAGCACCGCCGCAGCCCCGAGGTCCGCACCTACCTCGACGAACTGCGCGACCTGGTCACCTCCTACCAGGCGCAGAGCGAGTAGCCTCCCGGGGAGCCCCAGGTGAAAACACCGTTCGCCGCCTGCATGATTGCCGCACTCCTGGCCACGCCCACCGGGTGCGACGAGAGCCCCACCGGGGAGCAAGGACGCGTCCCCGATCCGACCTGCTTCATGGAGGTGCTGCACGACGGCGTCAGCGTCTCCCCGGCCGGGATCGGCGCCACCCTCCGGTACTGGTGCGATACGCCGCCGGTCCGGCAGAGAACCTCGCTACGGTTACAACTGCGCGACACCAACGGCCGATGGGTGACCATGGATCAGCAGGACGACCGGCAAGTCCCCACATCGGCGAAGCGGACGCTGACCGCTGCAGCGCCGTGCTTTCCCGGTTTGTGGCGGGCGCGCGGCACCGCGGTTGGCGCGCTCCGGGCCAGCGATGGCAGGGTGAAGGAGTACGAGCCGGCGCAGAAGGATAGTCCGGAGAGGGTGGTGACCGCCGATGACTGCGACGCCGGCTGAGCCGCGCGGGCGTCGGGCCGCGTTGGTTGAGCTCTTGGATACGCTCCGGATGGCAGCGACCGGCCGGCCGCGCCGCGGCGTTCTCGGCTACGCATCCGCCGGCCGTACCAGGCGAGCCCGGTACGCGGCACGGTGGCAGGCCCTGCCCCGGGCGCTGGCCCGCGTCGTACGGCCCGCCCCCGCGAAGGAGGCGCCTCCAATGGCCCATTGGGTGCTGGCACGGGAAGCCGGCGGATGGGCTGTGCGGCGCGCCGGTGACGGCGGACCGCCCGCCTACTTCACCACCGACATCCCGATGGATGACCAGAACGCGGCATTCGACTGGGCCGGGGACGTGACACCCGAAGTTGACCGGAAGCGGATCTCATACGGCGCCCCTTCGCTGGCCTGAGGCGACGGGATCTTCCTGGGAGTCGTCCAGTCAGTCGTCGAAGAGCTGCTCGACAGTGGCGTTCTTGACTCGGTCGTAACTGTCCATGATCAGGTACCAGTAGTCGTCGTAGGGCACCTGCAAGACGATGGGGCTGTAGTCGTAGAAGCCGCCGTGGTACTCGTACGCCTCATCGTCGAGGTAGGCCTGGTACTCCTCGCTGTCCATGAGGCAGACACGGGCGGTCGAGCCGTCCCAGTCCACCTCAAAGTCGGCGCCGGCTCCGGTTTCTCCGAGGTCCCAGCAGAGATGCCTCACACATCATTAGTAGCTGGTCACGCCTTGGGCGGGAAGCCCGGCCCGGCGCCGCCATGTCTCTGGACGGTCACATGGAGCTACCGAGCGAGGATCGGCAGGAATTCTACGACTGGCTGCGCTCGCACGCTTCGGCGAGCCGGTTCATGGCGGAGGCCAGCGCGAGGATGGCGAACACCGTCGCACGGTCCGGCTTGCTGTCGACCATCTCGTAGGCGCTCTCCGCGTATTCGCCCGCAGGCTTCAAGTAGCTCACTGCTGTCTCCGATCACCGAGGATCAATGTCGGCGACGGTCATAACCGAATCGACTGGTCGCCAATCAGACCGAATGGCTACACCGAGCACGTCAACCCATAACGCGCCCCATGCGTCTCCTCCTTCACCATCACAAACGGGAGGACCTGCATGGGTTATCGACCTACGTCGAAACTGGAGTGGGCGGGGCTCTGGTCGCTGTTCATCCTGCCTGCCATCAACGGTTGCGTCGTCTGGGCCAAGCAGCCCCAGTACCCGGTCGAATTCGCCTACATGTCGTGGATGTTCGCCGCCGCATTCGCGATCATCCTGATGTACGTCTACCACCACCGATCGTCCGACGATGAAGGCGACCGCGACGGAGGGACGTGACGGTGGACAGTGGGCCAGGATCCCGGTTCGACCGGGTGACGAAGTGGATGCTGTTCATCCTGCCGACGCTGTGCGGGTTCCTGATGTGGCGGATCCGCGACCACGACCCGTACATGCCGATCCTGGCGGTGTCGGCGTGGGGCTGCGGCACCCTCTACGCCCTGCTGATCGTCTTCGACCACTATCGGCGGCCACCAGGCGGCCGGTGAACCTGGAGCCGCGACACATGGTCGCGCCGAAGTCAAGACGGGCACCCATCAGATAACCCGCTGTAACCTCCGTTAACGCTAACGAGCTAACCTCACGGCTACAACGCGGATACTTTTCGCATCGATTCACGCTTGTGAACGTGCAGGTCACAGGCGGTGTGGAAATTTAGGGCCCTCCACAAGCCCAAAATGGAAATTCTGTGATCTTACAGAGTGTGATCGACGCTGGACAAAGGTTGACGCCCGCGCTTACTCTCGCCAAGCGCTGGAAGCCGGGGGGGTACCGCGCGAAACGGCACTTCCAGGGGGGCGGCGTGGGCAGCGGCGACATCCAGATCCGGCGGATGGTCGGCGCCCGGCTGCAGCAGATGCGCCTCACCGCCAACCTCACCCAAGACGCCGTCGCCCGCGCCATCGGCAAATCGGTTCCCGCGATCAGCCGACTAGAGCACGGCGTTACACACCTTCGACGCCCTACCCTGACCGCCCTGCTCACCCTGTACGGCGTCACCGACCCCGCCCAACGCGAAGTGCTCATCTCCGTAGCCGTCGGCGAACGCTCCCCCGCCTGGTGGGACGACCAGGACGTGCCCCTCGAACACACCGTGCTGTGGGCGCACGAACAGGCCGCCGACCTGATCCGCACCTACGACCCGCTCCAACTGCCCGACCTGCTGCAAGCCGAGGAGTACGCGCGCGCCGCCCAGCTGGCCCGCCACCACCCGGCCCCCCTGTCGGACGCGACCGAGACCGCGGTGAAGAACGTGCTGCGCCGGCAGCAAGCACGGATCGCGCGCCTGTGGGCCGTCATCGACGAACCCGTCCTGTGGCGGCCGATCGCCGGCGACGTCGCCATGCACCTGCGGCAGCTCGACGCGCTCATCGCCGCCACCGGAGCCCGCGACATCACCGTGCAGATCCTGCCGGGCGATTCGCCGCTCGTGCCCTGCAGCGCGCCGTTCACGATTTTCCGGGCGCCGGGGAAACCGCAGATCCTCGCGATCCGCCACTACACCAACGACATCACCGACCTGGTCGCCGTGGAACGTTACGGCCTGCTCTGGGACCAGTTCATCGGTGTCGCCCGCGGCCGAGCCGACACCCCGCACATTCTCGCCCGCATCCGCCGCAAACTAGGAGAACATCGGTGACCAAGACGTTCGACGCTTCGATGCCATCAGCCTCACGCATCTACGACTACCTGCTCGGCGGGACGGACAACTACGAGTGCGACCGGCAGGCCGGTGAAGCGTTCGTGACAGCGCTCCCGAACGCGCGGAACAGCGCGCGCGCGACCAGAGGGTTCGCGTTGCGGGCCGCCCGGTACCTGGCCGAGCAGGGCTTCGACCAGATCCTTGACGTCGGCGCCGGTATCCCCACCACGCCGAACGTCCACCAGATCGTGCACGAGGTACGCCCGGGCGCCCGCGTGGTGTACGTGGACAACGACCCGGTCGCGATCGCCAAGGGCCAAGCGCTGCGCGACGAGGACGGCGTGATCACCGTCGAGGGGGATTTGCGCGCCCCGGCCAGTTTCCTGAACAACCCGGGGGTGCGCGACATGATCGACTTCAGCAGGCCGGTGGGCGTGCTGACCGTGGCCGTCTGGCATTTCGTCGGGGACGAACACCTGGCGCCGGCGCCGGCCGAGCTGCGCGCCGCCCTCGCGCCCGGCTCCTATCTGGCTCTGTCGCACGCGTGCACCGAAAACCTGACGCCCGCCCAGATCCGGGCCGGGGAGGCGCTGTACAAGCGGACCACGAACCCGGTGAAGGCCCGCAGCCGCGAGCAGATCGAGGCGCTGCTGGACGGTTTCGCCCTCGTGGAGCCGGGCCTGGTGCCGCTGCACGAGTGGCGGCCTCGCGACGGTGACCCGTACCCGGAGGAGTCGCCGGAGGCGTTCGCCGGCGTCGGAATCCTCCGATCGCCGTGACGGGTCGCGGCCGGGGTGGGACCGTTAAAGGTGTTGCGGACCGTGCGCGGCGCTGTGGGGGCGGCCACGCGATTGGCGAACCATCCGGCCCGCCCCGGCATGCCACCGGCGAGACACTGCACGTCAGACTGCGCCTGCACGCGCGCGTTCGAGCGAACGTTTGCGTCGACAGGCTACATGTCACGATTCCGAAACATCACAGTAAGCGTCTTGCCGTATGCACCAAGTGAGCGAATTGTGTCTGTGGGGGCGAGGGGTCCAATGCGAGCATGGCTCGCAACATCTGCACTGCGCGGGCCCAGGCGCAGCCAAACCAGGGGGTGACAACGATCAACGACGGAGTTGACCAAAACCCAGCCAGCACCACCCGCACGGATCGATACGACGCAGCCGCCGACGCTCTCCTCGGCGACGAGGCCAACGAACTCCACGACTTCACCGACGCCGAAATCCGGGACCCCGAGTTCTGCCGCCGCCGCTTCCGCATCATGGCCGACGAACTCAAGGCGGCCAACCGGTTCGTCCGCAGCATGGCCCACACCATCCGCGCCTACGAGACGATGCTCAGCGAGCTCGGACCCCCGCCCGAAGTCCGGCACGCCATGACCGTCCGCACCGGCAGCATGCACGGGGTGCCCGTCACCGTCAACGGGCAAGACGTGGTCGTCGTCGCGCCACCCGACGGATTCGACGACCCCGACCGCACCTACCGGCGGATCGTCCAGCACTACGGGCGTGGAGATGACCGGTGAGCCGGCACCGCCGCGGCGTACCCGAGTACGAGATCCGCGAAGTGTCGAACGCCATCGCCCCAGCCGTCGCCCGCCGCCAAGACAACGGCAAAGTCGTCGTCGAAGTCGACGAGCGGCTGCACGGCCGGGAACGTTCCGAAGCGATCAACACCGCCCTGGAACTGTTCCGCCGCGGCGAACGCGCCCTCTTACCGGTGCCGCTGCTCGCCCTGATGATGGACGCGGGCGCCCGCGCCATGCGGGAACACCAGAAGGCCGCGGCCGCAGTCGCCAGCGCCACCACAGCGGCCGCCGTCGGCATGGCAACCCTCACCACCTCCGGGATCGGCCGGCCCGCCGAGCCGCCCCCGCGGGCGGCGATCACAGCGGTTCGGACGAACATCATCGCCCAGGATCCCCTGCCGTCCACGGCCACGCCGCCGACCCCGACCCGCACCCGCGACGCCGACCGCGGCGGGACGCCGCCGCGCGACGACCGCGCCGAGCCGGCCGACGCCGGCCCGCCCGAACACCCGCCGCAGGCCACCGCCCAACCTCGACGGCCAACCCCGGAACCGTCACCGTCCCGCAGCAGGCCGCGCCCCACCGAAGCGGAAGCTGCCGCCGAAGCGAGCACGAAGCAGGTGGACGTCGAGGAGACCCGCCACCGGGAACCCTCGGAGCGGGAATCACGTCCGGCAGGCGCCGCCGAAGAGCCGGATCCGCCTACAGTGGATCTGCCCGACGTGCCTGATCCGCCAACCCCCGACCCGCAGCCGCGCCCCGAACCCGAACCGGAGCCCTCGGCGGCCGGGTGCGGCGGAATCGGCGTCCAGGTGGACGTCGGCGACCTGCCCGGCATCGACGTCTGCCTCCTCGGCTAAGGAGACCCCATGGCGTACTACCGGAAGCTTCCGTCCGGGAAGTGGCAGGCCACCGTGTACAAGCCGGACGGGACTCGGGTCACCCAGTCGAACCGGCTCAAATCGGTCGTCCAGGCGTGGGCGAAAGACCTTGAGGCGAAGTACGACCGCGGCGAACTGCGCGACCCGAAGGCGGGCGAAATCCTCATCCGCGACTGGTACGCCAAATGCTTGGAGCTCGGCGGCGGCGAACTGCCCACCCTGGACAAGCAGGGCTCGCTGTGGCGGACGCACTGCGAGCCGGCGTGGGGCGACTGGCCGCTCAACGCCGTCAAGCGGGATGAGGCGGTGGCGTGGGCGAAGGGGCTGCGGTCGAAGCGCCGCGCCAACGTCAGCCGCAACCGGGTCGGGCCCGCGCCGCTGCTGGCGCCGCGGACGATCCACGACATCGCGTTCGTGATGACCGCCCTGTACAAGATGGCGATGGAGCAGAATCCGCCGGTGGTGAGCTACAACCCGTTCGAGCGGCTGCCCCTGCCGAAGATCGAACGCGGCGAGGTCAAGTTTTATGAGCGTCGCCAGGCTGCTGCGCTGTACGCGGCGGTGGAGCGCCGGTCGGGGCCGCGGTCTCGGCTGCTGGTCGAGCTCGGCATGGATGTCGGCCTGCGGCAGGGCGAGATTTTCGGGTTGCATGCCGATCAGGTGGACGTGCTGCGGCAGCAGGTCGCGGTCGTGCACGTGATGACCCGGCACGGGCTGCGGCCATACCCCAAGTCGAAGATGTCGCATCGGGTGGTGCCGGTGCCGCCGCCGATCATGGAGCGGTTGGCGCCGCTGGTGTCGGAGGCGGCGTGGGCGGCCGACTGCACCTGCCGCACGATTTTGCAGGACGGCACCGTCCGGGAGGGGCGCGGCCCATGCCCGGCCTTGATGTTCCCGGCGCCGGAGGGCGGCCCGATCGACGACGGCAACTTCCGGGACCGGGTCTGGTATGCCGGGGTGGAGCGGGCGCGCATCTGCGGGCACCGTGCGTCTCAGGACTCGCCGTGGGCGGATGAGCCGCCGGGCTGCCGGCCGGAGTGGTGCGATGTGCGGGCGCACATGATCCCTCGGTGGTCGCCGCATGTGATGCGACACACCGCGGCCAGCTGGTTGGTGCAAGCGGGCGTGTCCCTTTACGAAGTACAGATGTTGCTCGGCCACGAAGATCCACGCACTACGCAGCGTTACGCCCATCTGATGCCGGGGGCGCATGACGCGGTGCGTCGCGCGTGGGCCACTCGCGACGATCACGCACGTACAACGCACGCCGTCCCGTGAAAGCGCGAAACCCCCGGAGTTTGATCTCTCTCCGGGGGTGTTTCCGCTGGTGGGCGATACTGGGATCGAACCAGTGACCTCTTCGGTGTGAACGAAGCGCTCTCCCGCTGAGCTAATCGCCCGCCCTGCCGGCTCCTCGCGGTGCCGACGGGGAAAACCATACCGCACTCCGGGGGGTGCTGGCGAAGCGAATAGGCCTGGGGGCGATCATGGGGGCGCCGGGAGGGCCCGCCAGAGGGATTCGGGTGAAACGCGGCGGTTGCCCATCGGCACGGCACGCCCGTGGCATACCATCGTCGTGTCCCGGAAGGTATCGGCCACGATCTTTTGACGAGAAACGTTCATGGACGGCCCGTCCGGGGCAGGCTCCACAGCACGCAAAACCCTTGTAAATACGACCCGATTGATGCCGTTTAGCCTGGTAGATGCCTAAATGTCCAGCTGTGATGTGCGTTACAGAAGGCCCTGGAAGCGGAATCTTTCCTACAGGTTTCTTCGTTCCGCGTCATAGCTCAGGACGAAGTCCGTCAGAGCAGTGAAAGCCCCGAAGAGGGGACCTACGACGAAAAGGTTTGGCTGACGATGAACAGCACCACCGTCTCCGCCGAGCTTGGCCTTCGGCTTGTGGTCCCCGACCGTACTACCGTCCCCCTGCTCGCCGGACTGAGTTACACAGCCGACGATCCGTACGCCATCCGCATGGCCTTCCACGTAGGGAACGACGAGCCGGTCGAGTGGATCTTTGCTCGCGAACTGCTGACAGTAGGCATCGTGAGGCGTGTCGGCGACGGCGACGTGCAGGTGTGGCCCGCACGCGCCGACGGCGAACGCACGCTGCACATCAGCCTCACGTCGCCGTTCGGACAAGCACTCTTCGAAGTACCGCTGGCCCCGCTCACCGAGTTCCTCCACCGGACCTACGAGAAGGTGCCGGCGGGGCGGGAGACAGACTTCATGGATCTGGACGCCGAGTTGACCAACATGCTCTGGCCGTCCTAGCAGCGGCGCAGTCGCACGAGCCGTCCGGCAGTCTCCAGAAGAGGCCGGACGCGATCATGCAGGGGGAGGTTCCGTCGCCGGGGCCTTCCCCGGCGGCGTTCCAGGGGGTGCCGGCCCCTGCCCCTGCCCGCCGGCCTACGCCCTAAGCCCTACGGCCTACGCCCTACGCCGGGAGCTTCTCCAGGGCCTGGCGCATCCGGGCGATCTCGATGCTCTGGCCGGAATAGACGTCCTTGGCCATCATCCGCATGCGCTGGTCCCGGCCGCCGGCCAGCTCCTCCCCCGCCATCTTCACCGCCCCCTCGTGGTGCCTGATCATGAGCTGGAGGAACAGGCGGTCGAAGGCGCCTCCCCTGGCGCCGCGCAGGGCATTCAGCTCCTCCTGGGTGGCCATCCCGTAGCCGGTCGCCTGCTCGTGGGCGTGCTCGGCCGGGATCGGGCGGCCCAGCTCGGTCAGCCAGGCGCTCATGGCCTTGATCTCCGGTGTCTGGGCGGCGGCGATCTGGCGGGCGAACGCGCGGATGGTCTCCGTGGTCGTACGCGCCTCCACCAGGGAGGTCATCTCCAGGGCCTGCCGGTGATGCGGGATCATCCCCTCCGCGAAGCGTACGTCCGAGGCCACCGTCGCGGCGGCCGGCCGGCCGACCCGCTCCCCCGGCGTCGCCGTACGGGCTGCCGCGCCCGGGCTGCCCGGCACGATGACCGGCGCCCCCGTGCCCACGGGGGACGGCCCTGAGGGCTCGGTGGACTGCTGAGAGCAGGCTGTAAGAGCAAATGTCGCCATAACTGTGATGAAGACCGTACGCGGCCGCGAACCTGCTGACATAACTTCCATAGTGAGCTACGAGACAAAGGGGAATGCGCGTTGATCTCTGCCAAGTTGCGCGGAGCGTTGTTGTGTACGGTGCTGCTGCTGGCTTCCGCGTGTGCCGCGGAGTCGCCGGCCACCGGGGAGCAGCCGCCCGCCACCTCTCCGCAGGAGACCAGCGCTCCAGCCGGCACGCGCGCCGCGCCACCCTCGGGCGACGTGATGATGAGCGACAACGTCAAGCAGGTCGCCAACATGCCGAGGACGGCCCCGTTCAACGGGGAGGGCGCCTTCAACACCGACCTGGCCTTCCAGGGCGACTACGCCTATGTCGGGAACTTCGGCGGTTTCACGATCTATGACATCAGCGACCCGACGAAGCCCGAGCTGGTCAGCCAGGTGTCCTGCCCGGCGCAACAGAACGACGTGACGATCTACGGGGACCTGCTGGTCCTCTCGATCGACGAGCCGCAGGCCGGCGAGGAGTGCGACTCCGGCGAGGGCGGCCGCGAGTGGGAGGGCCTGCGGATCTTCGACGTCAGCGACAAGAAGAGCCCTCAGTACGTCGGCGCCGTCAAGACCGAATGCGGCTCCCACACGCACACGATGGTCCCCGACGGGGACACGCTCTACGTGTACGTCTCCTCGCCCGGCCCGGAGCCCGACTCGGCGACCTGCCCAGCACCGCACGAACTCATCCAGATCGTAGAAATCCCGACGAAGTCACCTCAGTCCGCAAAAATCGTGGCGAAGCCGGATATCTTCCCCGAGCGCCAGCACTCCGAGCTCGCCTCCGGCTGCCACGACATCACTGCCTACCCGGAGAAGAAGCTGGCCGCGGCCGCCTGCTTCGGCGACGGCGTGCTGCTCGACATCAGCGACCCGATCCGGCCGAAGGTGCTCCAGCAGCTCACGGACCTCGAGAACTTCCAGATCTGGCACTCGGCGACGTTCAACAACGACGGGACGAAGGTCGTGTTCGGCGACGAGCTGGGCGGCGGCGGCCAGGCCACCTGCGACCGCAACACACCGGTCACGAAGGGCGCGAACGCCGTCTACGAGCTGGTGGACGGCAAGCTGGAGAGGCGCGGCTACTTCAAGATCCCGAGGGAGCAGCAGCCGAACGAGAACTGCGTGGCCCACAACGGCTCCCTGATCCCGGTGCCGGGCAAGGACATCATGGTGCAGTCCTGGTACCAGGGCGGGGTGTCGATCTGGGACTTCACCGACTCGGCGAACCCGAAGGAGATCGGCTTCTTCGAGCGCGGCCCGCAAGAGGGCGCCGGCATCGCGGGCACCTGGTCGGCCTACTACTACAACGGCTACATCTATTCCAGCGACATGACCGAGGGCCTGGACGTCCTGGAGATCGACGACCCGCTGACCGACCCGGCCAAGCAGGTCAAGATGGACGACTTCAACGTCCAGACCCAGAAGTCCTACTGACCGGCCCTATACGGGCCAGTGTGCGGCCGACCGCGCCGCCGCCCCCGTGATGGCGGCGCCGTCGAGCGTGATGGCCGTGGGCGCGATGCGTGCCCACGGCCATTCCACGGTGAGCAGGAGATCCGCGGCGGGCGGCAGCGGAAACAGCCACAGTGGCATCTGATAAAGCGTGAGTCTCGCATCGCCGCGCACGCCCCCGGGAAACCAGGAAAGGCAGGGCGGCGCGCAGTCACGGTCGTCGCCGGAGGCGACTTCGAGACCGTTCGGATAGCGCAGGGCGACGTGCAGCGACGTGCTCTCCTCGCCGGAGAAGGCCGCGTCGAGCTGCAGTGCCAGGCCGCGCGGCGCGGCGTCGTTGCGGGCCACGACGTCGAGGTTCAGCAGGCAACCGACGTCGTACGCCTGGATCATCGGCAGCAGGACGACGAGAGCCGGAGTGCGTGCGAGCACGCGCTCCACGGTGACGATCGCGCCCATTCTCGAAATCGGCGGCACCGGTGCGCCGCCATCCCCACTCATATCGAACTCACTTCGGGTTCGGGCGATTCTGCTGGGAAGCGTAACGCCGCTTTCCGCGAGGCCGGGAGTGGAACCGGGAAAATGTAGGACGAATATAGGACACGCCTGGCGGGGGTGCGGGGGTTCGGCCCTCCCGCCAGTCGACCGGTCCGCCGGCGTGGCGGCGCCCGGCCCGGCTCACGCCCGTGGTGCCGGCGACGAGATCGAGGATGACCCCGATGCCCGACATGAAGTCGCAGTCGCCCGGGCCGTAGCCCCTGTCCGGCTGGGAGCGCGCTCGGCCGCGGGCCGTCGCGACGAAGGAGCTCTCCGTCGGGCCGCCCTGGAAGGTGAGGTCCGCCCATGGGCTTCACCGTGATCGCGCTCTCCATCGCGATCGTGATCTCCTGCCCGTCGGGTCCGGGCGGATCACCGGCGGCTCGGAGCCGGTGGCGGGGCTCGGCGCGCCGCCGGAGGCCGCAATACGGGCGGTGGCGCTGTCGGAGTCGATCCCGGGGGCTGGAGGGCGGCGACCAGCAGCGCCCGAGGCCACCTGGGCGGTGGGCGGCGCGTCCGGGGGCTCGCCGAGCAGCTCCAGCAGCACCGAGCGGGCGCTGGGCCGCCGCTCGGGCTCCTTGGCCAGGCACCGCGCCACGATCCCGCGCAGCGGCTCGGGTAAGTCGCCCAGGTCGGGCTCGCCGTGCAGGATCCGGTACGCCGCGGCGGCGAACGTGTCGCGCCAGAACGGCGGCGGCACTGCCACGTTCGCCTCGCGGGTTCGGGTGTGAGGCCCGGGACCGGCCCCGGGGTTCCGCCCGCCGCCACGCCCGACCGCGCGGACCTTCGGCGGAGGACGGGACGGGCGGCCTGCGATCAAGCGGAACGGGCGGAACGGGCGGAACGGGCGGAACGGGCGGAACCGCGATTAGGTCACGGGTTGAGGTCCGTGGCGGAGCGCTCGGCGAAGATCCGCATGGCCTTCGTGGTGATCGGGCCGGGGGCGACCGGGAGCTCGGTGTCGTCCACCAGCTTGATCGGCTGGATGTCGCGGGTGGTGGAGGTGAGGAACGCCTCCTCGGCGTCGTACAGCGCCTGGAGCGGGACGTCGGTCTCCTCGCCGCCGCACCATTCGAGCACCAGGGCCCGGGTGACGCCGGCCAGGCAGCCGGAGGCGAGGGTCGGGGTGAGCAGGCGGCCGTCGCGGACGATGAAGACGTTGGAGCCGGTGCCCTCGCACAGGTTGCCGGCGAGGTTGCCGAAGATGGCCTCGCCGCCGCCGCGCTTCTTGGCGTGCAGCAGGGCCTTGGCGTTGTCGCCGTACGAGGTGCTCTTGACGCCCGCCAGGGCGCCGCGCTCGTTGCGCGGCCACGGGACGACGGTCACGTTGGCGGCGGCCGGGAACGGCTTCTGCTCGTCCACGATGACGATCGAGGTGGTGCCCTGGTCGCCGCGGTCGGAGCCGAGCGGGCCGGGGCCGCTGGTGTAGGTGACCCGGATGCGGCCCAGCGGCCAGGCGGGCGCGGCGTCCAGGAGCTTGGCGATGCCGTCGGCGATGGCCTCCACGTCGGGTTCGGGCAGGTCCATGCGCTGGGCGGAGAGCGTGAGCCGGTCGAGGTGCCGGGTGAGCGCGAACGACTTCCCGTTCACGATCTTGATGGTCTCGAAGACGCCGTCGCCGACCATCACTCCGTGGTCGAACACGGAGACCGTGGCCTGCGCGGGGTCGATCAGCTCCCCGTTGACCCAGACAGGGATGTTCATTCAGATTCCTCCTGTGGATGCCAGCGCTATCAGCCTGGCTGCTTTGAGCTCGGTCTCGAGCCATTCGCGCCCGGGGTCGCTGCCCCAGGTGATGCCCGCTCCCGTGCCGAACCGGATCTCGCCTGCCGAGATCCAGAATGTCCTGATGCCTACGGCCAGCGCCGCCCTTCGCCGGTCGGCGTCGACCCAGCCCACGGCCCCACAGTACGGGCCCCGAGGTGCGGTTTCGAGCTCATTGATGATGCGCAGGGCGGACGACTTGGGCGCGCCCGTGACAGATCCGGGCGGGAAAGTGGCCGCGAAGAGCTCCGGCCAGCCCGCCCCCGGGGCGAGCCTGGCGCGGACGGTGGAGACGAGGTGGACGAGCCCGGGGTGCTCCT
This sequence comes from Nonomuraea sp. MTCD27, assembly GCF_041950495.1. Lineage (NCBI taxonomy): Bacteria > Bacillati > Actinomycetota > Actinomycetes > Streptosporangiales > Streptosporangiaceae > Nonomuraea > Nonomuraea sp. MTCD27. The sequence goes on along the minus strand of NZ_JBGNUW010000003.1, from coordinate 476,770 downwards.
CGATCGCGCACAGCGACGGCACCTCGACCGAGCCGACCGCCGCCACCCGGCCGAGGTCGTTGCGGACGAGGTCGACGATCATGACGTTCTCGGCGTAGTCCTTGTCGAGGAGGTCGTCGGCGGTCGCGCCGGTGCCCTTGATGGGCCGGGACTCCACGACGTCGCCGTCGCGCGACAGGTAGAGCTCCGGCGAGGCCGACACCACGCTCAGCCCCGGGACCTGGATCAGCGCGGAGTAGGGCGCCGGGTTGCCCTCGGCCAGCCGGGCCGCCAGCGCCAGCGGCTCGGCGTCGTGGGGCACGGGGGCGGTCAGGATCCGGCAGAGGTTGGCCTGGTAGACCTCGCCCTGCTCGATGTAGTCGCGGATGGCGCGCACGCCGCGCTCGTAGGCGGCCCGGTCGAGCGAGCTGCGCCACTGGCCGGGGTGGGGCCCGTGCCAGGGGGCGGCGGGCGCGGGCAGGGGCGAGCGGCGCACCCGGTCGAACCGGGCGCACGTCACCTTGCCCTCGTAGTCGACGACGACGGCCCACCAGCCCTCGCCGTCGAGCGCGGCGAGGTCGGAGGTCACGTCACGCAGGCCGGTGGCGAGGTGGTGACCTAAGTAGGCGAAACCGTCGTACACACCTCCCATTCTCCCAGCATCTGGACAAGCTCCAACGCAGCGGTCAGTGGCGCCTCGGGAAGGGCCGCGTACACCTTGCGCGCGGGGGCCATCCCGCGCAGCGGCCGGAGCACCAGATCCGCCGGTACGGCCCGCGCCGCCAGCTCCGGCACCAGCGTCACCCCGAGCCCGGCGGCGACGAATCCGAACTTGCCCGACCACTCCGCCACCCGCAGCCCGCCGCGCGGCGTGAACCCGGCCGCCGCGCACGCCGTGACCAGCAGCGTCGGCTGGCCGCGCGGGGCGGCCTCGATCCAGGTCTCGCCGGCCAGGTCGCGCAGGTCCACGTCCGGCTCGGCGGACAGGCGGTGCCCGGCGGGCAGCGCGACCAGCAGCCGGTCCTCGCGCAGGAGCACCGTACGCGCCCCGTCGGCGGGCAGCCCGGCCGGGTAGTCGCTGATCACGGCCACGTCGAGCGCGCCCGCCCCCAGCCGGTCCAGCAGCCGGGGCGTGAGCCCCTCGGTCAGCCGCAGCTCGACGCCCGGATGCCGGTGCGCGAACCGCTTGAGCGTGCCGGGCACCAGATCGACGTTGGCCGTGGCGAACGCCCCGATCCGCAGCGTGCCGCCGCGCCCGCCGTGGATGGCGGCCAGCTCCTCGCCCGCGCGGTCGAGCCGGTCGAGCACGGCGACGGCGTGGCGGTGCAGCGCCGCTCCGGCGGGCGTCAGGCGTACGCCGCGGGCCAGGCGCTCGAACAGCGGCCCTCCGGAGGCGCGCTCCAGCGCGGCGACGCGGCGGGAGACCGCCGACTGCGTGTAGCCGAGCAGCTCGGCGGCGGCGGTGAACGAGCCGCTCCTGGCGACCTCGTCGAAGAGCCGGAGCGTGGCGGTGTCAAAGGCATTCGTGTCAGGCATGGCTGGCATGCAATCTAGTCGGTGGTGGAATGTCTCGCGTCCGGGTTCACTGGGGCCCGTGATTACTTTTCTCGGACAGGGACGCATGGGCGTCCCGATGGCCCGGCGGCTGATGGCGGCCGGGCACCAGGTGACGACGTGGCGGCGCGGGACCGGGGTTCCGCCGGCCGAGGCGGTGGCGGGCACCGAGCTGGTCATCACGATGCTCAGCGATCCGGCTGCCGTGCGGGAGGTGCTGGCGGCGGCGCTGCCGGGGCTGCGGCCGGGGGCGACGGTGGTGGAGATGTCCACGATCGGCCCGGAGGCGGTGCGCGAGCTGCGCGGGCTGCTGCCGGAGTCGGTGGGGCTGGTGGACGCGCCCGTGCTGGGCAGCGTGGGGCCCGCCGCCGAAGGGACGCTGACCGTGCTGGCCGGCGGGGACGTGTCGGGGTGCCGCGCGGTGCTGTCGGTGTTCGGGCAGGTGCGCGAGCTGGGGCCGCTGGGGTCCGGCGCGGCCATGAAGCTCGCCGTCATGAGCGCGCTCGTGCCCGCCCAGGTGCTGCTGGCGGAGACGTTCGCGTACGGGGAGGCGCACGGCGTGGACCGCGGCGCGCTGATCGACGTGCTGTCGGGCACCCCGCTGGGCACGCTGGCCGAGCGGCTGCGGGTGCCGTCGGCCGAGACCCGGTACTCGCTGGCGCACGCGGCCAAGGACCTGGAGCTGGGCGCGTGGGAGGGGGCCTCGATGGCCGCGGCGGCGCGGGCCAGGCTGGGGCAGGCGCGGGCGGCCGGGCTTGGCGAGCGCGACCTGACGGCCATCGCCGAGCACGTGGCGGGGCCTGTCGCGCGGCGGGCCGTGCCGCTCAACCTCGCCACCATCCCGGCCACGAACGGCTTCTACTCGCACGCCGTCCGCGTCGGCGACATGCTCTACGTCTCCGGCCAGGCCGCCTTCGACGAGCAGGGGAACGTGGTCGGCGAGGGCTCCATGGAGGCCCAGGCCGAGCACGTCTTCCAGGTCATCTCCCGCATCCTGGCCGACCAGGGGGCGACGTTCGAGGACATCGCGTTCATCAGGACCTACCTGACGGACATGGCGGACCGGGTCGCGTACGGGCGGGTGCGCCGCAAGTACATCACCGGCACCGCCCCGGCCAGCACGACCGTGGAGGTGTCGAAGCTGTTCATGCCGGGGCTGCTGCTGGAGGTGGACCTGATCGTGGCGCTCCCCGCCCGCGCCTGACTCAGGCGAGCGGGCCGGTCACCGACTCCACCGCCGACACCACGCCGCCCTCGGCCACCAGGCGCACCGCGGAGTCGATCTCCGGCGCCAGGAACCGGTCGGGGCCCGGCGCGGGCACGGTCTCGCGCAGCGCCCTGACCACGGCCGCCGTCGCGGGCGCCGGCTCCAGCGGGGCCCGCAGGTCGAGCGCCCGGGCGGCCGTGAGCACCTCGACGGCCAGCACCCTGGTGAGCCCGTCCACCGACCTGCGCAGCTTGCGCGCGGCCGACCAGCCCATGGACACGTGGTCCTCCTGCATGGCCGAGCTGGGGATGGAGTCCACGCTGGCGGGCACGGCCAGCCGCTTGAGCTCCGAGACGATCGCCGCCTGCGTGTACTGGGCGATCATGTGCCCGGAGTCCACGCCGGGGTCGTGGGCCAGGAACGCGGGCAGCCCGTGATTGCGGGCCACGTCGAGGAAGCGGTCGGTACGGCGCTCGGACATCGAGGCCAGGTCGGCGGCCACGACGGCGAGGAAGTCCAGGACGTACGCGACGGGCGCGCCGTGGAAGTTGCCGTTGGACTCGACCCGGCCGTCGGCCAGCACGGCCGGGTTGTCGACGGCGCTGGCCAGCTCCCACCCGGCCACGGTGGCGGCGTGCGCGATCGTGTCGCGGGCGGCCCCGGCGACCTGGGGAGCGCAGCGCAGGGAGTAGGCGTCCTGGACCCGGGTGCAGGCGGCCGGGTCGCGGTGGCTGGCCATGATGCCCGAACCGCGCAGGATCGAGACCATGTTCGCGGCGGAGAGCGCCTGGCCCGGGTGCGGCCGCAGCGCCTGCAGCTCGGGGGCGAACACCCGGTCGGTGCCCAGCAGCGCCTCCACGCTCATCGAGGCGCTCACGTCGGCGGTCCTGACGAGCCTGGTGAGGTCGTCGATGGCCAGGATGAGCATGCCGAGCATGCCGTCCGTGCCGTTGATCAGCGCCAGGCCCTCCTTGGCGGCCAGCTCGACGGGGTCGATCCTGGCCTGCTTGAGCGCCTCGGCGGCCGACTGGAAATTCCCGGACGCGTCGCGTACGACGCCCTCGCCCATCAGCGTGAGCGCCACGTGCGCCAGCGGGGCCAGGTCGCCGGAGCAGCCGAGGCTGCCGTACTCGTGCACTATCGGCGTGATGCCCGCGCTGATCAGCGCGGCCAGGGTCTTGGCCGTGGTCGGCCTGATGCCGGTGTGGCCGGTGGCGAGGGTGTGCAGGCGCAGCAGCATGAGCGCGCGCACCACCTCGGTCTCCACCTCGGGCCCGCTGCCGGCCGCGTGCGAGCGCACCAGCGAGCGCTGCAGCTGCGCCCGCAGCGCCGGGTCGATGTGGCGGGTGGCCAGGGCCCCGAACCCGGTCGAGATCCCGTACGCGGGCGTCGGGCTCTCGGCCAGCTCGTCCACCCGCTGGCGGGCCGCCGAGACGGCGGCGATGGCGTCGTCGGTGAGCTGGACGGGGGCTCCGTGGCGGGCCACCCTGATGACGTCGTCGAAGGTCAGCGGCTCCGGACCGACGTTCACGACTCCGTTGTCGCGCATGTTGCGTCTCTCTCACTTAGGTAACCGGCGTAACCGATGTTAGCTCCTTACCGGAGAACAGCTTCGCCAGCCCCTCCCTGCCCTCGTCGGTGAGGACGACCGCCCTGGGCACGTTCCCCCGCCGGTACCAGCCCCGCTCGAACAGCACCTCCGTGATCGCCGCCCCCAGCGCCCCGCCCAGGTGCGCGCGGCGCTCGGTCCAGTCCAGGCACTCGGGCGCGAACCGGCGCCTCGAGCCGCGCGCGCCCGGCACGTCCACGCCCAGCCCCGACAGCAGCCGCTCCCCCGCCTCGGTCAGGTCGTGCCCGGTGTAGTAGCCACCCTCCCTGAGCCGGTCCAGCAGCCCCACCCCGGCCTTCCCGGCGAGGTGGTCGTAGCAGGTGCGGGCCTCCTCCAGCTGCCGGGCCTGCCGGGACTGGCGCAGCGAGCGCACCGGCGGCCGGGCGCTGATCCCGGCCAGCACCTCCAGCACCTCGGCCACCTCGTGCCCGGCCAGGCGGTAGTAGCGGTGGCGGCCCTGGCGTACGACGTCCACGAGCCGGCCGTCGAGCAGCCTGGACAGGTGGGAGCTCGCCGTGGCCGGGCTCACGCCGGCCATCCTGGCCAGCTCCCCGGCCGCCAGCGCCCGCCCGCCGAGCAGGGCGGTCAGGATCGCCGCCCGCGTGGGGTCCGCGATCAGGGCGGCGACGGGCGCGATGTCGGCGTCACGAGCGATGTACTCCATGTCTCCGACGCTAATACCCCGACATTTCGCCGCGCGTCGAAGGGTCCCCAGGCGGGCCGCCCGGGGCCTGACGGACCGGCCCGGGCACGTCGCCGCCCCTGCCCGACGGGCGCCTGCTGATGTCAGCGCTTGCCCAGGGCCTTGCGGATCAGGTCGCGCGCCCGGTCCATCACCGCGACGGGCGTGCCTATGAGCACGTTCTTGGTCATGGACTCCGTGCCGGGATGCGGGCGCGTCGGGGCGAGCGACTCGGCCGCCCGCACCGCCGCCGCCATGGCCCGCCGCTCCACGGTGGAGGTGTGCGCGCGCAGCCTGGCGAACTCGTACCGCTCCTCGCTGCGCGCGTGCGCGCTCACGGCGGCGCGCAGCTCGGCCAGGCCGTCCCAGAACCCCGGGTGGTCCACGCCCCGCTGGTGCAGGTCGAGGAGCAGGCGCTTGGCCTTGTTCTCCTCGGTCAGCCGGTCGGCCACCACGCCCTGGCCGTTGTCGAGCTTCCTGCGCGCGTACGGGTGGACGATCTCCTCCTCGGCGGTCTCGTGCACCGACAGCATGCGCGTCAGCCGCGCGAACGCCTCGCCGACCTTGTCCGGAGGCGCCTGCTCCACCTCGTCGAACAGGTCCCTGATCTGCCCGTGCTGGGCCATCAGGAGCTCGATGACATCTTGTTCAGCCACGTCAGCGCCCGTACCCCGGCCCGTCGGCCGGCACGCGCCCCCTTACCGAACGCGGGCCGTTCGAGGACCGAACGCGGAGGTTGCCCGGCCCGGCCGCGGGTACGCGCAGCGACATGGCCTTCGACCCACTCCAGGAGCGGGGTATCCCGCTGGACGAGCAGCTGCGGAACTGGCGCGAGCTGAACGTCACGCCGATCGATCCCGATCATGCCGATCCGTACACGCGGTGCCGGATCATCACGATGAACGGGATCGAGGTGGAGGCGATCCTGTTCAGCCACCAGCTCGCCCGGCACTGTCCGGACCTGGAGATCAAGCAGCAGCTGGCCCGGGTCCGCTACATCGAGGCCCAGCAGCAGAAGGTGGTCAACTGGCTGCTGCCGGGGGTGTCGTCGGTGCTGGAGACGACGATCGCCTACGAGCAGGTGGCGGTGGACCTGACCGCGTGGGTGGCGCGGATGGAGCCGGACTCGTACCTGACGCAGGCCTACCAGTTCGGCGTGCTGGAGGACTTCGACCACCTCTACCGCTACGCCAACCTGTACGAGATGATCGAGCGCCGCAAGGCGGAGAAGATCGTCGACCAGCTCACCGAGGTCATGCCGGGCCGCCCGACCTACCTGCACCACCGCGACCCGATGGACAACGTGCGCCAGCCGTACGACCGCAGCGTCACCGAGCCGCTGTCCCGGCTGCACGCCCTGACGATCATGTCGGCCGAGCAGCAGACCATGAACTTCTACATGAACGTCGGGCCCATGCACATGGAGCCCATCGCGCGCCGGCTCTACCAGGAGATCGGCCTCATCGAGGAGGAGCACGTCACCCACTACGAGTCCCTCGTCGACCCGGGCGAGAGCCTGTGGGAGCAGCTGCTCAACCACGAGTACAACGAGTGCTACCTCTACTACTCGTTCATGGAGACCGAGTCGGATCCCAAGGTGAAGAACATCTGGGAGCTGCACCTCAACATGGAGCTGGAGCACCTGCGGCTGGCCGCCGAGCTGTTCAAGCGGTTCGACGGGCGCGATCCGGACCAGGTGCTCGCCCCCGCGCTGCCGCCGCCGGTGACGTTCGAGCCGAACAAGGGCTACATCCGCGAGCTGCTCGCCACCCAGATCGACTGCACGACGCTGGGCACGGGGTACGTGCGCGAGGCGCACGAGCGCTTCACCCGGATGCAGGAGGCGGTCATGGGCGGGGAGAAGCCGCCGTCGGAGCAGGTCATCGACGACAACCGGGCGATCTCGGGGCGGGAGTACCGGCTTGAGACGGAGGGGCCGCACCCGGCGGGCCTGCAACTCAGCCGTTAGACCCGGGAGTGGACCTCTGCGCGGCGGGGCACGGTCGCTAGAGTCGGGCCCCATGACCCCTTCGCCATCAGTCGCCCTCGTCACCGGGGCCTCGCGCGGCCTCGGGGCCGTGATCGCCCGCAGGCTGGCCGCCGACGGCCTGGCCGTGGCCGTCAACTACCACTCCGACCGGGCCGGGGCCGAGCGGGTGGTGAGCGGCATCCGCGCCGCCGGAGGCACCGCCGAGGCGTTCGCGGCCGACGTCACGGACGAGGCCGCCGTGACGGGCCTGGCCGCCGCCGTCGCAGAGCGGCTCGGGCCGGTGGACGTCCTGGTGCTCAACGCGACCGGGCCGCAGCCGTCCGTCCCGTTCGAGGACCTCACCTGGCAGGCGCACCTCGACCAGCTCACGTTCTTCGTCAAGAGCCCGACGCTGCTCGTGCAGGCGGTGCTGCCCGGCATGAAGAAGCGGGGCGGCGGGCGGGTCGTGCAGATCGGCTCCGACATCGTGGACCGCAACCTGCCCGGCATGTCCGCCTACATCGCCGCCAAGGGGGCCCAGCACGCGATTTCCGAGGTGTGGGCGAGGGAGCTGGGGCCGTACGGGGTCACGGTGAACGTGGTCGCGCCCGGCTGGATCCCGGTGGAACGGCACGCGGGGCTGGACGAGAGCGAATATCTCGCGGAGGTGCCGCTGGGACGGATGGGCACGCCGGAGGACGTGGCGGCGGCGGTGTCGTACCTGGCCTCGGACGGCGGAGCGTTCGTCACCGGCCAGCGCATCACCGTCAACGGTGGCCACACGTGACCCGGGCGGGCGCAATCCAGTTTGGGGACTCGGCCAGGATTCGCTAGAGTTCTCTCGTCGCCCGGCAGTCGCCGGGGCGGATGCGGAAGTGGCTCAGTGGTAGAGCATCACCTTGCCAAGGTGAGGGTCGCGGGTTCGAATCCCGTCTTCCGCTCGGAGCTTCCGGCTCGGTGGCGTGGCCGAGAGGCGAGGCAGCGGCCTGCAAAGCCGTCCACACGGGTTCAAATCCCGTCGCCACCTCTGCAAGGACGATTAGCTCAGCGGGAGAGCGCTTCCCTGACACGGAAGAGGTCACTGGTTCAATCCCAGTATCGTCCACCAGGTTCCGGCGGTAGGTGAGAGGTCGGGTTCGCGAGATCGCGGGCCCGGCCTTTTTCTGTTTGCGCGGGCCTTCAGGGACGGGCGCGACTTCAGGACGGTCGCGCGCTCAGTGACGCCGTAACGGCTGCCGCCGCCGCCGATCGCCTCGCCAACGCTGTGCCCCGCCCCGGTGTCCAGGCAGGCGCCGCGTCCGGCAGGGCGGTGCGGTGCCCGGATCGGCGGTGCGGGGCCGGATCGGCGATGCGGTGCCGGGCGGGCGGTGGGGGTGCCTTGATGGGCGGTGCGGTGCCGGGCGGGCGGTAGTGCCGGGGTCGGTGGGGTGCTGGGTCGGCGGTGGGTGCTGGCGGGCGGTCACCTGGTGGTCACTTCACGGTGACCGCCGTGCGGGACGGCCCGTGGGGGGCAGAGGACGGGGTGTGGCGAAGACGACCCGGACGTTTCTGCTCGCTGCTTTGACCTCCGCGCTGGGCATCTCCGCCCTGTGCGCGCTCCCGCCCGTCGGCGGGTTCCTGCTGGGGCGGGCGATCGCGGCCGCGCTGGTGTTCCCCGGGCTGGGCCAGGGGCCGGCGGTGGCGACGGCCGGCGCGCTCGCGGCCTTCTCCGTCGGGCTGACCGGCCTGGCCTACCTCGCGTTCAGGTGGTCCGGGTTCGGCGCGTCCCGGATCGGGCTGCTGGTGTGCTGGGGGCTGGCGGGCGGGCCGGCCGGGGTGGTGGCGGTGCTGGCCTGGGTGCGGTGGCACGGGGTGCCGTTCGACGCGTACGCCCGGTACGCGGCCTCGTGGGGCATGGCCACCGCCCTGCTGGCCGCGCTGCTGGCACTGGCCGCGACCCGGGTGTTACCCGCGACCCCCGCCCCGAAGGCCCCCGGCACCCCCGCCGGCTCCGGGGAACCCGTGAAGCCCGTCAGGAAGGACCCCGCCACCGCACCCAAGAAGCCCCCCGCCACCGTCAAGCAGCCCGCCGCTGCCGGGAAGACGGCCACCACGAAAGCGAGCACCACGAAAGCGGGCACCACGAAGACGGGCACCACGAAGGCGGGCAGCGCGAAGGCGGGCGCGGTCCGGGTCTCCAGCGCGAAGCCGGCCGGCGGGAAGGAGCCCGCGGCCGGACCTGAGGGGGCCTCCGCCGCCGAGAGCCGGTGGTCGTTCCGGCCCCGTTCGTGGGTGTTGCCGTGCCTGGCGGCCGGGTGGGCGATCGTCTGGAGCGTCCTCCTGCGCGCGGAACAGCCGCTGCTGGCCTGGCTGCCGCTGTCGCTCAACTACTTCGACCAGGTGGCCGTCGTGCTGGCGACCATCGCGGCCGGGTCGCTCGAAGGGGTGTTGCGGCGTCGGCTGCCCGTCGAGGGGCGGCCCGGGCGGGCGTTCGTGCTGGCGTGGATCTCGTTGTCCGTGGCCCCCGTCGTGTACGCGGCCGTCGTCGCCATCGACCGGGGCATGCGGGAGCTGCTGCTGGCCCGGCCGCTGAGCGCGGCGTGGGTGGCCGAGTACGCCGGCGACATGACGGCCGCCCTGGTGGCCCAGCCCGCCCAGGTCGCCGTGCCCCCGCTGCTGCTCGCGCTGGTCGCCACCGGCGTGCAGCAGGCGCTGCCGCACCGGCAGGGGCCGCCCGCCGAGCCGGATCCGGTGCGGACCGACCGGCGCTGGAGCCTGCTGGTGGCGGGGGCGGCGGTCGCGCTGACGTACTTCTGCCTGGCCGTGACGTCGCGGTTCCCGCTGCTGACGCGGCGGACGTTCGACGCGGAGACGCCCGTGATGGTGCGGGCGCTGGCCCTGCTCGCCCCGCCCGACCCGGCGCTGGGCCGGACCGTGGTGGTGTGGTTATGGGCGGTCGCGGCGGTGTTCGGGGTGTCGGCGGCGGTGCTCGTGTACGTCGCGGTGCGGGGGCAGCTCGTCCGGGTCTTCCCGGCGACGTCCTACCTGGTGCTGGTCGCGGCGCTCGCGCTGGCCACGGCCCTGGCGTGGAACGCGGGCAGCGTGATCGGCCACGCCCTGACCGGGGAGCGGCCGCTCGGGATCTCGCCCGCGGCGGAGGCGGCCGAGTTCTGCGCCTTCGTGGTGCCGGTGTTCGGGGCGCTGCTGTTCATCGTGCACTCGCAGGTGGGGGTGTCCAGGTTCGCCGGGATCGTGGAGCTGGAGGGCGAGCAGACGTGGGAGAAGGTGACCGAGCGGTACCGGACGTGGAAGGAGCAGGTGAGCGGGCACGTGCCGGGCAGGCGCGAGCGCGGGCTGATCGCGGCGCGGGCGGCCGGGGGCGCGCTGGTGCTCGCCGTGGCGGCGGGGGCGGTACGCGCGTTCGGCGGCGGCGGGCAGGCCGAGCTGCCGGGGAGCGGGGTGTTCCTGGCCGCACCCGTGCTGTCCGCCGGGGTTCCGGCGGCCGAGAACCTGACCGGCGCGCTCTACCTCGTCCTGCTGGCCGGGCTGGTCTACGCGGCGCTGACGAAGGTGAACCTCCAGGAGCGCCGCTGGTCGGTCTGGCTGACCGTGTGGGGGTTGTCCGTGGTGGCGGGAGCGGCGGCGGCGCTCGCCACGCCCGCGGGGATGCAGCTCGGGCTGCTCGCCGGGCCGTTCGCGGTGGCGGGGCTGGTGGTGGCGGCGCGCCGGCGGGTGTTGCTGGCCGGGGGCGTGGTGCTCGTCCTGGTGGCGCTGGCACCGCTCGTACGGGGTGCCCCGCCGCGCGAGCCGGTCGCGGTCGTCCCGGGGGCCTGGCGGGAGCGGCTCCCCGGGCTCGTCATCGACGTCTCCTACCCGCGGGCCAGGGGCGGGCCGGACACCGCCCGGGTCGACGCGGCGCTGATGGCGCCGGTGAAGGCGTACGTGGACGAGGCGCTGCGGCGGCATCGCGAAGGAGCCGGCCCCGGCGCGGTGACCGGCAGCTTCGTGGTCGTGCGCGCCGACGCCGAGGTCGTCTCCGTACGTTACGCGCTGGCGGGCGAGATCGGGCGGGCGGTCACGTACGACGTGGCGGCGGGCGAGGTGCTCACCGTGCGGGACCTCTTCGTGCCGCACGCCTTCACGCCCGCCGGGCGACGGCAGATGGCCGACGCACTGCGGCCCCTCATGCCCAAGGGCCAGAACCCCAGGACCGTGAGCGTGGACAGCGACCGCCTGCTGGTCAACCTGGCCGTGGGAGCGGTGGAGTTCACGTTCGGACGCGACTACTTCTGCACCCCCTGCTCCCCGTTCACGGTGCGGGTGCCGGACGGGAGGATGACCGGGCTGCTGCGCCGCTAGCCTTCCCGCATGGGCCTGGAACTGATCACGAGCCTCAGGGCGACGCGTGCCTTCACCTCCGCTCCCGTCACACGCGAGCAGGTGACGGCGGTCCTGGAGGCCGCGCGGTGGGCGGGGTCCGCGCGCAACCGGCAGCCGTGGCGGTTCGTCGTCGTACGCGACCGGGGCCTGCTGGGCGAGCTGAGCCGGCTCGGCGCCTACGCCGGGCACCTGGCGGGGGCGCCGGTGGCGGTCCTGCTGGCCGTGGACGCCACGCTGAGCACCGAGGACGCCGAGTTCGACGCCGGGCGGGCGGCCCAGAACCTCATGATCGCCGCCCACGCGCTCGGCCTGGGCAGCTGCCCCGCCTCGTTCTTCCCCGCCGCCAAGGCCCGCGCGGCCACCGCGCTCGCGGGGCTCGGGGAGCCGTGGCGGATCCGTACGGGCATCTCGCTGGGCCGCCCCGCCCCGGCCCCGGGCGGGACGCCCGCCATCCCCCAGGGACGGCTGCCGCTGGCCGATCTGGTCATCGAGCTCTCTTAGCGCGACGATCAGCTCATGGACACTCAGGAGATCGGCGACCGATTAGAGATCATCGCGCTGCTGGCCCGCTACACCCATGCCATCGACACCGGGCAGTGGGACCTGCTCGACGAGGTGTTCTGCCAGGACGCGGTCATCGACTACAGCTCCTCCGGCGGCATCAGGGGCTCACGCGACGAGGTCAAGGGCTGGCTGGCCCAGGTGCTGGCGCACTGGCCGGCCCGCCTCCACCTGGTCGGGGCCGCGCACATCGACTTCCTCGACGGCACGCGGGCCCGCGTGAGCGCCCCCTTCACCGACACCCTGGCCCCGACCCGGGAGATGGTCGCCGCGCGTACCGAGGGGTTCCTGCACGGCGGCGGCTGGTACCACCACCTCATGCTCCGCACCCCCGACGGGTGGCGCAGCACCGAGCTGGTGGAGGAGCAGAGCTGGCGCACCGCGCGCTGAACCCTCTTACTAATTAGGTTTCGGAAATTACCGGATTGCGGTGGAATTGAACCGACGACGGATGGGAGCCGTCGTCGGGATTGTCCACCCGGGCGTTCATCGGCTGCGTTCATCGGCATGGGGGAAGCGGAGGGGAGCCCGCCGCCCCACAGGTGTTGCGAGAGGATTCCGGCTTGCCACGGGGGTAGGGCCAGTGATCGAAGCGCTGGAACGTGCACTTCTGGACGGAGAGCACGCGCTGCTCGTCGAGGGAGACCTGCGGCGGGCGCGCGAACTCTTCCACGTCGCCTACCACGAGGCCGTGCGGCGGGGCGACCGGCCCGCGACGGCCCGGGCCGCGCTGGGCCTGGGCGGGATGTGGGTGCACGAGCACCGGACCGCCGCGGGGGCGGCCATGGTACGGATGCGCCAGCGGGAGGCGCTGTTCCTGCTCGACGCGGACTCGCCGGTCGCGCTGCGGTTGCGGATCAGGCTGGCCGCCGAGGACGACCACCGCGGCGGCGGCCACGACGCGATCCTGGCGATGGTGTCCGAGACCAGGGCCGCGGGCGATCCGGTGGCGCTGGCCGAGGCGCTGAGCCTGGCCCACCAGTGCGCGCCGGGCCCCGAGCACGGAGCCGCGCGGCTGGAGCTGGCCAGGGAGCTGATCGGGGTGGCCTCCCGTACGGGCCGCCGCTCCGACCTGCTGACCGGCCTGCTCTGGTACGCCGTGGACCTGCTCCTGGCGGCCGACCCGCACGCCGAGCGGGCCCTGGGCGAGCTGCGCGACGCGCTGGACGGGGAAGGGCACCAGGCCGTCGAGGTCGTGCTGGGCGGGATCGAGGTGATGCTCGACCTGCGCGCCGGCCGGTTCGGGCAGGCCGAGGAGCGCGCCGCGGCCTGGCACGAGCGGGGCGTGGCGGCCGGCGATCACGAGGCTACCGGCCGGCACGGCTGCCAGCTCGCCGCCGTCCGCTGGTACCAGGGCCGGATCGGCGAGCTCGTCCCCCGGCTCACCAATCTGCTGAACTCTCCCATGCTCGGCGCGGACGACTCCCCGTACGCGTGCCTGGCGGTGGCCGCCGCCGCGGCCGGGGATCGTCGGCTGGCCGGAAGCATGCTGGCCAGGCTGCGTGGCAGCGTCCTGGCCGACGGGCCGCGCACGGGAACCTGGCTGGTCTCGATGTACGCGGTCGTGGAGGCGGCCGACCTGCTGGCCGACACGGAGCTGGCGGCCAGGGCGGGGGCGCTGCTGGCCCCGTACGCGGAGCTGCCGGTCATGACCGGCCCCGGCATCGCCTGCTTCGGCTCCGCCCGCCACAGCCTGGGCGTGGCCGCGATCACCACGGGCGACCTCGACCGGGCGATCGGACACCTGCGCCGGGCCGTGGACGACAACCTGGCGCTGGGCCACTGGCCCGCCGTCGCCCTGTCCCGCTCGCGCCTGGGCCAGGCGTTGGTGCTGCGCGACGGCCCCAGGCAGGAGGCGGCGCGCAGGCAGCTCGCGCTGGCCGAGCAGGAGGCCAGGGCGCTGGGCATGGCGCTGCCCCGCCAGGTCGCCGGCCGGGTGACCTGCCGCCCGTCGGGGCCGCGCTGGCGGGTGGAGCTCGGCGCGCGGACGGCGCTCGTCGACCACTGCGTGGGCATGCTGCACCTGGCGGCCCTGCTGGCCGACCCCGGCAGGGAGATCCCGGCCGCCGACCTGGCCGCCGGTTCGGCCGGCCCGGCGACGGGGCCGGAGTCCGCGCAGCGGCTGCTGGACGGGCCGGCGGGCCGGGCGTACAAGAACCGGCTGGCGCAGCTCGACGCGGAGATCCAGGAGCTGGAGTCCAACCACCAGCGCCAGCAGGCGCACGGGCGGCGGGCCGAGCGCGACTGGCTGATCACCGAGCTGGCCTCGGCGACCGGGCTGAGCGGGCGGGCACGCACGCTGGCGCCCGGCGGGGAGCGGGCCCGTACGGCCGTGGGCAAGGCCATCCGGCGGGCCGTGGATCGCATCGCGGCAGCCGATCCCGTCATCGGGGCCGAGCTGCGCGCGACCGTCCGCACCGGCGTGCGCTGCTCCTACGACCCCGGCTGACCTGCGCGGACGACGGCGGATACAGATTTATCGCGTTTGTGGCTAGATCGCCTCGGGCAGCGCGAAGGCGGGCAGTGTCCCCCTGCCCTTCCCGGTCGAAAGGCTGTGCGGTAATGGCGTTCGCATGGGCTCTTCTCGGTCATGACATAGCGGTCGATCTCGGAACAGCCAACACACTCGTGTACGTCCGCAGGAAGGGCATCGTGCTGAACGAGCCCTCCGTCATAGCGATCAACCTGCACAAGAACACCGTCGTGGCCGTCGGGAAGGCGGCCAAGCGCATGATGGGCCGTACTCCCCCGCACATCGCCACGATCAGGCCGCTCAAGGACGGCGTGATCGCGGATCTGGACGCTGCGGAGCGGATGTTGCGCATGTTCATCCAGAGGGCGCACCCGAGCCGGTTCCTGGCCAAGCCGCGCATCGTCGTGGCGGTCCCGAGCGGCACCACCTCGATCGAGCAGCGGGCGGTCAAGGAGGCCGCGTACGAGGCGGGCGCGCGGCGCGTGCACATCATCGAGGAGCCGATGGCCGCGGCGATCGGCGCCGGGCTGAAGGTCGGCGAGGCCACCGGCAACATGGTCGTCGACATCGGCGGCGGCACCACGGAGGTCGCCATCGTCTCGATGAGCGGCGTCGTGGTGGCCAAGTCGCTGCGGGTCGGCGGTGACGAGCTCGACGAGGCGATCATCACCCACATCAAGAAGGAGCACGCGCTGCTGCTCGGAGACCGTACCGCCGAGCGGCTGAAGATCGACCTGGGCATGGCGCGGCCCGCGCCCGTGACCGCCCGCGACGCCGATCCCGTCCCCAAGGGCCGGCACCGGGTCGGCGTGGTCACCGTGACGGAGGACGGCGAGCCGATCGCGGCGGAGGACGAGGAGCCGCCGGCGCCGCCCGCGCCGCGCGGCTGGAACCCGTTCCGGTCCCGGCCGAAGCCAGAGAGCGGGACGCCGGCCGCCGCGCCGCGCCCGCTGGAGCCGAAGGCGTCGGCCCCGGTACGCGGGCGCGACCTCGTCAGCGGCCTGCCGAAGACCGCGACCATCACCGCCGAGCAGATCAGCGAGGCCATCGAGAACGAGGTGCAGGCCATCATCGACGCGGTGCAGACGACGCTCGACCAGTGCCCGGCCGAGCTGGCCGGCGACCTGCTGGACAACGGCATCGTGCTGACCGGCGGCGGCGCCCTGCTACGCGGCCTGGCCGAGCGGATGGGCGAGGCCACCGGCATGCCCATCCGGGTCGTGGACAAGCCGTTGTACTCGGTGGCGCTGGGCGCGGGCCGCTGCGTCGAGCGCTTCCAGGCCATGCGCGACGTGCTGCTGCCCGATTGGTCGCGCCGGTGAAGCGGGCGTTCGTCCTGCTCGTGCTCGCCACCGCCGTCCTGCTCGTCGTGATCGACCGTACGCTGGCGCCGCTGGCCCCGCTGCGGGAGGCGGGCGCGACCGTGTACGGCACGGCGCAGAGCGCGTTCGGCACGGTGACCAGGTCGTTCGGCGGCGAGGGGCGGTTGCGGGCCCTGGAGCGGGAGAACGCCGCGCTCCGCGCCGACCTGCTGTCCTCCGGCGCCCGCGCGGCGGGCGGCCCGGCGGGCGGTCCAGCGGGCGGCCCGGCGACCGGCTCAATGAGTGGCCCAGCGAGCGGCACCGCCGCGGTGCCGGCCCGGCACCGGGGCGTGGCCGCGCACGTGGTCGGGTTCGGCCGGGGCCAGAAGGTCACCATCGACGCCGGGAGCTCGTCCGGAGTGGTGCGCGACGTGACCGTCCTGAACGCCGACGGCCTGGTCGGCAAGGTCACCTGGACGGGCGCCGCGACGGCGTCGGTCTCCCTCGTCACCGACGCCGCCTCCTCCGTGGGGGCGCGCATGACGGAGTCGGGCGAGCTGGGGGTGGTGACCGGGGTGCCGGGCGAGGGGCGGCTGCGGCTCAGCCTGTTCGACCCGAACGCGCCGCTGAAGGTCGGTGACGTGGTGGAGACGCTGGGCTCGGCGGGCGCGCGGCCGTACGTGGCCGGGGTGCCCATCGGCACCGTCACCGCGATCGAGGACGTGCCGGGGGCGGCCACGCGTACGGCGCTGGTGCGGCCCGCCGCCCGGCTGTCCGCGCTCGACCTGGTCGCCGTGATCGTGCCACCCCCGGGGAGGTGACGTCGTGGGCCTGGTGTTGCTGCTGCTCGCGGCGCCGCTGTTGCAGGTGCTGCTGGTCAATCGGTCCCCGTGGGGCGGGCCCGACCTGGTGACGCTGGCCGTGGTGTGGCTGGCGCTGGCCAGGGGTCCGGTCTGGGGCTGCGTGGCCGGGCTGGTGGCCGGGCTGGCCGCCGACGTGACGCCGCCCGCCGACGGCACCGTGGGGCGCGCGGCGCTCGTGCTGTCGGTGACGGGGCTGCTGGCGGGGCACTGGCGCGAGCGCAGGCCGTTGCTGGTGGCCGCCGCCGCGGCCGCCCTGGGGACGGTGCTGCAGGCCGCCGCCGCGGTGGCGCTCGGGGACGAGCCGTGGCGCTCGGCGGTGACCGGGCTGCCGCTGGTGCTGGCGTGGACGGTGCCGCTCGGGGCCGTCGTGGGCGCCGTTCTCGTCCGGCGGCGGCCACCCGCGGAGGTGCCGCGCCGTGTCTAGGGCCAGGTTGTTCGTGTTGCGGCTGGTCGTCACGGCGATGCTGGCCACGCTGGTGGGGCGGCTGTGGTTCCTCCAGGTCGTCAGCGGGGACGAGTACGTCCGCGCGGCGGCCGACGTGCGGATCAGGACCGTGGCGCTGCCGCCGACCCGGGGGCAGATCCTCGACGTGGCCGGGCGTCCCCTGGTGACGAACCGGACCCGGCCGGTGGTCACGGTGGACGCCATAGCGCTGGCCCACCAGCCGGACGGCGGCCGGGAGGTGCTGACGCGGCTGGGGAAGCTGCTGGGCCGGCCGTACGGGCAGATCGCGGAGAAGGTGCGGCTGTGCGCGCCGCAGGTGCGGCAGCCGTGCTGGCAGGGCTCGCCGTACGAGCCGATCCCCGTGGCCGAGGGTGTCACCGTGCCGGTCGCGCTGCAGATCGGCGAGCGGCAGCAGGACTTCCCCGGCGTGCGTACGGACCTGCGCCCGGTCCGCGTCCACCCGGGGGGCGCGGCGGCGGCCCACACCCTCGGGTACGTGCAGGGCGCCAAGGGCCGCGACGGCCTCGAAGGCGTCTACGACCGGGAGCTGGCCGGGCGGGCGGGGCGCCGGGACGTGGCCGTGGACAACACCGGCCAGGTCACCAGGATCATCCGCCAGGACCCGCCGGTCCCCGGGAACACGCTCGTGACCAGCATCGACTCGCGCATCCAGGCCATCGCCGAGCAGGCGCTGGGCCGGGCGCTGACGAGCAGCGGCGGCTCCTCGGGCGCGGCCGTGGTGCTGGAGTCGGAGACGGGCCGGGTGGTCGCGCTGGCCGGGCGGCCGGCCTACGACCCGGCCGTGTGGACCGACGGCGTGACCGCCCGCGAGTACAAGGCGCTGCCGCTGCTGTCGCAGGCCGTACAGGGTGAGTGGGCGCCCGGTTCGACGTGGAAGGTCGCCTCGGCGGCCGCCGCCGTGACGGCCGGGTACGGGCTCGGCGCCACCTACGACTGCCCGAGCGGCTACACGGTGGGCAACCGGGTGTTCCGGAACTTCGGCAGCGCCGACCTGGGCCTGATGACCATGCACGGGGCGCTCGTGCAGTCGTGCGACACGATCTTCTACCGGCTCGCCGACCAGCTCTGGCAGCGCGGCTCCGACGCCCTGCAGAAGACCGCCCGCGGGTTCGGCTTCGGCCGGCCGACCGGCGTGGACCTGCCGGGCGAGGCGGCCGGGGCGGTGCCCGACCCGGCGTCGAAGAAGGCGCTGTGGCGGGCGACGCGCGCGGAGAGCTGCCGCCGGGCCGGGAAGGGCTACCCCGAGATGGCAGACCGGGGACGGGCGGCCTACCTGACGGCGATCGCCCGGGAGAACTGCCGGGGCGGCGGCGTGTGGCGCGGCGGCGACGCGGCCAACTTCTCCATCGGGCAGGGCGGGGTGCTGGTCACGCCGCTGCAGCTGGCGCGGGCGTACGCGGCCATCGCCAACGGCGGCACGCTGCACAGCCCGCGCGTGGGGCTGCGCGTCGTCCGCCCGGACGGGTCGGCGGTCAGGACGATCACGCCGCCGGTGGCCGGCCGGCTGCCCGCCTCGGCCGAGACGCTGCGCTTCATCCGGCAGGCCCTCACCCAGGTGCCCCGGTCGGGGACGGCGGAGGGCGCCTTCAAGGGGTTCCCGTTCGGCAAGATCGCCGTGGCCGGGAAGACGGGCACGGCGGAGTCGTTCGGGCACCGGGACACCTCCTGGTTCGCCTCGTTCGCCCCCGACCCCGCCTACACCGTGGTGGTCGTGCTGTCGGAGGGCGGCCGGGGCGCGGAGGGCGCGGCTCCGGCGGCCCGCGACATCTGGGAAGGCATCCTCGGGCTGAGGGAGCGGCGATGATCGCTGTTTCGGGCAGGCGGCGGGTCGTGTGGGCGCCCTCCCTGGGCGCGCCCGACCGGGTGCTGACGCTGCTGGCGCTGGCCCTGTCCGCGACCGGGCTGCTGCTGGTGTGGTCGGCCACGCGCATGCAGGACGACAACGGGCTGCTGGTGCGGCAGGCGGTGGCCGTCGGCGGCGGGCTGGTGCTGATGTGGCTGGTGTCGCGGGTCGATCTGCGGGTGCTGCGGGCGTACGTGCCGCTGGCGTACGTGCTGACGCTGCTGTCGCTGGCCGCGGTGCTGAGCCCGCTGGGCGTGCGGGTGAACGGCGCGCACTCGTGGATCGTGCTGGCGCCCGGCGTGCAGTTCCAGCCGTCGGAGTTCGCCAAGGTGGCACTCGCGCTGGCGTTCGCGGTGCCCCTGGGAGAGCTGCGCGACGGGCAGCACCGGCCGGGGTTCGGCGGGGTGCTGGTGGCGCTGGTGCTGGCCGCGGTGCCGATCGGGCTGATCGCGCTGCAGCCGGACCTGGGCACGATGCTGGTGTTCGCGGCCATGGTGGCGGGGGCGCTGCTGGTGTCGGGGGCGCCCAAGCGCTGGCTGCTGGTGCTCCTCCTGGGCGCGGTGGGGGCGGGGGCGGCGGCGTGGAAGCTCGGGCTCGTCCGGCCGTACCAGCTCGAACGGCTGCTCGTGCTGGCCGATCCCGGGGCCGACCCGGGCGGCGTGGGCTACAACGCCGCCCAGGCGCGCATCGCGATCGGCTCCGGCGGCCTCTACGGCAAGGGGCTGTTCAACGGCGAGCAGACGGCCGGCCACTTCGTGCCCGAGCAGCACACCGACTTCATCTTCACCGTCGCGGGCGAGGAGCTCGGTTTCGCCGGGGCCGCGCTCATCGTGCTGGCCGTGTGCGCGCTGCTGTGGCGCGGGCTGTCGATCGCGCGGCACAGCGCCTCGCCGTACGGAGCCGTGCTGGCGGGCGCGGTGGTGTCGTGGATCGCCTTCCAGACCTTCGTGAACGTGGGCATGACCGTGGGTCTCATGCCGATCGTGGGCGTGCCGCTGCCGTTCGTCTCCTACGGCGGCTCGGCCACGGTCGCCGGGCTGCTGGCCGTCGGGCTGCTACAGGCGGTTCACCGGACCAAGTCCATGCAGCCGTAGCAGGTTCTCGCCCAGGATCTTGCGCTTGGCCTGGTCGGTGAGCTGCGGGTAGCCGTACCCGTCGCAGAGGTCCTGCGGGATGGTGAAGTCCCTGAACGCCCTCAGCGCCCACTGCGGGTGGAAGATCGGCGCCTCCGAACCGTAGATGATCTTGTCCTCGCCGCACCAGAAGAGCAGCTTGCCGATGATCTCGGCGAACATCCTGGGCGCCCGGACGATGAAGTTGATCGTGGCCGCCAGGTCGGCGTACAGGTTGGGGTAGCGGATGAGCTGCCAGCAGGTCTCGTCCAGGAACGGCAGGCCGACGTGGAAGATGACGAAGTTGATGTCGGGGAAGTTCGCGGCGGCCCCGTCCATGTCCCACGTCTGCGTGTGCTCGATCGGCTGCGGGCCCAGCGGGACGCCCTTGTGCACGCCGATCAGGTCGATGCCCAGGTCCCTGGCCTTCTCGAAGATCGGGAAGGCCACCCGCGGATCGTCCATGCGCCACGGGTACGGCGAGCCGTAGTCGTAGCGGACGTTGTACAGCTTGAACGCGCGCGCGTTGAACTCCCCCACCTGGCGTTCCATCAGGTCGAGCGCCTTGCGGCCCTCCAGCGGGTTGACCGTGCCCCAGAAGATCGTCCGGTCCGGGTCGCGGGCGGCCAGCTCGGCGCACTCCTGCCACGGCGACAGGCCGTCATGGTAGAGGTCGGTGAGCGGCAGCGGCATGGCGACCAGCATGTCCGTGTCGGACTCCTCGTAGACCATGCGGCGGATGTCGTCGATCGTCCACTGCCGCAGGAACTCCTCGGGGGGCAGCTTGGTCTCGCCCTCGGGGGTGAGGGTGGTGTGGAAGGCGTACAGGTGGTTGGAGAACATCTGGCCCGCGGAGCCGTAGGCGTTCTTGGCCTCGAAGTTGAACACGTGGGCCACGCTGTCGAACACGAAGAAGTCATCGATCATGTGCCTGATTCCTCCTTATGTAGGCGGCCTTGTCGGGCACCTGCGCGGGAGCGGGCAGGAAGCGCAGCAGGCGGGCCGCCCTCGGGGAGAGCCGGTCCACGGTCCACGCCTCGTCCCACACGATCTCGACCTCCGCCTCGCGGATGCCGGGCTGCTCCTCGATGCGGTCGCGTACCTCGGTGAGGACCCTCGCGGCGAACGGGCACCAGCCCGAGGTCAGCAGCAACTCCACCCGGGCCCGGCCCTCCTCGACCTCGACCGACCTGACGAGGCCCATCTCCACGACGGAAATGCCCTTCTCCCTGCAGCACGGGTCGTAGACCCCGGACAGTGCCTGACTGGCCCACTGCGGTATCTCCGGCATGGCCTCATCGTCGGACGGGTGTGCCGCTTGGGGTAGGCGTCCGATTTTCAGATAGCGCAGATGCTGGATGGATGACCGGCGAACAACCCAGCGATCTGATCCGCAGCGTCTCCCGAGCGCTTCGCGTGCTGGAGGAGGTCTCGCGGGCCGACCGGCCGCTGTCGGTCAAGGTCATCGCCCGCCGATGCGGCCTCAACCTGTCCACCTCCTACCACCTGGTCCGCACTCTTTGCTACGAGGGCTACCTGCACCGGCAGCCCGACGGCGACTACCTGCTCGGCTCGCAGGTGGCCGAGCGGTTCCACGAGATGCTGGACACCTTCGAGCGGCCGCCCCGCGCCACGGCGGTGCTGCGGCACCTGGCCGCCGTCTCCGGCCACACGGCCTATCTGGCGCAGCTGTCCGGGGGACGGCTGGTCGTGGTGGACGTGGCCGAGGGGCCGCGCTCGCCGTGGCTGGAGGACCTGCAGGCGGGCCTGGAGACCGCCCCGCACGCCACCGCGCTCGGCAAGGCGCTGCTGCTGTCCCTCACGTCCCGCGCCAGGCGCGCCATCCTGACCGGGTACGGCCTGCGCCGCTTCACCTCCTCGACCCCCGTCAGCGTGGAGGACCTGGAGGAGGAGCTGGCGCGGCTGCGGCCGGGGCAGGTGGTGGAGGAGCACGGGCAGTTCAGGGAGGAGGTGGCCTGCGCGGGCGCGATCGTGCCCGGCACGCAGTGGGCGATCGGCATCTCGGCCCGCGGCCTGTCGATCCCCCAGATCGCCCGCATCCGTCTGGCGGAGGCCGTACGGGACCTGGCTTGACCGGTGGCCGGCCGGTGCTGGCCGGGCCAGGAGCGGCGTGCCGGCGCACTCCTGCCTCAGCCGCGGCGACGGGCGCCCGGGGTGGGCCCGGCGGGTGCGGCGCAGCCCGGTGCGGATCCAGTGGGATCCTGAGCGAGGGTGGGGCATGAGGCGCCGGTACCGGTCGAACGGCCGTACCCGGTGACGGACGGATTCGCGGAGACGATCGGAGCGGGTGTGGAATGAGGGTGATCCTGTTCGGGGCGACCGGGATGATCGGGCGGGGGGTGCTCAGGGAGTGCCTGCTCGACGAGCGGGTCACGGCCGTGCTCGCGGTCGGGCGCTCCGCGACGGGGGTTTCGCATCCCAAGTTGCGCGAGATCCGGCACGATGACCTGCTCGACCTGTCCCCCGTCGAGGGTGAGCTGGGCGGTTACGACGCGTGCTTCTTCTGCCTGGGGGTCTCCTCGGCCGGGATGAGCGAGCGGGACTACCGGCGCGTCACGTACGACTTCACGCTGGCGGCCGGGGAGACGCTGGCGCGGCTGAGTCCCGGCTCCACGTTCATATACGTGTCCGGCGTCGGGACCGACGCGCAGGGTCGGGCCATGTGGGCCAGGGTGAAGGGGCTGACCGAGAACGCGCTGCTGGCGTTGCCGCTGGAGGCGTACATGTTCCGGCCCGGCTACATCCAGCCCATGCACGGCGTCACCTCGCGCACGCGGCTCTACCGGGTGGCGTACGTGGTCACCCGGCCGCTCTACCCGGTGCTGCGGCGGTTCTTCGCGTCTGGGGTGACGACGACGGAGCGGATCGGGCAGGCGATGATCGCGGTCGCCGAGCGCGGGGCGCCGAAGCGGATCCTCGGGCCCGCGGACATCAACGCGCTCTGATCGTCCCTGGCGCCAGGGGGATGGCGAGGAACGAGGCCGCCGCGGCCAGGCCCCAGACCGCCGCCCAGGAGGCGTGGGCGATGACGACGGGAATGAGCAGCGGGGTGAGGAAACCCACCGCGAACAGGGCGGTGCCCAGGAGGCCCAGGGCGGTTCCGGCCCGGTCGGGGCCGGCCATGGCGGCGATCTCGGTGTAGGCGACGCCGTGCCAGGAGTTGGCGAGCAGGCCGCCGACGGCGAGGGCGGTGACGGTGAGCGGGGTGGGGGCGTCGGTGAGCACCGCCGCGGCCGCCATGGCGATCCCGGCCAGGGCGCCGATGCCGCGCAGGTAGGTGCGGCGGTTGCCCCGGCGGTCGGTGCGGCGGCCGGTCCAGATGCGCGCCGCGCCGCCTCCCAGCTGGGCGATCAGGACGGTGACGCTCGCCAGCGTGGCGCCCTCGCCCTTGACGTCGTGCAGGAAGATCGCGGTGAAGGAGAGGACGGCGAACTGGGGGACGGTGAGCAGCGCCCCGGCCAGGGCCACCCGCCACACGTCCCAGCGGCGGAGCGGGGAGCGCCCCTTCGGTGAAAGGTTCCGCTCGCCGCGGCCGGTCTTCTCCAGCAAGGAGGTGGCGGGTGGGGTGGGGTTGTGGAGCCAGCGCCAGGTGGCGGCCGCGGCGGTGAGGCAGAAGGCGGCGGGTACGGCGTAGACGGCGCGGAAGCCGTACGACTGGGCGAGCCACGGCAGCAGCGCCACCCCCACCGCCCCGCCCACCGGGATCGCCGTCTGGCGGATGCTCATCGCGAACCCCCGCTCCCCCTCCCCGAACCAGGTCATGACCGCCCGCCCCGAGGCCCCGTTGACGCTGCCGCCCAGCGCGCCCGCGACCGCCATGCACACCGCCAGCAGGCCGACCCCGGCCCCGTCCCCGGGAGTCACGGCCACGGCCATCACGGCGAGCAGCGCGGCCGTGGCCGTCAATCCGGTGAGCAGGACGCGCCGGTCGCCGAAGCGGTCGGTCAGCAGCCCCCACACGATGTCGGAGGCCGCCACCCCGAGCCCCAGGCAGGCCAGCACCAGGCCGAGCGCCCCCGTCGACAGGTGGTAGTCGGCGCGCATCGTGATGCCGGTGACCGGGATGCCGGAGAACATCGCCGAGAAGCTGCCCTGCGCCCCGACGCCCACGGCGAGCACCACCCACCGGTGCCGCGCCCCGTACGAACGCCGTCCCGCCCCGGCGGGGGAGCTGTCGGCGGTGGAAGCCAACGTCGTCACGACGCGCACCTTTCACGAAATAACCGGACTTAGCGGTTACCGACCCTGGCAGCTCCAAAAGTAACTTGTCAACCCGGTTACGATGAGGCCATGGACTTCACCTTCGTCAGCGGGAACCTCGGGCTCGACCTGGCCGGCACCGTCGGCCACCGCCGGGGCGAGCGCATCGACCTGCTGGCGGCCCCCGGCGACCTGGCCCGCTGGACGGTCGCCGCCGGGCTCCTCGACACCCCGCCCGCCGTGAGCGACGACGACCTCGCCCGGACGGTGGCGCTGCGCGAGGCGATCTACCGGCTGGCGTCGGCGGCCCGCACCGGAGCGCCGTTCGAGGCGGCCGACCGCGAGACGCTCAACCGGGCCGCCGGCCGCGCGCCCGCGAGCGTGCTGCTCGGCGAGGACGGCCTGGAGCGCGGCGGCGACCTGCCGGCCGCGCTGTCCAGCACCGCCCGCGCCGCCGCCGAGCTGCTCGGCGGCGCGCAGGCCGCGCTGATCAGGGAGTGCGAGGCCGACCCCTGCACGCGCCTCTACATCGACGCCTCGCACCGCCGCACGCGCCGCTGGTGCGACATGCGCGGCTGCGGCAACCGCGCCAAGGCGGCCGCCTTCCGCGCCCGCCGGCACCACTGACGCCCCGACCCCCGCCCGCGGCCCCGAGGGGCGGGCGGCATCGGGCATGCCGGATGATGGAATATCCCCGAGGGCCTCAGCGCTACCGTAGCCGTCAAAGATTCAACAGTCATGGATGGTGACTAAAGTGCAGTTCGGACTCTTCAGCGTGGGCGACGTGACCACCGATCCCACCAACGGCAGGACCCCGACCGAGCACGAGCGGATCAAGGCGATGGTGGCGATCGCGCTCAAGGCGGAGGAGGTCGGGCTGGACGTGTTCGCGACGGGCGAGCACCACAACCCGCCCTTCGTGCCGTCCTCCCCGACCACCATGCTCGGCTACATCGCGGCCAGGACGGAGCGCCTGCAGCTCTCCACCGCCACGACGCTGATCACCACGAACGACCCGGTGAAGATCGCCGAGGACTTCGCCATGCTGCAGCACCTGGCGGACGGCCGGGTGGACCTCATGCTGGGCCGGGGCAACACCGGGCCGGTGTACCCGTGGTTCGGGCAGGACATCCGGCAGGGCATCCCGCTGGCCATCGAGAACTACGCGCTGCTGCACAAGCTGTGGCGCGAGGACGTCGTCGACTGGGAGGGCCGCTTCCGCACCCCGCTGCAGGGGTTCACGAGCACGCCGCGCCCGCTCGACGGGGTGCCGCCGTTCGTCTGGCACGGCTCGATCCGCAGCCCGGAGATCGCCGAGCAGGCCGCCTACTACGGTGACGGCTTCTTCGCCAACAACATCTTCTGGCCGAAGGAGCACTTCATGCGCCTGATCAACCTCTACCGCCAGCGGTACGCCCACTACGGCCACGGCACCCCCGAGCAGGCCGTCGTGGGCCTGGGCGGCCAGGTGTTCATGCGCAAGAACTCCCAGGACGCGGTACGCGAGTTCCGCCCGTACTTCGACAACGCCCCCGTCTACGGCCACGGGCCGTCGCTGGAGGAGTTCACCGCGGAGACGCCGCTCACCGTGGGCAGCCCGCAGCAGGTCATCGACCGGACGCTGGAGTTCAGGGAGTTCTTCGGCGACTACCAGCGCCAGCTCTTCCTCATGGACCACGCGGGCCTGCCGCTGAAGACCGTGCTGGAGCAGCTCGACATCCTCGGCGAGGAGGTCGTGCCCGTGCTGCGCAAGGAGCTCGCGAAGGACCGGCCGGCGGAGGTGCCCGGCGCGCCGACGCACGCGTCCCTGCTGGCGAAGAAGAACGCACCCGCCGACAAGAACGCTTCGGAGCACGTGGGCGCCTGAAACGCCCGGAAGGAGATCGACCCCCATGAAGCTCGTCGTCGTCACGGCGGGGCTGACCCAGCCCTCCTCCTCCCGCCTGCTCGCCGACCGCCTGGCCGAGGCGGTCGCGCGGCGGGCGGAGGTGGAGGTCCGCGTGATCGAGCTGCGCGACCTGGCCGTGGACATCGCCAACAACTTCGTGACCGGATTCCCGAACGGCAGGCTCCGCGAGGTGATCGCGGCCGTGACGGAGGCCGACGCGCTCATCGCGGTCACGCCGATCTTCAGCGGCTCGTACAGCGGCATGTTCAAGTCGTTCTTCGACGTGCTCGACAACACCGCGCTGACGGGCAAGCCCGTGCTCATCGCGGCGACGGGCGGCACCGCCCGGCACTCGCTGGCGCTGGAGCACGCGCTCCGGCCGCTGTTCGCGTACCTGCGCGCCGTGGTCGTCCCGACCGCCGTGTACGCCGCGTCGGAGGACTGGGGCGGCGGCCGCGACGCCTTCACGGACGGGCTGGGCGAGCGCATCGCCCGCGCCGCGGACGAGCTGGCCGACCTGCTGCTGCACCGCGCGCCCGGCCGGGTGGAGCAGCCGGAGGAGATCGTCCCGTTCGAGCAGCAGCTCGCGGCCCTGCGCCCGGTCGACTAGGTTCACCGGCGTGGGCCGCGCCCGGAGGAGTAAGGTCCGTTAGGAACCTTTCCTAACGAAAGCAGGGAGCCCACGTGCTGACCGCGACTCTGCTCAGCCTCGCCCTCACCCTCACCGGCACCGGCCCCTTGACCGGCACCGCACCGGTGGACCTCACCGACCCGCACAAGAAGGACATCGCCATGCGGCTGGTGTCGAGCGCGGAGAACTCCTCGCTCGACTGGAAGGCCCAGTACGGCTACATCGAGGACATCGAGGACGAGCGCGGCTACACGGCCGGCATCATCGGCTTCTGCTCCGGCACCGGCGACATGCTGGAGCTGGTCGAGCTCTACACCAGGCGCAAGCCCGGCAACGTCCTGGCCAGATACCTGCCCGCCCTGCGCGCGGTCAACGGCACCGACTCCCACCAGGGCCTGGAGCCGAACTTCATGAAGGACTGGCGGACGGCCGCCAAGGACCCCGCCTTCCAGCAGGCCCAGAACGACGAGCGCGACCGCGTCTACTTCGGCCCGGCCGTCCGGCAGGCCGAGCAGGACGGGCTGCGGGCGCTCGGCCAGTTCGCCTACTACGACGCCATCGTCATGCACGGCCCCGGCACGAGCCGGCTGAGCTTCGGCGGCATCAGGAAGTCCGCCCTGGCCAAGGCCAAGCCGCCGGCGCAGGGCGGGAACGAGGTGACGTACCTGAACGCGTTCCTGGACGCGCGCAAGGCGGCGATGCGGGCCGAGGAGGCGCACGAGGACACGACCCGCGTGGACACGATGCAGCGGGTGTTCCTGAAGAACGGCAACCTCGACCTGAACCCGCCGCTGACCTGGAAGGTGTACGGCGACAGCTACACGATCAAGAAGTGAGGAGCGCGCTCCGGGACGGGCGGCCCCCGGAGCGCGCGACCCGGGGTCAGGGCTTGATGGCGACCACGTCGTACGTGGTGTCGGGGGTCGGGGTCGTGGTGAAGCGGGCGTTGGGCAGGTAGAGGCGGTGGCCGTAGGCGGCGACCGTCGTGGGCACGTCGAACCTGGGGTCGGTCAGGCGCCGGACGACCTTGCCCGAGGAGCTGTCGCGGGCCAGGCCGATCACGGCGACCGTGTTCAGGCGGTTCTGGACGGCGTACAGGGTGCGGCCGGACAGCAGCAGGCCGTCGCCGTTGGTCAGCAGCTCGCCGCCCAGGTTCACCTCGGTGGTGACGCCGGAGGACGGGTCCACCTCGAACAGCTTGCCGGTGTTGGACTGGACGATCAGCAGCGACCTGCGGTCGGGGCTGGGGGCGATGCCGTTGGCGTTGTTGCCGGTCGTGTACTGGATGGCGCCGCTGAGCGGGATCTTGACGACCTCGTCGGGCAGCGCGCCGCCCCGGCCGAGGTCCAGCTTGTACAGGACCGGGTTGGCGGAGTCGGTGAAGTAGGCCGCGCCGCCGACGAGGATGACGTCGTTGACGAACGACGTCCCGGTGGCGAACTGGTACGACTTGAGGACCTGGCCGGTACGCAGGTCGACCACCCGCGCGTTGCCGGCGTTGCCCCCGGCCACGAACAGCCGCCCGCGCCCGTCGGTCTTGAGCCCGAGCGACTGCGTGCCCGGCCCCTTGCTGATGACGGCCCCCTTGCCGGTGCGCAGGTCGGCCCGGTAGATGTCGCCGGTCGCGCGTGAGCCGAAGTAGGCGTACGGCCCCGGCCCGATCGCTATGCCCTCCGGCTGGAAGCCGTTGGGCAGCGGGAACGTATCGGGCTTCGTCGCGGCCTGCGCCGGCACGCCGCCGAGCATGACCACGACGAGTGCGCCGAGTGCGGTCTTCAGGATCGCGGATCTCATGCGGCCCACGATGCCCGGGTGGCCGGTCGCGGCAAAGACCCAGAAAGGGCTTCACAGGGAGTTTTCAGCAATCTCCGGTGCCTGCCCGGACAGGATCGGAAAGCGCCGCCTTCCCCATCACGGTACGGAAAACGCCTTGTGGATCATCGGCGGCCGTCACTACCTTGGCGCGAATGCGGAGGCCCCTCTTATCCCTCATGACCGTCGCCCTGGCCGCCTCGGCCTGCAGCGCGCCCCAGCCGCCGGCTCCGGCTTCCCCCGCCACGACGCCGGCGGGGGCGGCCAGCCCGGCCGTGGCCGAGCAGCGGCCCGCCGTCGACCTGAGCGCCTTCGAGGCCGGCCGGTCGCGGCCCGTCCCCGACCCGCTCTATCCCGCCTACGGCAACCCGTCGATCGACGTGCTCCACTACGACCTGGAGCTGGCCTGGAAGCCCGGTGCCCGCACGCTGACCGGCACGGCGAAGCTGACGATCCGCGCGGCCAGGCCCCTCACCCGCGTGCGGCTCGACTTCGGCCGCGCGCTCAAGGTGGACGAGGTCACGGTGGACGGCGCCAAGGTCAGAGCGACGCGCAAGTACGACGACCTCACCGTCCCGCTGGCCGAGCCGCTGGCCGCCGACGAGGGCACCGTCGTCACCGTGCGCTACCACGGCAGGCCGAAGCCCGTGGACGCCAAGCAGCGGCGCAAGGACATCGCCATGCTCGGCTTCCACATCGAGGGCGGGGGCGCCGCGTGGGCGCTGCAGGAGCCGTTCGGGTCGTTCACCTGGTTCCCGGTCAACGACCACCCGTCGGACGAGGCGCTGTACGACGTGGCGATCACCGTGCCGAAGGGGTGGTCGGGGGTCGCGCACGGCACGTACAAGGGGAAGACGTCGGCCGGGCGCACGAGCACGTTCACATGGCAGTC
Source organism: Nonomuraea sp. MTCD27 (assembly GCF_041950495.1). Classification (NCBI taxonomy): domain Bacteria; kingdom Bacillati; phylum Actinomycetota; class Actinomycetes; order Streptosporangiales; family Streptosporangiaceae; genus Nonomuraea; species Nonomuraea sp. MTCD27. The sequence goes on along the minus strand of NZ_JBGNUW010000003.1, from coordinate 447,348 downwards.
CACCGATCCCGTGGCCAGCTACCTGACGGTGTTCGCGGCCGACAGGTTCCGGATGTTCAGGGACAAGGGGCCGCGCGGGATCCCGATCACGTACTGGATCCGGCCCCGCGACGTGGCCAAGCAGCTTCCGGTGGCCAAGCGGATGCCGTCGATCATCCGGTGGCTGGAGAAGAAGCTCGGGCCGTACCCGTTCCCGAGCGCCGGGCTGGTGGCCACGAGCGACTCCGGCATGGAGACGCAGCAGATGATCGCGCTCGGCCCGCGCTACATGGAGCCGTCGGTCGTGGCGCACGAGCTGGCGCACCACTGGTTCGGCGACACCGTCACCCCGCGCACGTGGCGCGACCTGTGGCTGAACGAGGGCTTCGCCATGTACTTCGAGATGCAGTGGTACGCCGACCACGAGGACGGCACGATCGACGAGTTCGTCGCCAACATCCGCCGCTTCGACCCCGAGCTGCGCCGCGAGAACGGCCCGCCGGGCAGGTACCGGCGCGACTCCTTCGCCCAGAGCAACGTCTACTACGGCCCGGCGATCATGCTGCACGAGATCAGGAAGCGGCTCGGCGACCGGAAGTTCTTCGCGATGACCAGGGCGTGGGCCCAGGAGCACCGCAACACCACCCAGGACCGGGCGTCCTTCACCAGGTGGCTCAAGGAGCACACCGGCCGTAACTTCACCAAGCTCATCGACGCCTGGCTCGACTCCGAGACCACCCCGCGCTGAGGGATCCCAGCGAGTAGGTTGGGACAGAGCCGAACAAACGGGGTGTAGTTATGTCAAACGGTGCCCGTCATGCTCTGGGAGTGGTCGCCGGCCTGCTCCTCCCTCCACTCGTGCTCGCCGGGTTGTGGTACGGCGTCGGCGAGCTCACCCTCCAGGCCCAGCAGGCGCTCCGGATCTCGTGGACCGGCGCCGGAGCGATCGCCGCGGCCGCGATCGTGCTGGCCTTCCTGGCCGGCTCGCGCCTGTCGCCCGTGGCCTCGCTGCTCGGCGGCCTGGCGTTCACCGCGCTGGGGATCGCGCCCTTCCTGGAGATCGCCTTCGGCGTCCGGCTGGTGAGCGTCGACCTGCTGCCCGGGTTCCTGCGCAACGGGTACACGACCCTCGGCTTCTCGGGGCTGCAGTTCCTGCTCGGCGTGACGCTGCTGGTGGTCTCGCTCTTCCCGTCGCGCTGGCGGGGCCGCCGGTCGGCCGAGCCCGTGGAGGAGTACCAGGACCCCTGGACGCCGGCGCAGCAGTCGCAGCATTACCTGCCCCACAGCCCGCACAGCGGCTCCGAGGACGCCACGCGGCCGATGTACCGCGAATGAGCCGCGCGCGGGCTGGCAGAATGCCGCCATGCGCGACTTGACGATCGTCGACTTCCTGACCGAGCTGGCCGACCGGGTGCCCGCGCCCGGCGGCGGCGCCACCGCCGCCCTGCACGCCGCACAGGCCGCCGCGCTGCTCGGCATGGTGGCCCGCTACACCACCGGGGAGAAATACGCCGGCCACGCCGAGACCGTCGTCGCCCTGATCGCCGAGACCGACACCCTGCGGGCCCGCGCGCTGAGACTCGCCGAGGAGGACGCGGCGGCGTTCACCGCGGTCACCGACGCCTACCGGCTGCCCAAGGGCGAGGAGCGCAGCGCCGCCATCGCCCGCGCGCTGGCCGGCGCCGCCGAACCGCCCGCCCGCGTGGTCGAGGCCGCCACCCGCGTGATCGAGCTGTGCGAGCTGCTGCTGCCGATCGCCAACCGCAACGTCACCACCGACGTGGCCGCCGCCGCGGAAGCGGCGCGCGCCGCCCTCACCACGGCCCGGGTGAACGTGGAGGTCAACCTGGGCGGCATCAAGGACGAGCGAGTACGCGAAGAGCTGAACATCCGCCTCTCCGGCGTCGACGCGGCCGTCGCCAGGGCAGACTGGGTGACCGCCGAAGTACGCGAGGAGATCAACCCGTGAAGACGCTGACCGGCAAGGAGCTGGCCACGGCCATCAAGGCGCAGGCGCAGGCCGAGGCGGCGGCCGGCCCGCAGCCCCGGCTGGCCGTGGTGGTGGCCACCGCCGACGAGGCGAGCCTGTGGTACGTCCGCTCGATCGCCAAGGCGGCGGCCGGCGTCGGCATCGCCTGCGACGTGGTCGACCTGGGCCCCGAGGCCGCCCCCGAGCAGATCGGCGAGATGCTGGTCAGGCTCAGCGCCGACACCGGCGTCCACGGCGTGCTGCTGCAGACCCCGCTGCCCGCCGGCGCGTCCGCGCAGGAGCTGGCCGCGGCCATCGACCCGCGCAAGGACGTCGACGGCGCCAACCCGCTCTCCCTGGGCCGGCTGGCGGCCGGGCTGCCCGCGTTCCCGCCCGCCACGGCGGCGGCCGTGATGGCGCTGCTCGACCACTACGAGGTGGAGCTGCTCGGCCGGCGGGCCGTGGTGGTCGGCCGCTCCACGGTGGTGGGCAAGCCGCTGGCGCACCTGCTGCTCGACCGCCACGCCACCGTCACCGTCTGCCACTCGCGCACCCGCGACCTGGCCTCGGTCACCGCCGAGGCCGAGGTGCTGGTCGCGGCCGCCGGCCGGGCGGGGCTGATCGGCGCCGGGCACGTGGCGCCCGGCGCGGTGGTGATCGACGTCGGCACCAACCCGACCGACGACGGCGGGCTGACCGGCGACGTCGACTTCGACGCGGTCGCGGAGGTGGCCGGCGCGCTCACCCCGGTGCCCGGCGGCGTCGGCCCGGTGACCACCGCCCTGCTGCTGCGCCACACCGCCAGGGCGGCGAACCTGCCGTGACGCGGTGGATCCGCCCCGCAGCGCACTCCTTGGAGCTCACCCGCGTCGAAGACGTGGACGAGCGCATCCTCGACTTCATGGCGGAGGTCCATGATGGCTGACATCCTCGTCGTCCAGAACAGCAGGAGCGGCGGGCCGGGCCGCGTGGGCGACTGGCTGGCGGAGGCCGGGCTGGAGCTCGACGTCGTGCTCGCCCACGAGGGCGCTCCCCTGCCCGCCCGGCTGGAACACGACGCCATGATCATGCTCGGCGGCGGCTACCTGCCCGGCGACGACGACCGCGCCCCGTGGCTGCGCGACGCCCGGCGGCTGATGGGCCAGGCGCTGGCGGAAGGGGTGCCGCTGCTCGGCATCTGCCTGGGCGGCCAGATGCTCGCCCAGGTCGCCGGCGGCGAGGTGACCGGCGACACCGGCGCGCCCGAGAACGGCAGCCTGCCGCTCACGATCAGGCCCGAGGCCGCCGCCGACCCGCTCTTCCACGGGCTGCCGCCGGTGGTGCCCGCGATCGAGCACCACAAGGACGCCATCACCAGGCTCCCGGCCGGCGCGGTGCACCTGGCCGAGACCGAGAGGTGCCCCTACCAGGCGTTCCGGATGGGCGAGCGGGCGTGGGGCGTGCAGTTCCACCCGGAGGTGCGGCCCGCGCGCATCCGGGAGTGGCGGGCCGACGGCTTCGACCCCGCCGAGGTGTACGCGCGGGCGGTGGCGGACGAGCCGGTGTCCACGCCCATCTGGCACCGGGTGACCGGCCGCTTCGCCGCGCTCGTCACCGAACGGGCGGGCCTGCCCGCCGACGCGGCGTGAGCGTCAGGCGTTGCGGATCCCGGCCGCCGCCCGCAGCCCCAGCAGCTCCACCGACCGTTCCCGCATCTCCACCTTCCTGATCTTCCCGGTCACCGTGAGCGGGAACGCGTCGGCGACGTGCACGTACCGGGGGATCTTGTAGTGCGCCAGCCGTCCCGCGCAGAACTCCCTGACCCGCTCGGCCGTCAGCGGCTCGGCGCCCGGCCGCATGACGACCCACGCCATGACCTCCTCGCCGTACTTCTCGTCCGGCACCCCGATGACCTGCACGTCGGCGATGTCCGGATGGCTGTAGAGGAACTCCTCGATCTCGCGCGGGTAGACGTTCTCCCCACCCCTGATGATCATGTCCTTGATCCGGCCGACCACGTTGACGTAGCCGTCGTCGTCCATGGTGGCCAGGTCCCCGGTACGCATCCACCGGGCCTCGTCGATGGCCTCGGCGGTCTTGGCCGGCTCGTTCCAGTAGCCGAGCATGACCGAGTAGCCGCGCGTGCACAGCTCGCCGGGCTCGCCCCTGGGCACGGTGAGCCGGGTCTCCGGGTGCACGATCTTCACCTCGACGTGCGGCATCACCCGGCCCACGGTCTCGGTCCTGCGCGCCAGGTCGTCGTCGGCCCTGGTCATCGTGGACACGGGCGAGGTCTCGGTCATGCCGTAGCAGATGGCGACCTCGCGCATGTTCATCTCGCCGACGACCCGCTTCATCACCTCCACCGGGCACGGGGAGCCGGCCATGATGCCGGTCCTGAGCGACGACAGGTCGAACTTCGCGGCCTGCGCCAGCTCGGCGATGAACATCGTCGGCACCCCGTACAGGGACGTGCACCGCTCCTCCTGCACGGCGCGCAGCGTCGCCTCCGGGTCGAAGCCCGGTGACGGGATCACGATGCAGGAGCCGTGCGTGGTCGCGCCCAGGTTGCCCATGACCATGCCGAAGCAGTGGTAGAACGGCACCGGCAGGCAGACCCGGTCCGCCTCGGTGTAGTGGATCAGCTCGCCGACGAAATAGCCGTTGTTGAGGATGTTGTGGTGCGACAGGGTCGCGCCCTTGGGGAAGCCGGTGGTGCCGGAGGTGTACTGGATGTTGATCGGGTCGTCGAAGGCCAGCTCCGCCATGCGGGCCGTCAGCTGCGCCGGGTCCGCGCGGCGCTCGGCCAGGGCGGCCCAGGTGGGGTCGTCCAGGTAGACGACGTTCTCGAAGCCGGTCTCCTCGACCATCTTCCGGTAGTCGCTGCCCTTGTGCTCCAGGGCGCTGATCAGCAGCCGCATGCCCGACTGCTCGACCACGTAGCGCAGCTCGTGGGTGCGGTAGGCCGGGTTGACGTTGACGAGGATCGCGCCGATCTTGGCGGTGGCGTACTGGACGAGCACCCACTCGGCGCGGTTGGGCGCCCAGATGCCCACCCTGTCGCCCTTCGCGATGCCCCTGGCCAGCAGGGACCTGGCCAGGGCGGCCACGTCGGCGTTGAGCTCGGTGTAGGTCCACCTGCGGCCGGACGGCACGTCGACGAGGGCTTCCCGGTCGCCGAAGCGGGCCACGGTGCGTTCGAGGTTCTCGCCGATGGTCTCGCCCAGCAGGGGGGTGTCGGCGGTGGCGCTGGAGTACGACAGCATGCCCACAGTGTCATTCGCCGCCCGGCGTACGCACCAGACCCCGGCCGCGACGCGCCGCGAACCCGGCCGCCACGAGCGCGGCGCCCGCCGCCGCCGCGGCCAGCCGCTGGCGCGTGATGCGCCGCTCCACCTGCGAGTACGGGGTGGTCGAGAACGACACCAGCTCGTAGCGGGAGACGTAGCCGGGCAGCGCCCGCTCCAGCGCGTGCTCCAGGCGCTTGCCCGCCAGGAACAGCCGGGAGCCGACCTTGTCGCGCATCTCCACGAAGTTCTCCAGGGCCAGCCGGGCGATCACGTCGGTGTCGGCCCGGCGGCGCTCGAACAGCTCCAGCGCCCTCGGGAAGTCGTCGCCGGCCTCGTCCAGGCAGCGGTCCAGCGCGACGCAGTCCTCGAAGCCGCAGTTGGCGCCCTGCCCGTAGAAGGGGACGATGGCGTGCGCGGCGTCGCCGACGAGCCCGACCGTGGCGGCCCCGGTGGTGACGTGCCAGGGCGCGCAGCGCATGGTGACCAGGTGGCCGACCGGGTTGTCCCGGTAGGCCGGGACCAGGTCGGGCATCAGCTCGAACGCGTCCGGGTAGTGCGCGGCGAAGTACGCCCTGACCTTCCCCGGCGTGTCCAGCGCGGCCAGCGTGTCGTGCGGCCAGAACACGGTGCAGGTGAACGAGCGGTCGGGGTTCGGCAGGGCGATCATCATCGAGCGGCCACGGGGCCAGATGTGCAGCGCGCCCGGGTCCATCGCGTACTCGCCGTTCCTGGCCGGCAGCGGCAGCTCCTTGTAGCCGTAGTCCAGGTAGTCCTGGCTGAAGCTCACCCCTGGCAGCTGCTGCAGCCTGGCCCTGACCGCGCTGTACGCCCCGTCCGCCCCGATCACCACCCGGGCGCCGTCCTCCTTGCCGTCCTCGAACTCCAGCCTGCCCGTACGCTCGTCCAGGCCGATGAGCCGGCGCCCGAACCGGAGATCCACGCCCGGCATGGCGTCCGCCGCGTCCAGGAGCCGCCGGTTGAGGTCGGCGCGGCCGATGGAGTTGATCGCCTGGGTGCGGTCGGCGCTGTAGGGCTGGAAGGTGAGGGCGCCGTCGGGCGCGTGCATCATCCGGCCCGGCATGGGGATGGCGGCGTCGAGGACCTTGCCGTCGAGACCGAGGCGGCGCAGGGCGTCGATGCCGCGGGCGGAGAGGGCCAGGTTGATCGACCGCCCGCCTTCCCGGCCGTGCCGGCGGGGGTCGGGGCGGCGCTCGTACACGGTGACGTGGTGGCCGCGGTGGGCCAGGAAGCAGGCGAGCAGGCAGCCGACGAGGCCGGCGCCGACGATCGTGACTTCCATCTCTCCTTCGTACGGCGGGGTGCGGTATATGTCCAGGCGAGGCACCGGCGTGACGCGATACCTTTGGCCGGGTGCATGTGAAGCAGCTTCACCCCTGGCCCTCCGGCGTCGCCGAGGCGGAGGCCATCCAGGACCGGCTCCGCCCCCAGGTCGAGCTGACCGGACCCACCACGTTCACCCTGGTGGCGGGCCTGGACGTGCACTACCACGGCGACGACGAGGTGACGGCCGCGGTGGTCGTCCTCGACGCCGCCACGCTCGCGCCGGTGGAGCAGGTGGTGGCGCACGGTGCGGCGGCCTTCCCGTACGTGCCCGGCCTGTTCGCCTTCCGCGAGCTGCCCGCCCTGGTGACGGCGCTCGAACGGCTCGCGGTGACGCCCGACCTGCTGGTCTGCGACGGTTACGGGCTGGCCCACCCGCGCGGCTTCGGCCTGGCCTGCCATCTGGGCGTGCTGACCGGGCTGCCGTCGGTGGGGGTGGGCAAGACGCCGTTCGTCGGGACGCACGAGCCGCCGGGGCCCGAGCGCGGGGCCTGGACGCCGATCGTCCACGACGGCGTCACGGTCGGCCGGGCCCTGCGCACGCAGCCCGGGGTCAAGCCCGTGTACGTCTCGCAGGGCCACCGCATCTCGCTGGACACCGCCACGGACCAGGTCCTGCGCCTGGCCGCCCGCTACCGGCTCCCCGAGCCCGTCCGCCACGCCGACCACCTGGCCCGCCACCCGGGCCCGTAGCGGTCAGCGCCGCCAGGACCACACCAGCAGCCACACGCTGAGCCCGAAGAGGGTCATCCCGAGCGGCACGTGCGCGGCCACCGCGCCCGACCCGCCCAGCGCGGACTGCACGAACCCGAGCAGCAGCACCGCCAGGCTCGCCAGTGCCGGCCAGCCGGGCCCCCGCGCCGGCCGCCAGAGCAGGATCGCCCCGATGAGCTGCAGCAGGCCCAGCGCGTGCACCGCGCCCGCCCCGAGCCCGTGCAGGTCCGCCCCTCCCCCGCTCATGAGCTGCCCGGCGGTGACCGCCTGGGCGAGCACGGCCAGCGTGTTGAGCGCGGTGACGGCCTTGAACGCGGTCGCGTACCCGCTCCCCTTGGCGACCTCGGTAACCACAGGACCACTCCTCTCGAAGGAAGGTCTCCAGGATCTTTCCTGGCCCCCGGACGGGCATCCGCCGGCCGTCGCGATCGCCGCTACACCTCAGGGCGTACGCGCTCCGAACTCTTTACTTAGACGAAGTGTTACCGAATAACTACTCTGGGTAGCTAGTCGAGGGTTGTTCATTACCGTCACCCAGGAGGTTTCATGCTCTTCACCCCCCGCCGGATCGCCGCCGCCGCGATCTCCGCCGGCGGCCTGATCCTGGTCACCGCCCCCGCCGCGCATGCCGTCGTGGACCCCGTCCACGCCCTCACCTGCCTGGCGGAGACACCCGCCGACCCGACCGCGCTCCTCGATCCGGCCACCGTCACCTCGGGCGAGCTCCCGGTGACACACTGCCTCACCCCCTGATCCACGCCTCCGGGACACCGGCACGGGACCACCCCTCGACACCGGCACAGGCGGCGCCCCCTCGCACCGCCCGGTCCCACCCACCGAAGAGCAGCAGCAAGGAGTTCCGTTGAAGGTCCGAGCCCTGGCAGTTTTCGCCACTCTCGCGCTGGCGGGCGGCGCACCCCCCCTTATCCTCGACGGCCTCGGCACGAACGAGCCCCCGCTCGTCGAGGTCCAGACCTGGGTCCAGCACATCAACGTCCTGACGTCCTAGTGCGGATCGCGCAGCTGTCCGTGGCCGACACGCCGGCCGGGCCACGGACACCGCTGACGCGCGTCGGCTACGTCATGTTCCTCAGCCGATGGATCCAGGTGCCGCTCTACCTGGGGCTGATCGTCGCGCAGGTCGTGTACGTGTGGCGGTTCATGGTGGAGCTGCTCCACCTGGTCCATCTGGGTTTCGGCGGCACGCCGCCGGAGACCACCGTCATGCTGATCGTCCTCGGCCTCGTGGACGTGGTGATGATCTCGAACCTGCTCATCATGGTCATCATCGGCGGCTACGAGACGTTCGTCTCGCGGCTGCGCATCGAGGGACACCCCGACCAGCCCCAATGGCTTTCGCACGTCAACGCCAACGTGCTGAAGGTCAAGCTGGCCATGGCGATCATCGGCATCTCCTCCATCCACCTCCTCCAGATCTTCATCAACGCGGCGCGACCGACCATCACCGACCGGGAGCTGATATGGAAAACCCTCATCCACCTGACCTTCGTCGTCTCGGCGCTGGCGCTCGCCCTGATCGACCGCATCATGGCGGGTGGACGGCCGCAGCAGGGCGCAGGCGACGGGGTGCACCCTGCCGAGCGGCAGCCGGAGCGGATGGCCGCCTAGCCTGGCGGCTCGGGCCGTGGCGATGCCGGGGGTGGAGCACCTGATGGGGGTGAAGGGCGCCGCGTTCGCGGGACTCGGGGCCGTCACCGCGGCGCTGCTCTGCTGCACCGGCGCGTACGCCGACGACGACGCCGCCGCGAAGCCCGGCCCCGCTCCCCTGATCGGCGACGTGATCATCTTCAACGACGAGATCGTGGAGCCGGTGTCGTTGCCGCTGAGCACGTGCGGTGGTCTGGTGCCGCTGCTCAGCAAGTCGCCCACCACCTGCGAGGGCACGTCGCGGGTCTCGGACGACGACGCGTGAGGCCGCATGTGCCCGCCCCCGGGGGTGGGCGGGCACCGGTCCCGTCAGGCCAGGAGGCTCTCCAGCACCACGGCCACGCCGTCCTCGTCGTTGGACAGCGTCCGGTACGCCGCGGCCGACAACACCAGGGGGTGGGCGTTGGCCATCGCGTAGCCGGCGCCCGCGTACATCAGCACGGCCAGGTCGTTGGGCATGTCGCCGAACGCCACCACGTCGCCGGCCCCGAAACCCCGCTCCCGGCAGAGCCGGTCGAGCGTGACCGCCTTGGTCACCCCCGGGGCGCTGATCTCCAGCAGGCCCTCCACGCCCGAGTACGTGACCTCGGCCAGGTGCCCGATCGCCGCCGACACGGCCGCGTACATCTCGTCCGCCGTGTGCGCCGGTGACAGGGCGAGCAGCTTGACGATGGGCTGGTCCTCGTCGAAGACGGAGCCCACCTCGCGGTAGAAGGCCAGGTCGTGCTCCACCCGCCTGGTGTAGGCGGCCTCGGTCAGCACGTTCCTGCCGGTCTCCACGGCCAGGCCGATGCCGGGCAGCGCCTGCGCGAGCGCCTGGGCGACCTCGCGCGCCGCCCGCGGGTCGAGCGGGCTGCTGGCGGTGATCTCGTCGGTGGCCAGGTCGTACACGATGGCGCCGTTGCTGCAGATGGCGGTGCCGGTGACGCCCGCCTGCCCGGCGATCTCGCGGATGCCGCGGGGCGCCCGGGCGGTGACGAAGACGATGTCGGCGCCGGCCGTGCGGGCGGCCCGCAGCGCCTTCCTGGTGCGGGGGGAGACGGTGCCGTCGGAGGTGAGGAGGGTGCCGTCGAGATCGGTGGCCACGATGCGCGGGAAGGTCACGGTGCTCACAGGGGCGATTATCCCGACATAGGGGTTCTTGTAAGGTACGCGGGTGTCCTCAACTGCCCGGCCGGACGACCGCGCCGCGTCCGCGTTCCGCTTCGCCACCGAGCTGGTGGCGTGGGTCGCGACCCCGTGGGCGCTCGCCCCGCACTCCGTGCCGCTGGCCGTGCTGTCCGTGGTGGTGCTGATCGGGCTGCCGACGATCTTCTCCACCCCGGGCGACAAGCGGAACGTGATCGTGGCCGTGCCGGGTCACGTGACCATCGCGCTGGTCGTCCTGCACGTGCTGGCCGCGGTGGCGGCGGCGTGGGTGGCCTGGCACGCGGTCGCCGCCGCGCTGGTGTCCGTGCTGGCCGTGGTGACGGTGGTGCTGGAGCTGCCGCGCTGGCGGTGGCTCGTGTCGCGTTAGATCCGCATCTCGGAGGGGAGCTGCCTGTCGGCGTCGGTGAGCTCCACGCCCAGGAGCTGCCCGGAGTCGCCGTAGTCGAGGACGACGTCCTCGGCCACGACCTGGCGTACGGCCTCGCCTGGCACTATTTCGTGCTTCATCCCGATATATGCGATATTCCGGTCCTCGTCGACACTCACGTACACCGTCCGCGCCCGCTTCCCCTCCGGCGCGTCGTCCCAGGCCAGCAGCCCTCCCTTGGCCTCGTGCGAGCCCGCGAGGGCCGTCCGGACCATGGCCATCGCCAGCTCCACCGCCTCGAACGAGTCGAGCCCGGTGACCTTCCGCTCGTGCTCCCACCCGTCGAGCCCGTCGATGCGGTACGGGCACGACCACTCACCCGTCGGTTCCTCGTAAGGCACGCCGAGCGCGACCACGACGTCGCGCGGCGGATCGGTACGCAGCACCAGCATCCGGTGGGCGATCTCGTACATGTCTGCTGATCTACCCCCAAGGCCACTCCTGGAAGACTCGGCCCGGCACCGGTTAGGCAACAGAGCCTCGGTACCATATCGTCGCCGGAGAACCTTTCGTGCCCACGGTGCCTACTGGGAGCGCACAGATGAACGATTCCTTCGGGACCCGTCTGCGAGCCAGGCTCGACGAGCGGGGGCCGCTCTGTGTGGGCATCGACCCGAGCCCGGCCCTGCTCCACGCCTGGGGCCTCGACGACTCCCCCGCCGGTCTGGAACGGTTCTGCCGCACCGTCGTGGACGCGGTGGCCGACGTGGCCGCCGTGGTCAAGCCGCAGTCGGCCTTCTTCGAGCGCTGGGGCAGCCGCGGCATCGCCGTACTGGAACGCACCATCGCCGACCTGCGCGAGGCGGGCACGCTGGTGCTGCTCGACGTCAAGCGGGGCGACATCGACAGCACGATGGCCGCCTACGCCGAGGCCTACCTCGACAGGGGCAGCCCGCTGGCCGCCGACGCCGTGACGCTGAGCCCCTACCTGGGGTTCGGGTCGCTGGAGGGGGCGATCACGTCGGCGGTGGCCAACGACGCGGGCGTGTTCGTGCTGGCCCGCACCTCCAACCCGGAGGCGGCCGGGCTGCAGCGGCTCGTGGCCGGCCAGGTGCTGGCCGGGGCCGCCAGGGCGAACGCGGGGCATTCGCCGTTCGGGCCGGTCGGGGTGGTCATGGGCGCCACGCTGCCCGCGCTGGAAGACTCGCTCGCCGACCTCAACGGGCCCATCCTGGCCCCGGGCCTGGGCGCCCAGGGCGCCACGCCCGCCGACGTGGCCCGGCTGTTCGGGTCCGTACGGCACGCGGTGGTGCCGTCGGTGTCCAGGGCCGTGCTGGCCGACCCGAAGCGGCTGCGCACCCGCACGCTCCACTACCGCGACGAGTGCGCCGCCCACCTGTCCGGGGTCGCCTCTCAGAAGTGAGTCTCCGACCCGAACGCCTCCCGGAGCACGGCCATGTCGTGCAGGTCGCGTTCCCGGGGCCGGTAGCCCTGGTGGAAGGCGATCTGCTGGGCCGCTGACAGGCACGGCACCCGCACTCCCCCGATCACGCCGGAGGCGAAGGCGTCCGCCGGATAGGTGAGGGCGCCGCCCTGGTCGTCGAGCCGCTGGACGGCGGAGCCGTCGGGCCGGAAGCGCAGCGGGTGCAGGTCCAGCTCGCGCCCGCCCGGACCGGCCATGACGAAGCGGGCCGGCCGCCCCGGCACGACTCCCTCCAGGCGCTCGGCGTAGCCCAGGGCCTCCAGCGCGGCGATCGCGGCGGGCTCCTGCTCGGCCCGGTGGAGGAGGTCGAGGTCGTGGTGCTCCCTGGTGACGCGGCCGACGAGCGCGTCGATGCCCCACCCGCCGGCGACCCAGACGGCGCAGCCCGCCGTCTCCAGGGCCGCCAGCACGTCCAGGACCGCGCCTTCCGCGAACATCCGCATCCCTCCACCGGGCGATTCCGTACCGGCTCGGGCGAGTCGGCACGGCGTACGAAGAGGTGATCGTACTCGAGCGAGGCCCCCTCGCGATCCGGGACCGGCGCACCTGCCGGTCCCGGCGGCTCATGCGGAGGCCGAGGGCGTCAGACGGCGCCGCGGGCGGCCGGTTCGATGACCCGGTTCACGGCGGCCAGCACCGCGTGCACCGACGCGGTCAGGACCGAGGTGTCCTGGGCCGCGCCCCAGCAGGTGGTGCCGCCGACACGGGCCTCGACGTAGGCGATGGCCCGGCTGCCCCGCCCCGGGTCGAGGGCGTGCTCGGCGTAGTGCAGGATGTCCACGTCGATCCCGTCGGCGGCGAGCGCGCCGGTCAGCGCCGACAGCGGGCCGTTGCCGGTCCCGTGCAGCCGCCGCCCGCTGCGCAGCGTGCCGCCGAACTCGTGCACGCCCGGCGCGGTCTCCACCGTGCTCCAGTCGGCCAGCGCGCTGGTCTCCCCCGGCGCCAGGTAGGTGGCGTGGAAGAGCTCCCAGAGCTGCTCGGCGGTGATCTCCTCGCCGCTGCCGTCGGTGGCCCGCTGGACGACCGAGGAGAAGTCGATCTGCAGGCGGCGGGGCAGCTCGAGGCCGTAGCGGGTGTTCAGGAGGTAGGCGACGCCGCCCTTGCCCGACTGGCTGTTGACGCGGATGACGGCCTGGTAGTCGCGGCCCACGTCGGCCGGGTCGATCGGCAGGTACGGCACCTCCCACGGTGCCTGCTCCGGCGGCACGCCCAGATCCGCGGCCCGCTTGGCGTGGTGGGCCAGGCCCTTGCCGATGGCGTCCTGGTGGGTGCCGGAGAAGGCGGTGTAGACGAGGTCTCCGGCGTACGGGTGGCGGTCGGGCACCGGCAGGCGGTTGCAGTGCTCGACGACCCGGCGCACCTCGTCGATGTCGGACAGGTCCAGCATGGGGTCCACGCCCTGGGAGTGCAGGTTGAGCGCGAGCGTCACCAGGTCCACGTTCCCGGTGCGCTCGCCGTTGCCGAACAGGCAGCCCTCGACCCGCTGCGCCCCGGCCAGCAGGGCCAGCTCGGCGCAGGCCACGCCGGTGCCGCGGTCGTTGTGCGGGTGCACGGAGAGGATCACCGCGTCCCTGCGGTCGAGGTGGCGGTGCATGTACTCGATCTGGTCGGCGTACACGTTGGGGGTGGCCACCTCGACCGTCGCGGGCAGGTTGTGGATCACGGGGCGGTCCGGGGAGGCGTCCCACAGGGCCGTCAGGTCGTTGCAGACCTCCAGCACGTAGTCCGGCTCGGTGAGGTTGAACACCTCCGGAGAGAACTCGAAGCGGAGGTCACGGTCGCCGGCGAGGCGGGCGAGGTGCTCGGCGGCGTCCCTGATCAGGGCGCGCAGGGCGGGCCGGTCGTGGCCGAGGACCACGTTCCGCCAGGTGGGGGCGGTGGGGGTGTAGAGGTGCACGACCACGCGGGACATGCCCTCGACGGAGTCGAAGGTGCGCTCGATCAGGTCGTGCCGGGCGGGCGTGAACACCACCACGGTCACGTCGTCCGGCACGGCGCCCGGCGTGGCGAGGTGGCGGACGAAGTCGAAGTCGGTCTGGCTGGCGGAGGGGTAGCCGACCTCGATCTCCTTGAAGCCCATGGCCGTGAGCAGGTCGAACATGCGGCGCTTGCGGGCCGGGTCCATCGGCTCGGCCAGGGCCTGGTTGCCGTCGCGCAGGTCGACGGGCACCCACAGGGGGGATGCGGTGATGCGCCGGGCCGGCCAGTCGCGGCCGCCGGTCAGCGGCACCTCGACGCGCTCGTGGGCGGGCTTGTAGCGGTGGTACGGCATGCTGCTGGGGCGTTGCCGGTTCCATTCGTACACGTGGCTGCTCTTCCGTCTTGAGGTGGAGAGACCGGCGGGCACCCGGGCCACCGCGGCGGGGTGCCGGTCCGGTCAGGCCCCGCCGCGGCCGGGAAGGAGCAGACCGTACGACGTCATGGGCGCTACACTAACCACAACACAGGTCCTCAGACAACCTGAGAGGTTGACCGCGATGCCGCTTGGCTCCCTCCATCCCAGCCCGCTCGTCGAGCAGGCCACCGAGCACCTGCGCGAGCAGATCACCCAGGGCGAGTGGCCGGTGGGCACCCGGCTGCCCGGGGAGAACGCGCTGGCCAAGGCCCTCGGCGTGGGGCGCTCGACGGTGCGCGAGGCGCTGCGGGCGCTGGCCGGGGCGGGGCTGGTGCAGGCCCGGCAGGGGTCGGGGGTGTTCGTGATCGCCACGGCCGGCGCCGCCGAGCCGGCCGAGAGCTGGGCCGCCCGGCTGCGGCGGGCCGCCATCACCGACGTCTACGAGGTCCGCATGATCGTCGAGACGCAGGCGGCCGTGCTGGCGGCGGGGCGGCGTACCGAGGAGGACATGGCCGCCCTGGAGGCGGCGCTGGAGGCGCGGGAGCGGGGGGCGGAAGGGGACGACGCGGCCTTCGTGGACGCCGACATCGCGCTGCACGCGGCCGTCGTGGCGGCGGCGGGCAACCCGGTGCTCTCCGACCTGTTCGCGGAGTTCGCGCCCGCCTTGCGGGGGCGGCTGATCGATCTGGTGGAGTTGCTGGGGTTGCGGGAGCACCACCGCAATCCGGGGCATGACACGCATGCCGCCCTGGTGGCGGCCATCCGGGAGGGGGACGGGGCGGCGGCCGGGGGGATCTTGCAGGCGGAGCTGGAGCAGACGCTCACCCACCTGCACGCCAAGCGCTCACCCGGGCCCGCTGGGCACTCACCCCCACCCCTGACCCTCGGCTCATCGGCTCCGCAAACCCGGCGTCCGCCGCCCTGTCGATAGCGCCGCCGCCGTCGCCAGCGCCATCGGAACGCCAGCCCACCTGGGCGCAGCCGGGCAGACGCCGGTCGTGCCGGTCAGGCGCCGGTCGGTCAGACGCCGATCGGTCGGGCGCGGCCGGGCGGGCACCGGGCGGTCGGGCGCGACCGAGCGGGTGCCGGGCGGGCGGGGCGTCAGCCGGTGGGGCCCACGTCCGGGCGGATCTCGCTGTCCTCCTCGTCCGCGTCCAGCTCCTCCTCCGGCTCGGGTTCGTCCTGTTCGTCGGGCGGGTCGGCGGGCACGGGGCGGCGCGACTTCGGGGTGCTGGCGCCGGATCGTTCGGCGACCACGTCGCTCTCCCCGTCCACGCCCCCGATCGCCTCCGGCAGCTCATCGGATGTCTCGCTCATAGTCACCCACCTGCCCCACGAGGACCGTTTGTTACCGTCCGGGGGTGACCACCCGCACCCAGCGCCCCACCGCGCGCGTCATCCTGGCCGCCCCCGACGACCGGGTGCTGCTGCTCCGGTTCGTCCCGCCCGAGCCGTGGCCGAGCGAGCCCGCCTGGCACCTGCCGGGCGGCGGGATCGAGGCGGGCGAGACCCCGGCGCAGGCGGCGGCCCGCGAGGCGCTCGAAGAGACCGGCCACGTGCTCGACCCCTCCGCCCTCGGCCGGCCCGTGGCCACGAACGAGGGCCCGTGGTCCAACCAGGGCCGCCACTTCTACACGGTGCACACCTACTTCTTCGCCCGCGTCCAGTCGTGCACCGTCACCCCGACCGCGCTGGAGGAGTACGAGCGGGCGGAGGCGCTCCTGGGCAACCGCTGGTGGAGCGCCGCCGAGCTGGCCGCCACGGACGAGCTGGTCTTCCCGCCCGGCCTGGCCGCCCTCCTGCCCGGCCTGCTCGCCGGGGAACGGCCGGCGACCCCGGCCCGGCTCCGGTGGACCCGCTAGCGAGCGACGCGGAAGCCGATGTTCGGGGAGCGTTCCAGGTCGGGGTGGGTACGCAGGAGCTTGACGGTGTCGTCGGCGGCCACGTACCACTCCGAGCCGGTCGCCACCGGGCCGGGCCCTTTGAGGATCAGGAACCTGGTGCGCCCGTCGGTGTGCTCGCTGTCGGTGAGGTTCCACAGCGTGGCCGGGCCGGACCACTCGTACTCGGTGGGCAGCCGCGCCCCCGCCCACGCGGCATAGGCGCGGGCCTCCTCCAGGGTGACGTGGGTGACGGGCGCGTCCGGGTCCCCCAGCCAGGGGTGGCCGGGGGCGAACCTGGCGAACTCGGCGTTGGTGACCTCGCGTTCCGCGGCCGTGGCGGCCCGCCTGACCTGGCGGGTCTCGGTGCGCATGGCGTGCAGGCGGGGCGGGAGCGGCTTCCACTCGTCCACGAACGGGGCCTCGCCGTCGAAGCCGCACTCCCGTACGCGGTAGGTGATCTCGGCCGTCGCGGGCGCGCCCTCCAGCGGCGTCGTGCGGCGGGGCGTCCGCGCGGGGAACGTGGTGTCGTCGCTCCACCCCGGATCCCGGGGCTCCAGATCCAGCTCCTCCGGTACGGCCAGCACCGCCGCGACCCCCCGGCCCGGGACCGTGCCGTGCAGGTCGTCGTCCAGCTCGACCCCGTGGATCAGGTCGTAATACCTCAGCTCCCGATTTTTCGGGATATCGAGGAGGGGGCCGCGGTACGCCTCGGCCGAGCGGTTGACGATCGTCCACAACGTCACGCCGTCGCCCGACCAGCGGGACGCGGGCAGGCTCGGGGCGGCCTCGTCCACCAGCGGCGTCCACTCCCCCTCGGCGAACAGCTCCGCGTACGCCCGCTGCACCGGCAGCATGGCCCGCAGGATCGCCCGGTCCCTGGCGTTCCACCCCACCCAGGAGCCGAACACGTTCTCCCAGACCAGCATCCCGCAGCCGTTCATCCAGGCGGAGTGCAGCTCTTCGGAGTGGTCGCGGTGCCAGCGCCGGGTGTGGTGCAGCATGTGCCGCCGCTCGAACCACTTGGTCTTGATCACGCCCGGCCACTCGGAGTCCGCGAACCACTGCGCCCACGACATCGCGTGGTCGGCCACCCGGTCGAGAGGGACCGAGGACTCGCTCTCCAGCGCCACGCCGTACTCCGACAGCCAGGCGTCGCCCGCCTTCAGCGTGTCGAGGAACAGCCCGTCGGGCCGCAGCCGGTCCACCACCTCGCCGAGCCCGGTCCGGTGGTCCTCGGGGCGGGTGCCGGTGTCCCAGGGGTTGTAGTCGAGCAGCACGCGGACCCCGGCGGCGCGCAGGTCGCGTACGAGCTCGTCGATGCCCGGGACGTCGCGGTAGAGGTCGAACTGGTTGCGGCCGTCGATGCCGATCACGGGGTAGGCGTGCCAGAGGACGACGGCGTCGTACCCGCCGAACTCGCGCTCCCCGTGCGCGAGGAACCGCTCGGGCGTGAACCGGTCGCCGTCCCGGAGCAGGTCGTCCCAGAGCCAGGCCACGCAGACCGAGAAGCAGCGGCGGGTCCAGCCGGGGTACGCGCCCCGGCGGGGCAGCCGCGCGCGGGCCTCCTCCCGCCATCGGGCCAGCGCCGCCCGCCAGGCGTCACGGTCGCCCGGGTCGCCGGGGGCGGCGAGGATCTTGGCCCGATCGAGCCCGCCGAGGTCCCCGCCGTCCAGCGGCACCCGCGCCGGTAGGTCGATCTCCCGCGGCCGCGGCTCCGCCGGCCGGAAGCCGGCCGCGTGCGAACCCGGCCGGGAGCCGGACGCGGGCGAGCCGGGCGGGGCGGCGTCCCGGCCCGGCAGGGTGGTCTCCGGGGGCATCAGGTGAGCGCGTCCTCGATCTGCCGGCGGGTCGGCATCGACGTGCTGGCGCCCTCCCGCTGCACCGACAGCGCCGCCGCCACGGAGGCGAAGTGCAGGGCCTGCGCCACGGCCAGCCCCTCCGACCGCGCCACGGCCAGCGCCCCCACGAACGTGTCGCCGGCCGCCGTGGTGTCCACCGCGTCCACCTTCACCGCGGGCACCCGCACCCGCTCCCCCGACCGCGACCCGTACAGCGCGCCCTCCGAGCCCAGCGTGATCACCGCCTCGTCGACCAGCTCCAGCAGCGCGTCCATGGCCGCGTCGGCACCCGTCACGCCGGTGATGGCGGCGGCCTCGTGCTCGTTCGGGACGATGGTGGTGACCGCGTCCAGCAGCTCGGCGGGCAACGGCTGGGCGGGCGCCGGGGTGAGGAACACCGGCACGCCGGACACCTGGGCGGCCTGCGCCGCGGCCACGACCGCCGCCATCGGCAGCTCCAGCTGGAGCAGCAGCACCTGTGACCTGGCGATCGCGGCCAGGTCCTCGCCCGAGGGGCCGGTGACGGTGCCGTTCGCGCCGGGGACGACGATGATCGAGTTGCCGCCGGTGTCGTCCACCACGATGTGCGCGATGCCGCTGGGCCCGGGCACCTGGCGCAGCCCGCGGACGTCGACCCCGGCCTCAGCCAGCGTGGCGCGCATCTCCGCGCCGAACCCGTCGTCGCCCACCGCCCCCAGGAACGCCACCTCGCTGCCCGCGCGGGCGGCGGCGATCGCCTGGTTCGCGCCCTTGCCGCCGGGCACGGTGCGGAACCGGTGACCGGTGACCGTTTCGCCCAGTTTGGGGGCTTCGGAGACGTAGGCGACGAGGTCCATGTTGGCGCTGCCGAAAACCGAGATCATGACTTCATCATCTCCTGTGTACGCGCCGCCAGGGCGGCAAGACCCACCCCGTCGAAGCCGGTCAGGCTGCTGGCCAGGCTGTCACGCATGCGCCAGCGCTCCGGCACCCCGCCGTTCAGCGCGCCCGCGACGGACCCGGCCGTGGCCCCGGCGGAGTCGGTGTCCCAGCCGCCGGCCACCGCCCCGGCGATCGTGGCGGTGAAGTCGCCCCGGCCGTGGATCAGCGTGGCGGCGACGAGGGCCGCGTTGTTGATCGTGTGCACCCAGTGCAGGTTGCCGTGGCGCTCGTGGAGCAGGTCGATGACGCGCTCGAAGTCGTCCTCGCGGGCGGCGTCGGCGACGGCCAGGCGTACGGCCTCGTGCAACCGCGAGCCCCGCGGCACCACGGACAGCCCCGCCCGCACGACCTCCTCCGCCGAACCGGCGACCATCGAGGCGGCGCACATCGCGGCCGCGAACATGGCCCCGTAGATCCCGTTGGCGGTGTGCGTGAGCCGGGCGTCGCGCCAGGCGTGCTCGGCCGCCGTGGCCGGGTCGCCGGGATTGACCCAGCCGTAGACGTCGGTCCTGATCAGCGCGCCGATCCACTCGCGGAACGGGTTGCGGTAGGTGGCCGTGGCCGGGGGCTCGACGCCGTCCAGGAGGTTGCGGTACGCGACGCGCTCGGCGGTGAACGTACGGCCCGCGGGCAGCTCGTCCAGCCACAGCCGGGCCACGTCCTCGGTGGTGAACGCGCGCCCGTGGCGCTCCAGGACCGACAGCGCCAGCAGCGGGTAGTTGAGGTCGTCGTCCTCGGGGACGCCGTCGATGTTCTCGGCCAGGGAGTTGACGGCGCTGCGGCGGTTCCACGGCCAGCGGCGGGCGATGTCGTCCGGCAGGCCCTTCGCGGTGAACCAGCCGCGGATGGGCCAGTTGCCGGTGGCCTCGGCGATCTGCCTGATGCCCGCGCGCGGGATCTTCTCGACGGGCTTGCCGAGCACGCAGCCGGCCGCCCGGCCCAGCCACGCGCCCAGCACCCGGCCGGGGTCGACGGCGACCTCCCGGGGGCGCGGCTCCGGCCAGTCGGGGCAGGCCGCGATGATGCCCGCCAGGTCCGACGGCTCGGGCAGCGGGGACGGGACGGCGGCCAGCTCGTCCAGCAGCTCCTCCGCCAGGCCGCGCAGCCGCGCGGCGCCCGGCTCGGAGGCGCCGGCGCGCGGCGGGGCGTCGTGGCCGCCCGCCGCGTGCCACCGGGCGGCGATCTCGCTCACGTCGCGGCCGTCCTCGGCGGCCTGGCGCAGCTCGTGCCCGACGAGGTCCTCCGGCTGCACCCAGGTGAGGCGGATCATGCGCGCTCCTCGAATCGGGTGCGGGTGCGGTGGATCATGCGCGTCGCGCGGGTGCGGGGGATCATGCGTGATCGAGGCCGGCGAAGGCGGACTCGTGGGCGCGGCGCCGTACGAGGTCGTCGGCGTGCACCCGGCGCGCCACCCCGGCGATCGCGAGCCCGGGAGCCACCAGGTCCGTACGGCTGGCCGCCGCCACCCTCTCCACCCACTCCGGCGGCACGGAGGCCAGCCCGCCGAGCGCGCCCGCGATGGCGCCGCCCATGGAGGCGATCGAGTCGGCGTCGCGCCCGTAGTTCACCCCGCCCAGCACCGTGTCGCGGAAGTCGCCCTTGGCGATCACCAGGAACCCGAGCGCCAGCGGCAGCTCCTCGATGCTGTGCACCCGGCTCGGCCGGCGCGCCCCCAGCCCCTGGTCGCGGTAGGTGTCGGCGACCGTGTCGAAGGGCCGGACGGCGGCGCGCAGCGCCTCGAACGAGCCGTCCCAGTGCCCCAGCCCGGCCGCGGTCTCGCAGACCGCCTCGATGGCGGCCCGGGTGCCGTCCTTGGCCAGGCGCAGGCAGGCCGCCACCACGGAGTCGGCGGTGGCGCCCGGCCGCATGGCCTCGGCGACGGCGGCGGCCATGACGCCCGCGGCCTCGCGGCCGTAGCTGGACTGGTGCGCCCCGGCCAGGTCGACGGCCTCGGCGTAGGCGGCGTCGGGGTCGGCGGCGTTGACGATGCCGACGGGGGCGACGTACATGGCGGCGCCGCAGTTCACGATGTTGCCGACGCCGGCCTCGCGCGGGTCGGCGTGCCCGTAGTGCAGGCGGGCCACGATCCACTTCTCGGCCAGGAAGATCCGCTGCAGCGGCAGCGCCTCGGCCTCCAGCTCGGGGATCCACCGCCGCTCGCCCATCAGCTCGGGCACCAGGTGCTCGGCCATCGAGTAGGCGTCCAGGTGACCGCCGGCCTTCTCGTACACGCGGATCAGGGCGTGCGTCATCAAGGTGTCGTCGGTGATGTGGCCGTCGCCCTTGTGGTACGGGGCGATGGGGCGGGCGTTGCGCCAGTCCTCGTTGAACGGCGGCACGATGCCCTCGACGCGGCCCCCGTACCGCTGCACGATCTGCTCGGGAGTCCAGCCCTCGGTCGCGCCGCCCAGCGCGTCACCGACCGCCGCCCCCGCCACGCAGCCGGTGGCCCTGTCTTCAAGCGGCGTCATGCTATGTCCTCCAATAGTTGGATCAAATCTCGGCCCGCCAGATCAGGCAGGCAACAACCGGCCAGCGTACGGGTCGAGGCGGTCCACCCCTCCGGGATCGCCTCGTACCCGCCGCAGGCCCCGGCCAGCGCCCCCGTGAGCGCGGGCGCCGAGTCGGCCAGCGAGGCCAGGCACGCCGCGGCGGGCACGGCCCTGCCCAGCTCGCCGCCGGAAACCTCGGCCAGCGCCAGCGCCACGGGCACCGTCTGCGCGGCGCCCACGCCGTAGCTGTAGACGTGGTCGAGCAGGGCGCCGTCGAGCGCGGGGATCGCGCCGAACGGGTCGCCCGCCTTCCGCGCGACGGCCAGCGCCAGGCGGGCGTTGTGGCCGATGGCGGTGTCCTCGGGCAGGACGGCCAGCGCCGCCTCGACCGCGCCCGCCACCGAGCCCGATGCCACGGCCTCGGCCACCGCTGCGGCCATGGCCAGGGCGCCCAGCACGCCGTCGCCGGCGTTCGTCACCTGGGCGTCCGGCGCGGGGTCCCTTCCCAGGGCCCCGAACGCGACGGCCCTGACGGCGGCGGCGTCGTCGAAGTGGTGCGGGTTGTCGTGCCCGGAAGCGGGCGGCTCGACGCCCCTGGCCAGGTTGTCCAGCGCGGTCGCCACGGAGATGCGCGCCCTGACGCGCGGCGACTCCCCGTCCGGGGCGATCAGCTCCCTGAAGGCCCCGGCCCTGGGCCGGTCGATGGTGAGCGCCGTCCACGCGAGCCACTCGGCGTCGTCGGACGGCCCGATCCGCAGCGGCGCGACCGGCTGGTTCAGCGCGAACGGCACCGGCAACGTGGTGACCCGGTGCTCCTCGGCGAACGCGTCCAGCTCGCGGTGCAGGCGGCGGCTCCAGGGCGCGTGCAGCGCCGCCCGGTGCCTGGCCGCCGGCCACCCGGCCGCGTCGCCGGTGGCGAGCCCGGCGAAGGCTCCCCTGATTCTGTCCCCCGACATTGCGATCTACAGCCCTCCCGCCGGTTCGTCGGCGAGTTCGTCGGCGAGCTCGTCGGCGGTGTCCAGCACGTGTCTTCCGGCCACGACGGGCAGGCATTTGCCCGTCACGGCCCCGATCCTGGCGGCCCAGCGGGCGGGCACGCCGCCCTCTCCCCGCCCGGCCCCGGCCACGGCACCGGCGATGGCGCCGATCGTGTCGGCGTCGCGGCCCAGGCTCACGCCGAAGGTCACGGACGTCTCGACGTCGCCGTCCGCGGCCAGGAAGGCGGCCAGGGCCAGCGCGACGGCCTCGGGCGCGACGTCGGTCCAGGGGTAGTGCCTGACCACGACGGCCTCGTGCAGGGCCTCGATGACGTCGGGGTCGCCGGGGTCCGGGGACGGGCCGAGCGCCGCGCGGGCGCGTACGAGGTTCCGTGCCGTCCACGAGTCCGCCGGGATCACCGACAGCGCCGCCGACACCACCTCGCCGGGCGCGGCCCCGCCCATCGCGGCGGCCACCGCCCCGGCGACCGCGCGGCCGCCGAGTATGCCCTCGCCCGACCCGCTGACCAGCCCGTCCTGCTCGACCAGCCGGGCGGCCTCCGCCGGATCGCCCGGGCAGAAGATCCCGTAGGGCGCGGCCCGCATCGCGAGCCCGTCGGACCAGCCGTGCGAGTGCACCAGCCCGGTCAGCGGCGGCTCCAGCCCGCGGCGAAGCGCTTCGATGGTGCCCAGCTCGGAGAAGCCGGCGCCGCGCATCGGGCCCGTCACCCGGGGGATGATCTCCTCCCGGTACGCCGCCGCCACGTCCGCGGCGGTCAGCGCGTGGCCGTGCCGTACCAGCAGCGAGGCCGCGAAGATGGCGTATTCCGTGTCATCGGTGCCCCCGCCCTCGATCTCGGTGAGCCTGCCCCACCGCCGGCGGATCTCCGCCGGCGACAGGTTCTCGGCCGGGGCCCCGAGGGCGTCGCCGGCCGCCAGGCCGAGCAGGCACCCCCGGGCTCTCTCCCTCAACGAAGTCAACGCTGGTACCGCTCCAACACCTCGTTGCCCTCCTGGACGAGCTTCGTGGCCGCCTCGTCGATGGTGATCTTATTGGCGAAGTACTCCTGCAGCACCGGAGTGGCGACCTTGCTCTTCCACTCGTCGAACCCGTTCACCTTCAGGAACGGCGCCACGACCAGGTTCTTCGCGGAGGCGGTGGCCACGTCCCAGCCGTTGTCCTTCGTGGTCATCGCCGGGTCGGCGGCGGCCGTCTGGGAAGTCGGCAGCAGCCAGTCGCCCTTGGCGAGCTTGGCCTGGTTCGGCCCGTTCAGGAAGAACGAGATGAACTTCATCGCCTCGTCGGGGTGCTTGCTGTCCTGCGCGATCGACAGCGTCTGCGAGACCGCGCCCTGCTGGGCGCTGGTGCCCTTGGGCGCGGGCAGGGTGACCCACTCGAACCCCTCGGGAGCCTGCTCGACGACCTGCTGGCGCAGGTAGACGCCGGCCGGGAGCAGCGCGAACTTGCCCTTGTAGAACGCGGGCAGCGGGTCCGCGGTGCCCTGGCCGAGGGCGGCCGGGTCGGCGGACTTGTCCTTGTAGAGCTGGTCGTGGATGCGCTGGAGCACCTCGCGCTCCTCGGGGCCGACCTTGACGGTGGTCTTGCCCTCGGCCGTCTGGAAGAACGTGCCGCCGAAGTTGAGCGCCAGGTTGAGCGTCTTGTTGACCGGCGACTTCATCGGCCACGCCACGCCGAAGGCGCCGCCCTTGGTCATCTTCTTGGCGGCCTCGGAGAACTCGTCCCACGTCCACGGGTTGTCCGCAGTGGGGACGCGTACCTGGGCCTCGTCCAGCAGCTTCTTGTTGGCGATGATGACCTGCGACTCCTGCAGGAACGGCACGCCGTAGACGCCCTGCTCGCCCTTGCCGCCGTCGAAGGTGACGGTGTCCCAGGCGGACTGCGGGATGTCGCTCTTGAGCTCGGCGGGCAGCTTGTCGCTCAGGTCGAGCAGGTAGCCGTCACTGGCGAAGCCGGACAGCGCGGGCGAGTCGTTGTGGATGACGTCGGGCGCCGTGCCACCGGCGAACTGGGTGACAAGCTGGTCGTTGACGTTGTCCCAGCTGCCCTGGACGTAGGTCACCTGGATGGTGGGGTTGGCCTTGTTCCACTCGTCCACGAGCTGCTTGTTCGCGGCGACGGATTCCTTCTGCCACGCCAGGCTGAGGAAATTGAGCTTGACTGGCTCGTTGGGCGCGGACGACGGCTCGCCACCGCCTCCCCCGCCGCACGCGGCGGCCAGCGTGAGGAGCGCCGCCGCCGCCAAAGCGGACTTGATTCGCATATGAGCCTCCTAGCCCTTGACGGCGCCGGCCATCAGGCCGGACTTCAATCGCCGCTGGATGATTGCGAAGAAGATCAGGCTCGGGATCGTCGCCATGAGCGACGCCGCGGCCAGCGGTCCGAGCCTGGCCACTCCCTCCGGGCCGGTGAACCTCACCAGCGTGAGCGGGAGCGTCATGACGTCGGGGTCCTGGAGGATCACGAGCGCGAACATGAACTCGTTCCAGGACGAGATGAACGAGAACAGCAACGTCGCCACCACGCCGGGCGCGAGCAGCGGGGCGACCACGCTGACGATCGCGCGCAGCCGGGTCGCGCCGTCCACGGACGCCGCCTCCTCCAGCTCGCGCGGCACCGCGCGCACGTATCCCTGCAGCATCCACAGCGCGAACGGCAGCGTGAACGTCACGTGCACGACCACCAGGCCCGGCAGCGTGTTCACCAGCTCCAGGTCGCGCAGGATCATGAAGAGCGGGATGATGATCAGGATGAACGGGAACACCTGGCTGACCAGCACCCACCCGATCGCGATCTTGTTGACCAGGCTGCGGTAGCGCGCCATCGCGTAGGAGGCGGGCAGCGAGATCAGCACCGTGATCACGCTGCTGAACAACGCCACGACCAGGCTCCGCGTGGCCGCGCCGACGAGGTCCTGCTCGCCGAACGCGTCGCTGAAGTTGGCCAGCGTGGGGTCGCGCGGGATCCAGGTGGGATCCGCCATGGCCATCTCCTGCGGCGTCTTCAGCGCCGTGGACAGCAGCCAGACCAGCGGGAACGCCAGGAAGACGATGTACGCCAGCAGCGCCGCGTACTGTGAGACGCGCCCCATCACTTGGCCTCCCTCATCTGCCGCCACAGGTAGAGCCCGAGCACCGCCAGCACGACGATCGCCATCGCGAGGCCGAGCATCGAGGCGTAACCGGCGAAGCGATACCTGAACGCCTCCTCGTAGGCGAACAACATCGGCAGCCGGGTCTGGCCGCCGGGCCCGCCCTGCGTGAGCACGTAGACCAGGCCGAACTGGTTGATGTTCCAGACGAAGTCCAGCGAGGTGATCGCCACGATGACGGGGCGGAGCTGGGGCAGCGTGATGTTCCAGAACCGCCGCCACCGACCGGCGCCGTCCACCTCGCCCGCCTCGTAGAGCTCCTTGGGGACACCCTGCAGGCCCGCCAGCAGCACGACCGTGGTCTGCGGCATGCCGGTCCAGATGCCGACCACGATGATCGCGGGCAGCGCGAGCGAGAAGTCGGCGAGCCAGTTGATGTCGGTGCCGAGCACGTCGTTGAGGATGCCCGCGTCGGGGTGGTAGACGAGCTTCCACATCAGGCCGATGACCACCGGCGGCATCGCCCACGGCACCACCGCCAGCACCCGGGCCACGCTCCTGAAGCGCAGGTTCTGGTTGAGCAGCAGCGCCAGGCCGAGCGCGGCCAGGAACTGCAGTACGGTCACCGACACCGCCCAGATCGCGCCGATCCGGAACGAGGACCAGAAGTCGTCGTCGGACAGCAGCTGGACGAAGTTCTCCAGGCCCACGAAGCTCGTCTCGTGGACGCGGGTGTTGCGGGCGTCGGTGAACGCCAGGCCGATGCCGTACAGCAGCGGGCCCACGCTGAACAGCAGCACCGGCACCATCGCCGGGAGCATCAGCAGCCACATCTCCCGCGTCTCGCGCGAGATCCCGCGGCGCTTGGCCCGCGGTCTCCGCGGGGGCGCCGGTCTCGTCACGGTCGCCGTCACGCCCCGCCCTCCTTCCGATCCGTGCGCTCGTACTCGATGGCCTCGGACCCGGCCGTGGACGCCCGTACGACGAGGCGCGGCGGCACCGTGACCAGGCGGGGTTCGCGGTCGCCGCCCTGCAGCCGGTCGAGCAGCAGCTCGGCGGCGGCCTTGCCGCGCTCGGCGGAGCCCAGCGAGACGCTGGTCAGCGACGGCCACGAGGCCGCGGCCAGGTCGGTGTCGTCCATGCCGACCACCGCCACGTCCTCCGGCACCCGCTTGCCCGCGGCGCGCAGCACGTCGAGGGCGCCGAGCGCGATCAGGTCGTTGGCGCACATCAGCGCGTCCACGTCGGGCACCCGGGCGAGCAATTCCGCCACCGCCCGGCCCCCTTCCGCGCGGTAGAAGTCGCCGATCTGCACGAGGTTCTCGTCGTAGGCCAGGCCGAGGTCGGCCAGCGCCTCCCGGTACGCGGCCCCGCGGGCGGCGCCGGGCACGGTGTCGAGGGGGCCGTTGATCATGGCGATGCGGCGGCGGCCGAGCGAGTAGAGGTGATCGACCGCCAGCCTGACGCCGGTCCGCGAGTCGGCGCGTACGTTGTCCACGCGCGTCCCCTCGGGGACCGAGCCGATGATCACGACGGGCGCCCTGGCCGCGGCCAGCATCTCGAGGTGGGCCTCGGTGACGCGCAGGGGGCTCATGATCAGCCCGTCCACGTACCGCTCGCCCAGGCTGTGCAGCACGTCGATCTCGTCGGCCACGACGGCGTCGGTGGAGTGCAGGACGAGGCGGTATCCGGCGGCCTTCAGCACCGGCTGGATCTCGCGGAGCATGGCCAGGTAGGCGGGGTTGCCGACGTCCGCCATGGCGAAGGCGACCTGGTGGGTGCGGCGCGACTTGAGCGACCTGGCCACGGCGTTGCGCACGTAGCCGAGCTCGTCGGCGGCGGCCATCACCTTGCGCACGGTCTCCTGCCTGGTCGGCAGGCCGTTCAGCACCCGCGAGACGGAGGCGATCGAGACACCGGCGCGCTCGGCGATCGTGTTGATCGTGGGTCCGTCGGCCAAGACTGTCCTTCCCTGAGGTGTAAACGTTTACGGAAGGCAATCTGTAAACGTTTACCGTGTGGGGGACATGAAACCTGGATGTAACTTGCAGGTCAAGTCACGATCGCATAACACCAGCTCAGGGGCCATGTTGGCAAATTACGGCAGGTAAAGGACCCCGCCGCCTCCACCGCCACCCGCCCCGCGACGGGGACGCGGACGGGCGGCGGCGGGACCTGCCAGGCGGGTCAGTCGCGAGCGGGCTCGGGTGCGACCTCGTGCCCGCGTTCGCTGCTGGCACCCGGATCCCGCCCGGCGGCGGCACCGGAGACCGCGCCCGGACCGGCGGCGGCCGGGGCGGAGAGGCGGAGCAGCGCGCGGATGGCCGGGGAGCCGGTGAGCGTGACCACGGCGGCCAGCACGGCCGGGATGATCAGCGCCACCGGCAACGACGTCGCCTCGGCCACGTACCCCAGCACGGCCGGCCCCAGCAACAACCCGCTGTACCCGAAGGCGGTCACCATGGCCAGCGCCCGCCCGACCCGGCCACCGGCCGCCCCCACGGCGCTGAACAGCACGGGCACCACGGTGGCCAGCCCGACCCCGGCCAGCGCCCACCCGGTCCACGCGCACGCCACCCGCAGGCTCTCCCCCGCCAGCGGCGAGACGAGCACCAGGACGTAGCCGGCGGTGGCGAACAGCCCCGCGAGCTGGATCGTCCGCACGGACCCGAGCCGGGCCCTGATGGGGTCGCCGAGCAGCCGCACGGTGGTCATGGCCACCGAGAAGATCGTGTACGCCAGCGGCGCCATGGCCGGATCGGTCTCCAGCACCCAGCGGGCGTGCAGCGCGGCCCAGTCGATGGCCGCCCCCTCGCTCAGGTGCCCGGCGAACGCGGCCAGCCCCAGCAGCGCGATCAGCCCCCAGCGCAGCGAGTTCCCCGAGCCGGAGGCGGACTCGGCGGAGGCGGCGTGCTCGGGCGGGTCGGGCAGCAGCAGGCGCGCCGCCGGGACGTATAGGAACGGCACCACGAGCGCCGCCGCGATCAGCAGGGCCTGCGGGTCCAGCCCGGCCTGCAGCACGAGGGAGGTGAGCCCGCCCCCCGCCGCGCCGCCGAGGCTCCACGTGCCGTGGAAGGCCGAGATGATCGGCCGCCCGTAGCGGCGCTCGACCTCGACGGAGTGGGCGTTCATGGCGACCTCGGTCACCCCCAGCCCCATCCCGAACAGCACCGCGAGCGCCGCCAGCGCCCAGTACGAGGGCGCGAGCGCGGGCCCGAGCAGCACCAGGCCGGAGAACGGACCGGCGAACCAGCACACCCGCCGGCTCGACCACCGGTCGACCAGCGGCCCGGCCACCAGCATCGACACGAGCGCCCCGCCCGAGATGAGCAGCAGGACGCTGCCCAGCCGGGCGGGGCCGAGCTCGAGCCGGTCGTTCAGCGACGGCAGCCCGGCCGCCCACAAACCCATGACAAAACCGGCAAGGAAGAAGAACCCAAAAACTGCGACACGTGCTCGTCTGGCATCAGTGAGGCTTTTGTTCACGGCTAGAGCATAAACTGTGTTCGTGAATGGAGCTACGACGAGTGGCGAGCTTCGCGCGCACAACCGGGTCAGGCTGCTGCGCGCGGTCCACGACTGCGGGGCCGCCCGCACCAGGTCCCAGCTCACCCGCGACCTGCACCTGGCCAGGGGCACGGCCTCGGTGCTCGTCGCGGGGCTGGTGGAGGACGGGCTGCTGCACGAGGAGCCGGCCCCGGAGCACACGCGCGGGCGGCCGACGCAGGTGCCGGGGCCGCATCCGTACGGGCCGGTCGCGCTGGCCGTGGACGTGCGGGAGGACGCGTGGGAGCTGGCGGCGTGCGAGCTGGGCGGGCGGGTCACGGTGCTGGAGGTGCGCCCGCACGACGGGACGCCGCAGGGCGCGCTCGGCACCCTCGGCGCGGCCATCGCCACCCACGGACGCCGCCTCGGGCACCGGGTGATCGGCGTCGGGGTCGCGCTGGCCGGCCCGGTCCGCCACGGCGACCTGGTGGACATCGCCCACCTGGGCTGGCGCGCGGTCGACGTCCCCGCCCTCCTGACCGCCCCCTCCCCCGGCGGGGACGTAGCGCCCGAAGGTCTCGGCGCGCCCGTCGTCGGCAACGACACCGCGCTGGCCGCCCTGGCCGAGGCGCGGCGGGGCCGGTTGCAGGGCGTCGGGGTGGGCCTGCACCTGCACGTCGACTTCGACCTGGGCGGCGTGCTGGTCGTGGACGGCCGGCCGGTCGCCGGGGCGGGCGGCACCGGCGCCGAGTTCGGCCACATGCCGCTGACCGGCGGCGACCGCCTCTGCCCGTGCGGCGCGGTCGGCTGCTGGGGCATGGACGTCGGCGCGAACGCCCTGCTCCGCCAGGTCGGCCTCGCCTACGGCGGCGGCAGGGGACGCGAGCAGGCCGAGCACGTGCTGGCCACGAGCCCGGAGTCGGTCGAGGCCACCGCCAGGGCGCTGGGACGCGGCATCGCCGCCCTCGTGAACGCCCACGACCCCGAGGTGGTCACCCTGTCCGGGCACGGCGTGCAGCTGTGGGAGCGGGCCGGGCGGGCCCTCCTGGAGGCGTACGAGCCGGGCCTCATGGCGATCCGCCGCGACCGGCCGCCCAGGATCGAGGGTTCGGCGCTCGGCTGGCGCGGCTCGCTCCTCGGCGCCATGGAGTCGGTCTTCGACGCTTTCCTCACGACCGAGGGCCTCGAACTCTGGCGGAAAAGCCACCCTGACCAGGGTCGCGACACGCCCGAGCAGCAAAGTGTGACGCATTCCACCTTGGAGGGATAAAGGCCGCTATAACGCCTCCGACCAGAAGGTCACCTTGATGATCTTGCCGGGCCCGGCCGCGGACGGTACGCATGGAAGGGTCCAATGCGCGAAACAAATCATGACCAGAGGGATGCACGCGTGAATCTCGAACTCGCGCTCCGCATGACGGAGGCGGCCTTGAAGCAGGCGTTCCGCGAGGGCGCGTCGATCTCCGTCGCGGTCGTGGACGAGGGCGGGAATCTGGTGTCTTTCCAGCGTATGGACGGTGCGGAGATCTCCGGGCCGGTGCTCGCGCAGGGCAAGGCGTACACCTCCGTGGCCCTGCGCCGGCCCACCTCCGACCTGCCCGCGCTGACCGCTCCGGGAGGGGAGCTGTCGGGCCTGGCGGGCGGCCGTTTCGTGTGCTTCGGAGGTGGCGTCCCGCTCTGGTCGGGCTACGGTGAGGAAGAACGCGTGGTCGGCGGCATAGGGGTCAGCGGAGGCACCGTCACGCAGGACGTGGCCTGTGCCGAAGCGGCCGCGTCGGTGTGGTCTGCACGCTGAGCGGGCGCTTTCCGCAACACGAACCGCTGGTATCCGCCATGATTAGCCACTGCACCACGGGTAACAAGAACCCGAACGTAACTCCCCGAGGAGAGAACTGAGATGGCACTTCCCACTCTCACCCCCGAGCAGCGTCAAGCCGCTCTGGCCAAGGCCGCCGAGGCCCGTGCCGCGCGCACGGCCCTCCTGGCCAAGGTCAAGGCGGGCGAGCTGACGTTCGCTCAGCTGCTCGAGCGCGACGACGACATCGCGAAGAAGATCAAGGTCTCCCAGGCGCTCCGCGCCGTCAAGGGCGTGGGTCCGGCCAAGGCCACCGCGCTGATGGAGGAGGCGGGCGTCGACGAGAAGCGCCGCCTCGGCGGCCTGGGCGCCCAGCAGCGCAAGAAGCTGGTCGACGCGCTCGGCTAGAACCCCGAGCGGCCAGGTCCGCGCGCGATGCCGCGCGGACCGGCCAGCGACCCCTCACTGGCAAGGAGGGACCGCCGAGCGGAGCCGCCCCGCTCGACGGCGGGCCAGCCCGAGGGGTCAGCACAACTCAAGAGTCAGGAACGCAGGTAGGTCAGTACGGCGAGCACCCGGCGATGCTGGTCACTGTCCTCCGCGTAGAGGCCGAGCTTGTTGAAGATGCTCCGGATGTGCTTCTCCACGGCCCCGTCACTGATCACGAGCTGCCGTCCGATGGCCGGATTCGACTTCCCCTCGGCCATCAGCCCGAGCACCTCGCGCTCGCGCGGCGTGAGCTGTGCCAGCGGGTCGTCCTTGCGCCTGCGCACCATCAACTGGGACACCACCTGGGGATCGAACACGGTCCCGCCCGCGGCCACCCGCCGCAGGCCCTCCAGGAACTCGTCGACGTCGACGACCCGGTCCTTCAGCAGATAGCCCACCGCGCCCCTGGCGTCGGCGAGCAGGTCGTCGGCGTAGGACACCTCGACGTACTGCGACAGGATCAGCACGGGCGCCCCCGGCACCCGGCGCCGGGCCTCCACGGCCGCCTTGAGCCCCTCGTCGGTGAAGGACGGCGGCATCCGCACGTCCACCACCGACACGTCCGGCCTGTGCTCGGCGATCGCCTCGACGAGGGCGTCGCCGTCACCCACGGTGGCCACCACCTCGCAGCCGAACTCCTCAAGCAGCCTGACCAGGCCCTCCCTGATCAGGACCGCGTCATCGGCCACGACTACCCGCACGGCACCTCCGCCACGATCAATGTGGGCCCGCCGTCGGGCGAGTGCACGCTCAGCTCCCCGTCGACGGCGCGGAGCCGGTCGGCCAGCCCGGCGAGCCCATGTCCCTTGGCGACGTGTGCGCCGCCGACCCCATCATCCCCGATGGAGAGCATGAGGACGCCACCGATGCGGGTCAGCTGGACCGTGCAGACGGTGGCCCGGCTGTGCTTGGCCACGTTGGTGAGGGTCTCGGCGCAGACGAAGTAGATAGCGTTCTCGACGGCGGCCTGGTAGCGCTCCACGGTCTGCACGTCGAGGTCGACGGGGACCGTGCAGCGCCCGGCCAGGGCGGCCAGCGCGGGCGCCAGACCGCGGTCGGACAGGATCGGCGGGGCGATGCCGCGGGAGAGGGCACGCAGCTCGTCGAGCGTCTCGCGGGTGGCGGTGATCGCGGACTTGATCGTGGCCTGGGCGGCCTCGGGGTCCTTGGCGAGCTGGCGCTGCGCCCTCGACAGCTCCATGGCCAGGGATACCAGCCGCTGCTGCGGCCCGTCGTGGATGTCGCGCTCCAGCTTGCGCAGCGCGTTGGCCTCGGCGGAGACGGCGGCGGCGCGGCCCTCCGCCAGGTCGTCGATGCGCTCCTGCAGCTCGGCCACACCGGTCAGCAGCGCCCGGCCCAGCCCGGCCCGCAGCAGCGCGGCGCCGCGCACCGCGAAGGGCATGATCAGCGCGAAGACGGCGCCGAGGGACACGTAGAAGATCGAGTTGACCAGGTAGCCGTCGCCCATGCCGAGCAGCTCGGGCAGCTCGGAGTTGCCGGGGATGCGCGAGGTGATGATGCCGTACAGGGGCCAGGTGAGCCCCGCCAGGGGGATCGACCAGAACACGACGGTCAGCACGAACGCGAGGATCGCGAACGGCAGGTTGAGGATGCCGTGCAGCAGGTCGAGCCAGGACTGCCCGCTCATCAGCGGGTTGACGAGCCGGCGGAACCGGCCGGCGCCGGGCGGGGCGGGCCGGTAGCGCGGCCGTACGGGGGGCCGCTTGAGCACGTCGGACAGCCAGCCGCGCTCCGCGTCGGCGAAACCCCGCGCGAGCATCAGCGTGCCCGCCAGCAGCGGCACGCCTATCCACACGACCGCGGTGCCCAGGCCGGCGGCGAAGCCCGCGATCATGAGCACGAAGCCGATGAGCGTCGTCGGCAGGCCGACCAGGGTGTAGCGGGTGTCGAGGAGGACACGCCTCATCAGGGAGCGCATGGCCCAACGGTATGACGTCGCCGCGAGCGGCACGAGCGGGTGCGCAGGTGTGCGGGGGTAGGGCCAGCCCTACCTGGCCCGGTGGTGGGTCCTGGACACGAGAACGGCGGCTCGCGGCAATGTGCGCGCAGGCCCCGGACGGAAGCCTTGAGGCATCAGCTCCCCCCGTGAAGCGAGGCTCCCATGACCGTCCTGCTGGACCGCCCGATCGCCGCTCCCGCGGAGCCGCGCCGTACGGCAGGTGCGCGTCCGGCGGGCCGCGATCCGTTCATCGACCTGCTGCGCGTGCTCGGCATGGCGCTCATCGTCTTCCAGCACTGGACGATACCCGTGCTGTCCTACGACGGCGACCGGCTGACCACGGGCAACGCGCTGTCGACGCCCGGCGTGTGGGTGGTGACGTGGATCAGCCAGGTGATGCCGCTGGTGTTCTTCGCGGGCGGCGCGGCGAACGCGATCAGCTTCGGCCGGTCGGACAAGGCCGCGCCGCTGTGGCTGGCGGTCCGGCTGCGCC
This sequence comes from Nonomuraea sp. MTCD27, assembly GCF_041950495.1. Classification (NCBI taxonomy): domain Bacteria; kingdom Bacillati; phylum Actinomycetota; class Actinomycetes; order Streptosporangiales; family Streptosporangiaceae; genus Nonomuraea; species Nonomuraea sp. MTCD27. The sequence continues at coordinate 413,630 of NZ_JBGNUW010000003.1, read as the reverse complement.
GGCTGGCCTGGCCGCTGCTGCCGCTGGCGGCGGTGTGGATCCCGCTGCCGCACATCCTGCTCACGCTGGGGGTGCCGGAGCAGCCGCTCGACGTGGGCGCCAAGCTCACGGGCCAGCTGTTGTGGTTCCTGGCCGTGTACCTGATCGCCGTCACGGCCACCCCGTACGCGCTGCGCCTGCACGAGCGGTACGGCTGGCGGGTGCCCGCCGTGCTGGCGGCCGGGGCGGTGCTGGTGGACGTGGCCCGCTTCGCGACCGGGTTCGAGGCCGTGGGCTACCTGAACGTGCTGTTCGTCTGGCTGGCCGTGCACCAGCTCGGCTTCTTCTACGCCGAGGGGCGCCTGCGGCGGCCGTGGCTGCTGGTGGTGGGCGGGTTCGGCGCGGCCGCGCTGCTGGTGACCCAGGGCCCGTACCCGGGCAGCATGATCGGCCTGCCGGGCGCCGAGGTGTCCAACATGGCCCCGCCCACGCTCGCCATGCTCGCCGTCGGCCTCGGTCAGATCGGCCTGGCCACGCTGCTGCGCCCGGCGCTGCTCCGGCTGCCCACGGCCCGGCTGCTGGCCTGGGCGAGCCCGCGGATCATGACGGTGTACCTGTGGCACATGCCGGCCCTGTTCGCGGTGACCGGGGTGACGGTGGTGCTGCTGGGCGTGGACACGCCGCGGCCGGGCAGCGTGTTGTGGTTCGCCGGCTGGCCGGTCTGGTTCGGGCTGCTGTGCCTGGTCCTGTGGCCGCTGGTGAAGGGGTTCGCCCGGTTCGAGACGCCGCCGGCGCTGCCGTACGGGACCGGGGGGCCGCGCGCCGCGCTCGTGGCGACCGGGCTGGTCGGGGGCGGGGTGCTGACGCTGACGGTCGGCGGCTTCGCGCCCGGCGGCGGGCCGTTCCTGGCGGTGCTCGCGCTGCTCGGCGGGCTGCTGATGACGGTGCCGCGGACACGGGGATAGCGATCGCTTATGGACATACTCGGTCGGCGCTTTCCGCACGTTTCTGACTGAATCAGATCGGTTCGGTCTTGACTAGATCGTTTCTCTGATATTTCCTGCGGTCGAGCGGTTCAGCGAGGCGCGGGAGGCCACATGGAGCACGACGCATCGATCGGGCGGCGCAGGTTCCTCGTCACGGGCGGGGTCACGGCGGCGGCACTGGCGGCCGGCGGCCCCGCCCTGGCGGAGGGACCCGGAGACGGCACGCGGGTCCGGTTCGTCAAACGGCCGGCCGCCTCCACCGGCGGCGGACTGTACGCCCCGAACCGCGCGCCCCTCTCCCCCACCCCGTTCCTCAAGCTGCCGCCCGGCGCCGTGCGGGCACGCGGCTGGCTGGGACATCAGCTCCGGTTACAGCTCGGCGGGCTCTGCGGACGCTACGACGAGGTCTCCGACTTCCTGGCCTACGACACCTGCGGCTGGGTGCACCCGGACAGGGGGGCCGGGGAGGAGCTGCCGTACTGGCTGCGCGGGTTCGGCGACCTGGCGTACGTGACCGGCGACGCCGCCGCCCTGGCCAAGACCGAGCGGTGGCTGACGGGGATCATCGCCACCCAGCAGCCGGACGGCTGGTTCGGGCCGGCGCGGCTGCGTACCTCGCTGGAGGGCGGGCCGGACTTCTGGCCGGGGATGCCGCTGCTGTCGGCGTTCCGCTCCTGGCACGAGTACGCGGGCGACGAGCGGGTGCTGCCCTTCATGACCGGATACTTCCGGCTCCAGGCCGCCCAGCCCGCCGAGGTCTTCAACCGGAGCTGGGGCGCCTTCCGCTGGGGCGACAACATCGACAGCGTCTACTGGCTCTACAACCGCACCGGCGAGGGCTGGCTGCTGGACCTGGTGCGCAAGATGCACTCCGGCTCGGCCGACTACGTGAACGGGCTGCCGACCCGGCACAACGTCAACATCGCGCAGGGCTTCCGCGAGCCGCTCCAGTACGGCCTGCTCGCCGGCGACCCGGCCCTCGCCCAGGCCACGTACCGGAACTACGCCACCGTCATGGGGCAGTTCGGGCAGTTCCCCGGGGGCGGGTTCGCCGGCGACGAGAACACCAGGGACGGCTTCGACGACCCCCGGCAGGGCTTCGAGACCTGCGGGATCGTCGAGTTCATGCACAGCTTCGAGATGCTGACGCGCTTCACCGGCGACCCGGTGTGGGCCGACAGGTGCGAGGAGCTGGCGATCAACTCCATGCCCGCCGCCTTCGACCCCGAGCAGAAGTCGGTCCACTACATCACCAGCGCCAACAGCGTCCGGCTCGACCGGACGGCCAAGCTCTACGGCCAGTTCCAGAACGGCTTCGGCATGGAGGCGTACCTGCCGGGCGTGCACGACTACCGCTGCTGCCCGCACAACTACGGCATGGGCTGGCCCTACTACGCCGAGGAGCTCTGGCTCGCCACGCACGACCGGGGCCTGGCGGCCTCGATGTACGCCGACTCCACGGTCACCGCCCGCGTCGCCGGCGGCCAGGAGGTGACGATCGACCAGCGCACCGGCTACCCGTTCGACGAGACGATCCGGCTCACCGTGGCCACCGCCGAGCCCGTCGCCTTCCCCCTCTACCTGCGGATCCCCGGCTGGTGCCGGAACCCCGCGCTGCGCGTGGCCGGGCGCGCCCAGCCGGTCGCCACGGACGGCGCGGGTTACGTCGTCGTCGAGCGCACCTGGCGCGCGGGCGACCGGGTGGAGCTGACGCTGCCGATGCGCACGTCCGTACGCACCTGGACGCGCAACCACGGCTCCGTCTCGGTGGACCACGGCCCGCTGACCTTCTCCCTGGCGATCGGCGAGAGCTGGCGGCGCACCGGCGGCACGCCGGACTGGCCCGAGTTCGAGGTCTTCCCCGAGACGGCCTGGAACTACGCGCTCGACCGGCCTCAGCCCGGCCGCCTGCGCCTGGTGCGGCGGCGCGGCCCGCTCCCCGACAACCCCTTCACGCCCCGGACGGCCCCGCTGGAGCTGCGCGCCCGCGCCAGGAGGATCGGGAACTGGCAGGCGGACCCGCAGGGCGTGGTCCGCGAGCTGCAGGACAGCCCGGCGCGCACGGACAGCCCGGTGGAGGAGGTCCGGCTGATCCCCATGGGCGCCGCCCGCCTGCGCATCACCTCGTTCCCGGTCGCCGGGAACGGCCCGGACGCGCACGAGTGGACGCTGCCCGAGTTCGAGGCGTCCGCCTCGCACGCCGAGGGCTCCATGCTCGCCCTGTACGACGGCAGGTGGCCCAGCAGCTCCGCCGACCACGGCATCCCCCGCTTCACCTGGTGGGACCACCTGGGCACCGAGGAGTGGGTGCAGTACGCCTACCGGGAGCCCAGGCGGATCGCCGGCTGCGCGGTCTACTGGTTCGACGACACGGGCATCGGCCGCTGCCGCGTCCCGGCGTCGTGGGAGCTGCGCTGGCTCGACGGCGACCAGTGGCGCCCGGTCACCTCCCCCTCCGGCTACGGCGTGGCCCCGGACACGGTCAACCGCGTCACCTTCGACCCGGTCACCACGCAGGGCCTGCGGATCGTGGCCCGCCTGCGGAACGACTTCTCCGCCGGCCTCCTCGAATGGGAGGTGCCCACCGCGACCCCGTGAGGACCCGGAAACACGCGCGTCATCTCCCGTTGAGGAAAATTGCGGCATGACGAAGATCCGTGCCCTCGCCGGAACCGACCTCCCGGCCGTCGCCGACATCTACTCCCACTACGTGACCACCACCGTGGCCACGTTCGACGAGACGCCGCTCTCGCTCGACGACTGGCGGGCCAAGGCGGCGGGCATCACCGGGGCCGGGCTGCCGTTCCTGGTGGCCGAGGCGGACGGCGAGGTGGCCGGATTCGCCTACCTCGCCCAATATCGCCCCAAGCCCGCCTACCGCCACACCCTGGAGGACACCATCTACCTGGCCCCCGGCCACACCGGGCGGGGGCTCGGGCGGTTGCTGCTCGGCGCGCTGGTCGAGCGGGCCCGCGAGACCCCGGCCCGCCAGCTCATCGCGGTGATCGCCGACTCGGGCGACCCGTCCTCGACGCGGCTGCACGAGAAGTTCGGTTTCCAGCCGGTGGGCCGGTTGACGGCCGTCGGGTTCAAGCACGGGCGGTGGATCGACACCGCGCTGCTCCAGCTCGATCTGGCACAGACCTTTACGAACTTCGCCGCCACCGGTTCGACCACCCGGCAAACTTCGGCAGGATAGGTGTGTGAGCCTACTCGTTGACCGCCTGCCCGAAGAGATCGACGCCGACCCCGACGCAATCTTCGACGCGTTCGTCGCCTGGAACGCCGAGCGGGGGCTCACGCTCTATCCGGCCCAGGAGGAGGCCCTCATCGAGGTGGTCTCCGGGAGCAACCTGATCCTGGCCACGCCGACGGGCTCGGGCAAGTCGCTGGTGGCCGCGGGCGCCCACTTCGCCGCGCTGACGCGCGACCAGCGCACGTTCTACACCGCGCCGATCAAGGCGCTGGTCTCGGAGAAGTTCTTCGACCTGTGCGCCGTCTTCGGCACCGAGAACGTCGGCATGATGACCGGCGACGCCAGCGTCAACCCGGGCGCGCCGATCATCTGCTGCACGGCCGAGATCCTGGCCAACGTGGCGCTGCGCGACGGCGCGGGGGCCGACATCGGCCAGGTCGTGATGGACGAGTTCCACTTCTACGCCGAGCCCGACCGCGGCTGGGCGTGGCAGGTGCCGCTGCTCGAGCTGCCCAACGTGCAGTTCATCCTGATGTCGGCCACGCTCGGCGACGTGTCGATGTTCGAGCGCGACCTGACCCGGCGCACCGGGCGGCCGACCTCGGTGGTCAAGCACGCCGAGCGGCCGGTGCCGCTGGTCTACTCCTACCGGATGACCCCGCTGCACGAGACGCTGGAGGAGATGCTCTCGACCGGCCAGGCGCCCGTCTACGTCGTGCACTTCACGCAGGCCGCGGCCATGGAGCGGGCCCAGGCCCTGATGTCGATCAACATGGCGACCAAGGCCGAGAAAGAGGCCATCGCCGCCATGATCGGCGGCTTCCGCTTCACCACCCGCTTCGGCCGAGCCCTGTCGCGGCTGGTCCGCCACGGCATCGGCGTGCACCACGCGGGCATGCTGCCGAAATACCGGCGGCTGGTCGAGCGGCTGGCCCAGGCCGGGCTGCTGAAGGTCATCTGCGGCACCGACACGCTGGGCGTCGGCGTCAACGTGCCGATCCGCACGGTGCTGTTCACCGCCCTGTCGAAGTACGACGGCAACAAGGTGCGCCGGCTGCGCGCCCGCGAGTTCCACCAGATCGCCGGCCGGGCCGGCCGCGCCGGGTTCGACACCATCGGCTACGTCGCCTGCCAGGCCCCCGAGCACGACATCGAGAACGCCAAGGCGCTGGCCAAGATCGGCGACGACCCCAAGCGGCGGCGCGGCTACGCCCGCAAGAAGCCGCCGGAGGGGTTCGTCGGCTGGAGCGAGGACACGTTCCAGAAGCTCCAGGATGCCGAGCCCGAGCCGCTCAACTCCCGGTTCAAGGTCAGCAACGCCATGCTGCTCGCGGTGATCAACCGCCCCGGCGACTGCTTCCAGGCGATGAAGCACCTGCTGACCGACAACCACGAGGACCGCAAGTGGCAGCGGCGGCACATCAGCCAGGCCATCGCCATCTACCGGTCGCTGCTGGCCGGCGGCATCGTGGAGCAGTTCACCGAGCCCGACGAGCAGGGCAGGCGGGCCCGGCTGACGATCGACCTGCAGGAGGACTTCGCGCTCAACCAGGCGCTGTCCACGTTCGCGCTGGCGGCGTTCGACCTGCTCGACCGCGAGTCGCCCTCCTATGCCCTCGACGTGGTCTCGATCGTGGAGTCGATCCTCGACGATCCGCGCCAGATCCTGTCCGCCCAGCTCAAGAAGGCCAGGGGCGAGGCCGTCGCGCAGATGAAGGCCGACGGGATCGAATACGAGGAGCGCATGGAGCAGCTGGCAGAGGTGATGTACCCGATGCCGCTCGACGACCTGCTGCTCGGCGCCTACGAGACCTACCGGCGGGGCCACCCGTGGGTGGGCGACTACACGGTGAGCCCGAAGTCCGTGGTACGCGACATGTTCGAGCGGGCCATGACGTTCAGCGAGTACATCCAGGTCTACGAGCTGGCCCGCTCCGAGGGCACGGTGCTGCGCTACCTGGCCGACGCCTACCGGACGCTGTCGCGCACGGTGCCCGAGCACCTCAAGACCGACGACCTGGTCGACCTGATCGAGTGGCTCGGCGAGCTGGTCCGCCAGGTCGACTCCTCGCTGATCGACGAGTGGGAGAAGCTGACCAACCCGGCGGCGGCGCTGGAGGATCAGCAGCAGCTCGAGGCCAAGGTGCGGCCGGTCACCGCCAACCCGCGGGCCTTCCGGGTGCTGGTGCGCAACGCGATGTTCCGGCTGGTCGAGCTGTGCGCCGTGGAGAAGGAGGAGGAGCTGGCGGAGCTCGCTCCCGACGTCGACTGGGGCGCGGCGCTGGACGCCTACTACGCCGACCACGAGGAGATCTTCACCGACGCCGACGCGCGCGGGCCCGCGCTGCTGCGCATCGAGGAGGAGAGCGGGCTGTGGAAGGTGCGACAGACGATCAAGGATCCGGCCGGCGACGGTGACTGGGGCATCGACGCCCAGGTCGACCTGGCCGCCTCCGACGAGGAGGGCCGCGCGGTCCTGCACGTCCAGGGGATGAACCGGCTGTAGGAAGAGCGACAAGCCGTGTGCCGGAACGGACTGGCAAGGGCGTTCCGGCACAGGCCTGTCGATTCAGTTTCGACCGAGAAACGTCGGGGTCGTGTCATGACAATGTCCCAAGATCGAGACATTCCCGGCAATCAGCAGTCGGCGATGGTGCAGACCTTGGCGAGCATGCGCTTGCTGTCCTGCGTCTGCCGCTTGAAGTCGGCCGCGGCCGGCTTGCCCCACTCGCCCGACACGGTGTAGAGGATCAGGGCGTTCGCCCGGCGGGTCACGATGGCCCGCTCGCCACCGATGGCCGGCTTCTTGCCCTGATACGCCTGGCCGATGACCGACAGTCCCTTGTCGCCCAGCTTGATCGCGACGGCGGAGTAGCGGTAGCCGGAGGTCCCGCAGGCGCGTACGGCGGCCTCCAGGTCACGCATGGCCTTGCCCGCGGCGGCCGCCGACGCGTAGAGGATCACCTGCTCCGACTTGGAGTAGTCGGGCACCGCCGTGTGGATGAGCGTCCTGGCCGACGTCCGCCCCGCCTGGCCCAGCCTGGCCTTCTGGCACGGGTTGACGACCAGCCGGGCCGACGTCTTGCCGCTGGCCGACCAGCTCGTCTCGGGGTCGTTGTCCTTCTTGGCGGCGGCCTTCTCGTACAGCAGGAAGTTGTTCGGGACGGCGAGCGAGGCCGCCAGCACTAATGCTGTGATCATGGGACAAAATGGTAGGGGTGAATGACGAAGAGATCAGGCGCGTCCTGGGGCTGCTCTACCAGGACGACACACTAAGGACTTTCGCCTCCCTGGTGCTCGGCGTCACCGACGACCTCTCCCCGAAGTCGCTGCGGAAGCTGGCCGGCGGCGGCCTGGCGGAGTGCGACGAGAGCGGCGCGTGGCGGGCCACGCCCGAGCGCTTCCGCGACCTGCTGCGGGCGCGGGCCGAGCCGGCGCAGGAGCTGAGCCCCGAGGAGCGGGTGCTGCGCACGTTCCTGGTGGACGGGCGGCTGACGACCCTGGCGATGCGGCGCGACAAGCGGCTCGTCGTGCTGCGCTACATCGCGACGGTCTTCGAGCCCGGCGTCCGCTACGCGGAGAAGGACGTGAACGTGGCCCTGCGCGCCTTCCACGACGACTACGCCGCGCTGCGCCGCTACCTGGTGGACGAGGACCTGCTGTCACGTGAGGGCAACGTCTACTGGCGCAGCGGCGGCCACGTGGACGTCTGGGCGGGCTCTTAGGCGAGGTTGAGGACGGGGCTGCCGGGCTCGATGACGAAGGAGCCGGAGGTGTACGCGGGGGCGCCGGGCTCGCTGACCCGGGACACCGAGCGGAAGTCGACGCTCATCTCCTGCTGGGTGAGTCTGGCGCGCACGTAACCGCGGCGGCCGTTGAAGAACTTCACGTGCGGGTTCTCCGCCAGCAGGGTGCCCGTGTTCGGGTACTCGTCGAGGCCGTCGCCCGCGCTCGTCACGGACGTGGTGACCAGCTCGACGGCGACGGAGGCGGACCCGGGGTCCCGGTAGTCGCGCTTGACCTCGCCGGCCCAGTGGGAGTGCACGTCGCCGGTCAGCACGACCGCGTTGCGGCCGTGGCCCTCGATGGCGGCGGTCAGGCGGTCGCGGGAGGCGACGTAGCCGTCCCAGCCCTCGTTCGAGTAGCCCTTGCCCTCGCCGTTGATCCAGTCCATCTCCATGAGGAAGACCTGCTGGCCGAGCAGGTCCCAGGTGGCGCGCGAGCGTCTGAGCCGCTCGTCGAGCCAGGTCTCCTGCTCCCGGCCGAGGATGGTCCTGTTCGGCGCGAAACGCTCCTGGCAGTCGGGGCCGACCGTGCCGCTCTTGCCGGTGCAGGCGTACACGTCGCGGTACTGGCGGGTGTCGAGCAGGTGCAGGTTGGCGACCGCGCCCCACCGGATGCTCCGGTACATCCTGAGCGCCGCCCCGTCCGGCCTCTGCGCGCGGCGCAGCGGCATGTTCTCGTAGTACGCGCGGAACGCCGCGGCCCGGCGCTCCAGGAACGACGCGTCGGGCTGCTCGGGCACCTCCCCGGCCCAGGCGTTCTCCACGTCGTGGTCGTCCCACACCACCACCCAGGGGGCGACGGCGTGGGCCAGCCGGGTGTCCGGGTCGGCCTTGTGCTGGGCGTGGCGCAGGCGGTATCCGGCCAGGTCGAGGCACTCGCCGCCGGCCTGGTCGCGGACGGGGTGCCGGTAGTCGCCGTACTCGTAGACGTAGTCGCCGAGGAAGGCGATCAGGTCGGGCTGGTCCTCGGCCATCCTGCGGTAGGCGGTGAACCAGCCGGACTGGTAGTCGGCGCACGAGGCGAACGACAGGTTGAGCGGCGTGCCGCGGGTGCCGGGAGCGGGGGTGGTGCGGGTGCGGCCGACGGGGCTGATCTCGCGGTCGGCCCGGAAGCGGTAGAAGTACTCGGCGCCGGGGTCGAGGCCGTCGAGCTCGACGTGCACGCTGTGGGCCGCGCCGGGGCGGGCCTCTTGGACGCCGCGTCGTACGACATGCCGGAAGTTCTCGTCTCGGGCGAGCTGCCACTGCACCGGCACCCGGCGATCCGGCATGCCGCCCAGGCCGTCGGGCGCGAGCGGATCCGTGGCGAGCCGGGTCCACAACACCACGCCGTCGTGCGTGGGCTCACCCGAGGCGACGCCGAGCTGGAAGGGGTCGGTCAGGGGGACGCGCCGGGCCGCCGCGCGCACGGGGCTCTCGCCCGTCGCGGCGAAGGTGGCCAGGCCGAGGCCCCCGGCGAGAAGCGCACGCCGGGTGATCATGGGGGTCCTTACGTGGGGGTGGCGTAACCTGCGGCGACAGCCTGACGGGCGCCCGGTTGCGCAGAGCGTTCGCGGGGGGACATTCCGCTGAAGTTCTGGTTAACCTTCGAGGTCAGAGCCTTGCGTGGCCTCAGGGGCGGACGCGGGCGCGGTAGTCGCGGGGCGGCAGGCCGTACTCCTTCCTGAAGGCCCGGCTGAAGTGGAACGGGCTGACGAAGCCCGAGGCCGCCGCCACCTGCCCGACGTCCATGTCCGTCACCTCCAGCAGGCTCGCGGCGTGCCGCACCCGGGCCCGGCGCACGGCCTGCATGGGCGTCTGGCCGGTCTCCTCGGCGAACAGGTGGGCGAAGCGGGAGGGCGAGAGCGCGACCGTGCGCGCGAGCGAGGCGACCGAGTGCGGCGCCCCCGGCTCGGCCGCGATGATCGCCAGCACGCGGCGCACCCGCTCGTCCCCCTCCTCGCCCCGCCCCGCGGGCCGCGCCGAGGCGGTGGCCAGCACCAGCACCTCCTCCACGGCCCCCATGACCAGCTCCCGCGCGGCCCCGCCGACCACGACGGCCGGGCCGCGCGGCGCGGCGGGAACCGGCGTGTCGGGCGTCCACCGCGCGTCCCGGAGCGCCCGCCGGAACGCCAGGTCGATCCGCCCGTGCACGGTCTGCGGCACGCCCGCCACCACATGGCAGCCGTCGTCCCCGGCATACGGCGCCAGCCACGCCGCCCAGGACGCCCGCGGCTGGAAGTGCACCCACCAGAACCGCCACCGCTCCGCCCCCGGCGGCACCCGGTAGTGCTGGGCCACCCCCGACCCCAGCACCACCAGGTCACCCGGCCCCACCTCGCGCGACGCGCCGCCCTGCGCGACGTACCCGGCCCCCGCCTCGGTCCACAGCAGCAGCCAGCTGGGAGACCCGCCCGCCCGGCGCGTGGCGTAGCCGGGCGCCTTGTCGTAGTGGCCCACGATCATCAGGTCGGCAGCAGGAACAGACAGGTCCTCAGCGGTCATGGGCATACCGTTGCACGATCCGGCTCTCTAGCGTGAGAGACATGAGGCTCAACGACTTCCACGATCAGGGGTACGTGCTGGTGCCCGCTCTCCTCGCCCCGGAGGAGGTGGCCGAGCTGCGCGAGGAGTTCATGGCGCTGCACGCCCGGGGCCCGATCCCGGGTCACTTCTCGCCGCAGCCGCAGGAACCGGGGCAGCCGTACGACATTCTGCGCGACTATCCCCGGATCATGCACCCCCACCAGGTGAACGACGTGGCCCGGCGCTACCTGCTCGACACGCGCTTCGCCGCGATACTCCGCGACCTCCTGGGCGAGGAGCCGATAGCAGCCCAGAGCATGTTCTACTTCAAGCCCCCGGGCGCCAGGGGCCAGGCGCTGCACCAGGACAACTTCTACCTGCGGGTGGAGCCGGGCACCTGCGTGGCCGCCTGGGTGGCGCTCGACCGCGTCGACCGGGCCAACGGCGGCCTCGAGGTCGTCCCGGGCACGCACCTGATGGACCTGTTCTGCCCGGAGGAGGCCGACCAGGACGTCTCGTTCACCCGCGAGTACGTCCCCCCGCCCCCCGGCCTGGAGAAGGTGCCCGTCGACATGAACCCGGGCGACGTGCTCTTCTTCAACGGCAGCCTGGTGCACGGCTCGGAGCCGAACAGCACGGAGGACCGCTTCCGGCGCAGCTTCATCTGCCACTACGTCGGCCGCTCGGCGGAGCGGATCGCCGAGTACTACCCGACGCTGACGATGTCGGGCGAGCCCGTCCGGCTCGAGGCGGCGGTCGGCGGCGGCCCCTGCGGCACGGAGATCATCGGCCCCCACTGAGGGGGAGGCGGTCAGCCGCCGGAGATGTCCGACTCGGCCTCGTCACCGGGGACCGGGCAGTCCCACGGGTCGTCCAGCCACCCGTCGGGCAGGAGCACCTTGGACCGCTCCCCCGACTTCCCCCGGGGCGTGTCGGTGTTCGGCGGCCACGGCTGGTCCCGCTCCAGCTTCGCCAGCCCCTCCCGCAGCCCGTCGAGCGACTCGGCCGTGGCCAGCTCGCGCCGCAGCTCGCTCCCGACCGTGAACCCCTTCAGGTACCACCCGACGTGCTTGCGGAAGTCGGCCACCGCGTACCGCTCGATGTCGAAGCACTCGGTCAGCCCCTCGGCGTGCCTGGCCATCACCTCGGCGACCTCGCCGAGCGTCGGCCGGACCCGCTCGGGGCTGCCGTTGAACGCGTTTTCCAGGTCCCGGAACAACCAGGGCCGCCCCAGGCAGCCCCGCCCGACCACGACGCCGTCGCATCCCGTGCGGGCCACCATCCTGACGGCGTCGTCGGCGCACCAGATGTCCCCGTTGCCCAGCACGGGGATCTCCGGCACGGCCTCCTTCAGCCGCGCGATGGCCTCCCAGTCGGCCACGCCGCCGTAGTGCTGCTTGGCGGTGCGGGCGTGCAGCGCGATCGCGGCGACCCCCTCCTCGGCCGCGATCCGGCCCGCGTCCAGGTAGGTCAGGTGGTCGTCGTCGATGCCCTTGCGCATCTTCATCGTCACGGGCAACGACCCCGCGTTCGCCACCGCCTCCCGCAGGATCCGGCGCAGCAGGTTCCGCTTGTACGGCAGCGCCGACCCGCCCCCGCGCCTGGTCACCTTGGGCACCGGGCAGCCGAAGTTCAGGTCGATGTGGTCGGCCAGGTCCTCCTCGGCGATCATCCGCGCCGCCCGCCCCACCACGTCGGGATCCACGCCGTACAGCTGGATGCTCCTGGGGTGCTCCGACTCGGCGAACCTGATCATCCGCAGCGTCTTCGGATTGCGCTCGACGAGCGCCCGTGTCGTGATCATCTCGCACACGAACAACCCCGCGCCCTGCTCCCGGCACAACACCCGGAACGGCGCGTTCGTGATGCCCGCCATCGGTGCGAGCACCACCGGCGGCCACACCCCAATCGGCCCAATCTTCACTCACTTAGTTGTAGCGCAGGTCAGGCCGCAACCGGTATTTCGCGGATAGTCTGTGATCGGCATCTTCGGTTGAGGGGGATGGATGCTTCTTCGTGTACGCGTCGCGCTGCCCGACCGGCCGGGTTCCCTGGCACAGGTGACCAAGGTCCTGGGGGTGGCGGGGGCCGACATCACGCAGGTGACCGTGCTCGACCGGGGCGCGGGCCGGGCGGTGGACGACATCACCATCTTCTGCCCGGACAGCACGCCCCGGCAGGCCCTGGTCAAGAGCCTGCAGAGCGTCGAGAACGTCGCGGTCGAAGGCATCTGGACCACCCGCGAGGCGCCCGGCACCTACCCGGAGCTGGAGATACTCAAATACATCACCACGGCCGGCGACCGGGCCCTGACCACGCTGATCGACTCGCTCCCGGTGCTGTTCAGCGCCGACTGGGCGGCCACGACGGCGGAGCGCCGCGTGGTCTACGCGAGCTGGCGGGCGCCGCAGGAGATCGTCATCCCGGAGGAGACGCCCGCCCGCCCCACGGCCCTGACCCTCGACGGCGACCTGCACCTCATCCACGCCCCGCTGCCGCCCCTGGCCCTCTCCCTGCTCCTGGCCCGCTCGGAGGGCCCCGCCTTCCACCGCATCGAGGTCCACCGCCTCACCAGGATCCTGGAGATCTTCCTCAGCCTGCCCGCCACCGAGCGCAGCGTGGCCCGCCAACTCCGCAAGGACGGACGCTAGCGCCGGCCACGAGTAAGCATCTGGTCCGGAAACGCGCTATTGTTAACCACGCAGCAACGCGGAAGTGGCTCAGTGGTAGAGCATCACCTTGCCAAGGTGAGGGTCGCGGGTTCGAATCCCGTCTTCCGCTCGGAGATGAGGTTTGACTCGGTGGCGTGGCCGAGAGGCGAGGCAGCGGCCTGCAAAGCCGTCCACACGGGTTCAAATCCCGTCGCCACCTCCAAGGACGATTAGCTCAGCGGGAGAGCGCTTCCCTGACACGGAAGAGGTCACTGGTTCAATCCCAGTATCGTCCACCACCTCGAAGGAAGCCCCGGGCCCATGACGGCCGGGGCTTCTTCGCTTTCCCCGGGCAGCCGGGTCGTCGAGCTGCTCGTCCGCGGCAGCGTCACTGACCGGCCAGGCCCGTGTGGGCCACGCCCCGGATGATCTGCCGCTGGAAGAGGATGAACACCACCAGCAGCGGCAGCCCGGCGAGCACCACCGAGGCCATGATCTGGGCGTACCGCAGGCCGAACGTCCCCTGCACCACGTTGGCCAGCCCCACCGGCAGCGTCATCGTGTTCGGGTCGGTGGACACCAGGAACGGCCAGAGGAAGTTGTTCCAGGTGTTGATGAACGTGAAGATCGACACCGCCGCCAGCACCGGCCGCGACAGCGGCAGCACGATGGTGAAGAACACCCGCCACCGCCCGGCCCCGTCCACGAAGGCGGCCTGTTCCAGCTCCGGCGGCACGTCCTGGAAGAACTTGAACAGGATGTAGACGATCAGCGGCGCCGCCACCTGCGGCAGGATGATCGCCCACCAGGTGTCCACCAGGCCGAGGGCGACCATCTCGGCGAACAGCGGCGCGATCAGCACCTGCGGGGGCACCATGATCCCGGCCAGGATCAGCGCCAGCAGCGCCCGCTGTCCCCTGAACTGGGTGCGCGCGAACCCGTACGCCGCCATCGCCGAGAACAGCACGGTCAGGAACGTCACGATGACGGCGGTCACCGTCGAGTTGATCGCCCACTTCACGATCCCGCCGGTCCCCAGGACCAGCTCGTAGGAGTCGAACGTGATCTCGCTGCCGATCCACTCCAACGGGAGCTTGGTCGTCTCGTCCTCGGGCTTGAGCGAGGTGGCCACGGCCCACGCGATGGGGGCGAGCCAGATCGCCGCCAGCACCACCGCGGCCACCAGCAGGACGAGCTGGCTGAAGCTGAACCGCTTGGTCACGACGCGACCTCCTCACGCTTGCGGAACAGCCGGAGCTGCGCCAGGGAGACGATGACGATCAGGACGAACAGGATGTACGACACGGCCGACGCGTAACCGATGCGGTAACCGGTGAAACCGACGTCGTAGGCGTACTCGATGATCGGCCGGGTGGAGTCCTGCGGGCCGCCGCCCGTCATCAGGTAGATCTGGTCGAACACCTTGAGCGAGGCCACCAGCTGCAGCACCACGATGAGCGCCGTGGTGCGGCCGAGCAGCGGCAGGGTGATGGAGCGCAGCTTGGCCCAGCCCGAGGCGCCGTCGATGTCGGCGGCCTCGTACAGGTGCGTCGGGATGGACTGGAGGGCGGCGAGGTAGAGCAGGAAGTTGAAGCCGACCGTCCACCACACCGTGGTCAGCACCATCGACCACATGGCCACGGACGGGTCGCCCAGCCACAGCACGTCGGTGCCGAGCGTGCCGTTGAGCAGGCCGTAGTCGGGCGGGTAGATCATCTGCAGCCAGAGGATGGACACCACGGCGGAGGGCAGCAGGAACGGCCCGAAGAACGACAGCCGCCACAACCACTGCACGAAGCGCAGGTTGTGCACCAGCAGCGCGAACACCAGGCCGAGGAACACCAGCGGGATCGTGCTCAAGACGGTGAAGACGAGCGTGTTCCACAACGAGCGCCACATGCGCGGGTCGGCGAACGCCTCGGCGTAGTTCGCGAACCCGACGAGCTGGTCGTTGCCGCCGGCGATGTTCACGCTCGACAGGCTCATCTGGAAGCCGAGCACGGTCGGCCACACCAGGAAGGCCACGTAGACCAGCAGGAACGGCGCCACGAACAGCAGGCCGTGCTGGGTCCAGCCGCGCTTCACCTTCGCCTCGGCGAGAGGGGCGGCGGTCGCGGGGGCCGCGACGGTCGTAGTCATGCTCCCTCCTTCGTCGGTCCCATGACCAAGGTGCTGTGCTCATTGATGACCTCGACAAGCTCGGTCATTAGCGCTCCTCGTCGGGGAAGGGGTTCGGGGCGTCCAGCAGCCGGGTCAGCGAGGCCTTGGCCGCCGCCAGGCCCTCCTCGGGCGTGCGCTGCCCGCTGATGACCGGGGAGAACGCCTCACCGAACTCGATCCACAACCGCGAGGCCGACCCGGTGAACCACACCTGCGGGTCGAGGGCGACGTCGGTGATGACCGAGCGGTACTCCGACTGCGGCTGCAGCGCGAGGTAGTCGGGCTCCTCCAGCGCGGGCAGGTACGCGGGCACGTGCCCGGCCACCGCCCAGTCGGCGCTGTTCTTGACGAGGTAGGCGATGAACCGGTACGTGGCCCGCTCCACCTCGGGATCCCGGACCCGCTGGTGCGGCAGGACGAACGCGTGGCAGTCGGCCTGCGCCGACCAGCCGCCGAAGACGCTGGGGAAGCGCGTCATGCTGAACGGCGTCTTGCGTTCCTTGAGCCCGGTGGTCTCCCAGTCGCCGTTCCACAGGAACGCCGCCTGCCCGTTGGTGAAGTTGGCGACGGAGGCGCCGTAGTCGGTACGCCAGTCGCACAGCCCTTCCTTGCCGAGCCGCTGCATGAGCCGCAGCCCCTCCAGCGCCTTCGTGTCGTCGATGGTGATCTTGGTGCCGTCGTCCGACAGCAGGGTGCCGCCGCTCTGCGAGTAGAGCGTCCACCACACGCGCCACGGCCCCACGGTGCCCAGGCCGAGCGCGTCGAAGGCCAGCGGCGGCTTGCCGCCCATCACCTCCCTGGCCTTGGTGAGCTGGGCGATCAGCTGGTCCACGCCCTTGGTGGGGGTGAGCTTCCCGTCGGGGCCGAGCAATCCGGCCTTGCCGCAGATGTCGGTGTTGTAGTACTGCACCATCGGGTGGGCGTCGAAGGGGATCGCGTACAGGACGCCGTCGAGATGGGCCCGCTCCCAGATCGGCGGGCTGAAATCGGCGGCCGTCAGGCCGGCCTCCTCCAGCAGCTTCACGTCGATGGGGTCGAGGATCCGCCCGGCGCCCATCCCGGCCAGCCGGGCCAGGTGGAAGGTGGCCAGGTCGGGCGAGCGGCCGCCGGCGCCGGCCATCGCGATCTTCGTGTAGTACGGCTCGCCCCAGGCGAGCACGTTCTCCTCGACGAAGATGTCGGGGTTGTCCTTGGCGAACGCCCCGACCATCTGGTTCATGATGATGCCGTCGCTCGCGCCGAGGAAGTGCCAGTACTGGACGCGGGTCTGGGACGAGCCGAGCCCCACGGGGATGGCGCAACCCGTGGCGGCGGCGCCGAGCAGTGCGAGGCTGCCGGCAAGAAGATGCCGGCGGGTTATGTCGGGGGGACCGTGCACTGTGGCCTCTTCTTTCACCGAGCTATCGCTTGGCCATGTTCTCGCTAACATCCAGGAGGTTCAGGGCAGCCGTTAACGGGGCCTCTCACAGAGGCGACAGAGCGAGCCGTCCGGGGTCACGGAGGTCGCCGCGCGTACCCCGTTGTTTCGGCGGGGTTACCCGAGTGTTAGCGGTAACAAGCTGCCTGTCAAGGGCCCCTGGCAAGGGGTGGCCGGGAGCTCCGGCCCCTTGACCGAGTAGGTGGTAACGCTAACAATCGGGAACCACGTAACGCCCGCGAAACAGGAGAAGCCCCGTGCATCAGGCCAAGCTGACCCTCGATCCCGCGTTCAAGGTCGCCCCGGTGCACCGGCGCACCTTCGGCACGTTCGTGGAGCATCTCGGGCGCTGCGTCTACACCGGCATCTACGAGCCGGGGCACCCCTCGGCCGACGACGACGGCTTCCGCCGCGACGTGCTCGACCTGACCAGGGAGCTGGGCATCTCCACCGTCCGCTACCCGGGCGGCAACTTCGTCTCCGGCTACAGATGGGAGGACGGCATCGGCCCGGTCTCCCAGCGGCCGCGCCGGCTCGACCTGGCCTGGCACAGCACGGAGACGAACGAGGTGGGCGTGGACGAGTTCGTCCGCTGGTGCCGCAAGGCCGGCGTCGAGCCCATGATGGCGCTCAACCTGGGCACCCGCGGCATCGCCGAGGCCCTCGACCTGCTCGAATACTGCAACCACCCGGCGGGCACGGCCCTGTCCGACCTGCGCGTCGCCAACGGCGCCAAGGAGCCGCACGACATCCGCATGTGGTGCCTGGGCAACGAGATGGACGGCCCCTGGCAGACCGGCCACAAGACGGCCCGCGAGTACGGCCGGCTCGCCGCCGAGACCGCCCGCGCCATGCGCATGGTGGACCCCAAGCTGGAGCTGGTCGCGTGCGGCAGCTCCAGCTCCCACGAGCCGACGTTCGGCGCGTGGGAGGCCACGGTGCTGGAGGAGACCTACGACCTGGTGGACTACATCTCCTGCCACGCCTACTACGAGGAGCAGGACGGCGACCTCGGCAGCTTCCTGGCCAGTTCCGTCAACATGGACTACTTCATCGCCTCCGTCGTGGCCAGCGCCGACCACGTCGCGGCCCGGCTGAAGTCGCGCAAGAAGATCAACATCTCGTTCGACGAGTGGAACGTCTGGTACCTGTCGCGCTTCCAGAACGCCGAGCCGCCCGCCGACTGGCCGGTCGCGCCGCCGCTGCTGGAGGACCACTACCACCTGGCCGACGCGGTGGCGTTCGGCGGGCTGCTGATCAGCCTGCTGCGCAACAGCGACCGGGTGACCGCCGCGTCGCTGGCCCAGCTCGTGAACGTGATCGCGCCGATCATGACGGAGCCGGGCGGGCGGGCGTGGCGGCAGACGACCTTCCACCCGTTCGCCCAGGCGTCCCGGCACGCCGCCGGTGACGTGCTGCGCGTGGAGCCGGTGTCGCCGTCGTACGAGACGAAGCTGTACGGCGAGGTGCCGCTGCTGGACGCGGTGGCCACGCACTCGGAGGACGGCACGACGCTGTTCGCCGTCAACCGCTCGACCGACGGGCCGGTGTCGCTGGAGATCGACGCGCGGGCGCTGGGCGGCGCGCGCATCGTCGAGGTCACCACGCTGACCGACCCCGACGTCTACGCCCGCAACACCGCCGACGACCCCGGCCGCATCGCGCCCAGGCCGAACGCCGACGTCGAGCACGACCCGATGCGCGTCCTGCTGCCCCCGGTGTCGTGGAACGTGATCAGGCTGGGCTGACCGGGCCGGTGCTCTCGCGTACGACCAGCTCGGGCTCCACCAGGCGCCGGGCCTCCGGCTCGACGCCGGCCATCCGGTCCAGCAACATGTGGAAGGCGTGCCTGCCGACCTCGCGGAAGTCCTGGCGCACGGTCGTCAGCGGCGGCCAGAAGTACGCGGCCTCGGGGATGTCGTCGAACCCCGCCACGCTCACGTCCTCCGGCACCCGTCGCCCGGCCTCGCGCAGCGCCCGCAGCACGCCGAGCGCCATCTGGTCGTTGGCCACGAACACGGCGCTGACCTCGTGATCCCCGGCGAGGCGGCGGCCGAGCTGGTAGCCGGAGCGGGCGCTCCAGTCGCCCCGCAGGACCTCGGGCACCTCTCGCCCGGCCTCCTCCAGGACGCCGCGCCAGCCCTCGATGCGGTCGTTGGCGTCGAGCCAGTCGGCCGGGCCCGCCACGTGCCACACGCTCCGGTGGCCGAGGCTGAGCAGGTGTCTGGTGACGCGGACGGCCCCGGCCTTCTGGTCCACCTTGGCCACGGGGACGGGGATGTCGTCACCGGCGTCCACCGCCACCACCGGCATCTCGGGCGGCAGGTGGCGCAGCCCGTCGGCGGCCGACTCATGGGGCGCCACGATGATCACGCCGTCGACGGCCTGGGTGCGCAGCCGCTGCAAGCCCTCCTCCATCGACCTGCGGTTGAGCGAGCTGAGGCTGGCGATGCTGACGTTGTAGCCGGCGTGCCTGGCGGCCTGCTCGATGCAGTAGAGGGTGGAGGCCGGGCCGTAGAGGGTGGTGTCGATGCTGACCACGCCGAGCACGCCGGAGCGGCCGGTGACCAGCTGGCGGGCGGCCTGGTTGGGCCGGTAGTCCAGCTCGCGCACGGCGGCCAGCACGCGGGCCCTGGTCTCGGCGCGGACGAGGTCGGGCGTGTTGAGCACGCGCGAAACGGTCATGGTGGAGACTCCGGCGAGCACGGCGACGTCCATGAGCACCGCAGGCCTGCCGGGTTTGGATTTCACCGCGGCTCACCCCCTCAGCGGTAACGCTAACAGGCGGAGGGGGCGAGCGCGCGATCATTATTCGCCGCCCGCTACGCGGACCCGAGCAGCGGATCGTCTTGCGGCCGGATCCCCGGACGAGGCGCGGGGGCCGGCCGGGGGCTCTGAGGTCAGTCGCCTTCCTGGTGGACGAGGAGCACGAACGTGCGGGCGTACGAGACGCCGGTCGCCGGTCGCGGCCAGTCCAGCTCCGCCAGGGCCCGCGAGCCCGCCTCGTGGTAGGCGCCGTCGACCCGGATCTCGGCGGTCTCCCCGCCCTCTCCCCCGCCGAAGAACGCCTTCACCCCGACCAGCTGTCCGCGTTCGAGCGTGCCCTTCAGCGCCGGGGCCAGGTGCGGCAGGAGGACGTGCTGGACCGCCCAGCGCTGCACGGCGTCGTGGTCGTCGCCGGTGCCCCAGCCGGTGATGCCGCCGTGGATGGCGTGCCAGGCGGGGAAGCCGTCGGGGTCGCCGGGCGCGAAGTGGGCGGCGTGCGAGCCGTCCTGGACGACAAGTTCGAGCAGGGCGCTGCCGGTCGTGCCCAGCCACACCTGGACGGCCCGGTCGAGGGCCTCCTCGGTGGTGGCGCCGTAGCCGGCCACGCAGTCGCTGATCGTGGTGTCCTCCGGGCGTTCGACGTTGAGCACGAAGTCGAGGTCGAGGTGGCTGGCGCTGCCGGTGTGGTCGGCGCCCAGCCGCACCGCGACCGTGCCGGGGCCCTTCGCCATGCCGTCGCGGACCTCCCAGGGGCGGCCCATGGCCGTGCTCAGCTGTTCGGCGACCATGCCCAGAACCACGTCGTCCGCCGGCCGTACGCCGTCCATGCCCCACTCCTCGGTCCGAAATCGCGCGCCTCGACACCTGCCAGGCTAACGCTCTTGATCATCGTTCGCTCTCCCAGGGAACTGCCAGGAACCCGAGGTAGTCTGCCTCGGCATGAATTCGCCTTCCTGCCGCGCCGTCCCGGGTCGATCGCCGCGTCCGCGCACGAGGCCGGCCGCGTGAAGATCCGCTACCTCATGCTGCACGCCTACGGCATGGGCGGCACCATCCGCACGGTGGTCAACCAGGCGAACGCGATGGCCGCCGCCGGCCACGACGTCGAGCTGGTCAGCCTCGTACGGCGGCGCGACAACCCCCGGTTCGGGCTGGACCCCGGGATCACCGTCACCACGCTGGTGGACCAGCGGGACGGCCGCCGGCCGGACTCGATCGGCCGCCGCGCCTGGCGCAGGGTGCGCGGGAAGATCGTGCCGCGCGGCGAGTTCGCGGCCGACTACTTCACCGAGCGCGTGGAGTGGGCCGCCATGGAGTACGTCTCCAAGCTGCGCGACGGCATCCTGGTGACGACCCGGCCCGCGCTCAACCTGATCGCCGCCCGCCGGGCCCCCAGGAGCGTCATCCGGGTCGCCCAGGAGCACATGAACCTGTCGGCCTACCCCGACACGATCCGCAGGGAGATCGCCCGCCGCTACGACCGGTTCGACGCGATCACGGTGCTGACACGGACCAACCGGCTGGAGTACCAGCGCCTGCTGCCGCGCACCCCGATCGTGCAGATCCCGAACGCGGTGCACAAGGTCGAGCAGGAACGTTCCCAGCAGGCGAATCCCGTGGTGATCGCGGCCGGGCGGCTGGTGCCGCAGAAGGGGTTCGACCTGCTCGTCCAGGCGTTCGCGCAGGTGGTGCCCGAGCATCCGGAGTGGCGGCTGCGCATCTTCGGCACCGGGCCGCGCAGGGGGCAGCTCGCCGGGCTCGTCGAGCAGTACGGGCTGGGCGAGCACGTGTCGCTGCCGGGGCGTACCGACCGGCTGGAGAGGGAGCTGACCGACGCCTCCGTGTACGCGCTGAGCTCCCGCTTCGAGGGGCTGCCGATGGTGATGATCGAGGCGATGACGCACGCGCTGCCCGTGGTGGCCTTCGACTGCCCGACCGGTCCGGGGGACGTGCTGACCGACGGCGTGGACGGCGTGCTGGTGCCGCCCAGGGACGTGGACGCGCTGGCCGCCGCCCTGAACCGGGTCATCGCCGACCGTGACCTGCGGGTGCGCATGGGGAGGGCGGCGGCGAGGGCGTTGCGCGCCTACGGGCCCGAGCAGGTGATGCCGCTGTGGGAGGACCTGTTCTCGGAGCTGGCGGCGGGCGAGCGGGTGGCCGACAACTTCTGGAACCCCCGCTGAAGCTCCATTGACCGCCGATCCCCCGACTTCCGGTATATCTCGCTAAAGATTTACCAAGCCAGATCTTCCGGCTACATGGGGGTTTCCGCCCAGTTTGTCACGAAATTTCGGTTATTTCGTCAAACGCACCCCAAGACGCGCGGCAGTCTGTGGGCCATGCGTATCGGGAAAGCTTTTCTGACTGCCATGGCAGGCGCACTTGCCCTGGTCACAGGGCTCACCGCGCCGGCGCATGCCACGGCGACGACCGCGCCCGCCGTGTCCGCCGACACTCCCGCCGTGTACGGCCGGGCCGCCTATTTGATGGACGCCTCGTCCGGCGACGTGCTCCTGGACAAGGACGGCACCGAACGGATGCCGATCGCCAGCCTGACCAAGACCATGACCGCGTACGTCGTGCTGAAGACCGCCAAGCCCACGGACGTGGTGCGGATCGCGCGCGAGGACGTCGAGTACGCCGAGGACGGCGGCGGCACCACCGCGGACCTGCGCCCCGGCGACCGCCTCACGGTCGGCGAGCTCATGTACGGCCTGATGCTCCCCTCCGGCGCCGACGCGGCCCACGCGCTGGCCCGCACGTACGGCCCCGGCGTCAAGGGCTTCGTGGCCAAGATGAACGCCACGGCCCGCGAGCTGGGCATGAACGACACCGAGTACGTCAACGCCGACGGCCTGCCCATGCCCGGCAGTGACGGCTACTCCACCGCCAGGGACCAGGCCCTCCTGGCCGCCAAGGCGCTGCGGGTGCCGCTGATCAAGCAGGTGGCCGGGACCCGCCGGCACGACCTCGACGCCGGCGACGGGCACCGCTCGTACGAGTGGCGCAACACCAACCGGCTGCTCGGCACGCCCGGCGCGATCGGGCTGAAGACCGGCTTCACCCGGGCGGCGGGCTACTGCCTGGCGTTCGCCGGGGAGTCCGACGGCCGGGTGCTGGTCGGCGTGCTGCTCGACGAGTCCGTCTCCAGCCGCCGCTTCAGCACGGCCGAGGAACTGCTGTCCTGGGGAGCCTCCCGCCAGGCCGCCTGACCCGCCCGCCGATTCCGGCCATAGCAGCCATTACTGCAATGACCGTAATATCCGAACATGATCACCCCAACGGACGCCGAGCTCGAGTTCGTCGACGACGTCGCGGTCTTCTTCGCACGGGACGGCATGCCGTTGATCGCCGGGCGGGTGGTCGGCTGGCTGCTCATCAGCGACCCGCCGGAGCAGAGCGCCGCCGAGCTCGCCGACGTGCTGCGGGTCAGCCGGAGCTCGATCAGCAGCGCGACCCGGCTCCTGGCGCCGAGCGGCCTGATCGAGGGGGTCCGGCGGCGGGGCGAGCGGCAGGAGCTCTTCCGCATGGCCCCCGACGGGTGGAGCCGGATGCTCGCCGCCCGCTACGCGAAGACGTCCGCGTTCCGGGAGTTCACCGAGGCCGGGCTGCGGGTGCTCGCCGACGGCCCGGCCGAGCGCCGGGAACGGCTGGAGAACGTGCACGAGCTCTACAGGTTCCTTGAGAAGGAGCTGCCCGCGCTGTGGCTGCGATGGAGTGCCCACCGCGCCGTCGCCGACGACGGCTGACCCGAGTTCCTCGACGCCATGGACGGTGTTGATCCTTTGGGCTAGTTTGCCCGACATGAAGCTTCGCATCGCGTTGGGCGCGCTGTCAGCCGCCCTCGTGCTCGCCGCCCCTCTGCCCGCCCAAGCGGGCATGCCCAAGCTGAGCTGGGAGCTCAAGGAGACCGGGGTGACGGCGCGCCTGCGCGGCCTGTCGCCCGTCAGCCGGAACGTGGTGTGGGCCTCGGGCTCGGGCGGCACCGTGCTGAGGACCGTGGACGGCGGGCGGAGCTGGCAGAACGTCTCCCCGCCCGACACGGCCGCGCTCCAGTTCCGCGACATCGAGGCGTTCGACTCCGACCGGGCCGTGGCGCTGTCCATCGGCCAGGGCACGGACTCGCGCGTCTACCGGACGGAGGACGGGGGGCGTACGTGGGCGGAGACGTTCAGGAACGACGAGCCCCGGGCGTTCTACGACTGCATGGCCTTCTTCGACCGGCGGCACGGGCTGGCCATGAGCGACCCCGTGGACGGCAGGTTCCGGATCCTGGCCACGGAGGACGGCGGGCGGAGCTGGCGGGTGCTGCCCCCGGACGGGATGCCGCCGGCGCTGCCGGGCGAGGCCGGCTTCGCGGCGAGCGGGCAGTGCCTCGTCACGGCCGGCGGGCGGGACGTCTGGCTGGCCACCGGCGGGGCGGAACGGTCGCGGGTGTTCCACTCGGGCGACCGGGGACGTACGTGGACGGTGGCCGACACGCCCATCCCGGCCGGGGACCCGGCGCGCGGCGTCTTCGGCCTGGCCTTCCGCGACCGGCACCGGGGCATCGCGGTCGGCGGCGACTACCGGCCGGAGCAGCAGTCGCCCAGCGCGGGGGCGGTCAGCAGGGACGGCGGCACCACCTGGCAACCGGCCGCCGCGCCGCCGCCCGCGTACCGGTCGGGCGTGACCTGGCTGCCGCACCTGCCCTTCGCCGCCGTCGCGGTGGGGCCGACCGGCAGTGACGTGACGTATTCGGGCGGGCGGAGCTGGGAGACGTTCGACGGCGGATCGTTCGACACGGTGTCGTGCGCACACGACCGCTCGTGCTGGGCCGCCGGCGAACAGGGCCGCGTCGGGCGGCTCGTACTGCGGTAACCCGCTCGAAGCCGCACCGGGCGGGCTCGTACTCCGGCAACCGCCCGACCCCACCCCCCACCCGACCAGCACACCAACCCGAACGGGATAAGACGCGGGCCACGCCCCTGTGGGCGTGCCGGACCGGATAGGACGGGCGGCCCTGCTTGGGCGGGCCGAACCAGATTGGCGGGCGGCCCGGATAGGCGGCCGGGCGCTTTGGGCGGGCCGGACGCGATCGGCACGCCCACGCGGATCGGCAGAGCGGACTCCGATGGGCGGGTCGGCCCGGACGGGCGCGCCGCACCGGGTCGGACGCGCCCGTCCGATCAGCACCGGAAGCCGGACGGCGAGCCAACCCGCCCTACGCGGCTACGCCCCTGCGGGCGTGCCGCAACGAATCAGCGGGCCGCACTCGATCGGCGCGCCGGACCCAATCGGTGGGGCGGACCCGATAAGCGGGCCGCACCCGGTCGGTGGGGCGGACCCGGTCGGTGGGGCGGACCCGATCGGTGGGGCGGACCCGATCGGTGGGGCGGATCCGGTCGGTGGGCGAGGGTTAGCGGACGTCGTGGGGGCGGAACTGGATGCTGATCCGGGGGCCCGCCGGGCGGGCGGTCTTCGGGATGGCGTGCTCCCAGGTGCGCTGGCAGCTTCCGCCCATCACGATCAGGTCGCCGTGGCCGAGGTCGCGGCGGATCGAGGGGCCGCCGCCGCGTGGGCGGAGCAGGAGCGGGCGGGGGCTGCCGACCGAGATGATCGCGACCATGGTGTCCTCGGTGCTGCCCCGCCCGATCGTGTCACCGTGCCAGGCCACGCTGTCGCGGCCGTCGCGGTAGAAGCAGAGCCCGGCCGTACGGAACGGCTCGCCCAGCTCCGCCCCGTAGTGGGCGTCGAGGGCCCTCCTGGCGTCGTCGAGCACCGGGTCGGGCAGCCGCTCGCCCTCGTCGTAGAACTTCAGCAGCCGGGGCACGTCCACGACCTTGTCGTACATGCGCCGCCGCTCGGCCCGCCACGGCACCCGCTCCGCCAGCCGTTCGAACAGCGTGTCGGCACCCGTCAGCCAGCCCGGCCGCAGGTCGATCCAGGCGCCGTGGTCGAGGTGCGTCCTGCGCACGGCGCCGGCGAGCGGTCCGAGCCCGAGCTCCTCGTCGAGGCCGAGCAATGATGCTTGGAACGCGGCTGTCATGGTGCCGAGTCTACGCCATCGTTCAAACACATATTCGACTGCTGTCAAGGGTCGCCTTCCACCCACCGGACGTGCCAGGCTGTGAGACGCCGGACAAGAGTGGCATCGCCCTCCAACCGCGCCAGAGGTGAAGAGGCCACCCACCGCTTCGTCACGCGAAGGAGCAGGCCATGCTCACCACCGACTACGTTCCGGGCACCCCTTGCTGGATCGACGTCAGCAGCCCCGACACGGAGGCGTCGGACGCCTTCTACACCGGGCTGTTCGGCTGGGATTCCATCTCGCTGGGGCCCGAGCACAGGCACTACCGGTTCTGCCAGGTCGGCGGCCGGACGGTCGCCGGGATCAGCACGGAGACCCCGGGGCGAGGGGCTCCGGCGTGGCTGACGTACTTCCAGGCGCCCGACGCCGGCGTCATCGCGAAGACGATCGAGCAGGCGGGCGGCACGGTCCTGTCACCGCCGATCGACATCGAGGGGCAGGGCGGGATGGCGGTGTTCGCCGATCCGGCCGGGGCCGCGTTCGCCGTCTGGCAGCCGGGCCGGACCAAGGGGCTCGGCCTGGTCACCGAGGCGGGCTCGCTCGGCTGGGTCGAGCTCCACACCCCCGACCCCGCCGGCATCCGCCCCTTCTACCAGGCGGTCTTCGGCTGGCGGATCGAGGACCTGCCGATGGGCGACGCGTCGTACCCCGTGATCTCCCCCGCCGAGGGCGGCGAGTCGTCGGCGATGGCCGGCCTCGCCCAGCTTCAGGCCGGCGACAGCCCGCACTGGCTGCCGTACTTCGAGGTGCCCGACTGCGATGCCACGGTGGCCCTGGCGCAGCGGCTCGGGGGCACGACGCACGCTCCGCCGATGTCGACGGAGGGGGTCGGGCGGATGGCGTTCCTCGCCGACCCCTTCGGCGCCCGGTTTGCGGTCATCACCAGCTCGGCCTGAGCGGCGGCGGCCCCGGCCGCGGTGGATAGCCGGTCGGCCTGCACGCACGCAGTTCGCGCAGGCCGACCCTCCCCGGCGTGAGCCATTTTCCCAGCTCAGGAGTGTGACTGCGGGTACTTCTTCCCGATGGCCCGCACTCCTAACACGCCAGGGCACTTTCCTGTAACGTCTTGAAGGTGTTAGCCCGTTACATGACCGGGGCCCTCGCCGCCCGTACCGGTGATGAGATGTCCGGACCCGCGCTCCTGGTCACGGGGCTGGCCGTCACAGGGTCGCCGCTGCTGGCCTCGTGGCTGCTGGCGGGGCTCACCGTGTCGGCCGCCGCCGGGGGGCCGCTGCTCGGGGTGCTGCTCGACCGGGCCCGGCGGCCGGGCCGGCTGCTGGCGGCGTGCCTGCTCGGGTACGCGGCCGGGCTCCTGCTCCTCCTCGGGCTGCTGGTCCCGGGCGGGCAGGTGCGGGCGCCGGACGTGGTCCTGGTCGGGCTTGCGGTCGTGACCGGCCTGCTGGGGCCGGCGCTCACGGGTGGCTGGACGGCCCAGCTGCCCCTGGTGGCCGGGCCCGCGCGGCTGGGCAGGGCCACGGCGCTCGACTCGATGAGCTACAACGCGGCGGGGCTGGCTGGGCCCGCCGTGGTGGGGGTGCTGGCGGCCGCGAGCGGCGGGCCGGCGACGGTGCTGGCGTGCGCCGGGCTGCTGCTCGCCGCCCTGCCCGCCGCCTGGCGCCTCCCCGCCCGCGGCCCCGGGCCCGGTGGTGGACGGGGTGGAGGGCCGGGCGAACGGCCGGGTGGAGGGCGGGGGATCCGGGCCGAGATGGGTGCGGGGTTCGCGGCCATCGTCCGGAACGGTGCGTTGCGGCGGGCCACCCTCGGGTCGATGGTGTCGTGTTGCGGCCTGGCCATGCTGGTCGTGTCCGCGCCCGTGCTCGGCGCCCGGCTGACCGGTGAGAGCGGCCACGGCACGCTGCTCCTGGCCGTCACCGCCGCCTGCGGTCTCGCCGCCAACGCGGCACTCGCCGCCCTGCCGCGCGGGCGCGGGCCGGATGCGGCGCCCGCCACCACGCCCCCGGAGCGGCGGTGGGATGTGGTGCTGGTGGCCGGGACGGCGGTGTTGGGGGCCGGCATGGTGCTGGCCGCCGTCTCGACGGCGTTCTGGACGGCGGTGGTGGCCGCCGCCGTCGCCGGATTGGGCGAGGGGCCGCAGCTCACCGCGCTCTTCGCGGTACGGCACCGCGAGGCCCCCGCCCGGCTGCGCAGCCAGGTGTTCACCACGGGCGCCAGCCTGAAGATCACCTCGTACGCGATCGGGGCCGCGCTGGCCGGGCCGCTGGCCGCGTACTCGGTCGGTGCCGCCCTGCTGGCCGGCGCGGCGCTGCAGGCGCTGGCGCTCGCCGTCCTCCTCTCCCGGCGACCTGCCCCCGACGCTCCTCAGAGGTCAGTCGCCGATGGTGGAGGAGGTGCGTGAGCGGTGTGCGGCCACGCGTTCGCGGGTGGCGCAGCGGGTGCTGCAGTAGCGGCGCGGGCTGCCGCCGCCGAAGTCCAGGTACGGCCGCCCGCAGCTCGCCGAGGCGCACAGCCCGCCCGGCACCCGCTGGTGGTCGGCGAGCAGCACCGCCAGTGCCATCGCCGACGAGGTCAGGAACCACTCCCCCCACGGAGCGTCGTCCGCGCTGTCGACGTGGACGTGCCAGCTCGTCGTGCCCCCGTGGCTGGTCAGCCGGGGGGCGTGGGCCGCTCCCGAGAGCAGGCGGTTGAGCCGGGCCACCGCCTCCTCGACGGTGGCCGAGCCCAGCACCTCCCGCAGGCGCGCCGCCGCCGCGCGCATCGCCGTCACGTCGTCCGCGCCCAGGTCGAGGTCGCCGAGTTCGCCGTGCTCGCGCAGGACCCGCGAGACCGACTCGATCGACGGCTGCTCGTGCAGCAGCGCCACGCACAGGTCGACGGCCCGCGCGGCCATCGCCTTGGTCGAGTGAACCTCCACCCCAGCAGCGTATGCCCGCCCGGCGCGGCGGTCCTCAGCCGCCGCAGGCCGCGAAGACGTACGAGTCGCGCAGCACGGTGTACCGGTCCCTGACCCGGACCTGCCCCGTCACCGTGTCGATCTGCACGATCGTCACCCTGGTGGCCCCCGACGAGTGGCCGGCCAGGTGGGCCGTCACCTGCGTCTCCCCGGTCCAGTCCAGCATGTGCAGGTCCCCGGCCGGCAGCCTGACCTTCTTGCGGCCGGTGATCTGGTCGCCGTCCATGTCGTACGTCACCAGCTCCGCCTTGGACCCGGTCACGAGGCTCGCCACGGTACGCCCGTCGGCCGCCAGCGCCTGCGGCACGTTGGCCTCGATGACCTGCGGCGGCGTGGCCCGGCGCAGTTCCTCCCCGGTGAGGCCGTGGACGACCAGGTCGGTGACGGACTCGTCGGCCGGGACGCTGGTGAACACCTCGTCGCCGTCGCCGCTGAAGCCCAGCACCGACACCTCGTCCGGGATGGTGCCGAGCAGGTCACCGGTCGCGGTGTCGAAGACGCGGGTGTCGGCGGGCCGCTCGCCGCCGATGACCGCCGCCAGCCGGGCGCCGTCGTCGGAGAGCAGCAGGGTCACCTCGTACTGGGCCGCCTTCGGCAGCGCGTCCCGCGCGAACTGCCTGACCCCGCCACCCAGCGTCCGCACGGCCAGGCGGCCCTTCTTGGTGAAGTACGCCACCCGCCGCCCGTTCCCGCTGACCGCGATGGCCGCCGGGACGTAGCCGTTGGAGGAGCCGTCGGCCTCGCGCGCGACACCCTGGGCGTCGGGCAGGGTCGTCCGCTCGCCGCTGTGCATGACGAGCCGCCAGTCGCCGCACGCCCTGGTGCCGCCGCCCTTGACCGGGCAGCTCTTGATGGAGGCGTAGCGGATCGTGTCGCCGGAGTGGAAGCCAGAGTGGGAGCCGGAGTGGGAGCCGGAGTGGGAGCCGTGCGGCTCCGCGTGGGCGGTGGCCGGCCACGAGAACGCCAGTGCCGTGGCCAGGACCACGAGGATCTTCGCGCGCATGCCGTTCACTCCCCCGCCAGAACGAATGTGCTGCCCTTGGAGCCGATCGTGTACTTGTCGGCCTGCGTGGCCGTGCCGGTCTCGGGGTCGACGGTGAGCACCCGTACCACCGCCGCCTTCCCCTCCTCGCCGGTCCTGACCGTGGCCGTGAGCCGCCCCCCGGCGTCCCACCAGGCCAGGTACGGCGTCGCGTCCGGCTTGAGCGGCAGCTCCGCGCCCGCCGAGAGCCGCCCGGTCGCCAGGTCGTACGTGCGCACCCGGGGCGGCTTCTGCTCGCTCGTCGTGAACAGCGCCACGGTGGTGCCGTCGGCGGCCAGCGCGTGGGTGGCGGCGTTCATGACGAGCGTGGGCGGTGTCCGCCTGATGACGCCGCCGCCGAGCCGGTGGGCGTACATGGCGGTGGTGTTGTCGCTCACCGTGCGCGTGGTCAGCACCTCGTCGCCGTCGGCGCTGAAGCCGAGCGCCCCGTGCTTGGGGGACAGCGCCGTGATCGCCCCCGTGGCGACGGTGATGACCTTGGTGGGCAGGCGGTCGGGCGCGTCGAAGTAGTCGATCAGCACGCGGTCGCCCGACGGGGACAGCGAGAGGTCGATCTCGTCGCTGCCGACGCCCTTGGGCCTGGCCGCCCGCGGCAGCTCCGTGACCGGCCCGCCGGCGGTGCGCCGGACGACCAGGCGGTGGTCACCGGCCCGCTCGTAGGCCATCACGCGGCCGTCCGCGCTGATCGCGAACACCCCGGCGAAGGCGCCGGCCCGTCCCTTCCCGTCGATCCCGCGCCCGGCCGCGCCGCGGACGACGGCATCGCGGCCGTCGCGCAGCCGCAGCCGCCAGTGGCCGCAGGGCAGGGACTCCTGGTGCTTCCTGTCGTAGCACGCCTTGATCCAGGCGGCGCGGGCCGCCGGTGGGGCGTTCTGGGCGTGTGCGGCGGCGGGGGCGAGTCCCAGCGCGCCGGCGACCGCGGGCGCGAGGAGCGCGGCGGCCGCTGAGGAGTGGCTCATGGTCGTGTCCTTTCACTCACCCCCTTAGACACGCACCCCTCGTGGCCGGTTGGTCACAGATCGGCCACGAGCGCGGCGAGCCGGTCCATGGACTCCCTGCCGCCCGCCGCGTCGAGGGCGTACCGGGAACTACAGGGGCCGGCGACCGGCGAAGCCCAGCTCCGTACGGTGATACCAGGCGAGCTCCCGCTCCCCCTCGATCCAGCACAGCCGGACCGACACCCCGTCGAGCACCGAGGGGAAGTCGACGAGCACCGGCGCGATGCCCTTGACCTCGATCCCCAGCTCGCTCCACCCGCTCAGGATCTCCTCGATGCGGGCCTGCAGCCCCTTGAGCTCGGGCAGGCCGCCGAGCTCGGACCGGCCCCCGGAGCGCCGCTCGAAGTCGATCTCGGCAAGGTCGGCGCGGGCCGCGATCACCTCGGCCGCCTGTTCCATGACGGCGGGGAGCAGCGCGCGGGCCTCGTCCAGGGTGAAGGTCCGGTCCATGCGCAAACGTTAGCGGTTCGGCCCGTAGGCGTGGACGAGCAGCCGCTCGGCGTGGTCGAGATAGTCGTCCAGATAGGCGGCGGCCTTCTCGGGCGGCCCCGACTCGATCAGCCCGAGCAGGATGCGGTTGCGGTCGACGAACGGCTCGTGGAGGGCCCGCGGGTTCTCCATCACGTGGAAGACGAGCCGCAGCTCGGCCAGGAGCTGGCGCATGGTCTCGTCGATCCTGGGGCTCTCGTTCATGGAGACCAGGGCCTGGTGGAAGCGGATGTTGGCGGTGCCGACGCCCTGCCAGTCGTCCTGGGCGGCGGCCCGCTCGGCGTCGAGCACCGTCTCCTTGATCAGGGCCAGCGCCTGCTCGGGCGGGGTGCGCCGCACGGCCGCCCCTTCGAGCACGCGGCGCACGCGGTAGAGGTCGATCACGTCCGCGGCGGACGGGAGGCGGACGAACACGCCCCGGTTGAGCCGGTGGTCGAGCAGCCGCTCGTGGCTCAGGAGCCGGAACGCCTCGCGCAGGGTGTTGCGCGACACGCCGAGCGCCTCCGAGATGGACTCCTCCGACAACCGCTGACCGGGCTGGAAGAAGCCCTCGCTGATGCGGTCGCGCAGGATGTCGGCCACCCGCTCGGCCGTGCTGCTGCGTCCCAGTCGGGGCCGGTCCTGGGAGAGATCAGCAACCGCGTCATCCACATTTAACAGGGAATCATGGAGCAAACCTCTTGTCGAATTGTTCAACGATCCTTACGTTGATAATTATCCCCCCTCGACTACAAGGAGCGATCGGATGTCAGGCTCCGCGCAACAGACCCGGCGGGTGATCCTCGCCAGCCTGATCGGCACGTCGCTGGAGTGGTACGACTTCTTCCTCTACACCACCGCGGCGACCCTGGTCTTCCCCAAGCTGTTCTTCCCCTCCCTCGACCCGGTCAGCGCGACGCTGGCCTCGCTGACCACCAATGCCGTGGCGTTCGTGGCCAGGCCGCTCGGCGGCATCGTGTTCGGCCACTTCGGCGACCGCGTGGGCCGCAAGACCGTGCTGGTGGTGACGCTCCTGGTGATGGGCGTCGCGACGTTCCTCATCGGCGTGCTGCCCGGCTACGCCAGCGTGGGCGTGCTGGCCCCGGCCCTGCTGGCGCTGCTGCGGTTCGTGCAGGGCCTGGGGCTCGGCGGCGAGTGGGGCGGCGCGGTGATCATGTCGCTGGAGCACGGCGACGGCCGGCGCCGCGGCTTCAACGCGAGCTGGCCGCAGGTCGGCGTGCCCGCCGGCTACGTGCTGGCCACCGGCCTGCTGACCATCCTGTCCTTCACGCTGACCGACGCCGCCTTCCTGTCATGGGGCTGGCGGGTGCCGTTCCTGCTGTCGGGCGCGCTGGTGTTCGTGGGCCTGTGGGTCCGGCTGAGGATCACCGAGTCGCCGCTGTTCGCCGAGGTCGAGCAGAAGGGCGCCAAGGCGAGGATGCCGCTGGTCGAGGTGCTGCGCACGCACCCGCGCGCGCTGCTGTCGGCCTTCACCGCGCGGATCGGGGTGGACGTGGCGTTCTACACCTTCACCGCCTACATCATCGTCTACATCACCGGCGTGCTGGACCTGCCCCGCTCGTACGCGCTGAACGCCGTGCTCATCGGCTCGGCGCTGCAACTCGTGCTGATCCCGCTGGCCGGCGCCATGTCCGACCGGTACGGCCGCCGCCCGGTCTACTTCGCGGGCGTGGTCGGCGCGGCGGTGTGGGTGTTCGTGTTCTTCCCGCTGCTCGACACCAAGTCGTTCCCGCTGATCGCGCTGGCCGCCGTCGTGGCGCTGGTCACCCACGCCGCGATGTACGGCCCGCAGGCGGCCTTCATCGCCGAGTTGTTCAGCACGCGGCTGCGCTACAGCGGCGCCTCCATGGGCTACCAGGTCGCCGGGATCGTCGGCGGGGCGCTCGCCCCGATCATCGCGATCCAGCTCTTCGAGTCGTACCGGTCGACGGTCGCGGTCTCCGTCTACGTGGTCATCGCCTTGGCCGTCACCGCCGTGGGCCTGGCCATCGCCCCCGAGACCCGCGACCTCGACCTGGCCGACACCACGCCCGGACCCACCCGGAGGGCCCCGCAGGTGGGACCCTTCGCCTGATCTCCGCAGGAAACGCCGCGGAAGTCGCGGGCGGCGGCTGCCAACGCCGCCCGCGCGGGGCGCACCTGCGCCTACACCTGCGCCTACACCGGCACCTTCGGCGGCGCCACCGGCCTGGCGGGCCGCCACCGGCCCCGGAAGGCCACCATCGAGACCAGGAACACGATCTGGCCGCCGAGCGCCACGCCCAGCCAGAGCTGCCAGCCCCCCGACTCCACCACCATCGGGGAGACGACCAGCAGGACCACGATCATGACCCGGACGACCATGCCCCAGATACCCAGCGCGGAGCCCTGCAGCCGGGATTCGACGTCCTCGGCGTCCTCGGAGAAGTTGGCCATCCACGGCACGTACGCGATGCCCATGAACAGGAAGAGCAGCGCGTACACGGCGGTGACGTGCCCGGTGGCCACGCCCGGCCCGATCAGCGCGATGAAGTACGCCAGCGCCGCCGCGGTGAGCACGGTGCCCGCGGCGGTGAACGGCTTGCGCAGCCGCAGCCGGTCCGACAGCCGCCCGACGACCACCACGGCCAGGGCGTTGAGCACGATGCCCAGCGCCACCACGCGGTTGGCCGCGGCCGGGTCCATGCCGAAGGCCGAGGCCAGGATGGTCTGCCCGAAGATCGCGAACGTCCAGTAGAGCACCTGCCAGCCGGTGTTGCCGAGGACGTGGGCCCACAGGTGCGGGTGCCTGAACAGCTCGCGTACGCGGCCGTGGCGGACGTCCTCCTCCACCACCAGCTCCTGCTCGGCCTCCATCACCTGCGCCCGCAGCGCCGCCGACGGCTCGGCGATCTTCCAGATGATGACCGCGCACATCACCAGCGACACGACGCCCATGATGATCGCCTGCGACTGCCACGCGTTGCCGAACAGCGGCAGCGTGAACCCCGCGATGAACGAGGCCAGGAACGACGCCCCGACCGGCCCCCACGTCCAGAAGGCGAACGCCTGCGCCCGCCCCAGCCGCGGCGAGAAGTCCCGCACCAGCGACGCGGTGATCGTGATGCCCGCGCCCTCGATGAACAGCATCAGGCAGCGCACCCAGAACAGCCCCGCCACGCTGTCCACGGTGGCCAGCAGGAAGTTGCAGGCGGCCGTGATCGTCAGGGTCGGCACGAGGATCGTGACCCGCCCCCACCGGTCGGACAGGATGCCGCCGAACCCCGCCGAGAGCCCGCCCACCAGCACCGACAACGCAGCGAGCTGCCCGTAGACGGTGAGGGACATGTCGAGGTCCGACATGAGGAGCGGCAGGATCGTGGCGAGCGTGGTCTCGAAGTTGGCCACCAGGCTGGCGAGCACGGCCACCGCCAGCAGCAGGATCCGCCGGCGGCCGACCGGGTAGACGCTCAGTTCGCGGACATAGAACGGCTTCATTCCCATCCTCCGGGGACGGTCCTGTGGCTGTCGCTCTAGAACGCGTTTCTAGTTGCTCCAGGGTTTCCGTTTTGTGTAGATAAGTCAACGTTCTCAGGGATCACGATGTAATCTCGGTCACACGCCGGGCGTTGTGACGCAATCGCCATCGATTCACAGAACAACCGCCCCCGAATAGGCATAAACTGCGCGCCTGTGAGCCTGCCTGTACGAGAACGTTCCCCCCGGCCGGGTGGCGGCCGACACCGCCGTCCCGTGCCCACGTCCTTGCCGCCGGACGCCCCCATGCTCGTGCTCGCCACCCCCGGCGGCACCGATGGCGTGGCCGAGGAGATCGCGGCCGTGGTACGCGTGGACAACCCGCAGATCGAGGTGCGGCTGACCAGCATCACCGACCTGGCGGACTCCCTGCCCGCCGGCCGGGACGCCGTCGTCGTCCCGCTGCTCACCTGGGAAGATCCCGCCATCATGGCGGAGATCGGCAAGGCCGTCGCCGCCAGCGGCTCGGGGGCCGTCGTGACCGAGGCGCTCGGGCCGCACCCGCTGCTGGCCGAGGCCCTGCACATCCGGCTGGCCGAGCGCGGCCTGGCCCGGGCCGACCGCGTACGCCTGCTGAACGTCTCCAGCCCCGTGGACGCCGTCATCCTCGCCACGGTGGGCGGCGAGCGGGCGGTGCACGCCGTGCAGGCCACCGCGGTGCTCCTGGCGTCCAGGCTCACGCTGCCGGTCGTGGCCGCCTCGCTGGACAGCGAGCCCGGCGTCGGCATGGCCGCCCAGCGGCTGCGGGGCGCGGGCGCGGAGCGCCTGGCCATCGCGCCCTGCATGATCGGCCACGAGGCCCCGCAGGGCATCGTGGGGCAGGCCGCGGCGTCGATCAACGCCGGCCACGCCGAGCCGCTCGGCGCCCACAGCGCTGTCGCCGAACTTGTCGCGCGCGCTTACGGGAGTCAACTCGCGACTTGACAAGGGCTTGTAGAGATCGCGGGACTCGCGTTACCTTCGGCGCATGCGCCGAGTGGTCTGCAAGGGTGAGCGGCTCGGCCTCCGTGAGGTGACGGAGGCCGACGTGCCCGCCCTGCACGCCGTCTACGGCGACCCCGCCACCACCCAGCACCTGCCGTTCGCCCCGCGCAGCCCGCAGGAGGTGGCCGTGCTCGTCGACCGCGCCCTGGAGGCCGCCGCCGCCGAGCCGCGCCACCTCTACGTGCTGGCCGTGGTCGACGCCGACCGCCATGACGTCATCGGGGTGGCCCGCCTGCAGATCGAGACCGACCATCCGCACAGCGCGGAGATCGGGTTCGGGCTGCGCCATGATCAGTGGGGCCGGGGCATCGGCACGGACCTCGTACGCCTGCTGCTGGCGTTCGGGTTCAAGCAGCTCGGGCTGCACCGCATCTGGGGCGCCCGCTCCCCCGCCAACCTGCCCGCCCAGCTCGCGATGCTGACCGCCGGGATGGTCGAGGAGGGCCGCATCCGGCACCACGTGCACACGCCGCACGGGTGGCGTGACTCGATCGTGCACTCGGCGCTCGAGGACGAGTGGACGCAGCGTTAGCCCGCCTGCCAGGCTTCGACGACTCTGGCCGCCACCTGCGCGGGGAGGCCCTCGGTGCCGTCCACGGCGAAGTCCGCCACCCGCGCCTCGTCCAGGATGGACGCCAATTCCCGCGCCCTTTTGAGGTGCCGGTCAAGCCCCTGGGGGTCGAGCGAGTGGCGGGCCCGCAGCCGCCGGTGCACTTCTCGAAGTTCGACGTGGACGCGGCAGACCGCGAGAGGGACGCCGAGCACCTCCTCGTGAGCCCGCCGCTCCGCCCGGCTCTCGACGACCCCGGCCGGCACCAGCCGCTCGGCGCCCGCCGCCGTGAAGTCGGCGGCCACGGCGCGCAGGTCGCGCATGGTGAGGCCGCCGTTGAACGGGTCGTCCGGGGGCGCGGGCCAGGCCCGGCGGAGCCAGTCGAGGTCGATGACCGCGTGGGGCACGGCCGCGGCGGCCAGCAGGTCTCCCGCCGCTTCGGCCACGGAGGTCTTGCCGGCGCCGACGGTGCCGGTGATCAGGAGAGCCGCCGCCATGCCGGTGACCTTACCGGTCGGCACGCGTGGCGGGCGCGGGGATTGTCGGTGCGGCATCCTACGATGAGGCACCTCACGGAGGGATAGTCACATGCTCGACTCGCTGATCGTGCCCTTGTTCGTCACCACGGACCTGCCGCCTTCGGCGGAGCTGGCCGAGTTCGGGGAGTTGCTCGCCGAGACGGCCCGCGTGCTGGGTCGCGAGGGCGCAGGCTACGAGGCGTTCCTGGCGGGCAAGGTGTTCTGGCTCGACCAGCCCGACCCGCGCCCGGCGGGCGAGGGCGAGCTGCGCTTCGCCGGGATGCTGGGCTACCTCGCCGCCTCCGGGACCGGCCACACCTCGCGCGAGGTGGTCGGCGACGTGCGGCAGGCGATCGGGAAGGCCGTCGCCGAGCACTACGGCGACGTGGGCGTGGCCCCGGCCGTGTTCGCCATCCGCGACCAGGACGTGCGCGAGCGCACCCCCGAGTCCGCCCTCTACGTCGACACGCGCGACGCCGCGGCCGAACTGGTGAGCGCGACCAAGTCCTACCTCTGACCGGGCATGCCGCTCCTTCCTCTAGCCAGTTCGGCCCCGCGCGTGCGATCGTGAACGGCGATCTCTCCCGGCGAAGTTGGAGGCCCTCGTATGGCGGTGCTCGGCGCGATCTGCTTCGGGCTGGTGATCGGCTGGATCTCCTACGGGACGATGCGCCGCAGGCAGACCAGCGCGGGGCTGGCCGACCTGGCGGCGGTGCTGGCCACGGTCGGAGGGGGCCTGGTGGCGGCGACGCTGGAGCTGCCCGAGGTGTTCGGGGGCTACGCGGTGGGGCTGGCCCTGGGTTTCTTCGGCTATCTGGTGCTGGTCACGCTGCTGCCCGGCTCGAAGTGGACGGGCGAGCCGTCCGGCAGGCCCACGAGCACGTACGACGCCCAGAGTTCGGGCTCGGCGGAGCCGTAGAGCTCGCGCAGCCCGAGCACGGCGGCGCGCAGGGCCTGGCCGCCTCCGTCGCCGGCGCGGAGCCTGGCGTGGAGGTCGCGCATGAGGGCGCGGGTGATCTCGGGAGAGACGGGCCAGAGGGCGAGCACGGCTGATCTGGCGCCCGCGCGCAGCAGGGCGTGCCCCAGGGCGGCCACCCCGCTCCCGTCCCGCGGGCCGTTCTCCGGCGTGCCGGGCTCGTGCGCGGTTACCAGCACGAGGCCGGCGTCCACGCTCATGCCCATGAGCCGGCGGGCGGTGAGCAGGCCGTCGGAGAGGCGGATCCCCGAGCCGAGCGGGTCGGCGTCGTCGAACACGCCGGGGCAGGCCAGATGGACCACGTCCCACGAGCCGGGCAGCAGGGCCGACGTGGCGTCCTCCCCCGTGCGCGGCGGGGTGCCGAGCAGGGTGGCGACGTCCCCGGCCTCGGCCGCCACGACGGGTCGCGCGGCGGCGTCCGGGGTGTGGCCGAGCACCAGGGAGCCGCGTCCCCGGGCCGCGGGCCTGCGCGTCAGGCGGGCCAGGACGGCGGCGGAGGGGGCGTAGGCCACGGGGCAGCGTTCGAGCAGCGGGCGTCCGCCCGGGGAGAGGGCGTGGAGCGGGACGCGGTGGAGCTCGGCGTGCGGGAACAGGTGGAGCAGGCTGACGTCGTCGCCGAGGGCTTGGAGGGCCGGCGAGAGCAGGCGGTCGGCCAGGCGGCCCCAGAGGTCGGCGCGGCGGCGGCGGGCCTCGATGTCCAGCAGGTCCGGCCGGCGGCCGTCGGCGGTGCCGAGGAAGTCGGTCAGGAGGGCGCGGTCCACGGTGGTGAGGAAGGCGCGCGGCTCGGGCCAGCCGGTACGGTGCGCGAGCACGACCACGCTCCCCCCGCCACCGCCGGCAGCCCCGTCCCCCGCCTCGCCACCGCCAGGAGCCCCGTCCCCCGCCTCGCCACCGCCGGGAGTGCCGCCTCCGCCGAGTTCCCCCTCACCGGCGCAGACGTGGAACCCCAGCAGCGCGACCGCCCCTCCGCCGGTCTCGGGGACGCTGACGAGGGCG
Organism: Nonomuraea sp. MTCD27; assembly: GCF_041950495.1. NCBI lineage: Bacteria > Bacillati > Actinomycetota > Actinomycetes > Streptosporangiales > Streptosporangiaceae > Nonomuraea > Nonomuraea sp. MTCD27. The sequence goes on along the minus strand of NZ_JBGNUW010000003.1, from coordinate 375,156 downwards.
TCGAGCTGTGCCCTGGTGGGCGGGGTGGCCAGGCGCGTGGCGACGTGGTCGGGGGCCAGGGGTTCCATGCGCCGCCACAGCTCCTCCAGCTCGGCCCGGGCGGTGCGGGCGCGCTGGAGGAGCCGGGCGGCCCGCTCCGGGTCGCGGGTGTTGCGGGCGGCCGACCTGAGGGTCCGTACGGCGTCGAGGCCGCGCTGCTCGGCCTCCAGGAGGTCGGCGGGCACGCCGGGCGGCGCGGGATCGGGCCGGTGGCCGAGCTGGGCCGTCAAGGCGTCGAGCTTGGCGTGTTCGGCGTGCGTCCAGGCGGTCATCCCCAGGCCCAGGCGTACGGCGAGCCTGACCGCCCGGTCGCGGGCGGACTCCTGGCCCAGGGCGCAGGCGCGCTCGGCGTCGGCGAGCGCGCCGGGCAGGTCGCCCAGTTCCTCCGCGACGATCGACCGGTGGTGGCAGGCGGTGGCGAGCTCCAGGTCGTGCCCGAGGCCGGCGAGCAGGTCGATGGCCGCCGTCAGCCGCCGCCGGGCGCGGGCGTAGGAGGCGGTGGCGAGGTCGAGGGCGCCGAGGCGGCTCAGCGCCACGGCCTCCCCCGCCCGGAAGCCGAGCTCCCGCGCCAGGGCGAGCGCCTCCTCCAGCCGGGCCTGGGCGGGCGTCGCCAGGGCCGATCGCTCCAGGCCGGCGAGCGCGATCAGGGCCGGCACCGTGCCGCGGCCCCGGCCGTGCGAGCGTTCCAGGTCGAGGGCCCGCTCCACGAACCGCCTGGCCTCGGCGGGCTCGCCGCGCAGCTCGTGGACCAGCCCCAGGTCGGCGTAGGCGGCGGCGAGGTCCTCGCGGCGGCCCAGCTCCTCGCCGATCGCGATGGCCTCCCGGTAGCGGGATCCGGCCGCGTCCAGCTCCCCCAGCATGAGGTGGAGGGCGGCGCGACCGGCCAGCAAAGGGGCTCGCAGCGCCCGCCAGACGGGGGCCTCGACCAGGGCGAGCCCCTCCTCGTACGCCTGGGCGGCCTCTCGCCAGCGGGCCACGTCGGTGAGGGCGGCGGCGAGCAGGCCGAGGGACTGGACGAGCTGGGCGGGGAGCGCGGAGTCCGAGTCGCGGGCCAGCTCGACGGCCCTGGTCAGATGCCTGACCGCCGTCTCCGCCCGGCCGAGTCCGACGGCGGCGGCGCCCAGGTTGCGCAGGTGCTCGATCACGCGCCTGTCGCGTAACTCGTGCCCGCGGGCGGCGTACTCGTAGGCTGCGGCCAGGTCGCCCAGGCGGCGGCAGTACGTCGAGAGCCTGGCCAGCAGGTAGGACCGGTCGTCCGGCTCCCCGGGCACCGGCCGGTCGAGGGCCTGTTCGGCGAGGGCGCGGGCCGTCTCCAGGTCGCCCGCCGCCTGCGCCTCCTCCATGCGCAGCCGGCGCTCCAGCCGCTCCACCTCGTCCCTCCGCCGTCCGCCGGCCCGCAGGGACGCCAGGGCCTGAGTGAGGGTGGCGCGGCCTCGGGTGGGGTCGCCGAGCGTGAGCTGGATGGCGGCCACCCGAGCCAGGACCGTACCGTCCGGGTCCCCGGCCATGGCCGCCACCACCTCGAACGGCGCTCCGGCCGTCCCGAGGTCCGGCGCCTTCTCCAGACCCGCGAGGCCCTCCTCCAGCGCGGCCCGGGCCCGGCGGAACTCCCCGCGTGCCTCCAAGGTGAAGCCGAGCTTGATCGAGGCGAGGGCGGCCAGCCGGTCCTGGCCCGCGTCGCGGAAGCCCGCGAGGGCCGCCTCCAGCGCCTCCGCCCGCGCCCCCAAATCCCTGGTACGGCCCGCGAGCGCCGCCAGCCGGTCGCGTACGACGGCTTCCTTGAGCGCGTCCCCGGCGGCCAGGCCGAGCGCCGAGTACAGCCGTTCCTCCGCCTCCTGGAGCTCCCCCAGCTCCACGTCCACCGCGGCGCGCCCGAGCGTGGCGATCAGCAGCGCCTCCAGGTCGCCCTGCCCGGCGGCCAGCTCCAGGGCCCGGTCCAGGTCGGTCAGGGCGTCGTCGACGCGGCCCAGGGCGGTCAGGCAGGCGGCGCGCATGGTCAGCGCCATCGCCTCCTTCGCCCGCGCCCGCAGCCCGGCGAACGTCTCCCCCGCCGCCCCCAGCTCCTCCAGCGCCCACTCCGGATCCCCCTCCGCGTACGCGAGGGCGCCCAGGTTGTACCCCACGGACGCGGCGCCGTCGCGGTGGCCGAGGGCCTCGTACTCGCGCCTGGCCAGCTCGAAGGCGATCCGGGCCCCGCCGGTGTCGCCGTGGCCGCGGCGGCGCTGCGCGATGCGGTACCACTCGTCGGCCGGCTCGCGCCGGCGCCCGCGGCGCCGCACGATCTCCACCAGCCTGGTCTCGCAGGCGGCGGCCTGGCCCGGGTGGCCGCGCCGGGCGAGGAGGACGGCGTGCGCGTCGAGCGCACGGCAGGCGTCCTCCCAGGCGCCGGCGGCCTCCAGCTCGATGGCGCAGGCGGCGATGCGTTCCCCGGCCGCGGTGAGGTCGTCCTGGTCGACGGCCGCCGTGGCGGCGTGGACGAGCGCCAGGGCGGCGGCCCGGGTCTGCCCGAGCTCCAGGTGCAGGTCCCGGGCCCGGGCCGCGCAGGTGACGGCGGCGGCGGGGTCGCCGGCCGCGAGGTACGCCTCGGCCGCGTGTGCCTGGTGGGCGGCCTCGTCCGCGGCCAGCCCGGCCGCCTCGCACAGGGCGATGGCGCGCAGGTGGTGCTCGACGGCTCGGGCGGGGTCGCCGGTTCGCAGGTGTACCAGGCCCATGGCGGCGAGCTGGGCCGCCTCCGAGCGTGGGTCGCCCAGGTCGTGGTGGACGGCCGCCGAGCGCGCGTACGCGGCCAGCGCCTGCTCCGGCCGCCCCTGGTCCTCGTGGTCGCCGCCCAGGCGGGCCAGCGCGTACGCCGCCCGCGACCGCGACCCGGCCGCCTCGAACGCCCGTACCGCCCGTTCCAGCACGTCGCCCGCGATCCGCCCGCGGCCCGCCTCGGCCAGCCGCCCGGCCGCCCCGAGCAGGAACTCACCCCGCTCGCCCGGCGCCTCGGCCCCTTGCTGCTCCGCCACACGCAGCAGCTTGAGCGCCACGTCCTCGTCCGGTGTCTGCAGCGCCAGCTCGGTCGCGACCAGCGCGAGCTGCTCATCCACCCCCGACCCGCCACCCGGGCCGGGGGTGCGACCCGGGTCCAGGACGGTGTCGAGGGTCGCGCTCAGCTCCGCGAGGAGGCCGGGGTCGCCGTCCCCGGCCAGGGTCAGCGCCTCGGTCAGGTCGCGGGGGTCGCCCTGCGCCGCATGACGGGCCAGCAGGGCCCGGCACAGCGCCCGCTGGGCGGGCACCTGGTCGTGGGAGGCCTTCAGCGCCAGCTCCGCTCCCTGGCGCGCGGCGAGCACCGCCTCGCGCAGGTCCTCGGCCCGCCGCTCGCCCGCCACCCGCACGGCACGCCAGCACAGGACCTCGGAGACGAGCCCGTACGCCGCCACCTGGAAGTCCGGCCGCTCACCGGCGGAAAGAGCCTCCCGCAGCACGGCGACGGCTTCGTCGGCGACGGCGACGCCCGCGTGACCGGCCGCGGCGGCGGTGAGAGGCGGAGGAGCGCCGGGGGCCTCACTCGCCACCACGGGGGTGGTGGGGAGGGCTTGGGCGAGGGCCCGGGCGAGAAGCAGGAGGGTGGCGGGTCTGGCCGGGTCGTGGTCGGCGAGGACGGTCAGGGCGGCGCGGGCGAGCGCGACGGGCTCCGCCGGGTCGTCGCCCGTCACGACGGCGCGTCGCAGCAGCGCGTTCGCCAGGTCGGCCAGGAGCCCGGCCCGGTCGGGATGACCGGAGGGGGCGAGCCGGACGGCGTCGCGCATGACGTCCACGGCCGCGTCGAGGTCGGCCGGGTCGCCGGTGACGCCGTAGCGGCGCCGGCGGCGCTCGCCCAGCAGCCGGAGCCGTACGACGGGATCGGTCCCGAGCCCCGGGGCCGTCTCGTCGGGTGTGACGTGCAGGGCCTCCAGCATCTCCACGCCGGCTTCGAGCGAGCGCTCGTTCCCCGTGACGACGTACCACTCGATCAGCCCCGCCGCGTACGGCGCCAGCACCCCCGGATGCGCCCACTGCTCGTGCCAGAAGTCCAGCGCGCACTGCCCCACCCTGATGAACGCCAGCAGGTCGGCGTCCGCACAGGAGGCGGCCGCCCGCGCCCCGGTGAGGTCGACCAGCGCCTGCAGCGCCCGCGACCGGTCCCGGCCGGCCGGCGTCTCGACCGCCGCCAGGTACGCCCTGACCAGCTCCTCGTCGTCGGGCGCCGCCAGCCCCAGCGCCGCGGCCAGCTCCCCGGCGGGGGCCGCCTCACCGTCCCCGCCCAGCGCCGCCCGCAGCAGCACGTGCACCGCGTCGTCGATGACGTCCCGATCCCCGGTCAGCCCGTACAGGCGCACCAGACCCGAGCCCAGCAGCCCCAGCGCGCCGGGCGCCCAGGAGGGGTCGGGCGAGCGCATCGACTCCTGCAGCAGGAACTGCCCGAGCCGGTCCGCCGCCTCCGGCGTCGGGTGCGCCATGGCGCGGCGGACCAGCGCCTGGATCAGCAGCCCCACATGCCGGTACGCGGCCGGGTCCACGTGCCGGAACACCTCTTCGATCAGCCCGGCCCAGGTCTCGGCCGACTCGCCCGGCGGCACCCTGGAGCCGCGCAGCTTCTCCGGCAGCCGGCCCGGGTCCGCCACGGCCACGGCGGCGAAGAAGGCGCCCGCCACCGCGGCGTCCCGCGTGGTCCGCTGGTCGAGCCGGTAGCGGGCCAGGTGCAGCATCCCGATCAGCCGCCAGGTGGTGGCGTCGGACCGGTCCCCGGCGCAGGCCCGCATCGCCTGCTCGGCCTCCGAGAGGGCCGCGGGGTCCCAGATCAGCTCGGGATCCGCGGCCCGCTCGAACCGCTCGATGCGGGCCGCCAGCGCCACGGCCGGATCCGTCATGGGCACACACTCTCACCGGGCGTGCCCCTCCGTACAGGACCACCGGCCCGAGTCCGCCCGCAGTGCCAGCTCGGGGCCAGCTCGGGATCAGATCGGGGTCAGCTGGGGGTCAGCTCGACGAACGAGACGCCCGGCATGGGAAGATCGAACGCCAGGGTGAGCGACGGGCCCGTGACGCTGGCGGGCGGGGTGAGCTCGTCGAGGCCGTCGGCCGCCCGGAGCTCGTCCCACTGCCCGCCGACCGGCCAGTCGCCGCCGCCCATCGCCTCCCAGGCCGCCTCCACGTTGGTGTGGTCGCGGTCGATGCGGTGGTGGGTGAGCGTGTACGTGCCGGCCAGCCCCTCGACGGTGAGCTCCACCGTACGGGTCAGCTCGGGGGCGCCCTCCGCCTGGGCGCCGTTGAGGGTGCCGTTCCAGACGAGCACGCCGACCCGGCCGTCGTCGTGCCGCGCCGCCCACGCCTCGACGCCGGCCACGTCCCCGGCGAGCTCGGCCGCCAGCTCGGCGTCGCCCAGCCGGTTGGCCAGGCTGAGGGCGTGGAAGCGGGGCTTGCGCAGGTTGCCGACGGTCAGCAGCCCGAACCCGCCGTGGAACAGCCGGGGCGGCCGGCCCAGCTCCTCGAAGTGGTCCGAGGCCACCCAGTGCGACAGCGCCGCGATCCGGCCGGCCGCCGACTTCATGCCGTGCAGCACGAACGCCGCCCCGAACGGGCCGTCGCCGATGCCGTGGAAGTGGGTCGGCGTGGGCCCCCACTCGGTCCACCAGATCGGTACGTCCCGCCCGTACCTGGCCAGGGTGGGCCGCCAGTCGAGCGGCGCGTTCCCGTACGTGTGGGTGGAGACGAAGTCGAGCGCCGCGCCCGACTCCGCGACGTGGGCGAGCAGCTCCTCCACCCAGCCGTTGGCGGCCGAGGAGGGCCCGCCGACGCGCAGGTCCGGGTGCACGTTCTTCACGGCGGCGGCGGTGACGTCGTAGAGCAGGAAGTACTCCTCCCGCGTGCCGGACCAGAACACCGCCAGGTTCGGCTCGTTCCAGACCTCGAAGGCCCAGTGCTCGATCAGCTCGTGCACGCCGTACCGGTCCGCCAGGTGCTCGACCAGCGCCCTGACCAGGTCGCTCCACGCCTCGAAGTCCTTGGGCGGCGAGATGACGGCCTCGTACTGGAAGACGGTCTCGGACGGGTCCGAGGCCAGGTCGCGGGGCATGTAGCCGAGCTCCACGATGGGCCGCAGGCCGAGCGAGACGACGCGATCGTAGACCGCGTCCACGCCGGAGAAGTCGTAGGCGCCGTCCTTGTACACGCCGAGGTCGTCGCCGAGGATGGCGTGCGCCCTGACCGTGCGGACGCCGAGCTCCTCGTGCACCGTCCGCAGCGCCCGCGCGAGCTCCTCGCCGATCGGGCGGCCGCCGGTCTCGTCGGTGCTGAGCAGGTGTGACAGGTGTTCGGACCCCACCATGTACGCCCACGGCCGCGGCAGGTCCCGGGTCACCCGCCGCGCGTCCACCCGTAGCGACACCGTGGCCGCCGCGGCGGGCAGGGGGGCCGCCTCGACGGCCGGGGAGAAGGGGCCTGTCGCGTCCATGGCGGCGACGGCGGCCACGGTGTACGCCGCCGCCCCGTGCCCGGTGTCCACGAACCGGCAGGCGGGCACGGCGGGCACGTCCACGTCCGGGAGCACGGCCGGCACCCCGTCCCGGTGCACCAGGTAACCGATGGCGCCGGGCACGGGATCCCAGGTCAGCGTCACATGGCCGGCCCCCGGGACCGCGCGGAGACCGGACGGGGCCTCCAGCGCGGGCCTGGTCGAGGGGGTGACCGTCGAAGGGTCCATCAAGAGCTTCCCCGTTTCATCGCACGTCCCATTCCTCTAGCTGCATCACCGGCCGCAGCGTGGCCTCCACGCCGGAGCCGGCGAAGTACCGGTGCAGGTTGCCGCCCGTGAGCAGGTTGCCCAGGGCCGCCATGGCCATGCCCTGGTCGAGTGCCAGGTACCACTTGGACACGACCCCGGAGCGCACCGCGATCGCGTCGTAGAAGCCGCCGGGGCCGTAGGCGTCGAAGTCGCGGCGCAGCCGGGCCAGATTGTCCAGCGCCGCGGCCTTCGCGTACGGCAGCGCCAGGAAGCTCGCGTGCGGCGTCACGATGCCGTCCCCGAACGTCTCGGGCGCCGGCTGGGCGGGGCGGCAGCCCTCGTAGCCGGGGTCGGTGCGGGTCTCCTCGCGGTCGGAGGTGTAGCCGGGCTCGTCCATGCCGAGCTGGTCCACGCCGTAGACGCGGTAGCCGCCGTGCGGGTCGTTGGACGGCGAGAAGCCCCAGTAGCCGTACCTGGCCTCCTTCAGGCCGTGCTCGATCTGGGCCCGGACGAACACCGGGTGGTTGCGGCCCCAGCTCCGGGGCGCCCACTTGGCCTCGGGCACCACCAGGTCGGGCATGAGGGCCTCGAACATGGAGCCGCCCCAGTTGGGGACGTACCGCATGCCGCGGTACTCGTACGTGCCCTCCCAGACGTTGACGCCCAGGTACCGCTTCCAGGACCCGACCGGCTTCTGCTCCTGCCAGCCGAAGTCGCAGGCGTTGTCCGGGAAGGTGCGGTAGGGGCCGAAGTAGCTCTCGCGCGGGAGCTGGCCGAGCGCGATGCCCACGTACTGGCCGATGCGGGTCTCGGCGGGGGCGCCGTAGTGGTGGCAGGTCGAGTAGACGGTCGTGCCGGTGCCGGCGTAGTCGCTCTCGACGAAACAGCCGTCCGGCGGCCGCTCCGGCCAGAAGCCGCCGCGCAGCAGGCCGGTGCCGGCGTCGGGGCGGGCGGCGGGGTCGTAGTACGACGTGAAGTCCATCGAGGTCACGAGGCGATCGGCGGCCCGGGCGTGGGCGGGCACGGCGTTGCGGACCATCATGAGCGCGGTGGCCAGCCAGCCGTTGTCCACGCTGGAGGCGAACAGCCGTACCGGGTCGCCGGAGTCGGGGAAGGTGTGGACGAGCTGGAGGGTGGCGGGGTCGTACCAGTTGTAGTACTGGCCGGTGGGGGTGTCGCGCTCCATCCGCTCCAGGGCCCCGAGCACCCTGCCGACCCGGTCGGTGGCGTCCCGGCCGCTGATCAGGCGCAGGTCGCGGGCGACGAGCGTGCTCCACAGGTACGTGCCGATGTTGGTGGGCGAGGTGACCTTGGCCCGCGTCCTGAGGTCGCCGGTCACCTTGTCGGCGGGCAGGCCGGTGGCCGGCTCCACCATGGCGGCCATCGATCTCCAGGTGTCCTTGGCGTAGCGGTGGAGCGTGCTGTCGGCGTTCGCGGGCAGGGCCGGCGCCGCGGCGACGGACACGGCTAAGGACGTCACGAGCAGGACCGTCTTGCGCATGGAGGTGCTCCTCTACTTGAGGCCGGTGGTGGCGATGCCCTGGATGAAGAAGCGCTGCAGGAAGACGAACAGGAACAGGATCGGCGCGATCACCACGACCGATCCGGCGACCAGCAGGTTGTAGTGGGTGCCCTCGAAGCCGTTGAGGATGTTCAGCGCGACCGGGAGGGTGTACATGTCCTCGCTCTGGGCGACCACGGCCGGCCAGAGGAAGTTGTTCCACGCGCCGAGGAACGTGATCAGCCCCAGCGTGGCCAGCGGCGGCCCGCACAGCGGCAGGACGACCGTGAAGAAGATCCGGAACTCCCTGGCGCCGTCGACCCTGGCCGCGTCGATCAGCTCGTCGGGGAGGTCGGAGATGAACTGCCGCATCATGAACACGCCCAGCGGCGTCACCACGGTCGGCAGGATGATCCCGATGAAGGTGTTGACCATGCCGAGCTTCGCGATCAGCACGAACTGCGGCACCACGAGCACGATCGCCGGGATCGCGAGCTGCACCAGCACCAGGCCGAAGGCCAGGTTCTTGCCGCGGAAGGAGAGCTTGGCGAAGGCGTATCCGACCATCGAGCAGAACAGCAGGTTGGTGGCGACCAGGACGAGCGCGATGATCAGGCTGTTGGCGAACGCGGTGCCGAGGCTGACCCGCTCGAACAGCTCGGTGAAGTTGGCCGGCGTCCACGTCTCCGGCCAGAACGTCGGCGGGTCGCGCCTGATCTCCCGCTCCGGCTTGAGCGAGCTGAGCGCCGTCCACAGGAACGGCCCGGCGACCAGGGCCAGCCCCAGGGAGAGCCCGAGGTAGATCACCGCGCGCTGGCGGCGGGTCCTTCTCACCTGTTCCTCCCCAGCCTGAGCTGCAGTACGGCGAGCGCCACGATCACGGTGAACAGCACGGTCGAGGCGGCCCCGGCGTAGCCGTAGTTGCCGACCCCGAAGTGGTTGAAGATGGCCAGGGAGGCCGACAGCGTGGCGTCGAGCGGCCCGCCCCTGGTCATGACCAGCGGCTCCTCCAGGAACTGCATGAAGCCCACCGAGCTGTAGACCGTGCAGAACAGCAGGACCGGGCGGAGCGAGGGCACGGTGACCGAGTGGAACTTGGCCCAGCGGCCGGCGCCGTCCACCTCCGCCGCCTCGTACAGCTCCCTCGGGATGCTCTGCAGCGCCGCCAGCAGCACGACCATGTCGAAGCCGAAGCTGCGCCAGGCCGTCATCACGATGATCGCCGGCAGCGCGGTGCTCTCGCTCTCCAGCCAGTTGTGCCCCTGGATGCCGACCAGCTCCAGCAGCCGGTTGACCAGCCCGGCCTCCGGCTCCAGCAGGAACTTCCAGGCCACGGCGATGCCGATGATGCTGGTGATGTTGGGCAGGTAGTAGCCGAGCCGGAAGAAGGCGGCGGGCAGGCGGGCGATGCCGGAGTTGAGCAGCACGGCGGCGGCCAGCCCGAGCCCGATGGTCAGCGGCAGCGCCGTGACCACGAACACGACGGTGTTGACCGCCGCCCTGCGCATGGCGCCGTCGTTGATGAGCCGCAGGTAGTTGTCGATCCCGACCACGTTGACGGCCAGCGGGTCGGCCACGTCGGTGCTGCGCATGTCGGTGAAGCTCATCCCGATGCCGACGAGCAGCGGCCCCAGGTAGAACACCGCGAACAGCACCACGAACGGCAGGATGAAGACCCAGCCGATGCCCGACCGGCGTAACGCGCTCCTGACCTTCACCGGGGGCGGGGCGGCCGGTGCCTGCCTCGTGAGGACCGTCATGGCACTACAGGCCGGTCCCGATCGTGTCGGCCTGCGACTGGATCGCCTTGGCCGTCTGCTCGGGCGTGGACCGGCCGCGGGCCAGCTTCTCCAGCTCGGCCTCCAGGACCCGGGCCACCTGCTCCCAGGTGGGGAACGGCGGCGGCGTCTTGGCGTCCTTGAGCTGCTCGCCGAAGACCGCGAGCTGCTTGTCCGCGGTCAGCTCGGGCTGCTGCCAGGCCGACTGCACGGCCGGCAGGGCCTTGACCGTGGTGTACCACTTGGCCTGCACCTGCGGCTCGCTCAGCCACTGGATGAACTTCCAGGCCGCGTCGCGGTTCTTCGCCTTCTTGAACACCGCCATGTCGGCCCCGCCGACGAAGCTCGTCGCCGACACCGGCCCCTTCGGGTAGGGGGCGACGTCGAACTTGTCCGCGAAACCGGGGCCGCCGTCGTTGTTGAGCACGCCGATCATCCACGGGCCGGAGAAGAAGCCGCCGACCCGGCCCTTGATGAACGTCTGCGGGAAGGCGTTGGCGGGGGTGTCGGTGGGGGCCAGCTTCTGCCGGAACAGCGACTCGTACTGCTTGAGCGCGGTCACCGCCTCGGGGGTGTCGAAGGTGTACTTCCCGTCCTTGACGATCTCGCCGCCGGCCTGCCAGATCAGCGGCAGCACCTCCTGCCAGGAGGCGCCGAGGGTGTAGCTCTGGTTGAAGCCGTCCGCGGCGCCGCCCTTCTCCTTGAGCGCCTTGGCGAACGCGGTGAACTCCTGCCAGGTCCCCGGCGGCTCGACCCCCGCCTTCCTGGCCAGGTCGGTGCGGTAGTAGAGGACGCGGGTCTCGACGTACCAGGGGACGCCGTACGCGGTGCCGTTGACGTCCACGGTCTGCCAGGCGCCGGGGAAGAACGCCGCCTTGTCGACCAGGTTGCCCGGCGTCGGCTCCAGCGCGCCGGTCTTGGCCAGCTCTCCCGACCAGGTGGAGCCGATCATGCTCACGTCGGGGGTGGCGCCGCCCGCGATGGCCGCGGTGATCTTGTCGTGCGCCACGTCCCAGCCGATGGCCGTCACGTTGACCTTCACTCCGGGGTTGGCGCTCTCGAAGTCCTTGACGAACGCGCCGAGCGCCTTGCCCTCCTCCCCCATCGCCCAGACCGTGACCTCCCCCGTGATCTTGCCGGTCGTGACGTCCTGCGCCTGCTCGGGCGCCCGCTCCGCGCTGCGGCCGCAGCCCGCGGCCAGGATCGCGAGAGCCAGCACGCCCACGGCGGCGCGCCGGGTGGTGGTGTTCATGTTCGTGCCTCCTGGGGGTGGTGACCGCAGCTGGAGCGGATGACCAGCTCGGTGGGCAGGATGAGGTTGCTCGGGGTGTCGCGGACCCCCGTGATCAGCTCGTCGAGGGCGCGGGCGGCGCGGGCGCCGAGCTCGCGCATCGGCTGACGTACGGTGGTCAGCGCCGGCCGCGCGTGCCGGGCGGCCATGATGTCGTCCCAGCCGGTGACGGCCACGTCGCCGGGCACGTCGAGGCCCAGCTCCTCGGCGGCGAGCAGCGCCCCCAGCGCCACCTCGTCGTCGGAGCAGACGATGGCCCGCGGCCTGCCCCTGCTCTTGAGCAGCCTGACGGCGGCCTCGAAGCCGCACTCCACGGTGTAGTGGCGGGTGTCCACGGCGTCGATGGCGCCGCCGAGCGCGGCCCGGACGCCCTGCCAGCGCTCGTCCACGTCGTCCCGGCTGGTCAGCGGCGCTCCGAGGAAGGCGAATCGCTCGTAGCCGTGGCCGGTCAGGTGGCGGGCGAGCGCGTGCGCGGAGCCGGCGTTCTCACTGCGCAGGGTGTCGGCGCCGGGCAACGGGTCGCGGGAGATGAACACCAGCCGCACGCCCAGCCGCACCAGCTCGGCGACCAGCGGATCGGGCACGGTGTGACCGAAGATCAGCATGCCGTCGACCCGCCCGGCCAGGTCCTTGACCAGGTCGTTGACCCGGGTGCGGCCCTTCGTGGACAGGATGACCACCGACCGGCCCAGCTCCGAGGCGACCTCCTCGTAGCCGAGCAGGACCTCCGTGTAGTAGGGACCCGCGAGGTCGGGGAAGACGATGCCGTTGGCGGCGTGGCGGCCCTCGGCGAGGCTGACTCCCAGGCGGCTGGGCGTGAAGTTGAGCTCCTCGACGGCCTGGAGCACCTTCTCCCGCGTCCTGGCGGCCACGGGGCCGGTGCCGCGCAGGGCTCTGGACACGGTCGCGATCGACACGCCCGCCCGCTTGGCCACTTCGTAGATGGTCACGTCCATGAGCCTGTGTCTTCCCTTCGTGTAAGCGCTTTCATCCTTGCCTGCTGTAAGCGCTTACACAAATGCAGTGTGCCAGCCGTGTTAACTTCTCGTACAGACCCCGTCGAGTAACGGTGAGGTCACGCCACCGCTGGGTAGTCAGACGGGCATGCTCTATGGCAAGGAACATGTCCGGCGTTACCAGGAGACCGACGGCGCCGAAGGACACGACTGGAACAACACCGTCGTCCTGCTCCTGACCACGAAGGGCCGCAAGTCCGGCCGGCCCTTCACGACGCCCCTCATCTACCAGCGCTTCGGCGACGACTACCTCGTGGTGGCGTCCAAGGGCGGCGATCCGGACCACCCGCAGTGGTACAAGAACCTCCAGGCCGCGCCCGACGTCGAAGTGCAGGTGAAGGGCGACAAGTTCAAGGCCCGTGCCCGCACCGCCGGCCCGGAGGAGAAGCCGGAGATGTGGCGGGTGATGGCGGCGACCTGGCCCGACTACGACGAATACCAGCAGAAGACCGACCGGGAGATCCCGGTCGTCGTGCTCGAACGCGTCCGCTGACGTCCTCCGGGATCCGCGGACGGAAGGCCCCGCCGTGGCGGGGCCTTCCTGGTTGCAGGCTTGTGTCGCGGGCCTGGTCGCGTCAGGCCTGATTGCGTCAGGCCTGATTGCGTCAGGCCTGATTCGCGTCAGGCCTGATTCGCGTCAGGCGATCTCGTACGCCCTGATGACGGTCTGGGCGAAGGCGTTGCCGCCGGTGTCGACGGCCTTGATCCGCAGCGAGGCGAACTTCCCGCGCGCCCCGGCCGGGTGCCAGGTGTCGGCGGACCAGCCGCCCTTGGCCGACGGGTGCACCAGCGTGGGCAGCCAGGTGCGGCCGTCGTCGTAGGAGATGTCCATGCTGAGCGTGCGCAGCTTCAGGTCGGGCGAGCCGTCCTGGCGCTGGACGCGGAGCGGGATGCGCGCGTGGCCCGCGGCCGCCCGGTTGCGGTCGTCGAGCTCCGGACTGGCCTTGACGGTCAGCAGCGGCAGCGCCGGCCGGGTGCCCGGCTCGGGGGTCTTCGACCGGAACCGCCACTCAGCGCTGACCCGCGTGGAGAACTTGGTCAGGGTCGGCGCGCGGTCGGCGGTCATCGTGAGCCGGTAGTCGCTCTCGTTCTGCTCGGCGGGCACGTCGACCCAGCCGGGCAGGAACTCGGCGGAGTGGATCTCCTTGCCGTCGCGGTAGAGCTTGGCCTGCGGTGCGAAGTAGTCGCCGACGGAGTGCCGGTCGAGCGTCGGGTCCTCGAACATGCCCACCGCGAACTGGAGCATGTTCTCCTCCCGCCAGCTGTAGTCGCTGTCGGGGTTGAGCCCGGCCCCGAAGACGCCGTTGTTCCAGCGGTCGGTGGTCTTCTGGCCGGCGCGGTAGGTGGTGGTCTGGCCGAAGAAGAACTGGTCGAGGTCGTTGAGCCCCTCCGGCGGGTCCCTGTACTGGACGAAGGACGGGTACCAGCCGGTGTCACCCGGCGAGTAGTACTCGGTCCGGTGGAACGGGAGCGGGAAGCGGGACACGTGGCTGTACGGCATCCAGGCCAGCTCCTTCCCGTACAGCACGGGCAGCGCCATGTGCTCGCCGAGCTTGCCGTCCTGCTGGGCGGCGTACGTGGAGGTGACCTCGGCCAGGTCGCGGCGGCTCGGCCGGTAACCGGGGTCGGCGGGGATGCCCGGCTCGGCCTTCATCAGGTGGTAGAAGTACGGGCTGGCGTCAAAGCGGCCCTCGCCGTTCGGCTTGGCCCACTGGGTCCAGCGGTAGTAGGCGAAGTTCTTGCTGGCCGTCCGGGTCGTCGGGATGGCCTTGATGCCTTCGACGCGGTCGGCGCCCCACATGGAGTTCAGGTCGACGTCCACGCCGAGGGGCTGCTTCCCCTCGATCAGCTGCAGCATGCCCAGCATGCCGATGGCCAGCCGCGCGGTCGGCTCCTCCGTACGCACGTCCACCGGCTTGGCGCGGCGGGCGTCGGCGGTGACGGTGCGGTCGGCGTCGAGGGTGAACTCCGGCTCGGCCGCCATCACCAGCGTGCCGTCGTGGTCCTCCATCAGGATGACGACCGTGTACCGGTGGCCCTTCTCCAGCCGCAGGTCCAGGGTGCCGCCGGCGACGTCGTAGTTGGTCTGTTCCTTGGTGTCGAGGTCGATCAGGCCGGCGAAGGCGAGCTTGGTGGGCTGCCCGTCCGAGCCGGTGAAGGCGAGCTTGAGGCCGTGCCTCTCCGGCTGGACGCGCATGCCGATGCCGGTGCGTACGGTGACGTCGCCGCCCTTGGCCACGACCGTGCCGCTGTACATGCCGGTCGCCCCCGGCCGGGCGGTCACCGTGACCTGCGCGGTGCCGTGGGCGGGCACCTCGACCGAGGTGGCGCCGAGGGTGAACGGCGTCGCCGGCTCGCCGTGGGCGTCCTTGGCCGTCACCTCCAGCTCCAGCCGGACGGCGGCGTCGCCGTCGTTGCGGTAGGTGAGCGTGCGCTCCTTGGGCTCGTTGTCGGGCAGCTCGACCTCTCCCATGGAGAGCGAGGCGGGCTCGGCGGTGACCTGCTGGGTGACGGCCCGGGCGACGTCCACCCGGCCGGAGCCCTGGACGTAGGCGCCCAGCTCGGCGCCGGGAGCGGTGGAGGCCATGAGAGCCGCCTTGATGCGGTCGGCCTTCCAGTCGGGGTGCAGGCCGGCGACGATCGCCGCCGCCCCCGCCACGTGCGGGGTGGCCATGGACGTGCCGCTCATCGCCGTGTAGGAGTCGTCGACCGGGATCCCGGCCCAGGTGCCGGCGGCCCTGGCGGCGACGATGCCGACGCCCGGGGCGACCAGGTCGGGCTTGACGGCGGCGTCGCCGGCGCGCGGGCCGGTGCTGCTGAAGTTCGCGACCGAGTCCGCGTCGCGGTTGGAGGCGCCGACCGTCAGCGCGCGGTCGGCCGCACCCGGGGAGCCCAGGTTCTGGGGCCCGTCGTTGCCCGCGGCGATCACGAACAGCGTGCCGTACTGCTCGGTGAGGCTGTCGACGGCCTGCTCCAGCGGGTCGGTTCCGGGCGCGTCGGGGCCGCCGAGGCTGAGGTTGGCGACGCGGGCGCCGTTCTCCGCCGCCCACGTCATGCCCTCGATGATGGCGGAGTCGGTGCAGAACCCGCCCTGGTCGCAGATCTTGCCGACCATCAGCTTGGCGCCGGGGGCCACGCCCTTGTTCTTGCCGCCCGAGGCGGCACCGGAGCCGGCGATCGTGGCGGCGACGTGGGTGCCGTGGCCGTGGAGGTCGGCCGTGTCCGGCTCGGCGGTGAAGTTCTGGGCCTTGACGACCAAGCCCTGGAGGTCCGGGTGCCCGGGGTCGTAGCCGGTGTCGAGGACCGCGACGGGGACGTCCTTGCCGGTGTGGCCGGCCGCCCACGCTGTGGGCGCGCCGATGTGCGGGACGCTCACGTCGAGCGACACCTTGGCCTTGCCGTCCAGCCAGATCTTGGCCGGCGCGGCCGCCGTCCTCGCCTGCGCGGTCAGCGTCTTCCACAGCGCGCCGGTACGGGGCTCGCTCCTGGCCACGCCGTTGATCGCGGGCAGCGGGCGCCCGCCGGCGGCGCGGAGCGTGCCGGCATCGGCCTGCTCCGGGTACGTCACGATGAGCGGGAGCTGCGGGCTGGCGGCGTCGTCGTAGCCGAGCTCGGCCAGCCGGGTGACGTTGAACAGCCGGGGGTCCAGCGTGCCCGCCGCCAGGAGGGGCATCGCGTCCGCGGGCACGATGCTGAGCCCGTCGGTGGACCGGCGGTGCACGAAGTCGATCTTCTCCCGGCCGGGGCCGGGAGCGATGTCGAGCTGGGTCTGCTTGTCGGCAAGCGCGCGGAGGGTGACCTTGTCCCCGGTGATGAGGGTGATCGTCTTCGCGGGCTCTACCTGGGCGGGGGGCGGAGTGGGTGCCGCCTGAGCCGGTACGGCTGCCGTTGTGACGGCCAGTAGCACGGCGCCCAGAAGGGCGATTCTCTGTTGCACACCCCGCTTTCTAACTGTCGGTGAATTTTGGGGACAAGGTGGTTGATGTGGCCTATTGCGGCAACTGCCGGAAATGGCCAAGATCGGGGCCATGCTAGAAGACGCCCGCGCACTGGAGATCGTCGGCATCAGCGCGTTCGACGAGCGCATCTACCGGGGCGTGCTGGCCTGCCCCGGCATCACGGTGCAGGAGCTGGTCATGAGGAGCGGCGAGAACGCGGGGCGCGTCCAGTCGTCGCTGAGCAGGCTCCGCGCCAAGGGCCTGGTCAGCCGCCTGTGGGGGCGCTCTCCCCGCTGGACGGCGACGAACCCGGGCACCGCGATCCGCGCGCTGGTCCGGGGCATGCAGAGCGAGCTGGACCTGCTCACCGACACGGCCGACGAGCTGGAGACGGCCTTCCGCAACGTCGGCACGGACCCCGAGGGGAGCGGGCAGTTCGAGGTGCTGGCCGGGCCCGAGGAGCAGGCCCGCTGGTACGTCCGGCTGCAGCAGGAGGCCAAGGAGGAGGTGCTGACCTTCGACCGGCCCCCGTACGTGCTGGACTACCACAACCCGCTGCAGACCGACCTGCTCCGCAACGGCGTGCGCTACCGCACCATCTACGTGCCGGAGGCCTTCGACCACACCGGGGCGCTCGACGAGGTGGGCAGCCTGATCAGGGCGGGCGAGGAGGCGCGGATCCTGCCCTCGCTGCCGTTCAAGATGGCGCTCGTGGACCGGCGGCGGGCGGTCATGCCGCTGTACATGGACCCGCCGCTGACGCGCGGCGTGCTCATCAGGGGGTCCACCATGGTCGTGGCGCTGGTGGAGCTGTTCGAGCGCCTGTGGCGGGAGGCGCTGCCGGTGCGCCCCGAGCTGTGGTCGCACGACAGCTCGCCCGAGCCCGCCCAGGAGGAGGAGCCGGCGACGGACCTCGTCCTGGAGGACCGCAGGCTGCTGGCGCTGCTGGCGGCCGGGCTCAAGGACGACGCCATCGCCCGCCAGCTCGGCACCAGCCCGCGCAGCCTCCGCCGCCGCCTGCGCCATCTCCTGGACGAGCTCAACGCGGAGACCCGCTTCCAGGCCGGCGCCCAGGCCAGCCGCCGGGGCCTCGTCTGAGGCGCCCCCGTGCACGGCCTCCTGCACGGTCTACCTGCACGGTCTCCCTGCACGGCCTCCTGCGCGGCTCAGGCGACGACGTCAGGCCCGCAGGCTCGCGTACAGCTCCGTGGTGCGCCGGGCGATGCGCTCCCACGAGAAGTGCTCGACGGCCCTGGCCCGGCCGGCCCTGCCCATCTCCCTGGCCCGGCCGGGATCGCCCAGCACGGCGTTGACGCGTTCGGCCAGGTCGGCGGCGAAGCGCTCGGGGTCGTGCGGGGTGCCGTCGGCGCCCTGGTCGATCGGCACGAGCAGCCCCGTCTCGCCGTCGGCCACCACCTCGGGGATGCCGCCGGTCGCCGTCGCCACCACGGCCGTCTCGCAGGCCATCGCCTCCAGGTTCACGATCCCCATCGGCTCGTAGACGGACGGGCACACGAACACCGTGGCGTGCGTCAGGAGCTGGATCACCTCGGGCTTGGGCAGCATCTCCTGGATCCAGAACACCCCGTCGCGGTCGAGGCCGCGCACCAGCTCCGTCACCTCGGCCGCGATCTCCGGCGTGTCGGGCGCGCCCGCGCACAGCACGAGCTGCGCTCCGGGGTCGAAGGCCCGCGCCGCGTGCAGGAGGTGGACCAGGCCCTTCTGGCGGGTGATGCGGCCGACGAAGACGATGTACGGCCTGCGCGGGTCGACCCCGTGCTTCTCCAGGACGTCGAGACCCGGGTCGGGAGCGTACTGGGCGGTGTCGATGCCGTTGTGGATCACGCTGACCCGCTCCGGCGGGATCTCGGGGTAGGCGGCCAGGACGTCGCGCCGCATGCCCTCCGACACCGCGATCACCGCGTCGGCGGCGGCCAGGGCGGTGCGCTCGGCCCAGGACGAGATCGTGTAGCCGCCACCGAGTTGCTCCGCCTTCCACGGGCGCAGCGGCTCCAGGCTGTGCGTGGTGATCACGTGCGGCACGCCGTGCAGCATCTTCGCGACATGCCCGGCGAAGTTGGCGTACCAGGTGTGGGAGTGGACGACGTCGGCGCCCTCGCAGGCTGCGGCCATCTCCAGGTCCACGCCGAGCACCTGGAGCGCGGGGTTGGCGCCCTCCAGCCCGCCCGGCACGCGGTAAGCCGAGACGCCCGGCTCGTCGCGGCCGGCCCCGAAGCAGCGCACGCGTACGTCGGCCAGCTTCCGCAGCTCTCTGGCCAGGTATTCCATGTGGACCCCGGCACCGCCGTACACCTCGGGCGGGTATTCCCGGCTGAGCAGATCAACGCGCATGAGAAGACCTTACGATCAACCGGAGCGCCTGGAACACTTCGACAAGCCCAACGTCGGCAACTCCGCTTCGTACATTGAGCACCAAATCCGGACACGCAGGAAGTTCACCGTGCGGGGTTTCGTCGATAGATCGGCCATTTGAGGGTAGCGTCCTGGACATGAGGTCCCGGAGGGTGCTTGCGGTTGTGCTGGCAGGTGGAGAGGGCAAGAGGCTCATGCCGCTCACGGCGGATCGGGCGAAACCGGCGGTGCCGTTCGGGGGGATGTATCGGCTCATCGATTTCGTGCTGTCCAATCTCGCGAACGGCGGGTTCTTGAAGATCGTCGTACTGACGCAGTACAAGAACCACAGCCTCGACCGGCACGTCTCGCGGACCTGGCGGCTGTCGGCGATGCTGGGCAACTACGTCACCCCGGTGCCCGCGCAGCAGCGGCTCGGGCCGCGCTGGTTCTCCGGCTCCGCGGACGCCCTGTTCCAGAACCTGAACCTGATCTACGACGAGATGCCGGAGCACGTGATCGTGTTCGGCGCCGACCACATCTACCGGATGGATCCGCGGCAGATGGTCGAGCAGCACGAAGACTCCGGCGCCGACGTGACGGTGGCGGCGATCAGGCAGCCGCTGTCGCTGGCCGACCAGTTCGGCGTGATCGAGACCGACCCCGAGGGGCGCCGGATCGTGGCGTTCCGGGAGAAGCCGAAGGACGCGGTGGGGCTGGCCGACTCCCCCGACGAGGTGTACGCCTCGATGGGCAACTACGTGTTCAAGACGCAGTCGATGATCGACGCGCTGCGAGAAGACGCGCTCGACCCCACCAGCAAGCACGACCTGGGCGGCAACATCATCCCGATGCTGGTCAAGTCGGGCGGCGCCGACGTCTACGACTTCGCCAACAACGTCGTGCCGGGCTCCAGCGAGCGCGACCGGGGCTACTGGCGCGACGTGGGGACGCTGGACGCCTACTACGAGGCCCACATGGACCTCATCTCGGCGCATCCCGTGTTCAACCTGTACAACGACAAGTGGCCCATCTTCACCGGGCACGACCCGCTGCCGCCGGCCAAGTTCGTGCACAACGACGGCGACCGGGTGGGGCGGGCGATCGACTCGCTGGTCTCCCCCGGCGTGATCGTCTCCGGCGGGACCGCGATCCGGTCGATCCTGTCGCCCAAGGTGGTGCTCCACTCGCACTCGCTGGTGGAGGACTCGGTGCTGATGGAGAACGTCAAGGTCGGGCGGGGGGCGATCGTCCGCAAGGCGATCATCGACAAGAACGTGGTGATCCCGGACGGGGCCCGGATCGGCTTCGACCTCGACTACGACCGCACCCGGTTCGCGCTGACGCGGGGCGGGGTCGTGGTCATCGGGAAGAACGAGATCGTAGACCGCTGACCACCTCCGGGGGCCGGTTCGCCGATCCCCGGAGAGTTCCCGGCCCACCCCGCCCACCCGGCCCGATGGATGCCTCGGGGTGGGCCGCGTGGGCGTCACGTCGCCTTGGAGCCACACCGCTCTCGCGTCACGTCACCCTGGGGCCGCGTTGGCGTCACGTCGCCCTGGGTGCGCCACCTTGGCGTCACATCGCCTTCGGGCTGTGCCCGCTCGGCGGTGCCGCGCTCAGCGGTGCCGCGCTCAGCGGTGCCGCGCTCGGGCCGCGACGCCTCCCGACCGTCCGGCTACCGACCAGCGCACGCGTCCACTGCAGACGTCCGCCCGAGTCCAAGCGCGGCCACACGGCTTGGCCCCGGTCGATCGACGCCACCTGCGACAGCCCCTGCACCCAAGGGCGCGCCGAGGCAGCACACCGCGAAGCGACTCACCGCGAAGACCGCGCACCCAAGTCGGCACCGTAGGAGGCGACGCAGCGGAAAGCCGCGCAGCCTGAACGGCGACGCGGCCCAAGCGCAGTAGGACCGAAGGGAGCGCGGCGGGGAAGCTGTGCGGCGGAGGCGGCGGAGCGCGGCCGAGCGCGACGCCGCGCGCAGCACGGCCCCGAAGTGGCGTGGCAGGAAGCGGTGTGGCCGGGAAGAGGCGTGATCCTAGGGCGGCGCAGTGGGAAGCCGCGCGCGCCCACGCGCGAAACGACTCAAGCGCAGCACGGCCCCGAGGCGGGGAGGCGGAAGGCGCGGCACAGCCCGAACTCGGCGCGGTGGCGCGGTGGCGCGGTGGCGCGGTGGCGCGGTGGCGCGGTGGCGCGGTGGCGCGGTGGCGCGGTGGCGCGGTGGCGCGGTGGCGCGGTGGCGCGGTGGCGCGGGAACGCAGCGGTACCCGAAGACAGCGCGGGTCCAAGGCAGCGCAGCCCTCGAAGCGGCGCGGCCCTCAAAGCGGCGCGGCCCAAAGCGGCGCGTGGTGGAGGGGTGTTGGTGGAGGGGTGAGGAGGGGTCATGAATGGTTGGTGGCACGAGGGCCGGCCAGGGGTCCCGGGTCACCGTGGCAGTGTCCCGGGACCGAACCGGACTGATGTTCAGAGCCGGCCGTGCCGAGTCCTAGAACCGGTCAAGCCAGGTGCCGGGCCAGCCGTAGCCGTCCCAGCCGCGCGAGCCCCAGGCACCACGGGTGTGGTCGCCATAGGTCCCGACGCCCCAGTGGTGACCCGGCCAGACCGTGTCGGAGTGGTAGCCGTTGTCGTGCTCGTTGTCCCAGCTGTTGCCGTTCCAGCCGTTGCCGTTCCAGCCGTGGCCGTTCCAGCCGTGGCCGTTCCAGGTGGTGTCGTGGCTGTCGTCGTGACTGGGCTTCCAGTCAGGCTTCCAGCTTTCTTCCTTCTTCTCGTCGCGCTTGCCCTGGCAGGCATCCGCGTCGCGGCGGCCGGCGTAGACACCCCAGCTGTCGATGCGCAGCGAGTGCGTCATGTCCGCCACGCTCAGGTCGCAGTGGGCCGTACCGGCACTGGCCGGCGTGGCCATCGCGATGAACGTGGCGGCGGTGGCGAGCGCGCCACCTGCCGCTATGAGCTTACCTTTCATGATCTCCCCCTGTAGTCACCTTGTGACAACAGTTCATCACTGTACGTAGTCGCTCCCGTAACGTCGCGTAACGCCACGCCCGGAACGTCTCGCCCCTTTGTCGGTCCCGCCCCGATGCGGGGTTCATGGGGGCATAGCCATTGGTTATGGCCGCAGGTCTTGGACGTTTCCGGCGCCGGAACCGGATCATCGTCGGCATGAGCACGCAGCCCTCCCGGCCCGCACGTTCCCATTCCGGCTCCGTCCCGACCCGGAGGTGGGCGGCCCTGCTCGCGGCCGTCGCGCTCCTGGTCGCGACCGCGTGCGGCGCCACCGCCGCCGAGCCGCAGCCCGCGCCGGCACCCTCGACCGCACCCTCGACCGCACCCTCGACGCCGGCCGGGGTGGCCGCGGCGGCGCGGGCGTACGTGGACGCCGTGAACGCGCGCGACCTCGACGCCCTCGTCGCCGCGTTCGCCCCCGACGCCGAGATCGTCGACGTCTCCCGGAGCATCCGGGGGCACGACGCCATCCGGGAGTGGGCCGGCAACGAGGTGGTCGGCGGGACGCTGCGGGTCGTCTCGATCGCCGAGAACCGGGCGGACGGGCAGAAGCTGCTGGTCCACTGGGCTCCGGCGGGCTCCGACGGGTGGCGGGCGCACTACGACTTCACGGTCCGGGACGGGCGCGTGGGCCGGGCCGACCTCCAGTACGCCTGATCAGGAGCTCCCGGTGTGCGGCAATTGGGTCTTGTAGCGGCCGCCCTTCGGGATCACCCTGAACGGCAGGAGGCAGTGACATGTCGCACCCACTCGGAGTCAGCCGTCCGGATCTCGAAGTCATCGACCTGCCCACGCCGGAGGAGGTCTTCAAGGTCTCCAAGATCGGCCCCAAGGAACTGGTCAAATACGCCGTCGGCCCGAGCCTGATCGCCCTGGGCATCTCGATCGGCAGCGGTGAGTGGCTGCTCGGCCCCCTCAGTGTGGGGCAGTACGGATTTGTCGGCGTCGGCTGGGTCATCCTGGTGTCGGCCCTGCTGCAGACGTTCTACAACGTCGAATGCTCCCGCTACGTCCTCGCGACCGGCGAGACGCCGGTGGTCGGCTGGGGGCGGGTACCGCCGGGCTGGGCCCTGTGGGTGCCCCTGTCGGTCCTCATCGTGATCTTCGCGTTCATCGCGGGCGGCTGGGCCGCGTCGGCGGGGCAGGGCGTGTACGCGCTGGTCCACGGCGTACCACCGGCGGCCACGGACGCCGAGCCGCGCTGGTGGGCCATCGGCCTGCTGGTGCTGGTCTTCCTCATCTGCGCCGCCGCCCGCCGGATCAGCCGCGCCCTGGAGCTGGCCAACTGGGTGATGGTCGGCACCATCCTGCTCGCCCTGCTGGCCGTGGACCTGCTCGTCGTGCCGTTCAGCCAGTGGTGGGAGGGCATCCGCGGCTTCGTCACCCCGGCCGCCCCGCCCGCCGGCATCACCGCGACCCAGCTCGGCGCCCTGGCCGGGTTCACCGCGCTGGCCTCCGGCCTGAACTGGTACATCATGGGCCACTACCGCGACAAGGGCTACGGCATGGGCCACCGCGTCGGCTACATCTCGGGCCTGCGCGGCGATCGGCGCCCGATCCTGGCCAGCGGCGTCACCTTCCCCGACAACGAGCTCAACCGCGGCCTGTGGCGGCGCTGGTACCGGCTGCTCATGGTGGACATGTGGGGCGTGTTCTTCGTCGGCGCCATCCTCGGCATGCTGCTGCCCACGATCCTCATGGCACAGGCGGTCACGCTGGCGGGCGAGAAGCCCACCCGGGCGAACGTGCCGACGTTCGTGGCCAGCGCGCTCGGCGACGAGTACGGGCAGGTGGTCTTCTACGTCGCGCTCGTGATGGGGGTGCTGATCCTGTTCTCCACGCAGCTCGGCATCTTCGAGGCGATGGTTCGGGTGACGACGGACGCGGCCAACGCCACCAGCCCGCGCCTGCGCCGGCTGATCGAGGGCGATCCGCGCCGCTTCTACTACCCGTTCATGCTCCTGCTGCTGGTCATCATCTCGATCATCATCTTCCAGTCGCTGCCGGTGGGCCTGGTCGAATGGTCGGCCAACATGTCCAACCTGGGCGCGCTGCTGTATCCGTTCATGCTGATGTACCTGAACAGCAAGCTCCCGCGCCCGGCCCGCCCGCGCCCGTGGCACTACGTCATCCTCGTGCTCAACTTCCTGTTCTTCGGCTTCTTCTTCGTCAACTTCATCGCCGACTTCATCGGCGACCCGCTCGTGACGTTCTAGGCGCTCTCCCAGAGCCGGATGTCGGCCCGCACGTGCCCGCCGGCCGGCTCGCCGAGGACCAGGTACGCCAGGTCGCCGGCCCGGGTCAGCAGGCACAGCGGCTCCGCGGGCCCGGCCCGGTCCGCGGGGCCGCCGGTCTCCGGCGGGCTCGCGAGGCACTGGGCCAGGGTGGCGCCGACGCGGCTGCGGGTCATGTCCACGTAGGCGCCGGAGCCGTACGCGGAGAGGGCGAAGTCGGCGTCGTCCGCCTCGGCGGACCGTGGGCCCTGCCGGGTGAGCATCCAGAACCCCAGGAGCTTCCCGTCCGCCGGGAGCGGCAGGGACACCGTGCCGCGGTAGAGGGGCTGCCTGCCGGTCGTCCGCGGGTGCCGGCTCGCGGCCGTCGTGGCGGGGGCCGCGCCGATGGGGTCGGTGGACGGGGGCAGCCGCAGCACGACGGTGCCCACGGCGACCGCCATCCCGGCCACCGCCACCGGGAGCAGGACCCGGTTGAACGTCACCGCCCAGTTCCGGCGCCCGCGGGGCGCGCGGGCGGGGGACGGCGGCAGGCCGAGGAGCGAGGCCCGGTAGCGCTGCCACAGGCTCAGGTCCCGGTACGGGCGCAGCGCCCGGTCGTCCAGCTCGAAGGCCCTGGTGTCGATGAGGGCCTGCCAGTAGCGGCGGGCGAGGGAGCGCCGCTCCGTCATGGCGTCGCTTCCCGCGCCCTGTCCGGCGGCCCGTCCTGCGGCGCCGTCTCCGGGGCGGGGCGCAGGCCGCGCAGGGTGCCGACCTGGCGCAGCAGCGCGGGGGCGGAGGCGCCGACCGCGATGGCCGCCATGGTGCCGGTGATCTGGTCCCGGAACAGCAGGCACGCGGCCGCCCCGAGCCCCAGCCTGGTCACGGCCACGAGCGAGTCCGCGACCGGATCGAGGTATTCGTCCAGCCGCGGTAGCTTCGCGCCCTTCTTCTTCGCCCTGGCCTTCCTGCGGGCCTGCTGCCACGCCGTCAGCGAGCTCCACACGTACAGGACCTCTATGACCGCTCCCCCGACGGCGCCCAGCCCCGCGGCCGCCATCCAATCCACGACTCCGCCCCCCGGTTCCGGCTATCCGCCAAGCATGCTCAGGGTCGCGGTGGCCGTGCGAGGGCCGCGGGGTCAGGTAGTGCTCACCTTCGCGCGGCACGAGTGTGTCGCCGCGCCACGGGCCCTTCAGCTCGGCCGGGTGGTCAGGAAGACGTCGCCGTTGCCCGGGGCCTGGCCGCCCTCCGGCGTCCCGTACGTCAGGCCCGTGATCGCCACCTGGCCCGAGGCCGTCGTGGTGGCGTACAGGTTCGGCTCGGCGAACGGGTCGACGGCGTCGTCGCGGGCCGTGCCGAGCTGGGCGGCGGCACGCTGGGCGCCCTTGGCGTCCAGCCGGAGGGTCAGGACGTCGGCCCCGCCCGCCTGCACCCCGACGCGGCCCCGGGTGTAGCCGGCGACCGCCACCTCCCCGCCCGGCAGCGGGGTCACCGCGGCGCCCTCGTCGGCGGCCGGCGTGGCCAGGGTGTGCCGCCAGCGCTGCCTGCCCTGGGCGGTGTAGGCGACGGTGAGCGCGTCGCCCGCCGTGGCGCCCGTGGCGACGGCGAGGCCGGTGGTGGTGACCGTGACCGCGTTCAGCCGGTCGTCGCCCGGCCCTCCGGCGGTGGTGGCCCACGTCCTGGTGCCGTCCGGGGTGTAGGCGGCGATCCAGGCGTCCAGGCCGCCGAGCGCGGTCGTGCCGGGCAGGGCGGCGGTGGCGCCGCCGGTCACGTAGAGGGTGGTGGCGTCCGCGGCGATGCCGTACGCCTTGTCCTCCCCGGGGCCTCCGTACTGGCGGATCCAGGACACCTCGCCGTCCGGGGTGAGGCGGGCGAGCAGGGCGTCCTTGTCGCCGCTGTTGGGGCCGTCGAGCGCGCCCTTGGTGTAGCCCGTCACGTACGCGCCCCCGTCGGGCGCGGCGGCCAGGCCGTACAGGCGGTCGGCCGCCTCCGGGGCGCCGAACTGGGTGATCCAGCGGACCTCGCCGCTCGCGTCGAGCCTGGCCACGAACGCGTCGTCCGCGGCGTTCCCGGCGTGGCGGCCGTCGAGGTCGCCCTTGGTGTAGCCGGCCGCGAGGACGCCCCCGTCCGGCAGGGGCGCGACGCCGTACAGGCGCTCGTCCGCCGCCGTGCCGAACTGCCTGGTCCAGCCCCCGGTACGGGTCACCACGGCGTCCAGCCGGCCCGCGTGCTCCTGGCCGCTCACGGGACCGCCGGCGGCGTACCCGATGGTCAGGGAGCCGTCCGCGTGGGCCGCGACGCCGCCGGCCCAGTCGGTGGCGGGCGTGCCGTGCAGCGGGGCGGGCAGCCCGGCCGGCGGGGTGACGCTCAGGCCCGGGCCCAGCTCGGCCATGGCCTGCTCGAAGGCGGGGGCCCAGACCGTCCAGTCGTGACCGCCGTCCATGACGCGGAGCTGGGCGGAGATCGCGGGCGAGCGCCTGGCGGCGTTGTACAGGGCGGCGGACTCGAAGTCGATGTCGTGGCGGGCGTCGGCGGGGTCGGGGTTGGCGTACTCGTCGTCGCCGACCGCCACGAACAGCCGGACGGGCAGGTCCGGGTCCAGGTCCGGGAGCAGGGCCGGGTAGTTGAGCTCGCGGTAGACCTCGTCGGAGAACTTCTCGCCGCCGTCGCCGAACGCGCCGTAATCGCGGGCCGAGGAGTCGGACGGGGGCAGCGGCGTGTAGACCGCGGGGCTCAGCACGGCGGCCGCGCCGAACAGGTCCTGGTGCGCGAGCGCGAACCGCAGCGCGCCCGCGCCGCCCATCGAGTAGCCGCCGACCAGGCGGGCCTGCCGGATGGGCGCCGTACGGTACGTGGCGTCCACGTGCGCGACCAGGTCCCGGGTCAGCGCCGTCTCGACCGGCCGGCCGTCGGTGTGGCGGGAGTCCACGTACCAGTTGCCGCGCTCGTTCCACGGCGCGTCCGGCATGACGGCGATGACGGGCGGGATCCGCCTGGTCCGGATCATGTCGTCCAGCGTCGTCCGCACCCTCGTCCACGCCTGCATGGTGTCGCCCCGGCCGTGCAGGAGGTAGAGCACGGGGTGGCGGGCGGTGCCCCGGCCGTATCCGGCGGGCAGGTAGACGTTGTAGGCGATCTTCTCGCCCAAGGCGCTCGACGGGGCCTCGCCGGTGGTGAGGGTCCCGCCCGCCCGTACGTCCGTCTCGCCGGGCACGGCCTGCAGGCCGATCGCGGTCAGGACGGCTAACGCGCCGGCGGCGATCCATCGGGGAAAGGGCATCGACCGCTCCTGTAAACGTTTACCGTATGGGCCTGTTGTTTCGGGAGAGTTTCATGGGGTGCGGGAGGTCCTGTCAACCGGCTTCTTGTGGGATGCGGCCGTGGTGTGTTTCCTTGGCTTGGTGATCTCCCCCTACTCGGGCTGGACCAGGGAGCACTGGGCGGGCCTGGCCGACCGGCTGCTCCTGTCGGCGCGCCCCTTCGCCTCCCCCTCCCACGCGCGCATCAGCTTCCCCGGCCCGCCCGGCGGCTACGGCCCGGACGTCGACGCCCTGGAGGGCTTCGCGCGGACGTTCCTCGCGGCCGGCTTCCGCGTCGCGGGCGAGGGCGGGCGCGACCCGCTCGGCCTCATGGAGTGGTACGCCGAGGGCATCGCCGCCGGCACCGACCCGCACTCCCCCGAGCGCTGGGTACGCCTGGACGAGCACGGCCAGGCCAAGGTGGAGGCCGCCTCCATCGCGCTCGTCCTGCACCTGACCAGGCCCTGGCTGTGGGACCGGCTGACGCCGCTGGTGCGGGAGCAGGTGGTGGACTATCTGGCGCCGGCGATCGGCTCGGACTACCCGCCGATCAACTGGGTCTGGTTCCAGATCGTCGTGGAGCAGTTCCTCGCCTCGGTCGGGGGGCCGTAC
Organism: Nonomuraea sp. MTCD27; assembly: GCF_041950495.1. Taxonomy (NCBI): domain Bacteria; kingdom Bacillati; phylum Actinomycetota; class Actinomycetes; order Streptosporangiales; family Streptosporangiaceae; genus Nonomuraea; species Nonomuraea sp. MTCD27. Next base: position 347,366 of record NZ_JBGNUW010000003.1, on the reverse strand, counting down.
GCGCAGGAGGACATCGACGCCGGGCTCACCCTGGCCGCCGGCTTCGAGCGCGCGGACGGCTGGTACGCCGACGGCCCCGAGCGCGCCTACGACCACTACGCCGGCTGGGCGCTGCACTTCTATCCGCTGCTGTGGAGCGAGATGGCCGGGGTGGCGCCGGACCCGGTCTACCTGTCGCGTCTCGAACGCTTCCTGGACGACGCGGTCCACCTGGTCGGCGCCGACGGCTCGCCGCTGGTCCAGGGCCGCAGCCTCGCCTACCGCTTCGCCGCCGCGACGCCGTTCTGGGTCGGCGCCAGGGCGGGGGTGGGCTCGCCGGGGCTGCTGCGCCGGGCCGCGTCCGGCATCGTGCGGCACTTCGCCGACCGTGGCGCGCCCGACGGCGACGGCCTGCTGACCCTGGGCTGGCACGGGCCCTGGCGGGCGATCGCGCAGGACTATTCGGGCCCCGGCTCGCCGTACTGGGCCGCGAAGGGGCTCTTCGGGCTGTCGCTGCCCGCCGATCACCCGGTGTGGACCGCGGTGGAGGAGCCGCTGCCGGTGGAGACGGGCGACTTCGGGCGGGTGGTACGCGCCCCCGGGTGGCTGGTGAGCGGCACGCGGGCGGACGGGATCGTCCGGGTCGTCAACCACGGCACCGACCACTCGCACCCGGGCTCCGACCTGGCCGACGCGCCCCTCTACGCGCGGCTGGGCTACTCCACGGCCACCTTCCCGCTGCTGTCCGGCGACCCGCTGGACCAGTCGGTCGTGGTCCTGGACGGGGAGGGACGGGCCAGCCACCGGACCGGGTTCACCTCCGGGCCGGTGCGCGCGCTGCCGTCGGGCACGCTGGCCGGCTCGTCCCGGTGGCGGGCGCACTGGGGCGAGCAGGGCCCCGGGCCCGACCACGGCTACGCCCGGGCGGGCGCGGAGATGCGGCACGGGCCCGAGGTGGAGGTGGTCTCCGCCGTGCGCGGGGCGTGGGAGGTACGGTTCGTCCGGCTGACCGGGGAGCCCGGCAGGCTGCGGGTGGGCGGCTGGCCGTCACCCGAGGGCGATGCCGTCACCCGCGTGGTCGGCGGGCCGGGGCTGACCGAGTCCGGCACGGCCGTGGCCGCCACCCCGCTGGGCGAGCGCACGCTGGTCCCGTGGTGCGCGACGCCGGGCGCGGCCGAGCCGGGCCGCTGGTACACCGCCGCGCTGCTGCTCGGGCACGGCGACGCGGCGCCGTCGGTCGAGGACGGGAAGATCGGCTGGCCGGACGGGACGATCGACGACGTTCCCACCGCCTGATCGGCGTCCCTTCCACGTTCGTCGAAGTGATCTCTGGTCATGATCTCCCGCTGTTGGCTTGGCCGGCGTCTCGATCAGGGCGGGCGCCCGGCTCGCCCGCCCTCACGCCCGGCTCGCCCGCCCTCACGACCGGCGGAACAGCTCCAGCAACTCCTCGGCCCGGTGGGTGCGGCCCACCCACACCTCGCGCCCGCGGCGCTCCCTGGTGATGAGCCGCGCGGCCCGCAGCCGGTCGCAGTGGTACGTGATGCTGCTGGGCGCGATCTTCAGGTCCGCGGCCAGCATGCTCATGGTCATCGGCCGGCCGATCGCGCACAGCAGCCCGGCGCGCACCGGGCCCATCAGCGCCGACAGCTCGTCCTGCGCGGGCGCGGCGGGCCGGCTCCACAGCGTCTCCGCGCCGGGCACCGGGTACGCGATCCAGACGGCCTCCTCGTTGTCCAGGCTGACGATGACCGCGTCCTTGCCGGCCAGCATCGGGACCAGGACGATCCGCCGGTCGCCCAGGTCGTACGCGCTGGCCTCGACGTCGGCGATGAGCAGCCCGCTCCCGCCGTGCACGATGCGCTGGTTGAGCGCGCCGAGCAGCAGCTCGGGGCCGCCGCGGACGCTCGCGACGCCCACCCGCCGCACCTCCCTGTCCAGCAGGGCGCGGGCGCGCTTCCACAGGGGTTCGACGGTGCTCCAGACGTCGGCGAGGGCGCCGGCGTAGCCGTGGAACCAGCTCGCGGGCCGCTCGGCGGCCGAGCGCCAGTGGGCGGGCAGCGGGCCCGGGCCGAACGCCTGCTCCAGGTCCGTGATCAGGCGGTCGGGCGGCAGCTCGTGCAGCGCGCTGACCTGGGCTTCGACGGAGACGTCGGCTCCTACGGGAGTGAGGGGGACGAGGCTGTCGGGGACCACGGAGTAGCCGGGGGCGGCGAGCGGGCGTACCGCCTGGTGTCCTGGCCGGCCGACGCGCGAGCCGACGGCCGCGCGCCACGGCTCGGGCAGGCCGCGGCGGCGGCCCGCGAGAGCGTCGGTGATCACCGCCAGGGCCGTGAGGTGCGGGGAGATCGAGATGGACAGCTGAGGCGCGGAGGTCATACGCAACTCACTCCACACAGTCGGGCTGATTACGTCGGCTCCTTGGGGTCGACTCGATCGGGCAGTGAGTCAACCTATTCCGGTGGCTTTCTCCTGACTTACAGTCCGATTGCACGGTTGCGAAGAATGCTCGGATTACGTCAGGTCGGGGAGGCCGAGGTCGAGGTTGGGCTGCTCGATGCCGCCGTCCACCTCCAGCACCGTGCCCGTCACGTACCGGGCGGCCGGGGAGGACAGGTAGAGGACGGCGGCCGCGACGTCCTCGGGCTCCCCGATCCGGCGCAGCGGCGTGGCCTGCTCCATGCGGGTGCGCAGGCCCTCGTCCTTCATGACGATGTCCAGGGCTGAGGTGGCCACCGCGCCGACGGCGACCGCGTTGACGCGTACGCGGGGCGCCAGGTCCTGTGCGGCCAGCCGCGTGTAGTGGGCGACCGCGGCCTTGGCGGTGCCGTACGCCAGGTAGCCCCGGGCGGACAGGCGGCCCATGGCGGAGGAGATGTTCACGACCGCGCCACCGGTCTCGAGCAGGCGGGGCACCGCGGCCCTGGTCAGCTCGTGCATGATGCCGACGTTGAACTGGAACGCGTTCTGCAGATGCGCCCGGCTGGTGTCCATGAAGGCCCGGGGCAGCGCCCCGCCCACGTTGTTGACCACCACGTCCAGCCGCCCGAACGCCTGCGCGGCCCGCTCGGCGAGCGCCTCGGCGGCGCCCGGCTCGGCCAGGTCGGCCGGGACGATCAGGGCTCGCCTGCCCGCCTTCTCCACCTGGTCCGCGACCGCGCGGAGCTGCTCCTCGGTACGGGCGCAGAGCGCCACGTCCGCGCCCGCCTGCGCGAGCGCGATCGCGGTGGCGGCGCCGATGCCCCGGCCCGCCCCGGTGACGACGGCCGCGGCGCCGGGAATCTGGAATCGGTCCAGGATCATGCCGCCAGCCTAGGGATGAACTGCAACGTGTTTCAATACGCGGGCGCCGCCATGACGGGAGTGGCTGCGATCTGCCCGGATATACGGTCATATTTGTTTTGCGCGTTATGGCGGAGCCGACGCCCTCCGCACGTCTGCGTGCCGCTGTCTGAGCGGCGGCACGCGTCGGCCGTACTGCTGGCCCATTCGGCGCTCACGCGGGTGGTGACGTTGGAGCTGCGGCCGACGACGTCGTACCGGGCGATCGAGCTGGACGTGCCGGCGGCGTGGCTGGGCGGGCTAGGCGCGAGCATCGCGATCGCGCCGCTACCGCCGGCCCTCCCGGCCGGGCACACGACCGACCGGCACAGCGAGCGCCGCGTCGCCGTGACCAGCACGGACGGCGCAGCACGGCGCAGCGCAGCACGGCGCAGCGCAGCACGGCGCAGCGCAGCACGGCGCAGCGCAGCACAGGCGGCGCAGCACGGGCGGCCGTCCAGCAACCGACGCGGTGCGACCCACGACGCGAAGAGGTGCGACCCGCGACGCAGCACAGCACAGCACAGCACAGCACAGCGCCAGGCGCGGTGCGAGCTGCGGCGCGGAGGGTTGCGATCCGCGGCGCAGCGTGGCGCGGCACGGCGCGGCACGGTGGCCCAGCGCCCGGACGCGGCGCGAACCTCGGCGCAGCGCAGGACGGCGCAGCACCGCCGGCGCGGCGGCCCGGCGCACGGGCGCGGTGCGTGCCGCGGCGCGGAAGTGCGGCGGCGGGTTGCGGAGCATCGGTGCCGGGCCGTGGCCGGGAGTCAGCGGCGGGCTGGGGTCGTCAGGGGTGGGTCGCCACTCGTCGCCGCCGCCCCTCGTCGCCCTTCAGGGGTGGGTCACCACTCGTCGCCGCCGCCCTCGTCGCCCTCGAAGAACTCCTCCACGACCTCATCGACCACCTCGCCGGCCACGAGACCGCCCACCACGCCGGCGGCGCCGGCCGCGGCCACCATGCCCAGGCCCGGCCCGCCGTGGCGACCGCCGTGGTGACCTCCGTGGTGACCTCCGTGGTGCCCGCCGTGGTGGTCACCGTAGTGGGCGTGGTGGCCCGGCGCCGAGTGCTGGGAGAGGCCGTCGAGCCAGCGGCCGAGCTCCGCGGCCCAGTCGGTACGCAGGGCGTCGTCGTGGCTGACGTGGAAACGGCCGATGGCGTCGCTGGAGGAGTAGCGGCCGCTGCGCTTGTCGGCCTCCAGAACCACCGCCAGCCCGGCGGGGTCGGCCACGAAGGTCACCTCGATCTCGCCCACCAGCCCGGCGTACCGGCCGGACGGGTAGAACTCGATCTCCTGGTAGAACGGCAGCTCCTGCCGCACCCCGTACAGGTGCCCGGCCTCCAGGTCGGCCGACTTGAAGCCGAACCCGAGCTGCAGGAGCGCCTCCAGGATCCGCAGCTGCGACGGCAGCGGCTCGATCGCCACCATGTCGAGGTCGCCCTTGTCGACGGCCTTGGCGATGGCCAGCTCGGTGCGTACGCCCACCGCCATGCCGGTCAGCGGCTGCCCGCCGATCTCGCTGATCGGCGACTCCCACGGGACCGGGATGCGGAAGTCGACGGTGCGCTCCTCGCCCTTGCGCAGCGTGAAGGGGCCGGACACGCGGGCGCTGGAGAACTGGCTGAGCCCCGCCGCCTCGCCGTCGCCGTGCTCGATCTCCACCCGGGCCACCAGGCCGAGGGTGATGTGCTCGATCTCGGCGTCGAAGTCGCCGCCCTTGAGCCGTACCTCCCCCTCCAGCGTGCCGCCCGGCCGGGTACGCGAGGTGGACAGAACGGTGTCCACCGAGGGAGCGCCCACGCCGAACGCACCCAGCATCCTCTTGAAGACCACGGCTCTGTTCTCCTGTCGAAAAGTCGAAGATCGATGGTGTGCCGCCCGCGTCAACGATCGACCCGGGACCGGAGTTCCGGCGGCCGCTCCCTCATGAGCAGCTGATCCAGCTTCGCGTTCACGGCCGCCAGCTCCTGCTTGACCGATTCGAGCTCCGTACGCGGGTCGGCCTCGGCGGGGTCGACGTCGTTCATGGCGTTGACCACGACCGCGATGAACAGGTTCAGGGCCACGAATGTGGACATCAGGATGTAGACGATGAAGAAGATCCACGCCCACGGCTTCTCCTCCATGACCTCCTGGGCGACGTTCCCCCAGTCGTCGCCGGTCATGATCTGGAAGAGGGTGAACAGCGAGCGCGGCAGCTCGTCGAAGCGCTCGGGCACGATGTCGCCGAACAGCTTGGTCGCGATGACCGCCGCGATGTAGATCATCAGGACGAGCAGGCCGATGATGGAGGCCATCCCGGGCACGGCCGCCAGCAGCGCCCCGACCACGCGCCGCATGCTGGGCACGGCCGAGACCAGCCGCAGCGCCCGCAGGATCCGCAGCGCGCGCAGCACCGACGTCGGCCCGGAGGCCGGGATGAGCGCGACGACCACGATGATGCTGTCGAACCAGTTCCAGGGGTCGGTGAAGAACTTCCCGCGGTAGGCGTAGAGGCGGGCGGCGATCTCGGCGGTGAAGACCGCCAGCGCGATCCGGTCGATGGCGTGCAGCAGGCCGCCGGCCCGCTCCATCAGGTACGCGCTGGTCTCGCAGCCGATGGTGACGGCGTTGACGACGATGACCAGGATGACGGCCCGCTGCGCGAGACTGCTCTCCAGTACGGCCCGGACACGTTCTTGGCCTGACAACGGACCCCGCTCCCTCAGGATGATCGTTGATCATCGTAGGGGCCGCGACGGCTCAGGTCCGGAGCAGGCGAAGGCTGAGATATGGATCACATCGGACCTTCCCGGAGATCACCACTCGAAGCGCTCGCTGAGCAGCCGGTCCCCCCGGAACGCCGTGCGCCCGCAGGTCCCGGACCATCGACGTCACGAACCCGGGGCCGCCGCAGAGGAAGTACGCGGCGTACGAGGTCGCGGGCGTACAAGGGCCTCGTCGCGGTGGCGGGCGGCGTGGAAGAGGGTGGCGTCCGGGTGGCGCAGGGCCAGGTGCACGAACGGGGTGACGCCGATCCCGCCCGCCACCAGCACGGCGGGCCGGTCGTCGAGCTGGGCCTCCCAGGTGAAGGCACCGTACGGGCCGTCGGCCGGCACCGTCGCGCCCACGGGCAGGCGGCGCAGCCGCGCGGTGAACCTGCCCGCGTCCTTGATCGCGAACACCAGCCCGGTCCCGTCCGCGCGTACCACGCCGAAAGGGCGCCCTTCCCCCGAAGTCAGGACTTGTGGGGACGAGCCTCGAAAGATCGCCCGAAAAATCGGGTGAAGGGTCGGCGGCGCCCGGCCACGGACCCGTCACCCGGTCAGCGGCCGCTCCACTTGATCTCGTACGCCTTGAGCGTGAACTCCTTGCCGTCCACGGTCGTGGTGACCTCGCCGTCGGTCGTGTTGACCAGCAGCAGCTGCTCCGGCTGTGCCAGCACCCGGACCGCCGGGTCGGAGGAGGCGACGTCCTCGATCTGCGCCCCCGCCGGGAACCACTTGGCGAAGCCGCTCACGAGACGGCCCGTACCCGTCTCGTCCCCGGTGCGCGGCGCCCACAGGCAGGCCGGGCAGGCGCCCTCCTTGGCCTGCGGGTTCCAGTAGAGCGCGGTGGCGGCGCCGCTGCGGGCGAACTCCATCATCGACGCGGCCTGCACGGCGAGCCGCTTGGGCTCGGCCCACTTGGTTCCGTCCTCGGGCACGAAGTACCACTCCGACCACCAGACCGGCATGTCGGTCTTCTTCCGCAGCCACTCGGTGACCGCGGAGAACTTGGTCAGCGCCCCGAACTCGTCCGGCAGCAGCTCGTGCGCGTCGGTGACCGAGGCGCCGTCCACCACGATGAAGTCGGCGCCCTTCTTGTTCTCGAACCAGTAGTTGAAGGCGTCCAGGACGTTCTGGTTGACGACCCCCCAGTCGCCGCGCAGCTCCGAGTCGCCCGTCCGGTTGCTGTCGAAGCCGATGTACGGGCCGCCGATCTCGGCGTCCGGCCGGACCGCCTTAACGGCGTCGTAGACCTTGTTGTACATCTCGGTGTAGCCCTTGTAGTCCGCCGGCTTGGAGTGGTCCTTCCAGAAGCCCTTGAACTCGTTCCACACCATGAAGTACTTGACGTCCTTGTACCGCGCGGCCACCGCCGCCGACAGCTTGGCGAAGTCGTCGAAGTACTCGGGGTAGGGCGCGTCCTCCAGGTGCTCCGCCCAGGCGGAGTCCTCGGTGGGCCCCTCGGGGCCGCCCTTCATCCAGTCGGGCGCACAGCACAGCGTGATGATCGGCGTGCCCTTGGACAGCCGCATGAGGTTCATCCGGCTGTCGAGGTCCTCCCAGAAGTACCGCCCCGGGTACGGCTCGGGGTTCAGCGCGCCGAAGCCCATGATGTGCTGGTTCTGCAGCATCGGCGTGCGGGCGAGCGACCCGGCCACGTCCTGCTCGAACTCCTGGGTGATGTTGTTCGCGCTGATCCCCGTGTGCGTGAAGCCCCAACGGGGCCAGCCCTCGTCCACCTCGGGCGGCGTGACCGCCGGGCTCGCCGCCTGTGTCTGCTCCTGCGGCGCGGCGGAGGATTCGCGCGGCTCCGGAGCCCCCTGCTCCGGCTGCCCCGCGGGCCCGCAGCTCGCCACGACCACGGCCAGGGCGGTGGCTCCCGCGGCCGAGGCGGTCACCCGGCCGAGCCGCCGCCAGAACGATCCCCCGGTAGTCGATCCCACCCGATCCTCACCCGATTCCGACGCTGTGCATGCCGCTCGTAGCGTTCCATGGGCGGGCTTACAGGGGGACAGCCGGAGGAGACTTTCATAGGTAATCGTTATCGTTCAGTGGCAAAAGCCGCGAATCATCCCGCCAGCGCGGCGGCGGTGTTCACCACGGCCACGTGGCTGTAGGCCTGCGGGAAGTTGCCGACCTGGCGGCCTCGCTGGGTGTCGTACTCCTCGGCGAGCAGCCCGACGTCGTTGCGCAGGTCCAGCAGCCGCTCGAACAGCTCGCGCGCCTCGCCGCCGCGGCCGAGCAGCGCCAGCGCGTCGGCCAGCCAGAACGAGCAGGCCAGGAACGTGCCCTCGCCCCCGGTGAGCTCGTCGAGGTTGTCCAGGTCGTGGCGGTGGCGCAGCACCAGGCCGTCCTGGCCGAGCTCGCGCCGCACGGCCTCGACGGTGCCGGCCACGCGCGGGTCCGACGGGGGCAGGAAGCCGAGCCTGGGGATGAGGAGCAGGGCCGCGTCCAGCCCCTGCGAGCCGTAGAACTGGGTGAAGGTGTTGCGGCCGGCGTCGTAGCCGCGCTCGCACACCTCGCGGTGGATCTCGTCCCGCAGTGCCCGCCATCGGCCGGCGGGGCCGGCGTGGTCGCGCCCCTCGACGGTGCGGATCATGCGGTCCGCGGCGACCCAGGCCAGGACCTTGGAGTGGACGAAGTGGCGGCGGGGGCCGCGGACCTCCCACAGGCCGTGGTCGGGCTCCTGCCAGTGGCCCTCCAGGTAGTCCATGAGGGAGCGCTGCAGGTCCCAGGCGTCGTCGTCGTGGTAGAGGCCGGACTGCCTGCCCTGGTACAGGCAGTCCAGCACCTCGCCGTAGACGTCGAGCTGGATCTGGGCGTACGCGGCGTTGCCCACGCGTACGGGCCGTGAGCCCTCGTAGCCGCCCAGCCACTCGACGCGCCACTCGGGGATGCGGCGGGTGCCGTCGAGGGTGTACATGATCTGCAGGTCGCCCGGGTCGCCCGCGACCGCGCGCAGCAGCCAGTCGCGCCAGGCCCTGGCCTCCTCCTCGTAGCCGGTCGCCAGCATGGCGCGCAGGGTGAACGCCGCGTCGCGCAGCCAGCTGTAGCGGTAGTCCCAGTTGCGGGCGCCGCCGAGCAGCTCCGGCAGCGAGGTGGTGGCCGCGGCGACCAGGCCGCCGGTGGGGGCGTACGTGAGGGCCTTGAGGGTGAGCAGGCTGCGCCGCACGGCCTCGCCGTACCCTCCCCGGTACGCGCAGCAGTCCAGCCAGCCGGTCCACGTGCGCTCGGTGTCGTCCAGCGCGGTGAAGGGGTCCACGCCGGCCGGACGGGGCAACCAGGACTGCTGCCAGGTCAGCACGAACGGCAGCCGGTCGCCCTCCGAGACGGCGAAGCGGGCGGCGGTGGTGCCGTCGCGCTCGTCGAGCGGGACGGGGGAGGCCAGCCAGGCGGAGTCGGGGCCGGCCACGGCCGCCAGCTCCCCGCCGTCGTAGCGGGTCCAGGGGACGATGCTGCCGTAGTCGAAGCGCAGCGCCAGCTCCGTACGCATCTCGACGCGGCCGCGCACCCCCTCGACGATCCGTACGACGTCGGGCGCCTCCACGCGCGGCGGCATGAAGTCGAGCACCCGCACGCTCCCGCCGTCCGCCTCCCACGTGGTCTCCAGGATGAGCGTGCCCTCCCGGTAACGGCGGGCGGCCCTGGCCTGCCCGTCGGCGGGGGCCAGCAGCCAGCGGCCCGCCTGCGCGTCGCCGAGCAGCGCGGCGAAGCAGGCCGCCGAGTCGAAGCGGGGCAGGCACAGCCAGTCGATCGAGCCGTTCCGGCCCACCAGGGCGGCGGTGTGCATGTCGCCGATCAGCGCGTAGTCCTCGATCCGCATGGTGCACCCCCCGGTCGCCCACCGATCCCGCCCCTACCCGCCGACCGGCCGCCAAACGGCCCCGGCCCCTGGCGGGGGCACGTCCGGCCGCACCCGCCCCTGGGGTAATCCCTGGGTCGCTCCCTGTGTCGCGGGCGCCCCGGACGGGCGACCCTTGGGGCATGGCCGCTGAGGGTGACGTTCTCTCGGCCGAGGTCGAAGCGGCGCCTGGCAGGCAGCAGCAGGCGGCGGCCGCCCTGACGCGCCTCGGTTTCAAGGTGCTCCACATCGGGACGACGACCAGCGTGAGCGCGCCCAGGGAGGTCTGGGAGCGGGTGTTCGGCCTGCCCCAGGTGGAGGTCCCCGGGGAGCTGAGCGAGCTCGTGGTCGCCGTCCACCTCGCGGAGCCACCCGACTTCCACCCCCTTTGACGTCCATTTCTGGTCTCATCTCGCAAAGGAGCGACATGACCACGATGACCGAGCGACGCGAGGACACCGTCTACTTCGAGGCGGCCCTGCGGCCGGACAGCGGCGCCTCGATGTTCGCCGAATCCTCCGCGACGCAGAACGCCGGACTCGACCAGTTGAAGCCGGCCCCGGGGCTCGCCGAGCGCACCGCCGGCGCGCTGCAGGCCAAGGGCTTCACCGTGCGGCACGTCGGCACCTTCTCGATCAGCGCGGAAGGCCCGAGGTCGCTGTGGGAGAGCACGTTCGGCACGCACGTCGAGGTGCGCCAGGCCGACCTGGAGGGACGGCCGCCGGACGTGACCGCCACCCCGGGCACGCAGGTGCCGTACCTGGCGCACGTGAGCGGCGAGCCGTTCACGATGCCGCCGGACCTGGAGCCGTACATCGAGCGGGCCTACCCGCAGCCGCCCCCGCGCTTCTTCGCCTCCCCGATCCCGCCCCGCGTCGGCTACCACCACCTGCGGGTGCCCGACGACGTCGCGCTCCTCCTGCGCTCGCACCAGGTGCACGACCGTGGCGTGACCGGGCGCGGCGTGCTGGTCGCGATGCCCGACACCGGCTTCTACCGGCACCCCTTCTACGACCACCACGGCTACAACTACAACGCCACCCTCGCCCCCGACGCCACCGCCGTGCAGCACGACGAGCACGGGCACGGCACCGCAGAGGCGGCGAACATCTTCGCCAGCGCCCGCGACGTCGACTTCGTCGGCGTCAAGATGGGCGCCAACGCCACGCTCGCCTTCAAGACGGCCTCCGACCTGGCGCCGGCCGTCATGACCAACAGCTGGGGCTACCACCTGCCCGGCGTGACCACGCTGCCGAACTTCCTGCGCCCGCTGGAGATGGCGGTCATCGAGGCGGTACGCGAGCGCGGCATCACCGTCTGCTTCTCCGCGGGCAACGGGCACGTCGCCTTCCCGGGGATGATGCCGGACGTGATCTCCGTCGGCGGCGTGTTCGTGGACGAGACCCAGGTCAACGGGGAGTTCAGACTGGAGGCGTCCGACTACGCCAGCAGCTTCGACAGCCTCATCTACGCCGGGCGGCACGTGCCCGACGTGTGCGGCCTGGTCGGCAAGACCCCTCGGGCCATCTACATCATGCTGCCCGTCGAACCGGGCGACGAGATCGACACCAGCCTGGCCGGGACCGGGTACCCCACCAAGGACGGCACGGCGCCCAACGACGGCTGGGCCGTGATCAGCGGCACCAGCGCGGCCTCTCCCCAGGTGGCCGGGGTGTGCGCGCTGCTCAAGCAGGCGCAGCCGGGGCTGTCGCCCGCCCTCGTCAAGGCCGTGCTCAAGGCGTCGGCGCGGGACGTGGTGGACGGCAAGAGCGCGATGGGGCAGGTGGCCGGCGACGGCTACGACGGGCCCACCGGGTCGGGGCTGGTGAACGCGGAGGCGGCGTACCGGCTGGCGCGCTCGGTCACGCCGCGCAACCTGCACACCCTCCCGCCACCCCGCTGACGGCCCCAACACGGCGAGGCGGCCTCACGATGACGCCGGCGCGGTCTCCTGGCGGAGGAGGGCGAGGGCGGCGTGCTTGGCCAGGCCCGCGGCGCCGGTATCGGCACCTTTCTGGGCATCGGTGCCGGCGTAGTGGTCGGCGAGCACGGTCGCGCCCTCGACCAGCGCCAGGAGCTGCTTGCCCAGCCGGTCCGGGTCGGCCGCGCCGGCCCGGCGGGCGATGCCGGTCAGCAGGTCGAGGTGGCGGCCGAGGTGGCGGGCGGCCACGGCCCGCGGGCCGCCGTCGTGCCGCTGCGCGGCCGCGTTGACGATCGCGCAGCCGCGGAAGCCGGGCTCGGCGTACCAGCGGCCGAGCGCGTCGAAGACGGCGGCGAGCTGCTCGGCGGGGTCCTCCCCCGCCGAGTCCGCCGCCTCGCGCAGCCACCGCACGACCCGGTCGCTGCGCGCCTCCAGCACCGCCTGGACGAGCCCGTCCTTGGAGCCGAAATGCCGGTACAGCGTCTCCTTGGACGCCCCGACGGCCGCGCACAGCTCGGCCACGCCGATGCCGTCGATGCCGCGCTCGTAGAGCAGGCGGGTGGCGGCGCCGAGGATGGTGGCGCGGGTCTGCGCCGGGTCGAGGGAGGCGCCTTTGGGTACGGGCATGCCCCGGATCGTACCGGACGGTACTAACTACGCCGGCTCACGCGAGGCCGGCGCTGCGCCGCTCGATCGCCTGGATCACCGCCACCATGTCCGTCCCCCCGAGCCCGAGGGCCGCGCTCTCGCCGAACAGCTCGTGACAGACGTCGAGCAGCGGCGAGGCGATGCCGGTCTTGCGCGCCGTCTCGGCGATCAGGCGGCAGTTGTTCTCCAGCACGTCGGAGATCGACGCCTGCACGTCGAAGTCGCGGGCGAGCAGTTTGAGCGCCTTCACCCGTGACACGCTGCTGGCCATCGGCCCCGCGTCGAGCACCTCCAGGAAGCGCCGCATGTCCAGGCCGTGCCGGTCGGCGAAGTGCGCCGCCTCGGCGAGCCCGGTGACCATCGTGATCAGGAACAGGTTGACCGCCTGCTTCATGAGCAGCGCGTTCGGCACCGGCCCGCAGTCGACGCTCTCATGGCACATGGGCCGCAGCAGCGGGCGCACCTCGGCGGTGAGCGCCGGGTCCCCGGCCAGCATGCCCACCAGCCGGCCCGCCTCGGCGGGCTTGCGCGAGCCGGAGACGGGCGCCTCGACGTAACCTCCCCCGGCCGCGCGCACGTCGTCCTCGAGCGCGCGCGAGTATTCGGGCGAGGTCGTGCCCATGTGGACGATCACGCGCCCGGCGACGTGGGCCGCGAAGCGGGGCGTGCCGCGCTCCAACGTCGCGTCGATCGCCGCGTCGCCGGAGAGCATGAGGAACACCACCCGCGCCCGCTCGAACACCTCGCCGGGGCTGCCGGCGACGCGCGCCCCGGCCGCCCGCACCGGCCCGGCCCGCCCGGCGGTACGGTTCCAGACGACGAGCGGCGTGCCCGCCCTGGCCAGATTGAGCGCCATGGGCCGGCCCATGACACCGAGCCCGATGAAACCCACGTCCACGGGCTCCATACTATGACAAGCGTCATATCGAGCAAGAGGGTGTCGTCTCATGCAGAGCGAAACGTGGAGTCCGAGAGAGCGCATGGTCTACAGCGCGGCCCAGCTGCTGCGGGCGCGGGGGGCGACGGCGACCGGCATCCGCGACGTGGTCGCGCGCGCCGGCGCGCCCCGCGGCTCGTTCCAGCACTACTTCCCCGGCGGCAAGGACCAGCTGGTGGGCGAGGCACTGGAGTGGGCGGGCGGGTTCGCGGAGCGGCGCGCCGCCTCCTACCCGGCCACCACCGACGACCCGACGCCGGCCGGGCTCTTCGCCCACATGGTGGAGGGGTGGAAGGCGGAGTTCACGGCCCGGGGGTTCGAGCGCGGCTGTCCCGTGATGGCCACGGCCGCCGACCTGGCGGGCGGCGACTCGGCGGTCAACGGGCACGTACGCGCCGCGCTGGAGGGCTGGGGGCACGCGGTGGCGGCCGAGCTGGCGCGGATGGGCGTGCCGGCGGGGCGGGCGGACGCGCTGGCGACGCTGATGATCAGCGCGCTGGAGGGTGCGATCATGTGGGCCCGGATACGCCGGGACGCCGGGCCGCTGGAGACGGTGGTCACCGAGCTGGCACCGCTGCTCGACTCGGCCGCCCGTCCCTGAGCGGCGTGGGAGACTCGCAGGGGCGGCGCATCCGGGTGGCTCATTCGAGCAGCGGGTCTCCGGGCAGCAGGGCTTCGGGCAGCAGGGCTTCGGGCGGCAGGGCTTCGGGCGGCAGGGCTTCGGGTAGCGGGTCTTCGGGCAGCGGGGCGGAGGAAGGCGATGGGAAAGCCGGCGCGGCACGCCACGATCACCGACGTCGCGGCGCTGGCGGGGGTGTCGGTGGGCACGGCCTCCAAGGCTCTCAACGGTCGTGGTTCGCTGCGGGAGGAGACGCGGGTGCGGGTGCGGGAGGCGGCCCGGCAGTTGAACTTCGAGGTGAACGCGGGGGCGCGGAGTCTGCATTCGGGGCGTACGTACACGGTGGGCATGATCACCACGGATACGATCGGGCGGTTCAGCATCCCGGTGCTGATGGGTGCGGAGGACGCGCTGGGGGCGGGGCAGATGTCGGTGTTCCTGTGTGACGGGCGCGATGATCCGATCCGGGAGCAGTATCACGTCAAGACGTTGATCGGGCGGCGGGTGGACGGCATCATCGTGACCGGCCGGCGTACCCAGGCCCGCGCCCCGATCGCCGCGTCGCTGCCCGTGCCGGTGGTGTACGCGTTCATCAGCTCGACCGATCCCGACGACTGCTCGGTGGTGCCCGACGAGGCGGGTGGCGCGCGCAAGGCCGTCGAGCACCTGCTGGCCGTCGGCCGCGGCCGCATCGCGCACGTCACCGGGCCCGAGCACCACTACTCGGCCCAGGTCCGCGCCGCCGCGGCCGCGGACCGGCTCGCCGAGGCGGGGCTCTCGCCGGCCGGGCCGGCGTTGTTCGGGGCGTGGAGCGAGGTCTGGGGGCGGCAGGCGGTGGGGATGCTGCTGGCCGGTGGGACGGAGTTCGACGCGGTGTTCTGCGGCAGCGACCAGATCGCGCGGGGTGTGGCCGAGGCGCTGCGGTCGGTGGGGCGGCGGGTGCCGCAGGACGTGGCGCTGGTCGGGTTCGACAACTGGGGCGTCATGACCGAGGCCAGCCAGCCGCCGCTGACCAGCGTCGACATGGACCTCGAAGGGCTCGGCCGGGTGGCGGCCGAGATGCTGCTGGCCGCCATCAACGGCGACCCCGCACCCGGCAGGCACGCGCATCCGTGCCGGCTCGTGGTCCGCGAGTCCACGTCCGTGCCACCGGCGCACGCGTAGACGCCTTCCCCGGGTCCGTGGCCCGGCGAGCCACCCTGATTCGTTAAAACGTATAAAGGCGAAGACCGGCCGATCTTGACGATCCAGCGCGCCCCAATTACCGTCCCAACAGACGTTCGTTCTAAAACGTTTTTTGCGATGCGCGCATCGAAGGGCTGCACCATGGCGAACACCAGGAAGGTACGCGTCGGGCTCGTCGCCGGAGGGCTGGGCGCCTACTGGCCCCAGTTCCCCGACCTCCTCCCCCAGCTCCAGCGCTCGGCCACCCGCGTCTCCGAGCGGATGCGGGAGCTCGACGCGGAGATCGTGGACGTCGGCTTCATCTCCGACGCCCAGGAGGGCGCGGCCGCGGCCGAGCGATTGCGGGCCGCCGACTGCGACCTCATCGTCGGCTTCCTGACCACGTACATGACCGCCACCATGCTCGTCCCGATCGCGCAGCGCAGCGGCGCGCCCGTCCTGCTGATCAACCTGCAGCCGACCGAGTCGATGGACCACGAGACGTTCGACACCGGCCAGTGGCTGGCCTACTGCGGCGCCTGCCCGCTGCCGGAGATGGCCAACGCCTTCCAGCGCTGCGGCATCCCGTTCCGCTCGGTGTCGGGCTACCTGGAGGACGAGCGCGCCTGGACGAAGATCGGCGGCTGGGTACGCGCGGCGGCCGCCCGGGCGGTGTTGCGGCACGGCCGGCACGGCCTGATGGGCCACCTCTACCCGGGCATGCTGGACGTCTCCACCGACCTCACGCTGGTGCCGGCCAACTTCGGCGGGCACGTGGAGGTGCTGGAGTTCGACGACCTTCGGGTGCGCGTGGAGCGGGTCACCGACGCCGAGGCCGCCGACAAGCGCGCCGAGACCGAGAAGATCTTCGACTTCGCCGACAGCGTCAACGAGACCGACCTCGACTGGGCCTGCCGCGTCGCCGTCGGCCTCGACCGGCTGGTGGCCGACTTCGACCTGGACAGCCTCGCCTACTACCACCGCGGCCTGGACGGCGAGACGCACGAGCGGCTCGGCGCCGGCATGATCCTCGGCGCCTCCCTGCTCACCGCCCGCGGCATCCCCGCCGCCGGCGAGTACGAGCTCCGCACCAGCCTGGCCATGCTCATCATGGACCGCCTGGGCGCGGGCGGCTCCTTCACCGAGTTCCAGGCGCTCGACTTCCTGCGCGGCCACGTCGAGATGGGCCACGACGGGCCCGCCCACCTGGCCATCAGCGCCCGCAAGCCGCTCCTGCGCGGTCTGGGCGTCTACCACGGCAAGCGGGGCTGGGGCGTCTCCGTCGAGTTCGACGTCCGGCACGGCCCGGTCACCGCGTTCGGCATCATCCAGCGCCGCGGCGGCGAGTTCGCCTTCCTGGCCTCGGAGGGCGAGACGGTGGACGGCCCGCACCTGCGGATCGGCAACACGACCAGCCGCGTCGACTTCGGGCGGGATCCCGGCGAGTGGACCGACGACTGGAGTGCCACCGGCATGTCCCACCACTGGGCGCTCGGCACCGGCCACCGCGGCGCCGAGCTGAAGGCCCTCGCCCACCTGCTGGACATCGACTACATCCAGATCTGACCCCGGGCACGCCTCCACCCGTCCCGTGCGCGGGCGCCGTACGCGGGCGCCGGGTGTGCGGCGTTCCCGAAGCGGCGGGGCTGGCGCGGGGCGGCCGGAGGGCGGGTCAGGTGAAGAGCGTCGCGGGCACGGCTGTGGCGAGGGCGTGGTAGCCGGCGGGGCTCAGGTGCAGGTGGTCGCCCCCGTCGTACGCGGCCGAGAGCCGCCCCGGCGCGGCCGGGTCCAGGACGGCGCGGTCGAAGTCGATCACCGCGTCGTACCGCCCCGCCGTGCGGATCCAGGCGTTGACCGCCTGCCGGGCCGACTCCCGGAAGCCGTGGGGGTCGTCGTACGGGTCGTGGCCGCCGAAGGGGGTCAGGGTGGCGCCGTACACCAGGAGGTCGCGTGCCTGGGCCCGGACGATGATCTGCTCGTAGGCGGCGATGAGGTCGGCGGCGGTGCGTTCCTGGGCGTCCCGGGTGGGCTCGGCGGTGCCGAGGTCGTTGACGCCCTCGAAGACCAGGAGCCACCGGGCGGCCGGCTGGGCGAGGACGTCGCGGTCCAGCCGGGCCAGGGCGCTCGGGCCGAGCCCGTCGTCGAGCACCCGGTTGCCGCCCGCCCCCTGGTTCGCGACGGCGACCCCGCCCGGGAGCCGGTCGAAGAGCCGGTCCGGCCAGCGGTCGTTGCCGTTGGTGGTGGATCCCCGGCCGTCGGTCAGGGAGTCGCCGAGCAGGACGAGCGTCCCGGTGTCGCGCCCGGCCCGGACCTCGACGCCGGAGAGGAGGTACCAGTGGTCGACGGCGGTGGCATCGGGCAGGTCGGAGGCGTCCACGTGGTCGCCGGTGGCGAGGTAGGAGGTGGTCCTGGAGCCGGGGTGCGAGGTGAGCTCGGAGGAGGGCTGTCCCCGGTCGAGACGGACCGTCACCGTCAGGACCGAGCCGGGTGCCAGGTCGAGCTCCAGCGGGTCGGACACGGCGTGCGCTCCCATCGGGACGACGAACGACGTACGGCCGGAGAACGTCACGGGCCGGGAGCTGCCCGGCCGGATGGCGCTCACCCCCGCCGCCCCGCCTTCCGGCAGCGCCACCGCCACGCGGGTGATCGGCAGCGGCGCCCCGCCGAACGCGTTGGACAGGCGCAGCCGCACCCACCGCCCGCCCGCCGACACCCGCACGGTCTGCCGCAGCGTCGTGTCGGCCAGCACCAGCCCCTCCTTGGCGTACGGCGGAGGCGGCATGTTGCCGGGCTCGGTGAGCTGGGGCATCGCCGTCCACGTCGTGACCCAGTGACCGGCCGGCAGGCTCGGCGATCCCCCCATGAAGACGGCTCCACTCGGTAGTCGAAATTTTCGGCACAATACCGAACCTTTCGCAGCCGCCTGCGGCCGGGGCGCGTTTTTACCCGGCTTTGTCGGTCGAGTGATAGGCCCCGCGGCCCTTCGCGCCTATGGTCACGACCATGGAGTCTCCAGAAGACGGCCGGGAGCCGATCGTCCGGGCGGCCACCAGGCTGTTCGCCGCTCTCGGCTACGACGGCACCTCCATCGCGCAGATCGCCGACTCGGCGGGCAGGGAACCGGCGGACGTCCACGTGCACTTCGCCACCAAGCGTGAGATCTACCTGGAGGTCATGGAGCAGGCCCGCGGTCTCCTGGGGTGCGTCGTCGAGGCGGGGGCCGGTGAGCTGCTGAACGCGCCGCCCGAGCGGCGGCCGGAGGCGCTGCACCGGTTCATCGACGAGTACCTCGACATGTGCGTGGCGCATCCGGAGGCGCCCGCCCTGTGGATGCACCGCTGGTTGTCCGACGCCAGCGACATCGCCGACGTGGAGGACAACAGCACGCAGCCGCTCATCCAGTTCGCCGTCGACAGCGTCGCCACGGTCGCCCGCCCGGCCGGCGCCGACCCGCTGCACACCACGTACACGCTGATCTGGTGCATCCACGGGTTCGCGCTGAGCGGGGTGCTCGACGGGACCGGCCACCGGTGCGGTGTCGAGGACGTCCGCCAGCTCGGGCGGTTCCGCGCGCACATGCACCTGATGCTCGGCCGCGCGCTGGACCTGCCCGAGCCGGAGCCCGGGGGGCCCGCCACCGCCCCATAGGCTGTGTGGAAATAAGCGGAACGTAACTAATTCACTACACTAATGCGTGTATTCTGCCCATATGGGAGGTTTCGGATGCCGATGGCGCTCACGTCGCGTGAGCGGAGCGTGCTGAGGCGGTGCGGGACGAGGACACGCTGATCCCCGGCGCGGCGAGCGAGTCGTCCCGCCTCGACACGCTGCTGGTCGAAGCCGTCAGCAGCTCCGGAGCCCACATAGGCGCCCTGTACCTCCTGGAGGCGCACGGCGAGGTCCTGCACATGGCGGCCGAGATCGGCATGCCGGCGCCCGTCGCCAGGGCGTGGGCCAGGGTCAGGAAGCAGGACCCGGTGCCGATCGCCGCGGCGGTCCGCGAGGAGCGGCTGATCTGGCTCTCCGGTCGCGAGCACCTGGCCAACGAGTTCCCGGGGTCGGCGCTGGCCCTGCCGTACCACTTCGCGGCGGCCCTGTCCCCCATCTGCGCCGCGGGCGCCGTCTGGGGCGGGGTCCTGCTGCTGTGGCCGTCCGGCCACGTGTCGGAGCTCACCCCCCGCCAGATCGACATCATCAACGAGGCCTGCGCCGCGCTCGGCCACGTGCTGTGTCGGGCGGCCGAGCGCGGCCGGCCGATCGCCGCCGAGCCCCGGCCCCGCATCCTCGGCCCGCGCCGCACGCCCGAGGGGGACCCGAGGGCCGACCTCGTGGCGCTCGAATGCCTCAACCGCCTGCCCGAGGGCTATCTGGCGCTGGACGTGGACGGGTGCGTGACCCTCCTCAGCGCGCCGGCCGCCGACCTGCTCGTCAGCAGCCCGTCCGAGCTGATCGGCCGGCGCCCGTGGGAGATGCTGCCGTGGCTGGCCGACCCGTCGTACGAGGACCGCTACCGGGCCGCGGTCCTGGGCCGGCAGGTCACCCACTTCGTCGCCCGCAACCCCGTGGGCCGGCAGCTCACCTTCTGGATGTATCCCGGGCTGACCGGCATCACCGTGCGCATCTCCCCCGGCACCGCGTCGCGCGCCCCCGCACCGGACGCGCCCGAGGGGCCGAAGGTCATCGCGGTGCACGAGATCCTGCAGCTGGCCACCACACTCGCGCGGGCGGTGACCGCCCAGGAGGTGATCGACCTGGTCGCCGACCACGTCATGCCCGTCTACGACGTGCAGGCGCTGGCCATCCTCACCTCGAAGGGCGGCCGGCTGCGGGTCGCCGCCTCGCGCGGTTACAGCCGGCGGGCCATCGACGAGTTCGACGGCCGCCCGGCCATCCCGGCGATCCCCGCCGGCCGGGCGTTCGACGCGGGCAAGCCGGCGTTCTTCTCGACCTGGGACGAGCTGCGCGCCACCTACCCGGACGCCCTCCGCTCCGACGACATGTGCGCCTGGGCGTTCCTGCCGCTGGTGACCTCGGGCCGGCCGATCGGCACCTGCATCCTCGCCTACGACCGCCCGCACGAGTTCAGGACCGACGAGCGCGCCACGCTCACCGCGCTGGCCGGGCTGATCGCCCAGGCGTTCGAGCGCGCCCGCCTCTACGACGTCAAGCACCAGCTCGCCCAGTGCCTGCAGTCCAGCCTGCTGCCGCACACCCTGCCCCAGATCCCCGGCCTGGACGTCGCCGCCACATACCTGCCCGCCACCCCCGGCATGGACATCGGCGGCGACTTCTACGACCTGATCCGCCTCAGCGACACCATGGCCGCGGCGGTCATCGGCGACGTGCAGGGCCACGACGTGACCGCCGCCGCGCTCATGGGGCAGGTGCGGACGGCCATCCGCGCCCACGCCACCGCGGGGGCCTCCCCCGGCGACGTGCTGGCGCACACCAACCGGCTGCTCACCGAGCTGGCCCCCGACCGCTTCACGAGCTGCCTGTACGTCAGCTTCGACCTGCGCCGGCACGCCGCGTGCCTGGCCAGCGCGGGGCACCTGCCGCCGGTGCTGGGCCCGCCCGGCGGCCCCGGCCGGGTCATCGACACCTCCCCCGGCCTGCTGCTCGGCATCGACCCCGACGCCGAGTACGCGACCACGGACCTGTCCCTTCCACCCGGCTCGGTGATGGCCCTCTACACCGACGGCCTCATCGAGGAGCCGGGGCTCGACCTGGGCGACGCCATCGCCGCCCTGGCCGCCCGCTTCGCCCCGACGCCCGGGCAGCCCTTGCACCGTCTGGCGGAGTCACTCGTCGAATCCGCCACCATCGAGCGGCGTACGGACGACATCGCGGTGCTCCTCCTGCGGGACGCCTTCACGCACCCGGACGGGAGGCCCTGATCACCGCCCGGGAGCCAGGCGCAGCACCGCCTTCCCCGAGGACAGCGAGACCACGCGCACGCCGATGCCGTTGACCGACCCCGACGTGCCCTCGCCGAGCTGCGCCTGCGACATCACGCCCGGCCCGGTGCCCTTCACGCGCACGGTGCCGGCGGTGAAGGCGATGGCCAGCCTGGTGATGCCGAAGCGGGGGCTGACCCGGAACGACACGCTCTTGGTGAGGGTGAGCTCGCACCTGCCGTCGTAGCAGGCGCGCAGGTTGGGCTTGGCCGCGGCGGACGCGCCCGTGGCGGTCAGGTGGGCGGCGACGGGGGTGAGGGCGATGGACGCGGCCACGGCCAGGGCAGTGGTGATCTTGGGGGGCATGATCCTCCTTGCGCTCCGCTCGTGTCATGAAAGCTTACGGAACTCGTCAGTACGCCGCTTGCCGCCCGGGCAGAATGCCGGGCGCCGCCGGGGGCAGGGGCCGGGGTGTGCGAGCGCCATCGTCTCTTCACGTCGCCCGGCCGGTGATGTACCACCAGTGGTCGGAGATCACCTTCCTCCACTGGCGTTGTCCGCCGGCCGTCGTGCAGGCGCTGGTGCCGGGCTCGCTCACGGTCGAGACCTTCGACGGGTCCGCCTGGGTGGGGCTGACGCCGTTCCTCATGGAGGGGGTGCGGGTGCCCGGCCTGCCCGCCGTGCCGTGGTTGTCGAGGTTCCCGGAGACGAACGTGCGGACGTACGTACGCGACGATCTGGGCCGCCGCGGGATCTGGTTCCTGTCGCTGGACGCCGGGCGCCTGACTGCGGCGCTGGGCGGCCGGGCGGGCTTCTGGCTGCCGTACTTCTGGTCCGACATGTCGGTGCGGGTGGGCGGGGGCCGCGTCCGGTACAGGTGCCGGCGTCATGGGAACGGGGCCCGGTGCGACGCGGAGGTGGCGACGGGCCCGCTGCTGCCGGCCGGCGAGGTGGACGAGCTGGCGCTGTTCCTGACCGCCCGCTACCGGCTGTTCACGGTCGTGGCGGGCCGGACGGCCCGGGCGCGGGTGGAGCACCCGCCCTGGCCGCTGCGCCGGGCCGAGCTCACCCGCCTCGACCAGGACCTGGTCCAGGCCGCCGGCCTGCCCGCCCCGCAGGGCCCTCCCGTCGTGCACGCCTCCTCCGGGGTCCCGGTACGGGTGGGGATGTGGACCTGGTGACCCCCGTCCGCGGCGGTCAGCGGGTGTCGCGGCGCAAGGGGTGATCGGGCGGGACCTGCACCAGGACGATGCGGTGGCCGTCGGGATCGGCGATCCACAGCTCGACCAGCCCCCACGGCTCCAGGCGGGCCTCGCGCAGCACGGTGACGCCCGCCGCCCGCAGCCGCTCCTCCTCGCGCGCCACGTCGCGTACCTGCAGCCAGAGCGAGACCCCCGGCCCGGCACCGTCCCGCGCGGCCCCGGAGAGCTCCAGGAAGCCCTGCCCGAGGAAGAAGACCACGCCCGGATGGTCGGGCGGGCCGAACTCGCGATAGACGGCCAGGCCGAGGGTCTCGGCGTAGAAGCGGCGGCTGCGCGCGGGGTCACCCGGGCGCAGCAGCACGCGGCTGCTCAGCACCTCCATGCCGGACCTGTTCCCTGATCACGGCCCGGGATGCGCGCCGCCGGCCAGGGACGCCGGGGCCCGGTCCGGAGCTCGGGCCGGGTGCCATCACACCACCGCGCCCCGCGGCACCTGCGGCTTCGCGGACGCGGGCGGGGGGCGCCGGTCGAACCTGCCGAGCAGGATCGCCGCCGGCCCGGCCACGAAGGCCGACGACAACGTGCCCGTCACGATCCCGGCCACCAGCGCCAGCGCGAAGTCACGCAGCGAGTCGCCCCCGAAGGCCATCAGCGCGAGCAGGATGAACAGCGCCCCGAGCCCGGTGTTGACGGTACGCGGCAGCGTCTGCAGGATCGCCCCGTCGACCGCCGCCGCGAACGGCACGCGGGCCGTCCACAACTCCCTGACCCGGTCGAACACCACCACCTTGTCGTTGACCGAGTAGCCGACGACGGTCAGCGTCGCGGCCAGGAACACGCCGCCGACCGGCTTGCCCAGCCACGCGAACAGCCCCGCCACCACGGCCACGTCCACCAGCAGGGCCAGCACGGCCGCCACGCCGAACGTCCACCGGAACCTGGCCGCCAGGTACACCAGCTGCATCGCCACGGCCACGCCGAGCGCGACGAGGGCGTTGCGGCGCAGCTCCTCGCCCAGGCTCGGGCCGATGAACTCCTCGCGCCGCTTGGTCACCTCGCCCGCCTGGCCTTCGAGCGCCCGCTCGATCCCGGCCACGTCCTCGATGCCGAGCCGCGTGGCGCGTACCGAGACCCCGTCGTCGCCCGCCTGCACCACCGCCGTCGGGAACCCGGCCCGCGCCACCGCCTGCCCGGCGGCGTCGGCCGAGATCGGCCTGGAGGTGGCGAACTCGACCAGCCGCCCGCCGGTGAACTCGACGCCGAAGTTCAGGCCGCGGGCGACCAGCCCGGCCACGGCCACCGCCGCCAGCCCGCCCGCGATCCCCAGCCACACCTTCCCGGCCCGCATGAGCTGCGGGTTCCGGCCCGCCAGCCACGTCCGGACGGTCCCGGCCGAGCCGAGCCCCGACACGCGCGGCCGGATCCGGCCGATGACGGCCTGGACGAGCACGCGGGTGATGAGCAGGGCCGAGACGAGCGAGGCGAGCACGCCGACGGCCAGGGTCACGCCGAAGCCCTTGACCGGGCCCGAGGCCAGCCAGAACAGCAGCCCGGCGGCGATAAGGGTGGTGACGTTGGAGTCGGCGATCGCGCTCCAGGCGTTCCGGAAGCCCCGGTCGAGCGCCGCCCGCAGCCCGCGGCGGGGCGCCTGCTGGTACTCCTCCCTGGCCCGCTCGAAGACCAGCACGTTGGCGTCGATCGCCATGCCGATGGCCAGCACGAACCCGGCCAGCCCCGGCAGCGTGAAGGTCGCGCCCATCGCCACCAGCGCCGCGTACGAGATCAGGCCGTAGCAGGCCAGCGCGAGCACCGACAGCAGCCCGGCCAGGCGGTAGGCGGCCACGATGAAGACGGCGGTCAGGACCAGCCCGGCGACCGCCGCCCTGGCGCTGGCGTCGATGGCCGCCGCGCCGAGCGTCGGGCCGACCGTCCGCTGCTCGACGAGCTGGAGCGGCACCGGCAGCGCGCCGCCCTTGATCAGCACGGCCAGGTCGCGCGCCTCCTCGTGCGTGAACGAGCCGGTGATGTCGGCGCTGCCGCCCGGGATCCCGGTACGGCAGGGCACGGACGGATCGAGCGGCGGCGAGGAGATGACCTCCTTGTCGAGCACGATGGCGACCCTGCGCCGCGGGTCGTCTGGAGGTTGGCAGGCCGCCTCCCCGGTCAGCCGCTGCCAGGCCCCCTCATCACGGAAGTCGATGCTCACCCACCAGCCGGGGCCGCGCTGGGGGTCGCTCCGCTCGGCGGCGTCGCTCACCCCGTCGCCGGTGATGGCCGCGGGCCCGAGCTTCAGCAGGCCGCCGTTCTCGTCGCGGAACGCCGACCGGTCGCCCGGCTCGGCCGCGCCGAGCACGGGGTGGAAGGCGAGCTGCGCGGTACGGCCGATGACCTCGGCCGCCTGCCGCGGGTCGAGCACGCCGGGCAGCTCGACGATGATCCGCCGCTCGCCGGAGCGGACCAGGGTGGGGTCGACCACGCCGAGCGCGTCCGCCCGCCGGCGCAGCACGTCGAGCGCCCGGTCGGTGGCGGCGGCGTCGGCCCCGACGGTCGGCGAGTCCCTCGTCTCGAAGACGAGCTGGGTGCCGCCGCGCAGGTCGAGGCCCAGGCGCGGGGCGGCGGTAAGGGTGATCGCTAATGAGATCGCGATGACGGCACACGCCGCCACCGCACGCCAGAACGGCGCACGGAACATGGAAGCCTCCACAGGCTCGGAAGTGCGGAAAAGGGATCTTCAGCGCACTGTGGAGGGAGGCGCCCGCGCCGCCGCGGCGGGCGGCCTGCGGGCCTCGGGGGCGTCGGCGCCCCGGTCGGGGACGAGGACGGCCCACGGGGACCGGAAGCCGGGCAACCCGGACCCGGGCGCGGCGGCCGCGCCGGTCACGGTGTTCGGGCCGGCCCAGGCGCGTACGGCGGGGGCCGGGTGCGGGACCTGCCGCACCCCGGAATGTTGCTGCTCGGCCCGCCAGGTCGCGGTCTGCGCGGCGGTCACCTGCTGGACCGTCTGCGCGTGGGCGGCGGCCGGCAGGAACCAGGACAGGAGGAGGAGCAGCGCGGCGGGCAGCCTGGTGCGCATGGACCCCCTCCCTTCGGGGCTCACCCTAGCCCGTCCGGCGTCGAAGGGCGCCTCGATGCCCGCGGACCGATCACGGCGCCCGCGCAGGCGATGAGCAGGCCCGCGGCCAGCAGGGCGGTGACCGGGCCGGCGCTCTGGGCGAGGGCGGCCAGCGCCAGCCCGCCGACGATCTCGCCGCCGGTCTCGGCCTGCGAGAGGAACGACTGCACGGTGGCCCGCACGTCGCTCGTGGTGCGCCGGTTGACCCAGACCACGCTCGCGACCCGGGTGAGGGGGTCGCAGATCCCGGTCACGAGCAGCATGCCGAGCCCGCCGAGCAGCGCGACCGGCGCCCAGGCGAGCACGAGCAGGCCCAGCACGCCGGCGAGGCAGGCGAGCACGTAGGCCCGTCGTACGACGCCCGCGCCGCCGATCCGGCCCTCGACGGCCCGCAGCGCGACGACCCCGGCCAGCGAGGCGAGGATCCCGAGACCCGTGTACCAGAGCGTGGGATCGCCGGCCGGGAATCCGAGGGCGACGAGCTGCCTGGGGAAGATCCAGGTGATCATCGTGGCCCCGTTGACGATCATCGTGGCGGCGAGCACGAGCCGGATCTCGCGGTCCCGGCGGGCGAGGGCGAGACCGCGCCGGAGGGTCGACAGCGAGGCGGCCCGCCGGCGGTGGGTCACGGGGGTGAAGCCGCGCTCGGTGAAGCGGGCGGCGACGTACAGGCCGGCCAGCGCGACGCCCGCGCCCGAGACGACGATCGCCACCCACAGACCGGCCGCCCAGCCGAGCACCCCGAACACCACCATCCCCGCCGCCCCACCGGCCAGCTCCCAGCGAGCCGCGGCGGCCAGCACCCGCGCGATCCCGTCCGGCCCGGCGGGGTCGCCGGCGGGCCGCCCGGCGGGGTCGCCGGCGGGCCGCCGGGCAGGGTCGCCGGCGGGCCGACCGGCGGCGCGGTCCGGCCCGGTGAGCTCGTCGGTGAGCCACGCGACGTCGGCGCCGGCCGACAGCGCCCAGCCCAGCCCCCACAGCACCTGCGTCACCACGATCCACGGGAAGGCGGTCACGAAGCCGGTCATCACCATGCCGGCGGCCAGCAGCCCGTGCCCGGCGACCAGCGACCACCGGCGGCTGACGGTGTCCGACCAGGCGCCCGCGGGGATGTCGGAGACCAGCATCGTGGCGGCCACGACCGTGCCGAGAAGGATCAGCTCTCCGGCGGAGAGCCGGGCGACGACGACGAAGTAGAGGCTGGAGGCGAGCACGTAGCCCCGGTGGGACATGGCCCGCAGGAACGTCCAGAGCAGGAACGTCCGCGCCGCGCCCATGCCCGTGCCCACGCCCATGCACACGCCCGTCAGCCCGGCACGCGCCGGATCCCGCTCGCGGACCCGGTGACGACGACCCTGGTGGACTTCATGACCTGCCTCCGGCGGGCGGACGGCGCACCCCGTCGATCGACGCTACTGGGAGGTCAGGTCCGAAGTCGTGTGGTTTTCAGGCGACGGGGGTGCCGGCGAGGTCGTTCGCCGCGACGTACCCGAAGGTCATGGCCGGTCCGAGGGTGGAGCCGGAGCCGGCGTAGCTGTGGCCCATGACGGCGCCGCTGGCGTTCCCGGCCGCGTACAGGCCGGGGATCACCGAGCCGTCCGCCCGCAGCACGCGGGCACGGGCGTCGGTGCGCATGCCGCCCTTGGTGCCCAGGTCGCCGGGGACGATCTTGAAGGCGTAGAAGGGCGGCAGCCACAGGGGCGCCAGGCAGGGGTTGGGCTTGACGTACGGGTCGGCGTAGTAGCGGTCGTAGGCGCTGTCGCCGCGGTGGAAGTCGGCGTCCCGGCCCGCCAGCGCGAACCCGTTGAAGCGGGTGATCGTGGCGCGCAGGGCCGCCCTCGGCACCCCGATCCGGTCGGCGAGCTGCTCGATGGACCAGGCGCGGTGCACGGCGCCGCTGTCGTACCAGGCGTCGGGGAAGGGCAGCAGCGGCGCGACGTCCTTGAACAGGTAGCGGTTGCGGTAGTTCTGGTCGACGATCAGCCAGGCGGGGATGTGCGGCGCGGACGGGGTGTTGCGGTCGTACATGGTGTGCACGATGTCGCTGTACGGCGCCCCCTCGTTGGCGAAGCGCACGCCGTTGCCGTTGACCATGACGCAGCCCGGCAGGGTGCGCTCGGCCAGGCAGAAGTACGGCTCGTCGGGCAGCGGGATCACCGGGCCCCACCAGGCGTCGTCCATCAGGTCCAGCGCGGCGCCGGCCCGCTCGCCGGCCTCGATGCCGGCGCCGGTGTTCTCCTTGGCGCCGATCGTCCAGTCGGTGCCGATGGGCTGGCGCTGGAACTCGGCCCGCATCGCCGCGCTGTGCTCGAACCCGCCCGACCCCACGATCACCCCGCGCCGCGCCCTGACCAGGCCGGCGGACGTGACCACGCCCGCGACCCGGCCCGCCTCGACGTGCAGGTCGAGCAGGGGCGTGTTGAGCCACACCGGCACCCCGGCCGCGAGCAGCCCGGCCCGGAGGCCGCCGGCCAGCGCCTGCCCCATGGTGAGCGGCTGCTCCCCGCGCAGCGCGGCTTCGGTGCCCCGCAGCAGGCACGCGGCGGACACCTCGATCCCCTTCGGGTGGACCGCGCTGAGCGTCAGCCACTTGTAGTCGGCGCTGAAGACGACCATGCCGGCCGGGGTGGGGATGTACGGCGGGTTGAGGCGGGCGAGCTCGGCGCCGAGGACGCGGCCGTCGAGCTGGTCCGGCTCGATGGAGCGCCCGTCCGGCATCCCGCCGGGGAACTCGGGATAGTAGTCGGAGTAGCCCTGCATGAACCGGAACCGCAGCGGGCTGTTGCGCATGACGAACGAGATCATGGCCGGTCCGGCGGCGAGGAACGCCTGCTGCCGCTCGACCGGCACCGTGCCGCCCACGACGCGCGCGAGGTAGGCGGCGGCCTTGGCGGGGGTGTCCGGCACGCCGGCGGCGAGGATCACCTCGTTGCACGGGATCCAGATGCCCGCGCCCGACCGGGCCGCGGAGCCGCCGAAGGTGGGGGCCTTCTCCAGCACGACGGTGCGCAGGCCGCGCTTGGCCGCGGTGAGCGCGGCGGTCATCCCCGCGGCCCCCGCCCCGACGACCACGACGTCGTAGTCGGCCTCGGCGTACGCGGGCGTCTGCCCGAGCGCCGCTCCGGTCACCAGGATCCCGCCCGCGACGAGCAGGGTGCGGCGGCTGTGCCCGGCGGCGGTCAGGCCCTCGGGGGCCGGCACGGCAGGTCCCATCGATCGATCCCCTCACCTCTGGGAGAGCCTGGTGGCCCCCTCGCCGTACCGAAGCATGCGCTTGGTTGGTTTCGGTGTCAACCGCAGGTCCCGGCGGACGTCTACGATCGCCGGTAGCATTGGGCGCAGCGCGGTTGGAGGGGGGCCTGTCACATGGCGCGCGGCCTGGGAGAGCTCGAGTCCACGATCATGGATCACCTGTGGGCCACCAAGCAGCCCGCCTCGGTCAGGGACGTCCTGGAGCACCTGCGCCGGGAGCGCACCCTCGCGTACACGACGGTGATGACCGTGATGGACAAGCTCCACACGAAGGGCCTGCTCAAGCGCGAGGCGGTGGGCCGGGCCTACATCTACGAGGCGGTCTCGTCGAAGGAGGCGTACACCGCCGAGATGATGCGCGAGTCGCTGGCCAGGAGCGGCAACCGGGCGGCCACGCTGGTGCACTTCCTCGAACGGCTCACGCCCGAGGAGGCCGGCGCCCTGGAGGCGGCCCTGCGCGTCTACCCGCCCAAGGGCCACGCCTCCTAGCAGCAGCGACCCTACGAGCAGCCGTAGTAGCCGCCCGTCCACCGGCACGCCGCGAGTTCGGCGGGATCGTGGCGGGCGTGCCGGCCCCGTGCCGGAACGGCACGCCCGCCCCGTCCCCGTCAGGCCGTCAGTTCGGCCAGGCGGGCGACGGCCGCCCGTTCGGCCTCGTGGACGGCGCCCAGGCGGGTGCCGAGAGCCGCGAAGAGCGGGGCCGGGTCGCCGGCCGCGGCGAGGGAGTCGTTCGCGGCGGCGCGGGCCGCCCACAGCTCGCGGGACGCCCGCGCGGCGGCCGGGTCGCCGGCGGTGCCGTCCGCCATGACGCTCTCCTTGATCGCGGCGGTCAGCTCCCGGATCCGCGCGAACTCCGGCACCTCGGCGGGCAGCGCGGTCTCCGCCAGGTCGTGCCAGAGCGCGTGGATCTCCCGGAACCGGCCGGCCAGCTCCTCCAGCGCGGGCCGCTCCAGCAGCGTGGCGGCCTCGTCCAGCGCGTCGGCGAACAGGTCGCGCAGGTTCCCGCCGTCCATGCCCACCGGCTCCGCCCCCTCCCAGACCGACAGCAGGGCGTCCGCCAGCCCCTGCCGGTCGGCGAAGACCTTCGGCCACGCCTTGGCGTTGCGGGTGTCGGTCAGCAGCCGGGCCCACTTGCGCCAGGCGGGCAGCGAGAAGGAGTCGGAGGCGGCCGACAGGTGCTCGGCGCAGTCGCGCAGCCCCTCGCGGGCGGCGCCCGCCAGGTTGGCCTCGTCCGGCTCGGCCTCGCCGAGCACGTGCAGCACGTTCCCGTACGAGCCGACCCGGGCCCGCGCGGCGTCGAACCGCTCCTGGGGGATGTGGATCGGCGCCTGGCCCCGGTCGTCCAGGAACACCCCGTCCGCGTCGCGCCGGTAGGCGACCACCGGGTGGCCGCCGTGCCCGTCCAGGGAGGCGGGCAGGTGCCAGTAGCCCAGGTGGTAGCGGTCGGGCAGGACCACGCAGGGCCGGCCGGCGTCCAGCTCCGCGGCCAGCCGCCGGCTCGCCGCGCGGACCCCGGACGTGCGGTGCTCCTCGTACGGCACCCCGAGGCGGCCGAGCGTCTTGGCCATCCAGCGGTCGTGGTACTGCCACTGGTTGCGGAAGCCCAGCGTCACGTGCCGGGCCCCGTCGTGCTTGAACTCCCACAGGATGTACCCGGCTCCGATGCCCCCGCCCGCCAGGAACACCAGCGGCTCGCTGACGACGGCGCCCTGGTTGAGCAGGACGGCGGCGATCGCGGCGCTGGACGGGTGCCGCCCGCCCGAGAAGCGCCATCCGCCGTCGGCGGCCGTCGCGGCGGCACCGACCGCAGGGCCGACGACGTGGTGGCGGGCCGTGGTGTAGCTCTCGCCCGTCTTGGCCATCCGCGCCCGGATGCGCGCCTTGAGCTGCTTCTTGCTGGTCATGTACGGCTCTTCCCGCGGCCATCGCCAGGGCCCGGCCCACGCCCGCGGCCCGTGGCGGCCGCGAAAGAACGCGGACCGGTCGGAGCGCGGCTCCCGAGGCGCCTGACGTCCCCTTTGCCCCCGCGTCGGGCGGGTCGCGTGGGGACCCGCTCTGGAGGTTCGGCGGGAGAGGGCCGCCGTGCAGCGGATATTAGTACACCGCCGCCGGCCGGCCTAGGGCTTGAGCCCGTAGGTGAGGACGATGATGCCCGACTTGAAGCGGGTCGTCTCCAGCAGGTCGAGGTGCGTGAGGTCCACCAGGCCGTCGAGCAGCCGGTCGCCACCGCCGGCGATGGTGGGGAACATCCAGAAGTGGAACTCGTCGACCAGCCGGTTCTCGATCAGCGTGCGGTCGAGCGAGCCGGTGCCGAACTTCAGGATGTTCTCCCCCGGCTGCCGCTTCAGCTCGGCGACGGCGGCGGCGACGTCCCCCTGGATGAGGGTGCCGTTCCAGGCGTCGGCGTCCTTGAGCGTGGTGGAGGCGACGTACTTGGGCATGCCGTTGATCCGGTCCGTGTACGGGTCGCCGGAGCGGCCGGGCCAGACCTGGGCGAACCCCTCGTACGTCTCGCGGCCCAGCAGCAGCGCGTCGGCCCCGAACAGCAGCTTCGCGCCGTAGCCCTGGTGCTCCTCGTCCCAGTAGGGCGCACCCCAGACGTGCGGGTCACCGATGACCCCGTCCAGCGTGACGAACGTCGATTCGACGAGCTTCCTCATGGTGGTCTCCTTCTCGGTCGGCCTGGCTGATGGAATGTAGCCTGGCCCGAGCCGCTTACCGAATCCCGACGATGTTCTTAAGGCCGGGTTCTCAAGGCCGCGCAGGCAGGGGCGTACAGGGCGTGATCACCTGGCGGTGCACGATCACGTCGAACCACCCCGCCAGCGAGCCGCCGGACATGTACGAGCCCTGCGGCCGCGCCGGTTCGTAGGCCGCGTACCCGCGCACCTTCGCCGGCCCGCGCAGCCACTCGCGCACCGGCTCCGGGGCGTCGGCGCGCAGGTCCACCGCGTACTCGTCGAGGCCGGCGGCGCCGAAGACGCGGTTGGCGAAGCCGGGGTCCGGGCGCGGCACCGGCGCCGGGGCGGTGCCGCAGCCGCGTCCCGCGTTCAGCGTCCCGTGGTCGAACAGGACGCCGACGGACCGGTAGCGGTCGCCGTACCAGCGGCGCAGGTGGGAGCCGGCGCTGTCGAACGTGATCGCCTCCCCGCCGAGCGTCACCCGCAGGCGCGGCGCGGCGGCCGTGTGCGCGGAGGCCGCCCAGTAGGCCACCTTGTCGCCCGTGTGGCGCTGCCACCAGCGCAGGTTCTCCGCCGCGCGGCTGTCGCGGTAGGCGTAGTTGTCCCGGAGGCTGAAGCCCTCGTACCAGGACAGGATCTGCCGGGCGTGCTGCACGGCCAGTCGCTGCTCCCTGGTCCGGGGCAGGCGCGCGACCAGCTCGTACACCTCGCGAGCGTGCCGGATGTAGGGGCGCTTGTCGGTCACGTCCAGGTACCACATCAGGTTCCGGTGCGTGTCCTCGTGGCGGGGGCGGATGGGCTCCAGGTGCCGGCCCAGCCTGCCGAGCAGGGCGGGGGCGGCCTTCGTCACGTAGGAGGAGACGGCGTCGTAGGCGAGGGAGCGGGTGGCGTAGTACTCCACGCCGACAAACTGGACCTTGTCGTCGTGGCCGGCGTTGTACGCGCGCAGCCAGGCCAGCACCTCGCGGACCTCGGCCGTCTGCCAGGTGGTCGTCAGCTCGCGCATCAGGGCGTCGAGGTCGCCCTCGCCGGTCAGGACGTACCGGTTGACCCGCACGCCCGTCGTCCAGTCCTCCTCCCAGGCGATGGAGCGGAACCCCAGCTCCGTCACCAGGAGGCGCAGGGTGCGGAACTTGAGCGTGGACTCCTCGTGGGTGCCGTGGGACGACTCCCCCAGGCCGACGACGGTCGCGTCGCCGATCATCTCCCGGGTGACCTGCGGCCGGGCGTTCTGCCTGAGCCAGTCGACGACCTCCGGGTGGGCGGCCGGAGTGGCGGCAGGGGTGGCGGCAGGGGTCGCGGCCAGGACGCCTGCGACGAATAGACGGAACATGGTGACCCCGTTCTGGGATGGGACGGTGAGCCCCCAGAATCCCCGCCGCACCCGTGGGCGCGCGTCCGCCGGGCGGCCCATCGCGGGCTGCGCCCGGCGGCGTAGGGGTTCTCCCCGATCAGTCCTCGGGGCGCCGGGCCAGGAACACGAACTCCCGGCCGGGCCGGTCCGGCGCGTCGCGTACCTCCTCCAGGGTGTAGCCGCCGGCCGACAGGTCCGCCTCGACCTCGTCGCGCTCGCGGAAGCGCAGCGTGGAGTCCGACGTGAGCACCTGCCCGTCGGAGGCGAACACCCACGTGCCGCGGAAGGTCACCAGCGGCCCGCTGACGTCGAGCAGGTCGTACCACTGCTCCACCCGGCCCAGCCCCGGCAGCTCGGCGACCTGGTACGTCGCCGCCCGGTTCCACTCCAGCCAGGCCTTCCTGGCCGGGTCGCGGGTCTCGAACACCAGGTGCCCGCCGGGCCGCAGCGACGCACGCACGGCGGCCAGCGTGGCCCGCCAGTCCGCCGGCTCGACGATCGCCTGGGCCACGTTCGCGGTCATCGTGGCCAGGTCGGCCCGCATCGGCGGGAGGGTCGTGGCGTCGCCGTGGATCCAGCGCACGCGCTCGGCGCCGGGCTTGCCCCGTGCGACGTCGAGCGAGGCCGCGGCCGGGTCCACCCCCGTCACCTCGAGGCCGCGGCCGGCCAGCAGCAGCGCGAACGTGCCGGTGCCGCAGCCGACGTCGAGCACGCTGCGCGCGCCGAGCTCGGCGGCGATCGCGGCGTAGACCTCCAGGTCGCCGCGGTCGGGGTCCAGCGGGTCGTAGACGGCGGCCAGCCGGGGGTGTTCGAAGATCGCGTCAGCCATGCGGCCACGATACGCGCGGGCCCGATCCGGGTTACGGGTGAGGGTGCCGGGACACCCAGACCGCGAGCTGGGTGCGGTCGCGCAGGCCGAGCTTGCGCAGGCAGTTCGAGATGTGGTTCTTGGCGGTGCCCTCGGTGATGTGCAGCCGGCGCGCGATCTCCCGGTTGGCCGCGCCGGTGCCGATGAGCAGCGCGATCTCGTACTCGCGTGCGGACAGGCCGCACGGCGGCTCCGCCGCGTCCGGCTCCCGCCCGGGGACGGGGGCGGTCGTCTTGCGCAGCGCGCTGACGAGCCGCTCGGTCGCCGCCCCGCCCAGCACGGTCTCCCCCCGCGCGGCCCGCCTGATCGCGGCCACCAGCTCGTCCGGCGGCGTGTCCTTCAGCAGGTAGCCCTTCGCGCCGGCGCGGAGCCCGCCGAAGATGTAGTCGTCGTCGTCGAACGTGGTCAGGATCACCGGCGCGACCTCGGGGAACTCCGCCCGCAGCCGGGCGACCAGCGCCACGCCGTCCATCCCCGGCATGCGGGCGTCGACGAGGGCCACCTGCGGCCGCACGGCGGCCCCGGCCAGCCAGCTCAGCGCCTCCTCGCCGCCGGCCGCGGCGGCGGCGACCTCGATGCCGGGCTCGATCTCCAGGAGCTTGCGCAGGCCCTCGCGCATGAGGATGTGGTCGTCCACCAGCAGGACGCGGATCGCCGTCGCCATCACACCGGCACCGTCGCCTTGAGCGTGAACCCCTCGCCGCGGGCGCCGACCACGTCCAGCACCCCGCCCACGTCCCGCAGGCGTTCGCGCAGGCCGTGCAGCCCGAACCCGTGCTCGGTGGCCCCGGGCTCCGCGCCTGTGCCGTCGTCGGAGACCGTCACCTCCAGCCGCTCGGCCGTGCAGTCGAGCGCGACCTCGATGTGCCGGGCACGGGAATGGCGCAGGGCGTTCGTGAGCCCCTCCTGGACGACCCGATAGCAGACCAGCGCGCGGTTCTCGTCCACGTCCGGCCAGGTGCCCGTCACCGTGAAGGCGACGCCGGTGTCCCCCGAACCGAACGACTCGGTCAGTGCCCGCAGGGCGGCGGGTCCGGTGAGGCCGTCCATGCGCAGCGGCTTGAGCGCGCGTACCCAGCGGCGGGTGTCGGTCAGCGCCTCCCGGGTGAGGGCCTGCGCCTGGCCGACCTCGTCCCAGGCGTCCTCCGGGCGTACGGTGCGGTAGCGCCGGGCGTTCTCCAGGCCCACGTTGATGACGGTGAGGTAGTGGCCCACCGAGTCGTGCATGTCGCGCGCCATCCGCGCGCGCTCCTCGGCGACGGCCAGCTCGCGCGAGCGCGCCGCGTGCCGGCCCAGCTCGGCGTGGGCCCGCTCGAGGTCGGCCAGCAGGCGGCGGGTCTCCTCCGCCCGGCGCTGAGAGTCGAACATCGCGACCACGGCCACGAGGAGCACCAGGCACAGCAGCAGCATGACCGTGCCGTCGGCGACCGCCGCGAGCACGGACTGGCGGGGGTTGAGCAGCCCGACCACGACGTTGAGCAGGGCGGCGACGACGGCGTAGCCGAGGGCGCCGCGCAGCCCGAGCACGACCAGCGCGTTCGCGACCGCCAGCCCCACGATCAGCAGGGCCGCGGCCCCGCCCGCCGACATGAGCAGCAGCGACACGGCCAGGAACGCCACGGTCACCGCCCTGCGCGCGAGCGGCGCCCTCGGCCGCCACGGCAGCAGCGTCCACAGGACGGCGCCGGGCAACAGGGCGGCGGTGCCCGCGTAGAAGAGCACCTGGTGCAGCAGCCGGCTGTCCGGCGGCAGGTCGCCCACGACCGGGAGGGCGCCGGCGAACACCGCGGCGCTGACGGCGACCGAGACCCA
This sequence comes from Nonomuraea sp. MTCD27, assembly GCF_041950495.1. NCBI lineage: Bacteria > Bacillati > Actinomycetota > Actinomycetes > Streptosporangiales > Streptosporangiaceae > Nonomuraea > Nonomuraea sp. MTCD27. Next base: position 312,012 of record NZ_JBGNUW010000003.1, on the reverse strand, counting down.
GAAGAAGAGCCCGAACACGAGGGGCGGGCGGCCGCCGGAGAATCCCACCCAGCCGTCCAGGTCCCGGATCGATCGCACCTGCCGCATATGCGGGAGCATAACCATTCCGTTCCCGCAGGGCAGCGTGCCGATGGTCATGTCCGTGAGCATGACCCGGGTCATGCTCACGGACATGACCGGTACGTGCCCCGCGCGGGATGTTCGGCCCTGATCGCCAAATTTACGATCACCGCATGCGTACCGCAGAACGGCTCCGGGCACCGTGGCCCGGCATCATGGTGTCCTCGCTCAGCCTGGTCGCGATGATCGCGATCTCCTGGGCGGTGTGGGATTCGCTGCCTGAGCTCGTGACGACCCGGGAGGCCACCCCGCGCCGGGCCGGTTTCCGGGTGCCGAGGCTCGTCCTGGCGGCGGCGCTGCCGGCGACCCTGGTGGTGATCGGCATCGTCATGGCGGGCGCGACCGCGGTCGCGGACCGGCTGCGCCCGCACCTCCCTCCGCTGCTCGTCGCGTCCCCGAGCCGGCAGACGAGGTCGATGAACGTCCTCTTCGTCCTGCTGCCGCCGTTCCTGACCGTTCTGCACGGCGGCCTGCTGCTGCGCACCGCCGGCCACGACGTCCCCCTGGAGCGGGGGATGGCCGTCGCGATCGGGCTCCTGCTGGCCGGCCTGGGCCTGGCCCTGCCCAGGATCAGTGCCCGGCTCCCCGTGCCGGGGTGGGGGCGGGCGCAGCGCCTGGGCGGGCTGGCCATGACGGCGGTGGGCGCGGGGTGCGCCGCCGGAGCCCTGTTCCTGCCGCCGCTGCTGGTGTCCGTGGCCGCCGCGCTCGCCGCCGGGGCGATCCCCTTCCTCCCGGCGCTCGTCGCGCTGGTGCGTGCGCGCCGCTGACGTTCACTCGCCCGCCCCCGCCCAACGGCAGGCCGGGGGCGGGTCTGCCGGACGAACGGGATAAATGGGCCCCCTCTGCGCGTAAGACGCCGTTTACGCTTTCGTAAGCACTCGTTCATCCCATGCGACATATAGATACATGTCTATAAGTCGCCCCGAGGGGAGCACCATGACCGAGCTTGATCGACGATCCTTCCTCGGCCGCGGCCTGGCCACCACCGGCGGTGTGCTGGCCAGCGGCGTCGCCATCCAGACGCTGGCCGCGCACGCGTCCTGGGCCGACGGCGGCCGCCCCGCCGCCGACCCCGGCGAGACGGGGTACGGCCCGCTGCGCCGCACCCCCTCCAAGAACACCGGCGAGGAACTGCTCGCCCTCCCCGCGGGCTTCTCGTACGTCGTGCTGGGCAGGACCGGCACCCCCATGACCGACGGCGTCGCCACCCCCATCGCCCACGACGGCATGGCCGCCTTCCCCGGCACCCACCGCCACACCGCCCGCCTGATCCGCAACCACGAGGTGCGCACCGCCCCCGGCTCGCCGCTCGGCCGCGTGCACGTCGAGGGCTCGGAGCGCTACGACGAGCTGGGCGTGGCCGGCACCACCACCCTCGAGGTGGACTTACGCAGCGGCGAGGTGCTGCGCCACTTCGTGAGCCTCAACGGCACGATCATCAACTGCGCGGGCGGCCGGATGTTGCACGACCGTGGCTGGCTGACCTGCGAGGAGACGACCGCCGGCCCCGCGCAGGGCTGGCAGCGCAAGCACGGCTACATCTTCGAGGTGCCCCTGCACGGCCCCCGGCCCGGCCACCCCGCGCCCTCCCAGCCGCTGACGGCGATGGGCCGCTTCTCCCACGAGGCCGTCGCGGTGGACCCGCGCACCGGGTACGTCTACGAGACCGAGGACGACTCCGGCAAGCCCGACGGCTTCTACCGCTTCCGCCCCCGCGACCCGCGTGACCTGGCCGAAGGCGGCGTGCTGGAGATGCTCAAGATCAAGGGCGTCGACGGCTACGACTGCCGCGAGGGCCAGACCATGGGCGCCCGCCTGCCGGTCGAGTGGGTGCGCATCGACGACCCCGACCCCGACCTCGAAGGCGGCGCACCGACCTGCACCCAGCAGGGCCTGGCCAAGGGCGGCGCGAAGTTCAACCGCCTCGAAGGCTGCTGGTACGGCGACGGCAGCGTCTTCTTCAACTCCACCAGCGGCGGCGACGTCAAGAACGGCGACCCGCCCAACGCCGACGGCTACCTGGAGGGCTACGGCCAGGTCTGGCAGTACATCCCTGGCCGGCGGGACGGGGGCACGCTCGTGCTCGTGTACGAGTCGCCCGGCCGCAAGGAGCTGGACTCGCCGGACAACCTCACGTTCACGCCCCGGGGCGGCATCGTGCTGTGCGAGGACGACGCCGGCCCGACCGACGCGGACCCGCACCCGCTGGCTCCCGGCCTGGTCAACGTCAACCGGCTGATCGGGCTGGACCCGCGGAGGGGACAGCCGTTCGAGTTCGCGGTCAACATCGCCGACGACAGCGAGTTCGCGGGAGCGTGCTTCAGCCCGGACGGCTCGGTCCTGTTCGTCAACCAGCTCGGCGACACGGCCGCGCTGGACCCGCCGGGCCGTACGTACGCCATCCGCGGCCCCTGGCACCGCGGGCCGCTGTAACCGCGGCTGGACAACCCCCTCGGGGCCCACAAAGATAGACATGTGTCTATGAAAGAGGGGTCGCTGCCCCTCCTTCCCACCGGCGGATGCGCCGGCCCGCGACCGGGCCGGCCCATTCCCCGGACCACCGCCATCGCGTACGCCCGGCGCCTGCAGGCCGTGGCGGACCCCGTACGGCTGCGCCTGCTCAGCCTCGTGCTCGCCGGCCAGGACGGTGACTCCTGCGGCTCCGAGCAGCATCACCTGGAGATCCTGCGAGAGGCGAACCTGATCGAGCCGTGCGGCGGGAGCGCCCCGCTCGGCCACCGCGCCACGGCGGAAGGACGGGAGCTGTTCGCCCGCCTGATGGCCTGTCGCGACGCCACGCGGGAGTCAGGGGATCAGGCCGCGCAGGGCGTCGAGCCGCTCGGGAACGATCGAGTACCACGCCCACTTGCCGCGCTTCTCCCGCGTCAGTAGCCCGGCGTCGACGAGGATCTTCAGATGGTGGCTGACCGTGGGCTGCGTCAGCCCGAGGGGCGCGGTGAGATCGCAGACGCACGCCTCCCCCGCGGCGCTGCCGCTGATCATGCTGAGCAGCTGGAGCCGGGTCGGATCCGCGACCGCCTTCAGCGCACCCGCGAGCCGCTCGGCCTCTGACCGTGCCAGCGGCTCGGGGACCATCTCGGGATGGCAGTGTTCGTCGTGCTGATCGGTCAGCGTGATCTCGTCGGGCTGCACCGAGCCAGTTTAGATAGTGATCGACGGTGACGGATCCTGACCCCTTCACCGGCAAACTTCTGGTACGGGTGGGACACGTGCCCGTTTCGGCCCCGGCTGCCCGGCTATAACGCCCGCCAGGAGAAGGGAGACAGACATGTGTCTGAGCTGTGGCTGCGGGGAGCCCAACGAGGATCACGGCAACGCCGCCAACATCACCGCGCAGGACCTGCAGAGCGCCGCCCAGGCGGCGGACATCAGCCCGCAGGAGGTGGTGGAGAACATCCAGTCCGGGGTGCGCGCCGGCTGAGGACGCGGGACGGCCTCCTAACCTGACACCAGGTGAGCATTCTGTGGCGGGAAGTGGCACAACCCCCGTCTTGCATGGGGGCACGGGGCGGGGCGGACACTCGAGTCGAACGCTCTTCGCCTGCCCGGGGGTGGTTCCTCGTGCGCGACGGGTTCGAATCCCGCGAATCCTGGCCCTTCGAATGCCTGCGCTGCCTGTACGTCTGGGAGGAGGACTACGTCGTCCGCCACCTGTCCGACGATCACGGCAACGAGGTCGAGATCTGGCTCAGCTCCGGAGTGCCCGTGCAGCCGCCCTGGTCGGGGACGAGCTGCCCGGCGTGCGGCGCCTTCCATCTCACCTCGTTCCCGTCGGGTTACCTGGCGCGCCACCCGGAGCTGACGGCGGCGCCCGATCCTAAGCCGCTGGCCGAGGTGCCGATCATGCCGATCAAGGACATCGACCTGCCCGCCGGCCGTCCGCCGCTGCCGCGCCGCCTGCTGATCGCGGTCGGCCTGCCGGTGGTCGCGTTCGCAGGTTACGAGCTCTACCAGTACCTGCTGGCGCCCGCCCTCCACCACCACTAGGCCTCACCAGGTGACGGGCGGCTCTCTCAGCCCCGCCGCGCCGCCGCGCCGTCGATCCCCCGGCGGAGCAGGTCCCACAGCCGCCCGGCGGTCACGACCCGCTCCGGTGCCGGCAGCTTCGACAGCAGGCTGGCCAGCATGCCGACGACCAGGACCAGGTCGTCGGCCGTCACGTCCGCGCGGACGCGGCCGGCGGCGCGCGCCTGCGGCAGCTTGCCCTCCAGCACCCGCGCCACCCGGTCACGCACCTCGATGACGCGCGGGTCGGGCCGGTCCGGCACGCTCACCATCGTGATGAACGCGGTCGAGGCGATGGTCTGCTCGGTGATCACGGTCAGCACGTCGTCGAGGGTCGAGCCGGGCGTGGCGGCCAGCGCCTCCAGCTCGGCGACGCTCTCCTCGAACACGGCCAGCGCGAGGCTGATGCGATCGGGGAAGTGCCGGTAGAGGCTGCCCTGCCCGACCCCGGCCTCCCGGGCGACCGTGCTGAGCGGCGCTTCGTAGCCGGCGGTGGCGAAGACCTCGCGAGCCGCCGCCATCAGCGCCGCCCGGTTCTCGGCGGCGGCACTGGGTCCCCTGTTGGGTCGGCGCTCGGCAGGCATGGCGGCCATCGTACCAACCGGACAATCTTGTCCGGATAGCCCCACCTGCACCGTGGCGACACGCGGGCCCCCCGGCTTTGAATGGTCATGCAGTCGTATGTATATACTTCTACTCGTGTCCAAGATGCTCACCTCCCTCCCTGTCGGCGAACGCGTCGGGATCGCCTTCTCCGGCGGCCTCGACACCTCTGTGGCGGTCGCCTGGATGCGCGAGAAGGGTGCCGTGCCGTGCACCTACACCGCCGACATCGGCCAGTACGACGAGCCCGACATCGCCTCGGTGCCCGGGCGCGCCACGGCGTACGGCGCGGAGGTCGCCCGGCTCGTCGACTGCCGGGCCGCCCTCGTCGAGGAGGGGCTCGCGGCCCTGGCCTGCGGGGCGTTCCACATCCGCTCCGGCGGCCGGACCTACTTCAACACCACCCCGCTCGGGCGGGCCGTCACCGGCACCCTGCTGGTGCGCGCGATGCTCGACGACGGCGTGCTGATCTGGGGTGACGGCTCGACCTTCAAGGGCAACGACATCGAGCGGTTCTACCGCTACGGCCTGCTGGCCAACCCGTCCCTGCGGATCTACAAGCCGTGGCTGGACGCCGACTTCGTCAGCGAGCTCGGCGGCCGCAAGGAGATGTCCGAGTGGCTGCTCGCCCGTGACCTGCCCTACCGGTCCAGCACGGAGAAGGCCTACTCCACCGACGCCAACATCTGGGGCGCGACCCACGAGGCCAAGTCGCTCGAGCACCTCGACGCGGGCATCGAGATCGTCGAGCCGATCATGGGCGTGCGGTTCTGGGACCCCGAGATCGAGATCCCCGCCGAAGACGTCACCATCGGCTTCGAGCAGGGGCGGCCGGTGACGATCAACGGCAAGGAGTTCGCCTCGGCGATCGACCTGGTCCTGGAGGCCAACGCCATCGGCGGCCGGCACGGCCTGGGCATGTCCGACCAGATCGAGAACCGGATCATCGAGGCCAAGAGCCGGGGCATCTACGAGGCGCCGGGCATGGCGCTGCTGCACGCGGCCTACGAGCGGCTGGTCAACGCGATCCACAACGAGGACACCCTGGCCGGCTACCACACCGAGGGGCGGAAGCTGGGCCGGCTGCTGTACGAGGGCCGCTGGCTCGACCCGCAGGCGCTGATGGTGCGCGAGTCGCTGCAGCGCTGGGTCGGGGCGGCCGTCACCGGCGAGGTGACGCTGCGGCTGCGGCGCGGCGAGGACTACTCGATCCTGGACACCTCGGGGCCGGCGTTCAGCTACCACCCGGACAAGCTGTCGATGGAGCGCACCGAGGACTCCGCCTTCGGGCCGCTCGACCGCATCGGCCAGCTCACCATGCGCAACCTCGACATCGCCGACTCCCGCGCGAAGCTGGAGCAGTACGCGGGGCTCGGCATGGTCGGCAGCCCGCACGCGACCCTGCTGGGCGCCACGCAGGCCGCGCCGACCGGGCTCATCGGCGCCATGCCCGAGGGCGGCGCCGAGGCGATCGCCTCCCGCGGCGAGGCCGCCGAGGACGACGAGCTGCTCGACCACGCGGCCATGGAGGCCGGCACCGACTGACCCCCCGCCCTCCCGGATCGGAACCGACCGACCCCCGCCCGCCCAAGGCGGCACCGGTCGACCCCAGCCCGCCCAGGGCGGCACCGGTCGACCGGTCCGATCCGGGGAAAGCCGGTTCCGGTCCCGGGGATGGCCGGTTCCGGTCCGAGGAAGGCCGGTGTCGCGCCGGGAAAAGCCGGTGTCAGCCATAGCGATGCCGGTACCGGCCCTAGGGAAACGGCACTCCGCCGCTCTACCATGCGAGCAACGAGGCGGGAGTGCCGTATGCGAATCCTGATCGTCGGAGTGGGCACCCGGGGGGACGTGCCCGCCTCCGCCGGCTTTCACGTCGCCGGGGCCATGGGCGTGCCGAGCATGCGCCCGCAGCCGGTGGAGCCGACCGGCCGCAGGTGCGGAAACCGGGCGGCCGGACGCGCCGATCACCTCACCGGCCTCGCGGTACGCGCGCCGCGGGAGGCCGGGCTGCGGGCCGGTGTCCCCGCCGTGGGCCTGCCGGCGCTCAACGACCGGCCGCTATGGGCGTCCCGGCCGGCCGCGACCGGCGTGGCGCCTGCCGCCGTACGGTTCCGGCACCTGATCTCCGATCGGCCGGCCACCGCGCTCGGAGCCGCCGTGACCGGCCCCTCCTACCGGTGCGGGGCCGCGGAGCTCGGGGACCGGATCCGGGCGGCGCCGCCGCCGTGGTGCCGACCGTGGACAAGCAGGCGGCCTGACATGGGAAGCCGGTCATCGTATCCTGCCACGGCGATTCTGGTAACAAACATTTCCCAAGATAACCGGTCTATCGTGTTGTCATTGACTGGAATTGTTGGAACATATGGTTCGAGTCATCGAGTGAGGTCCATAGATCGCTAACCGAGAAAAGGTCGGCGGCGAGGGGAAAGGGGCAACGCTCATGCACCAGCGTGCTGTCCGAAACTTGGCCAAGCTCGAAACCACGCAGGCCAGAATCACGCGGATATTCGACGCGGCGGCCGGTGGCAAGAACAACTTCTTGGTCGACAAGGACACGGTACGCCATTTCGATCAAGCGGCCCCCGCCCTCACGACAGCGGCCCGCTCGGTGCTCGAGTTCCTCTCCCGGGTGATTAGCCATTTAGCCGGCGAAGGCGTCGACCAATTCATGATCGTGGGCAGCGGGATCCCCAGCGGCCTTTCGGCGGGGCACCGCCTGCACGACATGGCGCGCAACGCCGCCGGCCCGGCCCCGCGGGTCCTGTACGTCGAGAGCAACCCGATGGTGGTGGCCATGGCCCAGGCCACCATCGAGCCCTTCACCGACCTGGTGCGCGTGGTGGAGGGCGACATCCGGGAGATCGACGAGATGCTCCGGGACCACGTGGTGCAGACGTTCCTCGACTGGGACCGGCCCATGGCCGTGCTGGTGCTGTCGGCCTACAGCCTCGACGACGACGAGCACGCCCACTACGTCGTCAAGCGCATCCGGCACACGGCGCCGGCGGACAGCTTCCTCTGCCTGCTGCACACCACGTTCGACGGCATCCCGCCGGAGCTCCTGCCCGCCATCCGCGACCTGCTCGCCATGACCCTGCCCCATCTCGCGATCCGCTCCCGCGAGGAGGTGGCGGCCCTGCTCGAAGGGCTCGACCTGGTCGAACCCGGGCTGGTCTGGGTGCCCCAGTGGCGCCCCGCCGGCGGCGACCTGGCCTGCGGGGACGAGCCGAGCACGTCGGGCAACTACGGGGCCGTGGCCCGCATCCCCTGACCCGGGCCGGGTCCGCGGCTCACGGCTCCTCCGCGCCGGCGCCGGCCGACAGCAGCTTCCCGGCCAGCTCGCGGCAGCGCCCCCGGAGCTCCGGCGGGTCGAGCACCTCGAAGTCGTGCCCCAGCAGGAGCATGTGGACCAGCACGCGGTCGAGGCTGCCGGCGCCGCTGAGCACCTCGCAGCGCTCGCTCCCGCGCTCCCGTACGACGCCCGCCGACGCCGGGATCTGCGCGCGTACCGTGTCGGCCGGCGCGTGCACCAGGAAGCGCGCCTGGTGCGGGTAGACCCGGCTGGCCACGTTCTCCTGCACGTACGCCGCCGCGTCCGGCGCCGCGCGCGGGCGGAAGCGCCAGGTCCGTGCGATCACCCCGGTCATCCGGTCCACGCGGAAGTTGCGCCAGTCGTCGCGGTCGAGGTCGTAGGCGAGCAAATACCAGCGCCGGTCGGAGGCCACCAGCCGGTAGGGCTCGACCCGCCGCTGTCGCACCTCGCCCCCGGACGGGTAGCCGAAGGCGGCCTCGACCTCGTCGCGGCAGGCCCTGGCCAGCGTCATGAGCACCTCGGGGTCGACCGGCGTGCGACCGCCGCCGAAGGACTCCACCGAGCCGGAGAGCGCGCGCACCTCGTGCCGCAGCCGGACCGGCAGCACCCGGTCGAGCTTGGTCAGCGCCCGCAGCGCGGCGTCGCCGGCACCGGCGACCGCACCACCCGCCCCGGCGAGCAGCGAGACCGCGGTGGCGATCGCCTCCTCGTCGTCGAGCAGCAGCGGCGGCAGGTCCTGCCCCGGGCCGAGCTGGTAGCCGCCGCCGACGCCCTGGCCGGAATGCACCGGATAGCCGAGCGCGCGCAGCCGCTCGACGTCGCGGCGCACCGTGCGCGACGTGACCCCGAGCCGGTCGGCGAGCTCGGGGCCGGTCCAGACCTGGCGCTGCTGCAGCAGCCCGAGCAGGGTGAGCACCCGCTCCGTCGTGCCCCGCTCCTCACCGCTCGCCGCTCCCATGACACTCACCTTGCCAGAGATAGCGGACCGATCCTGTCCGCCATGGGTGTGAGAGTGGCTCCATGGACGCAGACGAACTCGACTGGAACCGGACGCTGCGCGAGCAGTTCGAGTTCCACTGGAGCCATCAGCTCCGGGCCAGGCTCGACGGCCTCACCGACGACGAGTACTTCTGGTCGCCGGTGCCGGGCGCCTGGAGCGTACGGCCGCGCGGCAGCTCGACGGCTCCCGTACAGGCCGGCGCCGGGGACTTCACGATCGACTACGCCCACCCCGAGCCGGTCCCCGCGGCCTTCACCACGATCGCCTGGCGGCTCGGTCACGTCGTCGTCGGCGTGCTCGCCGCGCGGAACGCGGCCCACTTCGGCGCGCCGGCGGCGTCGTACGAGAGCTGGGAGTACGCCGGCAGCGCGGCCACCGCGCTCGGCCAGCTCGAGACCCAGCTCGACCGCTGGCTGGCGGGGGTGCGCGGCCTCGGCGAGGCCGAGCTCCGGGCCCCGGTCGGCGAGAAGGAGCCCTACCCCGACGCGCCGATGGCCGACCTGGTGCTGCACGTCAACCGCGAGCTGATCCACCATCTGTCCGAGGTCTGCCTGCTGCGCGACCTCTACCTGCACACGAACACCCCGACGAACGGAGCAACCCGATGAGCCGCCACATCCAGGTCACCTTCGACGCCCACGACCCGCAGGCGCTGTCGTCCTTCTGGCGCGACGTCCTGGGCTACGTCCACCCCGGCCCGCCCGGGGTCGACCTGCCCGAGGGCGCCGACCCGCTGGCCGCGTGGGACGACTTCCTCGATCGGGTCGGCGTACCGAAGGAGCAGCGCAACACGAGGTCGGCCATCGAGGACCCGGCCGGGCACGGCCCCCGGCTGTTCTTCCAGCAGGTGCCGGAGGACAAGGTGGCCAAGAACCGCGTCCACCTCGACGTCCGCGCGGCTCCCGGGCTGCAGGGAGACGAGCGGATGGCCGCGCTGGAGGCCGAGTGCGAGCGGCTCGTCGCCCTGGGGGCGACGCGGATCAGCCGCCACGAGCCCGAGCCCCCGATGAGCGGCGGGTTCATCGTGATGGCCGACCCCGAGGGCAACGAGTTCTGCCTGGACTGACGCTCCCGGCCGCATGAGGTTCGCGCCCGGGATAGCCCTGCGCTAACACATTTCCGTTAGCACTGGTTGACAATGGATAATTGATAACGGAATACTGCTACCAACGCTAGCGACGCCTCTCCCGCTCGCCCGAGAAGGCACCTGAGCCCGGCTGATCCGCACCACGGGGGCTTTCGCATGCCGCCAGACCGATCCGTACGAAGAAGGGAGCGAGATGATCTACCACGGCAGCCGGTTCACCTTCAGGCCGGATACGACACCGCGCCAGCGGGCGGAGGCTCTCGAAAGCCTGCGTGAGCAGGGCAGGGCCATCCCGTCGGTGAGATCCTTCGCCGTCGGTCGCGACGGGAGCGGCGCCTACGAATGGGGCGCCATCTTCGTGATCGAAGACCTGGACGGCTACCGCGAGTATCTGACGCATCCCGCGCGCCGCCGCGCCGACCGGACCGCACTGCCGCTGGTCGAGGAGGTCGTCTCCTTCGACCTGACCGACGACCCGAATCCGGGGACGGCCGCGCGGATCAACGAGCTGCGTCAACGCCTCCTGGAGCCACCGGCGGAGCACGATCCCTTACCCGAGGGGCCCGTGCACACCCGCCGTACCGTGCTCAAGGCCATCGCGGTGACCGCGGCGGGGACGGCCGCCGCCGGGGGGACGGGCATCGCCGCCGCTCCCGCTGCCGCGGCTCCCCGGACCGCCGCCGCTCAGGCGTACGCCGTCGCCCCCGGTGCGTCGGTGGAGGTCGCCATGACGGTCAACGGGCAGCTGCGCAAGGTCGTCCTGGAGCCGAGGGTGACGCTGCTGGACGCGTTGCGCGAGCGGCTGAGCCTGACCGGCACCAAGAAGGGCTGTGACCGGGGCGAGTGCGGGGCGTGCACGGTGCTGGTCGACGGCGAGCGGGTCAAGTCGTGCCTGACGCTGGCGGTGATGCGGCAGGGGGCCGAGGTCACCACGGTGGAGGGGCTGGCGCGGGGCGAGGAGTTGCATCCGGTGCAGGAGGCGTTCATCCGGCACGACGCGTTCCAGTGCGGGGCGTGCACTCCCGGTCAGCTCATGTCCGCCGTGGCCTGCATCGACGAGGGGCATGCGGGTTCCGAGGCGGAGATCCGCGAGTGGATGAGCGGGAACCTGTGCCGGTGCGCGGCGTACCAGAACATCGTCGCCGCCGTCGCCGACGCCGCGAAGGAGGTGCGACGATGAGGGCCTTCGGTTACACGGTCGCGGGCAGCCCGGCCGAGGCGGTACGGATCGCCGCGAGCACCCCCGAGTCGACCTTCGTGGCGGGCGGCACCGATCTGCTGAACCTGATGCGGGACGGCGCGGAGGCCCATGACCACCTGGTCGACGTCAACCGCCTCGGCACCGACGGTGTCACCGTCGACTCCAGGCGGTTGCGCGTCGGAGGATCGGCCAGGATGCGCCAAGTCGCCGAGCACCCCAGGGTGCGGCGGGAGTTCCCCGTGCTGTCGGAGGCGCTGCTGGCCTCGGCCTCCCCTCAGGTACGGAACATGGCCTCGATCGGCGGGAACCTGTTGCAGCGCACGAGGTGCGGCTATTTCCGGGACGCGGCCTCGGCGTGCAACAAGCGGGTCCCGGGCAGCGGTTGCCCGGCGATCACGGGGCACACCCGGGGACACGCGATCCTGGGCGGGAGCGACCACTGCATCGCCACGCACCCCTCGGACCTGGCGGTGGCGCTGGTCGCGCTGGACGCGACCGTGCACCTGCTCGGCCCGGGTGGCGAGCGGGCCGTCCCGATCGCCGACTTCCATCTCCTCCCCGGGTCCACGCCGGACCGGGAGACCGCGATGCGGCCGGGCGAGCTGATCACCTGGGTGGACGTGCCGCGCACAGCCCTGGCCGGGGAGTCGCGCTACCTGAAGCTGCGCGACCGGGCCACGTTCGAGTTCGCGGTGGTGTCGGTGGCGGCGGCGCTGCGGACGAGGGGGCGCGTGGTGCAGGACGTACGGCTGGCGTTCGGCGGCGTGGGCACCCGTCCGTGGCGTGACGTCCGGGTCGAGGCGGCGCTGCGGGGCCGGCCGCTCACCGGGCAGGCGATCGCCGAGGCGGGCCGGCTCCTGGTCAGGGACGCCGAGCCGCGCGAAGGGAACAGGTTCAAGGTCGAGCTCGTCCAGCGGGCGCTGGTGAGCATCCTCAGCGATCTGGGAGGGCTTCGATGAGCGGGCTGGTGGGGCAGGGCGTGGCGCGGGTGGACGGCCGGGCGAAGGTCACCGGCGCGGCCCGCTACGCCGCGGACAACGAGGTGGCCGGCGTGCTGCACGGCTTCCTGGTGATGAGCACGATCGCCCGCGGCGAGGTCGTGGAGATCGACACGAGGGCGGCGCTGGCGCATCCGGGCGTCGTCGCGGTCTACACCCACGCCGACATGCCGAGGCTGAGACTGCCGAGCTTTCCCTACAACAGGCCGTTCGTTCCCATGCAGGACACGCGGGTGCACCACCACGGGCAGCCGGTCGCGTACGTCCTGGCCCAGACCCTGGAGCAGGCGCAGGAGGCCGCGAACCTGGTGAAGGTGCGCTACCGGGCGGAGGATCCGGTCGCGCGGATGGCGGACGTGCTCGGCGAGGCGTTCCTGCCGGAGAAGTTCCGCAACAGGCCCAACGAGGCCGCCCGCGGCGACGCCGCCGCGGCGCTCGAACAGGCCGAGGTGCGCATCGACCAGACCTACAGCAGCCCGATGCAGCACCACAACCCGATCGAACCGCACACCACCACCGCCGTCTGGGAGGACGGCACGCTGATCCTGTACGAGAGCACCCAGGGCGTGGTCTTCGCCCGCAACGCCGTGGCGTTCGCGTTCGGCAAGGGTCAGGGGAGCGTCCGGGTCATCTCGCCCTACCTGGGCGGTGGTTTTGGTGCCAAGGGCCCCACCTATCCGCACACGCTGCTCACCGCGGCGGCGGCGCAACTCGCCGGCCGGCCGGTGAAGCTGGTGCTGTCGCGCGCGCAGATGTACACCTCCAACGGCCACCGCGCCGAGTACCGCCACCACCTCCGGCTCGGCGCCACCCGGCAGGGCACGCTGACCGCCATCGTCGACACCTCGACGGCCCAGGTGACCCGCATAGACGAGAACATCTACAACGGCAGCGACTCCACGCTCCGCCTGTACGCCTGCCCGAACGTCCACGTGCGGCAGCTGGGCGTGCGGCTGGACCTGCCGACGTCGAGCTACATGCGCTCACCGGAGACGACCGCGCACTTCGGCCTCGAGACCGCCATGGACGAGCTGAGCCACGAGCTCGGCATCGACCCGGTGGAACTCCGGATCCGCAACCACACCGAGATCGACCAGCAGAGCGAGACCGGCCAGGCCTACGCCGGCAAGCAACTGCTGGAGTGCTACCGGACCGCGGCCGAGGCGTTCGGCTGGGCCCGGCGCAACCCCAGGCCGGGCACAACCAGGGACGGCGACGAGTACGTCGGGTGGGGCATGGCCACCGAGACCCACACCTACGGCTACATCCCGTCGCAGGCCCACCTCGCGATCGGCCCCGACGGGCGGGCCACCCTGCGGGCAGCCACCCAGGAGATCGGCACCGGCACCTACACCGTGCTCACCCAGGTCGTCGCCGAGGGGCTCGGCATGCCGCTCGGCCAGGTCACGACGCTGCTCGGCGACACCACGTACCCCGACGCGTCCCTGTCGGCGGGGTCGTCCACGATGCCCAGCGTGGCCGGCCCGGCGGCCGACGCGGCGCGGCGCGCGCGGGACGCCGTGATCGCGCTCGCCGTCGCCGACCCGCGCTCCCCGCTGCACGGCGTGCCCGCCGAGGAGGTCGTGACCGGGAACGGCCACCTGTTCGCCCGGAACGACCGGGATCGCAGGGACACCTACCGCGACGTCGTGACCCGCCACGGCAGCTCCGTCGAGGTGACCGGACGCCAGGACAACACGGCCGGGCACTCCTTCGGCGCGGTGTTCCTGGAGGTACGGATCCAGCCGAGGCTGGGCAGGTTGCGCGTGACCCGCGTGGTGACCGCGCACGACCTGGGCCGGGTGCTCAACCGCCGGACCGCGCGCGGGCAGGTCATCGGCGGCGTGACGTGGGGGATCGGCTTCGCGCTGATGGAGCACACGATGGTGGACCCGAACACGGCGCGGGTCGTCAACCCGAACCTGTCCACCTACCTGGTTCCGGTCTGCGCGGACACGCCGTCGGTGGAGGCGTTGTTCGTGGACCGGTCGGAGCCGGACGGCAGGCTGCTCGGCGTCCGCGGATTCGGCGAGACGCCGGGGACGGGCGTGCCCGCGGCCATCGGCAACGCGATCTACCACGCCATCGGCCGCCGCCTCAGGGACGTCCCCTTCACCCAGGACAAGCTGCTCTGATCACCGTACGCGCCGGCAGGGGACGGACGCCCGGAACCGACGTCCATCTGCCGGCGCCGGCCTGCCGGATCAGCGGGCGGGGGCGTGGTCCGCGGCGCGGTCGAGGAGTTCGTTCAGCAGGGCCCGCTCGCCCGGGCTGTACAGGTCCGCCACCTCGCCGAGAACGGCCTTCAAGGCCACGGCCCGCTGGGCCGCGCCGGGGGCGCCGGCCGGGCCCGCCGTGGTGATCGACGCGATCATGGCCTCGCGCAGGCGGTCGGGGAGGGCCGGATCGCGCTCCTCGGGAGGAGTGCCGATGAGGTTGAGCGTGAGGCCGACACCGGCGGCGTGCACCATGCTGACGGCGGCCTCGACGCCGACCGAGAGCCGGCCCGCGACGGCGATGCGTCCGACCAGCATGCGCAGCCGCTCCAGCCCCTGCTCCGCGGCGCGGCTCCGGGACCCGGGCGTGGGCTGGCCGTACATGAGCAGGTAGTGGGCCGGGTTCTCCAGGCCGAAGCCGATGTGCGTGTCCCAGCCGCGGCGCAGGTCGTCCACGGGGTCGTCGGAGAGCGTCTGGCCGTGCTTCTGCGCGAGGTAGCGCGCGAACCCATCGGCCGCGACCGCTTCGAGCAGCCCGTTCATGTCGGTGAACAGGCGGTAGATCGTGGGTGCCTGCACTCCGGCCGCCGCGCTGACGGTCCGCGTCGTCACTCCTTCGCGGCCTTTGTCCCGAAGCAGCTTGGTCGTGGCATCGACGATGCGCCGCCGGACCTCTTCCCGATCACCCATGAATCGATGATAACAGGATGTCGATATCGGCTATGCGCGCCCGGCTTTGCCGTAACGGCAAACGAAGTTGAGGCCATTCACCCTCCGGGCCGAAGCTCGTCCGACCCGAGCAGATGGGATATCTGATGAACGTCTTCGTCACCGGAGCGAGCGGCCTCATCGGCGGCACCGTCGCCATGCGCCTGCTGGCGGCCGGTCACACCGTCACCGGCCTGACCCGCGATCACACCAAGGCCGCGGCCCTCGCCGGCCTGGGCATCGAGCCCGTGGTGGGCACGCTGGACGACGCCGGCGTGCTCGCCGGGCAGGCCGCCCGCGCCGACGCCGTCGTCAACGCGGCCGACAGCGATCACCGTCCGGCCGTCGAGACCCTCGTCGCCGCCCTGGCCGGCACCGGCAAGGCCCTGATCCACACCAGCGGCTCCAGCATCGTGGCCACCGGCACCACCGGGGAGCGGTCGGACGAGGTCTTCACCGAGGACGTCCTCGACTCCGGCTGGGTGCCCGCCCACCCCCTCCGCACGGCGCGGCTGGACATCGACCGCCTGGTCCTGTCCGCCGCCGACCGGGACGTGCGCTCCGCGGTCCTGTGCAACAGCCTGGTCTACGGGCGGGGCCGCGGCCTGGGGCGCGACAGCGTGCTGATCGCCGCCCTGGTCGGCCAGGCCCGCGCCGGCGGTGTCGTCCGGCACGTCGGCGCGGGCGCCAACCTCTGGTCGAACGTCCACGTCGACGACCTGGCCGACCTGTACCTGCTCGCCCTGGAGAAGTCCCCGCCCGGCACCTTCTACTTCGTCGAGGGCGGCGAGGAGTCGTTCGGCGCGATGGCGGGGGCGATCGCCCGCTCCCTCGGCCTGCCGGGCCCGCGGTCATGGGACCCGGACGCGCCGGACAACGTCTGGAACCACGAGTTCGCCCGGCACGCCCTGGGATCGAACAGCCGCGTACGCGCGACCCGCGCCCGCGACCTGCTCGGCTGGCGTCCCCGGCACCGCTCCATCACCGCCTGGCTCGCCGCCGCGGACCTGGCCTGAGGATCTCTCCTCCGGAGAATTTCAAAGTGCGGATTCACAAAAGTGAAGGAGAGCGCTTATCGTGGGAATTGGGAGCGCTCCCAACCCCCCGAGAGATGTGATGCACATGCCCCTCCGCCCCGGGTCCCTGTCCGCCCCGCCGATCCGCACGGTCGAATACCTGCTGCCCTCCGTGCCCGCGGGTGTGGGCGAGGCGCGCTCCCTGGTCCGCGCGGAACTCACCCGCTGGGGCCTCACGAGCAGCGTGGACGACTGCCTGCTCATCGTCAGCGAACTGATCACGAACGTCGTCCGGCACGGCGGGTCGGCGTACGCGCTGCGCCTGGAGGACCGCGACGGCCGCCTCTACGGCGAGGTCTTCGACCCGGGCGGCGGCGTGCCCCGCCGGCGCTCCCCCGACGCCGACGCGATCTCGGGCCGGGGGCTGCAGATCGTCGCGGCGATCGCCGACGACTGGGGGGTCGCGGCGGCGGACGGCGGCAAGGTCGTGTGGTTCTCCGTCGCCTGCGCCCCCTGACCGCCCGCCTCAGGGCAGGTCGGACGGGCGGGCGCGCAGGATGCGGGTGAGCAGCCCGGTCAGCCGCTCGCGCTCGTCGTCGTCCAGGGACGCGAACCACTGCCGCTCCCTGAGGGCCTGATCGGCGAACGCCTCCCGCACGGCCGTCTCGCCGGCCGGCGTCAGCGCGATCACCACCGCGCGGCCGTCCTCCGGCATCGACCGGCGCTCGACGAGGCCGCCGCGTTCCAGCGTGTTGACCGCGTTGGTCACGGCCGACCGGGACATGGCCGAGATCTCGGCGAGCCGGACGGGCTGGGTGGGGCCCAGCAGCCAGAGCTTGAACATCAGCCGGAAACCGGGCAGCGTCCAGCCGCGCGGGCGGTGGATGCGGGTCTCCAGGTCCGTCACGAGCAGGTAGGCGAGCTGGAGCAGGTGGTAGGCCAGCGCGAACGCCTCGGGGTCGGCCGGAGGTGGCATGGCGGCCAGGCGCTCGCGCGCGTACGCGGCGTACTCGAGGTCCGGGGGCACGCCGTTCGCCCGGGTCTCCGCACTGTGGCCGGCTCTTCTCACGGGTCAAGTCTTGCGCAGCCGGACACCTTCCGAAATATTGTTATGGCCATAACAACCCTCGGGAGGGGTCTGTGCGCATCGTCATTGCCGGAGCCGGCATCGGCGGGCTGGCCGCCGCCCTGAGCCTGCACGCCGCCGGGTTCGAGGACGTGACCGTGCACGAGGCGGTCCCCGAGATCCGGCCGCTCGGCGTCGGCATCAACCTCCTCCCCCACGCCGTGCGCGAGCTGACCGAGCTGGGCCTGGCCGACCGGCTGGCGGGGATCGGCGTGGCCACGGCCGAGCTGGCCTACTTCAACCGGTACGGCACGCCGATCTGGTCCGAGCCCCGGGGACTCGCCGCCGGGTACGCCTGGCCGCAGTACTCCGTGCACCGGGGCCGCCTGCAGCACCTCCTGCTGGAGGCGGTGATCGAGCGGCTGGGGCCGGACAGCGTACGGACCGGGAGCCGGATCACCGGGCCCGGGACGGAGGACCTGCTGATCGGCGCGGACGGGATCAACTCGGCCGTCCGCGCCCACCTGCACCCCGGCGAGGGCCCGCCACCGTGGAACGGCCTGGTCCTGTGGCGCGGCATGACGTACGGGGAGCCGTTCCTGACCGGCCGATCCATGATCATGGCAGGGGACGGGACGAAGAAGTTCGTCGCCTACCCGATCGAGACCGGCGACCGCACCCTGATCAACTGGATCGCCGAACAGCCGCTGGAGGGTGCGGCCCCGGAGCGCGGCAACTGGAACCGCCCCGCCGACCCGGCCGGGGTCGGCCGGCACTTCGCGGACTGGCGCTTCGACTGGCTGGACGTGCCGGCCGTCATCGCCGGGGCGGAGGCGGCCTACGAGTACCCGATGGTGGACCGCGACCCCCTCCCCCGCTGGACGTACGGGAACGTCACGCTGCTCGGCGACGCGGCGCACGCCATGTACCCGATCGGCTCCAACGGCGCCTCCCAGGCGATCATCGACGCCCGGGTGCTGGCTCACGCGCTCGCCCACGACGACCTGGACGCGTACGAGGCGCAGCGGCGGCCCGCCACGACGGCGCTGCAGCTGTCCAACCGGGAGATGGGCCCGGAGGTCGTCATGAAGCTGGCGCACGAGCGCGCGCCCGGCGGGTTCGACGACATCGAGCAGGTCGTCCCCTACGCCGAGCGGGCCGAGATCGCCGCCTCCTACAAGCGCACGGCCGGATTCGACCCGGCCGCGCTGAGCGAGCGCCCGTCCTGGGACGCCACCCGCACGTCCCGGAGCGCAGATCGGAGCCCGGCGTCGTGAACCTGGAACCGCTCGCCACCTTCCACGTCGAGCTCGACCCCATCCTCGACCTCGGCGACTCGCACTGGGGCCGGCGCCGCGTGATCAACATCGTGGGCGGCAGGTTCGACGGCCCCCGCCTGTCGGGCGCCGTGCTGCCCGGCGGCGCCGACTGGCAGGTCCTGCACGCCGACGGCACGATCAGCATCGACACCCGCTACACGCTGCGCACCCACGACGGCGCGCTGCTCTACATCGCCACCAGCGGGGTCCGGTACGGCGCGCCGGAGGTGCTCGACCGGCTCGCGCGGGGCGAGGAGGTGGACCCGTCGGATTACTACTTCCGGCTGTTCTGCCGCTTCGAGACCGGCGACGAGCGCTATCGCTGGCTCAACCGTACGCTGGCCGTCGCGTCGGCCGCCCGCGCCGCCGCCGCCGTCCGCTACGACGCCTACAGCGTGACCTGATCTCGGGCTTGACCCCGGACCCGACCCCCGCCTCGCTGGAGACCCGATGCCGAAGCTGAACCGCTCCCCGCTGCGCGTCACCGCCGAGTACGACACGCCGATGCCGATGCGCGACGGCAGCGTCCTGCGCGGCTCGGTCCACCGCCGGGCCGAGGGCGGGCCGTACCCCACGCTGCTGGCGCGCACGCCGTACGGTGAGGGCTCGTTCCGGATGATCCCGGTGGCCGCGGCACTGGAGGCCGGGTTCGCGGTGGTGCTGCAGCACTGCCGGGGGCGCGGGAGCAGCGACGGCGAGTTCCGGCCGTGGCGGGACGAGGGGGCCGACGGCCACGACACGATCGTCTGGATCACCTCGCAGCCCTGGTCGAACGGCGAGGTCGTGATGACCGGCATGTCGTACCTGGCCGGGTGTGCCCTCCAGGCGGCGGCCACCCGCCCGCCGGGGCTCAAGGCGGTGGTGGCCTCCATGACGCCGCACGACTTCCACGACGGCCTCAAGTACCACGGCGGGGCGCTCGCGCTGGGCTCCGCGCTCAACTGGGGCGCGATGCAGGCGGCGCTCGGGCTGATGCACGCGGCGGAGGCGGGCGAGGACGTCGGGGCGGCGTTCGGCGCGCTGCTCCCGGTGCTGGGCGACCAGGCCGCCGCCGTGCGGACGCTGCCGCTGGACTCGATCGAGGGCATCCCGTGGTGGCGGGACTGGATCTCGCACCCGGAGCGCGACGCGTACTGGGAGGAGCTGGCCGAGACGCTGCGGCACGACCGGATCGAGGCGCCGGTCATGCACGTGGCGGGCTGGTTCGACCTGTTCCTGGCCGGGACGCTGGAGAACCACCGCCGCCTGGGCGGGCCGCTGATCATCGGCCCCTGGTCCCACCTGACCACGGGCGCCTCCGGCACCGGGCGGCTGGACTTCGGGTTCGCCGCCTCGGGGCAGGCGATCCAGCTGGAGCAGCGGCAGCTCGCCTTCCTGCGGGGCCGGGACACCGGGCCCGCGGTGCGGATCTTCGTGATGGGCGACGACGTGTGGCGGGACGAGGAGGCCTGGCCACTGGCCCGCGCCGTCGAGACCCGCTACCACCTGCACGCCGGCGGCCTGCTCTCCCCCGAGCCGCCCGCCGCGGACGAGCCGGCCGCCTTCACCTTCGACCCGCGCGACCCGGTCCCGACCGTCGGCGGCCCGACGCTGCTGTCCGACCCGACCAACGCCGGCCCGCAGGACCAGCGCGACGTCGAGCTGCGGCCCGACGTGCTCTGCTACACCACCGAGGCGCTGGACTCCGACGTCGAGGTGACCGGGCCGGTGTCCGTGACCCTGCGCGCCGAGACCTCGGGGGCCGCCACCGACTGGACGGCCAAGCTGGTGAACGTCCATCCCGACGGCCGGGCGATGAGCGTGATCGACGGCATCGTACGCACCTCGACGCCGTCCGGGACGTACACCGTCGATCTGGTCGCCACCAGCCAGGTCTTCAAGGCCGGCCACCGCATCCGGGTGGAGATCTCCAGCTCGAACTTCCCCCGCTTCGACCGCAACCCCGGCACCGGCCGCCCCGCCGCCCGAGCCACCGAGGCCGACCTCGTCGTGCAGCACCAGCGGGTCTTCTCCTCCTCCTTCGTCACCCTCCCGATCGTCCCCCGCGAGAGGTAGGGTCTGAGCTGCGAGGATTCCGATTCTCACGCTTCCAGCCAATTTCCAGGTACGACAGGTAATCTCACACGGCATGAAGTGGCAGCGCACATTCAACGGCGCGCTGGCCAGGTATACAGGATTCCAGGTCAACCGAGTAGGTAAAGCAGGACAAGCGGCTAAGGCGGTGCCGGAGAAGCGACCGGAAACGCCTTTCCGGCCGCCGGCGGATCCGGGGACCGATCGCCTGCTGACGGCGCCGGTCTTCATCATCTCGCCGGTCCGGTCGGGCTCGACGCTGCTGCGGGCGATGCTGAACGCTCACCCGGACCTGCATGCTCCCCACGAGCTGCACGTACGCCGGCTGAGAGTGGAATTCGATACCTCGCTGGCCGAGAGGGCGATGGCGGCCCTGGGACACAACAAGGCCGACCTGGAGCATCTGCTCTGGGACCGGGTGCTCCACCGCGAGCTGGTACGCAGCGGCAAGCGGTTCATCGTGGAGAAGACCCCGGCCAACGCGTTCGCGTACGAGCGGCTGGCCACGTGCTGGCCGGACGCCCGGTTCGTGTTCCTGCTGCGCCACCCCGCCTCGATCGCGACCTCCTGGCACGAGGCCAGCCCCGACAAACGCACCCCGGCCGAGGCCGCCGCCGACGCCCTGCGGTACATGAAGGCCGTGCAGCGGGCACGTACGGCGTTGCCCGGCCTGACCGTCCGCTACGAGGAGCTGACCGCCGAGCCCGAGAAGATCGGGCGCGGCATCTGCGACTTCCTCAAGCTGCCCTGGGCACCCGAGCTGCTCTCCTACGGCAAGCCGGAGGTCGTGACCAAGGGCCTGGGCGACTGGAAGGACAAGATCCAGTCGGGCACGGTGCAGCGGGGGCGCGAGCTGCCCCGCCCGGAGGAGGTCCCCGACGTGCTGAAGAGCATGTGCCGGAGCTGGGGGTACCTCTCGTGAAGATCCGCTACATGCTCCTGCACGCCTACGGGATGGGCGGCACCATCCGCACCGTGGTCAACCAGGCCACCGCGATGGCGGAGGCGGGGCACGACGTCGAGATCGTCAGCGTCGTGCGCCGCCGGGACGAGCCCCAGTTCGCCATCGACCGGCGGATCACGCTCTCGGCGCTGGTGGACCAGCGCTCCGGCATCGAGGCCGACTCCCTGGCCCGCAAGGTGTGGCGGCGCGCCCGCGGCAAGATCGTCCCGTACGGCGAGTTCGCCGCCGAATACTTCACCGAGCGGGTGGAGTCGGCCGTCATCGACTACGTCTCCGGCCTGCGCGACGGCATCCTGGTCACCACCCGGCCCGCGCTCAACCTCATCTCGGCCCGCCGCGCCCCGTCCGGCGTCATCCGGGTCGCCCAGGAGCACATGAACGTGGCCTCCTACCACGAGGCCGTACGCGAGCAGATCGGCCGCCACTACGGCGCGTTCGACGCCATCGCCGTGCTGACCGAGACCAGCCGCCGCGAATACCACGCGCTGGTGCCCGGCACCCCGGTGGTGCGCATCCCCAACGCGGTCCACATGGACGGGCGCAAGCACTCCGACCAGAGCAACCCGCTGGTGATCGCGGTGGGCCGGCTGGTGCCCCAAAAGGGCTTCGACATGCTCATCCCCGCCTTCGGCGCCGCGACCCGCGAGCACCCCGAGTGGAAGCTGCGCATCTTCGGCACCGGGCCGTCGAAGGAGCGGCTGCAGGCCCGCATCGACGAGGCGGGCCTGGGCGATCGCATCCGGCTGATGGGCCGTAGCAACCGCATCCACGAGGAGCTGGCCAAGGCGTCGATCTACGCGCTGAGCTCGCGGATCGAGGGGCTGCCGATGGCGATGATCGAGGCCATGGGCCACGCCCTGCCGATCGTCGCCTTCGACTGCCCCACCGGCCCCGCCGACGTGCTCACCCCCGGCAAGGACGGGGTGCTGGTGCCGCCCCGCGACGTCGACGCGCTGGGCGAGGCGCTCGGGCGGGTGATGGCCGACCGCGAGCTGCGGCAGCGCATGGGCGCCGCGGCGGCGGAGACCGCCCACGGCTACACCCCGCACGTCGTCATGCCGCTCTGGAACGATCTGTTCACCGACCTGGCCGCCGGCCGGCCGATCGGCGACGGGTCCCGGACGGCCTCCTGACGGCTCTTTCCGGCTCGGTCGCCGACGGGTCCCGCGCGACCCGCTGACGGCCTTTCCCCGGCCGGGCCCTTCGACCCCGGCCGGGCTCCTCGGGGGCCCGGCCGCTGCCTCAACACACCGCCCGCGCCGCCCCGCCCAGCCCAGCCCGCGCCGTTCAGCCCCGCGCCGCCCGGCCCCGCGCCATCCCGGCCAAGCCGCCCTCTTGGAGCGGGCCTCCCCGAGCGAGCCCGCACGAGGAGCCGGTGGCCGGCGTGCCTCGGGCGCCGGCTCAGTCCTCGCCCACCACGGCGAGGTCGTCGCCCAGCGCGGCCGCGATCTCCGCGGCGCGGGAGTGGTCGTCCAGGCGGCGCGTCAGGTAGGCGCAGCCGTGGTGGTGCCGGAGCGACCACCAGGCGGCCGAGCCGCCGATCCCGCCCTTGGCGATCTTGCCGCGGTCGCGGACGAAGCCCAGCGTCCAGGTGAGCCTGGTGCCGAAGACCTCGTCGAAGTCGGTGACCTGCGAGGCGAGCAGCTCGGCGTGCAGGTGCGGGCCGAGCAGCGCGCGCACGCGGCCGTCCGCGCAGGTCAGCTCCGAGAAGAACCGTGCCATGGCGGTGGCGGTCGTGTGCAGGTTGACCGCGCCGAAGACGGACTGCCGCCAGGCCCTGGAGTTCGCCCGCTCGACGTCGAGGGTCCCGTCGGGGATCTGCAGCCACGGGGCCGCGTGCAGCAGGCGCGGCCACGCGGGGTCGGCGTATTCCAGGTCGGCGACGCGGTCCAGCTCGCCGTCCGGCACCCCGAACCAGGCGTCCAGGCCCAGCGCGGGCCGCACCACCTCGGCGTGCACCTCCCCCAGCGTCGTGCCGGCGCCCGCGCGCAGGATGCCGTCGACCAGGTGCCCGTAGGTCAGCGCGTGCTCCCCTAACGACGTCCCCGGCGCGTACTCCGGCGCCGCCCCCACCAGGCTCGCGCGCAGCCCGGCGTCGTCCAGCAGGTCCAGGCCGGCGGCCGTGGCGGGGAACCGGGGCTGGCCCGCCCGGTGCGTGAGCACGTGGCGCAGCGTGGTGGCCTCCTTGCCGTTGGCGCCGTACGCGGGCCAGTAGGTGGCCACCGGCTCGTCCAGGGCCAGCGCGCCGTCGCGCACCGCGACCAGGGCGGCGATGGTCACGAACGCCTTCGACAGCGAGTACGGCTGCACGAGCGTGCTCGCCTCCCAGGGACGGCTGCGCCCGGCATCGGCCCACCCTCCGTCGAGCCGGACGACCTCCCGCCCGTCCTTCCAGACGGACACGCCCGCGCCCGTCTCCCTGCCCTCGTCCACCAGTTTCTGGAAGACCTCGCGCACCGCCTCGTACCCGTCAGTGACGAACCCCTCGACCTTCACGATGTCTCACCTCCACCCCGGAATATACCCCTATAGGGTATTCTCCACAACGGCCGATCCGGGTTTGACTGGAGCCCTGACCGCATCGCCTCACCCCCGGGAAACCCATGAGAAGGCTCCTGCTCTCCCTCGTCCTGGCCGTGGCCACCCCCCTGGCGGCCGCTCCGGCGGTGGCCCACACCCGGCCGCCCGCCGTCATCTTCGACACCGACATGGACTTCGACGACGCGGCCACGCTGGCCTATCTCGCGCAGGAGCACCGGGCCGGGCGCATCGACCTGCGCGCGATCACGGTGACGAGCAGCGGCGCCGGCTTACCCGGCCGGGCGATCCGGCACGCGAGGTGCCTGGCCGAGCGCCTGGGGCTGCGCTCCGTGCAGATCGCCGACGGCACCGCCACGGGGGCCAACTCCTTCCCCGCCGAGCTGAGGCAGCTCTTCGACCGGGTGCTCACGGCGGCCACGCCCGGCTGCTCCGGGGACGAGACGCCGTCGAAGGTGCGCGCCCCGGACCTGATCAGGAAGGTGCTGCGCGCCGACCCCTCGACCGAGATCATCGCGACCGGACCGCTGACCAACCTGGCCGGCGCGCTGCCGTACTCGGCCTCCCGGCTGACCTCCATGGGCGGCGCCGTGAACGTCCCCGGCAACCTGTGCTGCGGCACGCCGCCCGAGTTCGACGGGACGCAGGAGTTCAACTACTGGCTCGACCCGGCGGCCGTGCGCGAGGTGCTGGCCCGGAGCCGGGGCGCGGTGCGGATGGTGCCGCTGGACGCCGCCAACGAGGTGCTGATCACCGGCGCTTTCCTGGACCGGCTCGGCGCCGACCACCGCACCGCGGCCGCCGACACCGTGCTGGAGATCGTCACGCATCCCGAGGTCCAGCCCCTGATCGCGGCCGGCCTGCTCTACTGGTGGGACCCGCTGGCCGCGATGAGCGCCGTCCACCCCGGGCACGTCGGGTTCACCTCCGGACGGATCGACGTGGTGCCGAGCGGCCCCTCCGCCGGGCGCACGTTCCTGTCGCCGTCGGGGCGCCCGCTCAGGTACGGCACGACGGCCGGCACCGCCGCGTTCGAGCAGCGCTTCCTCGACACCCTGAACGGCCGGACTTAGCGAAACCGCGGCAACTGCGGGTAACTGTGGGTAACTGTGGGTAATCGCCCGCCATCGGGCCGGTCGAGACCGGGTCAGCACTCGTCACACCGGCGCTGAGCCGTCTCCGGCCCGCCACGGCCCCCGGCTATAACGGACGGCATCGATCTTCGCCGGGGGGCATGTTGATGACCAGCGTACGACGGACCGCCACCGGCCTGGCCCTGCTCGCCGCCCTGTGCGTGCCGGGCCAGGCGGTCGCGGAGCCGGCCCTGCCACCCGCGCCGCCGGTGCTGAGCCTGGAGCTGGACGGCGACTCGTTCTCCCTCCGCGACGCCTTCGCCATCCTCTCGGGCCGTCCGGTCGCCGCGCGGCTCTCGCCGGCCGCG
Organism: Nonomuraea sp. MTCD27; assembly: GCF_041950495.1. NCBI lineage: Bacteria > Bacillati > Actinomycetota > Actinomycetes > Streptosporangiales > Streptosporangiaceae > Nonomuraea > Nonomuraea sp. MTCD27. The sequence goes on along the minus strand of NZ_JBGNUW010000003.1, from coordinate 286,323 downwards.
CGGGCGAACATGGCCAGGACGCGGGCGGGTGCGCTGGCGGTCCTGGACGACCAGCGGGTGTACGGCTGGAACCAGGCACTCGGGCCGCTGAAGGACCTCCCGCTCTCGTCGCCGCAGGCGGAGCAGTTCCAGCGCAACGTCCTGCGCTCGCACGCCGCCGGGGTCGGGGAGCCGCTGCCCGACGACGTGGTCAGGCTGGCCATGATCCTCAAGGCGAACCAGATGGCCAGGGGGACGGTCGGCGTACGGCCCGAGGTGCCCCAGCGGTTGCTGGCCATGGTCAACGCCGGCGTCGTGCCGCTGATGCCGCAGATCGGCTCGCTCGGCACCGGGGACCTGCAGCCCCAGGCGGCGGCGGGCCTGGCGGCGCTCGGCGAGGACGCGCCGGTGCGCTACCGGGGCGAGGTGGGGCCCGCCTCGGTGCTGCTGCCCAAGGCCGGGCTTCCCAGGGACTTCGTGTTCCAGGCCGGGGAGGCGCTGCCGGTCATCAGCGGCAGCACCGTGCTGGCCGCCTCGCTGATGCACGCCGTGTACCGGGCCAGCGTGCTGGCCGACCAGGCGGAGGGCGCCTTCGCCCTGTTCATGGAGGCGACCAGGGCCGAGCGCGGGTCGCTGGACGCGCGTACGCACCGGGAGCGCCGCATCCCCGAGCAGAACGCGGTCGCCGCGCGGCTCCGCGCGATGGTGGCGGGCTCGCGCTGGATGACGGAGGAGGGCCGCAAGCGCCTCGACCCGGCGAACTACCACCCGCGCGTCCAGGACGCGGTGTCGGTACGGGCGGCGCCGCACATCATGGCCGGGCTGCGGCACGCGCTCGCCGACGCCCGCCGGACCCTGGTACGGGAGGCCAACGCCTCGACCTCCAACCCGCTGATCTTCAAGCGCGACCGGGGCCCGGGCTACGAGTTCGTCATGGGCGGCAACTGGGACGGCTCCGTGATGGGCCATCTCGCCGACACTCTGAACGCGGAGATCGCCGACGTCGGGGTCCTGTCGCAGGAGCTGTCGGGGCGGCTGCTGTCCCCCAGGTGGAGCTACGGCCTGCCGGCCAACCTCGCCGGCGGGACGGCCGGGCTGAACTCCGGGATGGTGCAGGTCCAGACGGTGGCCGCCGCGCTGATCCCGGAGATGCAGGTCAGGGCCACCCCGGCGGGGACGCTGTCCCGGCCGGTCAAGGACGGGCAGGAGGACCACAACACGATGGCGATGGCCTCGGTCCGGAACCTGCACGAGAACCTCGACCGGCTCGAGATCGTCCTGGCCGTCCAGTACCTGATGGCGGCCCAGGGCATCGACCTCATCGCCGGGAAGATGGCGGGCCTGCCGCTCGGCGCCGTGACGCGGGGCCTGCAGGCGGAGATCAGGCGGCACATCGCGCCGTTGAGCGAGGACCGGTATCTGACTCCTGACCTGGAGCGGGCCGTCTGGCTGGTACGCGACCGCCGCCTGGTCCCGGCCGTGCCTTCCCTCCCCCGCCGCGCCACCGTCTCCACCGCCGCACCCGCTCCCGCCGCTCGGCCCGCTCCCTTGTCCGCCCCTCTGTCCGCCCCTCTGTCCGCTCACCTGTCCGTCCCCTGCGCCCGTCCTGGCCGCGGTGGGTGCTAGGGCCGGGGCCAGGCTCCCGTGTCCGGTCCGCCCCCGGTGCCGCGCCCGCCCGGCGACGGCGAGCCGGTAGAGCCCACGGCGGCGCGGCGCCTGCTGCTGGCCGCGGGCGCCGTGCTGCTGGTCCTGGTCGTCCTGCTGATCGGGGCCACGGCGTTCTACCTGTACAACCACGCCATGGCTCCGGAGCGGCCGGGCTAGGGGCGGGCTCCGGCGAGGACCGACTACTACACCTTGTAGCATTACGCGCTGTAGTAGCGGTGGCTCCGGACAGACGGCCCCGCCCGGTGGGAAGGGGACGTGATGCGGCGCTCGGCGCAGCTGGTCATCTCGGCCACGGTGTTCGTGGATCTGCTCGGCTTCACGCTGATCCTGCCGGCGCTGCCGTTCTACGCCTCCGAGCTGGGGGCCGGCGGTTTGTGGTTCGGGGCGCTGATGAGCGCGTACTCGGTGGCGCAGCTCGTCGCCGCGCCCGTGCTGGGCAGGCTGTCGGACCGGTACGGGCGGCGGCCCCTGGTGCTGCTGGCCCTCGCCGGGTCGGCCGTGTCCATGACCCTCACGGGCCTGGCCACGTCGCTGGCCGGGCTCCTGGTCTGCCGGCTGCTGGCGGGGGCGTGCGGCGGGAGCATCTCGGTGGCCCAGGCGTACCTGGCCGACGCGGTGCCCGCCGAGCGGCGTACGGGAGCGATGGCGCAGCTGGGGGCCGCGATCGGGATGGCTTTCGTGGTCGGGCCGGCCCTGGGCGGGCTGCTGGCGCCGCTGGGGTTCGCGGCCTGCGCGTACGCGGCGGCGGGCCTGGCCGCGCTCAACCTCGCCGCCGCCTTCGCCTGGCTCCCCGAATCCGCACGGGCCTCCTCCGCCACGCGCCGGCCACACCCCCTTCCCGACCACCAGCGCGCCGCACCGGCTCGGGATCACCCCGATGGCGATCAGGGGCGGGACGCGTCCCAGCGGGCCGGGCTCGGCGGGAGCCGGGACGGCCGCCGGCCGATCCGCCCCCTCGGCGTCTCCCGGCCGGGCACCGCGCCGGGCGGGCCCGCGGCCGGTGGGCGCGGGAGCAGGGCCGTGGCGTTGCTGGCCGGGACCGGGTTCCTGGCCATGGCCGCCTTCGTGGGGATGGAGACCACGCTGGCCTTCCTCGGCCGGGACCGTTACGGGTGGGACGCCACCACGATCGGGCTGGCGCTGGCGGCGGCCGGGCTGGCGATGGCCGCCGTACAGGCCGGGCTGGTGTCCTGGCTGGCCCGCCGCTGGGGCGATGCTCGGGTCGCGGCGGCCGGGGCCGTGACGATGGCCGGGTGCATGGTGGCGGTCTCGGTTTCGGCGACCTGGTGGCAGTGCATGGTCGCCGTCTGCCTGCTCTCCGCCGGGCACGGCCTGCTCACCCCGACCGTGTCCAGCCTGCTGGCCGCCGCGGGGCCGCCGGAGCGTCGCGGGGCGCGTCTGGGGACCGGGCAGTCGGCGGGCGCCGCGGCGCGGATCATCGGCCCGGCCGGCGCGGGGCTACTGTTCGACGTCGGGACGGCGTTACCGTACCTGGCCGGGGCACTCTCGGCGGCCCTGGCGGCCGCTGCCGTCCTGGCCGTGCCCGCGCTGGAACCCGCAGGACAGGAGGAGGAGGCGTGAACAGCCTCGGCGAGCTGGAACGCTCGATCATGGACGTGCTGTGGAGCAGCGACGCGTGGCTGACCGTACGCGACGTCGTCAACCGGCTCAGCGACCGCAAGCTCGCGTACACGACCGTGATGACCGTGATGAACCGGCTCGTCCGCAAGGACTTCATCCGGCGCGAACGCGACGACGACGGCCGCACCTGGCGTTACCGGCCGGCGGCGGGGCGGGAGGCGTACGTCGCCGAGCTGATGCTCTCGGCGCTCGGCGAGACGGGTGACCGGCTCGCCGCGCTCGGCCACTTCGCCCGCTCGGTCACCCCCGAGGAAGCCGCCGCGTTGCGGCAGGCGCTGCCCGACGGGCAGGAGACGTCATGACCTACGCCGCCCACCACCTCCTCACGCTCGCGGCGGCCCTGGTCGCCATGGCGGTCATGCCGCGCTCGCGGCTCGCGTGGCGGGCGCCGCGAACGTCGCTGCTGATCTGGCAGACGGTCGGCCTGACCCTCGTCCTGTCGGCCGTCGGCACGGCCATCGCGATCGGCCTGGCCCCCTACCGGCTCGGCATCGTCCCCGCCCTGGTCGCCTTCGCCCGCGACCTGGCCGGCGGCCGGCTGCCCGCCGCGCTCACCCCCCTGCACCTGCTGTGCACCGCCGGCGGTCTGGCGGCGACCGCCTGGATCGCCGTCGCGTTCGCCCGCAGCGCCCGCTCCGTGGCCGCCCTGCGACGCCGGCAGCGGACGCTGCTCAACCTGATCGCCCGCCCGCATCCCGACCTGCGGGAGGCGCTGGTGGTGGAGCATCCGGCGGTGGCCGCGTACTGCCTGCCGGGGCGCAGGGCCGCGATCGTGGTCAGCACCGGCAGCCTCGACCTCCTCACCGGGCAGGAGCTGCGGGCGGTCCTGGCCCACGAGCGCGCGCACGCCCGCGAGCGCCACGACCTGGTGATCCTGCCGTTCGCCGCCCTGCACCGCGCCCTCCCGTCCAGCCGCCGGGTCCGGGCGATGCTGGACGCGGTCGCGCTGCTCGTCGAGATGCGCGCCGACGACCGTGCCGCGCGCGACAGCGGCCGCCGCCCGCTGGCCACCGCGCTGCGCCGGTTCCGCTCCTGTGAGCGCCTCGCCACCCCGCCCGGCACGCTCGGCACGCTTGGGGACACCAGCGGCACGGGTGGCCGGGACGGCACCGGCGGCACGGATGGCAGGGGCGGGCATGATCTTGATGCGCGCATCGACCGGCTCAGCGGGCAACCGCACAGCCCGTGGCCCGTGCGGGCCCTGCTCCTGCTCGTCGCCCTGACCGTGGTGAGCACTCCGGTCAGCCTGTTCCTGCTCCCCCTCTGAGGCGCCGGCGGCAGGAAGGCGATATACGGAATCGCCCCGCGAACGTATGATCGGGTCGCCTGATCACCGCGGCTGCGAGGGAGTTTCCCGTCATGCGGATCACCATCATCGTGCTCGCGGCGCTGGCCGTCGGCCTCCTGCCCGCGACCGCCGCCCACGCGCAACCAGGCGCTCCCGGCCTGAGGATCAAGGAGAGCCGGTACCACGTCAAGGCGATCGGCCCCGGCTTCGTGCTGAAACTGACCCCGCGCAAGCTGGACACGCGCATCGACGAGGAGCGGTTCGGCGACCCCGCCACCGGCAACCCGATCGTCCGGCAGACGATCAACCTCACCGGGCTCACGCTGCGCCCCTTCGAGTGCCGCAACGGCACGTACACGATCAGGACCGGCACCTTCCAGCGCACCTGGCGGGTCTCGCAGCTCGCCAAGCGGCCGCTCCCCTACCCCGAGGGGTTCGCCACCGGCGCGCCGGGCATCTTCACGCCGTTCGTCGGCGAGCTCAAAGGCACGGTGACCGACGCCGCCGGGGAGACGCTGAACTTCCTGATCTCGGACCTGGTGCAGGAGGTCCTGACGCCGGACGGCTTCTCCGCGACGGCGCCGATCCACGGGTTCTTCGTCGATCAGCAGGGCCGCGTACGCGACCGCATCTCGCTCGTCGGCCGCTTCAACTCCGGCGGCGACGGCCAGGCCCCCACGTACGGGATCGAGGACCGCGGCACCTGCCGGCAGATCGCCGACCTCCCCTACGGCCCGGGAAGCGAGCGCGCGGTGGTGACGGGACCGCTGTTCGTGCTGCCGTTCAGCGCCCCCGTGACGGTGCCCGAGCACCCCTGACCTGGACCCGGACGGTCGTCTGCTAGCGTCGGCGGCGGCGAGGAGGTGGGTCATGTCCGCGGACGGCGTCGCGGTCCAGTTCGTCCGGGCGGCCATCGCCTCGACCGAGTCGGCCGGGATCGACGTACGCGGGGCGACCCGCGACACCTCGCTGTGGCGCGAGCTGGCGCGGCCGGGCACCACCCACATCGGCTGCGAGCAGGCGGTCACGGCGCTCCGGGGCCTGTTGCGGCTCACTCGGGACGAGTTGTTCCTGCTCGGGCCGCGCCCCGTGCCGCCGGGCACCTTCCGGATGATCTCGCTGGGCCTGATCCACGCCCCGGATCTGCGGACCGCGCTCGAGCGGCTGGTGGAGTTCGCGTCGATCACCACGGGCTACTCGCGCAGCCGGCTCGTCGTGGACGGCACCGCCTGCCGGATCGAGATCGCCGCCGAGCCGGGCGCCGATGTCCCGCCGCTGGCGGCCGAGATCATGCTCGCCTTCGCGCACCGGTTCCCGGCGTGGCTGGCCGCCCGGCGGATCCCGCTCACCGGGGTGGAGCTGCCCTTCCCGGAGCCCGGCTACAGCGCCGAATACCTGCACATCTTCGGCAGGGCGCCGTCCTTCGACGCTCCGGTGGCCGCCGTCTCCTTCGACGCCGGCCATCTCGCGGCCCCCGTCGTGCGGGAGGAGCGGGAGCTGCTGAGCTATCTCCAGCGGTCCCCGGCCGATCTGATCCACCATCGCGACTACGGCACCACGACCGCCGACCGGGTCCGCAACATCCTCGAACGCGGCGACACGAGCAGCCGGGCGCGCGCCGAGGACGTCGCCGCCCGGCTGTCGATCAGCGTCCCGCACCTGCGCCGCCTCCTGCGGCGGGAGGGCACCTCGTTCCACCGGATCCGGGAGGAGGTCCTGAGGGACCTCGCCATCGCCGGCCTGCGCCGCGGCGACGAGTCCGTGGACGAGCTCTCCTCCCGGCTCGGGTTCTCCGAGCCCAGCGCGTTCCGGCGGGCCTTCACCCGCTGGGTCGGCAGCCCGCCGGGCGAATACCGCGACCGGCACGCCGCCCTCTCGGCACGGAACTGACCCCCGGGACCCGCCGGCACGCACAGCGTCGCCGCGGTCGCCCCCGGAGGCCCGGCACCCCCGGGGCACCGGGGCCGTGAGCGCGATGGGCGGCGCCGGGCGGCGCCCCGAAGGCAGGCGTCCCAAAGGGGAGCGTCCCAAAGGCGGGCGGCGGGCGGCGGGCGGCTACGTGGTCTGTGTGGCGGTGGTGGGGCGGCGGGGACGGAGGCGCCATGGCGGGAGGGCGATCATGACGGCCGTGCCCGCCAGGCATGCCCAGGCGAAGACGTCGCCGATCACGCGGTAGACCGTGGCCGCTCCGCGCGTGGGCACGTCGGAGTAGACGACGTGCCGGTCGCCGCCGGCGTAGTCGTGCACGGCCAGCGCCCGCCCCTGCGCGTCGAAGGCTCCCGACACGCCGAACTCGGCCTGCCGGACCATCGCGTACCCGTTCTCGATCGAGCGCAGGCCGGCCTTCTGGCTGTGCACGGGCCCGATCTCCGCCCAGTCGCGCGCGGGCACGATCATGATGTCCGCGTCCACGCGCATGAGCTCGGGGAAGTCGGCGTCGAAGCAGATCACGGTGGCCAGCCGGCCGTAGGGCGTCCGCGCGACCGGCACCACGCCGTCGCCCGCCGGGTACGCCTCCAGGCCCGGAATGGGATGGGCCTTGTCGTACGCCCAGACCCGCTCGCCCTCCGGGCCGAACAGGTGGACCCGGTTGGCGGCGTACGGGGCCCGCGGCAGGAAGAGGGACACCGCGGCCTGCAAATAGATCCGGTTCTCCCGCGCGGCGGCGGCCACCCGGGCCAGGAAGGCCGGTTCGTCGGCCGCCAGGACGTTGGCCGCCTGCTCCGACCACGCCACGATCCTCGCTCCCGCCTGCGCCGCCTCCCGCGTACGTGCCAGCAGGTTGGCGTTGACCCTGTCGAAGGCGGCCCGCACGGCCGCCTGATCCTGCCCGGCCACCCCTTCGGGGGTGTAATTCTCGCCGATCACGCCGCGCAGCTCGCGGGTGGCCGAGGTGTCCGGGCTGATGCCCGCGACCCGCACGGTGGTGGCGTCCGGCGCGGGGAAGGCCAGCCTGGTCCCGCCCGCCAGCAGCACGACCAGGGTCACGGCGGCGTACGACCACAGCACGCGCAGCGCCCGCGGGTTCGCCCAGACGTGGTTCGCCACGGTGGCGAACCAGCCGATCAGGAAGCCCACCCCGTACGGACCCGTCACGGCCACCACCTGCAGCAGCGCGAGGTTGTCGTGCTGGGTCGCGGCCGGCACGCCGAACGCGGTGCCGAAGGGGCTGAGGAGCGTCATCAGGAACTCGCACGCCGCCAGCGCCGCCGGGAACAGCAGCAGCCCCGTCACGGTGCCCGCCCGCGGGGTGACGAGCCGGTCGGCGACGTACGGCACGACGGTCAGGGTGCCCAGGGCGATGATCCCGAGCACGGTGATCGGCGTCATCGGCACCGCGGTCTCGACCATCCAGAACAGGCCCGCCGACGCGGACGCCGCCCACACCGCGAGCAGGCCGGCGAGGGCCGGGCCGGTCCTGACGAACCTGAGGAGGAGAACGGGCGACAGCCAGGCCGCCACCGCGACGTCGTAACGACCGTGGACGGCGAGGAGCCACAGCAGCGTTCCCGCCCCCAGCCAGGCCCAGCGCCACCGATCGGCCCTGGGGACCGGTGGCACACCGGCGGTGCCGTCACCCGTGCCGCCTCCACGTACGACCTGCTCTGTATGCATGCGCCGACGCTATTTTCGGCCCGGCCCCGGCGGCTGTGACCGAGGCTCTCCTCATCCATGACCGAGCCGATCGGCCCGGGCGGCGGGCATGACGCGTCAAGGGCGGGCCGGCGGGTTCACCTTCGACGGGAACGAGCGGCCGCTCATTGCCTGAACAGCGGGATCCAGCCGCCCGCCAGGACCATGGCGCGCTGGCGGGCGGAGAGGCGGTGCCTGAGCACGATGCCGTTCACGGCCAGCTCCGTGCCGTGCTCGACCGCGTCGCGCAGGCCCTCGAAACGCAGCTCGGGGCCGATCCTGTCGTAGTCGGACTCGTCGGCGAACTCGAGCGCGAGCACGCCGAAGTTGGCCAGGTTCTGCCAGTGGATGCGGGCGAAGGACTTGGCGACGACGACCCGGAGCCCGAGGTAGCGGGGGACGATGGCGGCGTGTTCGCGGGAGGAGCCCTGGCCGTAGTTGCGGCCGCCGACGATGGCGTGCGGTCCCGTGTCGCGGGCCCGTCGCGGGTAATCCTCGTCGATCTGGGTGAAGGCGAAGTCGGCCAGCGCCGCGATGTTGCTGCGGTACGGCAGCGCCCGCGCGCCCGCCGGCATGATCTCGTCGGTCGAGATGTCGTCGCCCACCTTGAGCACGACCGGCAGGGTGAGGGAGTCGGGCAGCGGATCCAGCTCCGGCAGCGTGCCGATGCTCGGGGCCTTGACCAGCTCCGCCTCGCGGGCCTGGTCGACCGGCGGGGGCGGCTCCAGCAGCGCGGCGCCCGCGCTGACCGTGCGCGGCAGCTGCCCGCGCGGCGGGTCGAGGCCCAGGTCGCGCGGGTCGGTGATGGCGCCGGTGAGTGCCGCGGCGGCCGCGGTCTCGGGTGAGCAGAGCCAGACGGAGTCGTCGTGGGTGCCGGAGCGGCCGGGGAAGTTGCGGGGGAACGTACGCAGGCTGTTGCGGCCGACGGCCGGGGCCTGGCCCATGCCGATGCAGCCCAGGCAGCCGGTCTGGTGGATGCGGGCGCCGGCCTCGATCAGCGCGGTGATCGCGCCCATCTTGGTGAGGTCGATGAGGATCTGCCGCGAGGTGGGGTTCACGTCCAGGGACACCTGGGGGTGCACCTGCCTGCCGCGCAGGATCTCCGCCACCACGGCGAAGTCGCGCAGGCCGGGGTTGGCCGAGGAGCCCACGACGACCTGGTGGACCGGCTCGCCCGCGGCGTGGCGTACCGGGATGACGTTGCCGGGCGAGCCGGGCCGGGCGATCAGCGGCTCCAGGCCGGACAGGTCGATCTCCTCGTGCACGTCGTAGCCGGCGCCGGGATCGGCCACGCATTCGGTGAAGTCGCCGGCCCGGCCCTGGGCCCGCAGGAACTCCAGCACCCGCTCGTCGGAGGGGAAGACCGTGGTGGTCGCGCCCAGCTCGGCGCCCATGTTGGCGATGACGTGCCGGTCCATCGCGGTCAGCGTGGCGAGCGCGGGTCCGTGGTATTCGATGACGCGGTGCACGCCGCCCCGTACGCCGTGCCGCCGCAACATCTCCAGGATCACGTCCTTGGCGCTCACCCACGGCGGCAGCTCGCCGGTGAGCCGCACGCCCCAGACCTCGGGCATCGTGACGAACAGCGGCTCCCCGGCCATGGCCATGGCCACCTCGAGCCCGCCCACGCCGATGGCCAGCATGCCGAGCGAGCCGGCGGCGCAGGTGTGCGAGTCGGAGCCGGCCAGCGTCTTGCCGGGTACGCCGAAGTGCTGCATGTGGGTGGGATGGGACACGCCGTTGCCCGGGCGCGAGTGCCAGATCCCGAACCGCCGGCAGGCCGAGCGGAGGAACACGTGGTCGGCCATGTTGCGCTCGTCGGTCTGCAGGAGGTTGTGGTCGACGTACTGGACCGCCGTCTCGGTGCGTACCCGGTCCAGGGCGAGGGCCTCCAGTTCGAGCATCACCATCGTGCCGGTGGCGTCCTGGATCAGCGCCTGGTCGATCCGCAGCCCGATCTCCTCGCCCGCCCGCATCTCGCCCCTGGTCAGGTGCGCGGCGATCAGCTTCTCGGTCACGTTCTGGCTCACGAGGGGCTCCGCTACCCGGACGGGGCCGGACGACTCACCGGATCTTCGCCGACGCCGTGGAAGATGTCCTGATCTTTCATGAGAAATCCCTCATGTCCCTCTCACGTGGGAGCCACGGCCGATCGAGAGCCTTCTCATGACCGGGCGGGCGGCCCGCACCGGGACTGACGAGGGGAATGACATGAACAAGATCGGACTGACCGTGGCCGGCGCCGTCCTGGGCACCGTCCTCGGCGGCCTCACCCTGGCCACACCGGCCGCGGCCGACACGCGCACCTGCGCCGGCACGATCCGCGCCACCGGCGTCGACGACGTACGCGTGCCCGACGGCGCCACCTGCACCCTCCTCGGCACCCGGGTGAGCGGCAACGTCAAGGTCGGCGACGGGGCCGGCCTCGTGGCGCGCGGCGTCCGGGTCGCCGGCGACATCCAGGCGGAGGGCGCCCGCGCGGTCTCCGTCACCAGCGGCTCGAAGGTGGACGGCAACATCCAGGTGAAGGACGGCGGCAGCGTCACGGTGACCTCGACCCGGGTCGACGGCGACATCCAGATCGAGGGCAACCGCCGCCACGTACGCGTCGACGGCAACCGGGTGGACGGCAACATCCAGCTCAAGGACAACCGCCGGGGCCTGCGGGTCCACCGCAACACGGTCAAGGGCGACCTGGAGTGCGCGGACAACCGCTCGAAGGTCACCGGCGGCGGGAACTCCGTGCGCGGCGACAAGGAAGGCCAGTGCCGCCGCTTCTGACCGCCGGGCCTCCGGGACCGGATCCGCTCCCGCGGACGGCCCTTGGTCAAGCTAGGTTGACCTCTATGGAAGAGGCGCGGCGCATGACGCCGGGGACGTACGGTGACGATCGGCTCGCGGCGAAGCTGAACGAGGTGCTCGACCCCGCCCGCCACCCCGTGGCCGCCGTCGCCACGGTCACGTCTTCGGGGATGACCGTGGCGAGCCGCGGCGCCCCGATGGAGGGGGACTTCGAGATCGGGTCGATCACGAAGGGGATCACCGGGCTGCTCTATGTCGACGCGCTGGCACGGGGCGAGATCAGCCGCGACACGCTCCTCGGCGAGCTGCTGCCGATCGGCGACGTCCCCGCCGCGCGGATCAGCCTGGCCGCCCTCAGCACGCATCGATCCGGGCTGCCCCGGCTTCCCGCCGCCATGCACCCGTTACGCCGGACCGTCGCCCTGTGGCGGCACGGGACGAACCCGTACGGGGAGGACCTCGAACAGCTCCTGGCCCAGGCGCGGGGGACCAAGGTGGGCAAGCCGGCGCCGCGATACTCGAACTTCGGGTTCGAGCTGCTCGGCCACGCCATCGCCCGCGCCGCCGGCACGACGTACGCCGGCCTGGTGCGCGACCGGATCGCCGGCCCCCTCAAGCTCGGCGGCCTCTACGTGCCCGCGGGTCCGGAGCGGCTCCGCCCCACGGCCCTGACCGGCCGGAGCAAGCGGGGACGGCCACGGGAGGCGTGGACGGGCGAGGCGCTCGGGCCCGCGGGCGGCGCCCGCGCCGCCATCCGGGACATGGCCCTGCTGACGGACGCGCTGCTGAAGGGCACGGCACCCGGCGTCGCCGCGCTCGACCCGGTCGCCCCCTTCCAGGGCAGGGTGCACATCGGTGCCGCCTGGCTCGTCCTGACGGTCGGGAGCGGCTTCACCCTGCACAATGGCGGCACGGGCGGCTTCCGCTCCTGGCTCGGGCTCCACCGCGCCTCGGGAACCGGCGTGGTCGTGCTGTCCGCCACCGCGGCCTCCGTGGACCGTCCCGGGTTCAACCTCCTGGCAGAGCTGTCCGGCGGCCCGAAGAAGGCACGTCCCACCCGATGAGCTCCCGGGCGCGGGAGGTCTTCTCCGCCACCCTCGACAGGGTCGAGCGGAACAGCACGCTCGTCACCGGCGACCTGGCGACGGAGGCACGGAAGATCAAGCAGCTGCGCGACACGCGCGCGTTCGGCTCGGGCATCGTCTCCCTGCACTAACGAGGTCACCTGACCGCCGGGCGGGTTGACCGCCCATCGAACTGCAACTAGCTTTGTTACAGTTCAATCGGCGGCGAAGGGGGACACGGTGAGCCTCAGCAGCAGGACCGCGGTCGCGATCCACGCGCTCACACTGCTGGCGCGCTGGGGCGAGCGCACGCTGACCTCCGCGGAGATCGCGGACAGCCTGGAGAGCAACCCGGTTCTCGTGCGGCGCGTCCTCGGCAGCCTGCGGGAGGCCGGCCTGGTGCGGGCCACGGAGGGCCGGGGCGGCGGCTGGTCGCTCGCCCGCGGCCCCCGCGAGATCACGCTGTACGACGCGTACGCCGCCGTCGAGGAGGGGCCGATCCTGTCCCGCCACCCCCACCCGCCCAGCGCCGACTGCGAGGTGGGGCGCAACATCCAGGCCCTGCTGGAGTCCGAGTTCCGGGACGCGGAGCGAGCCCTGGAGGAGCGGCTCGGCCGCACGACCATCGCCCACCTGCACCAGCAGGTGCTGACCATCGAGCGCGAACTCGCACTGCCGCGGTAGCCCCTGCCGCGGGCCGAGCGACGGCGGAGGCCGGTCCTCCGCCGTTCTTTTCGCCCTAACTGTAACCGTGACAGTTACAGAAAAGACAGCTGGAGGACGGACAGCATGACATCCACGACGGGCACGACCGCACGGACCGGCTCGGCACCGGCCCTGCTGGCGGTGCTCCTGCCAGCGATGCTCGCCACGGTCATCGCCAGCGACATGGTCAACCTCGTGCTCCCCGCCATCGGGACGGAGTTCGGCGCCTCGGAGGCGGAGCTCGCCTGGGTCGTCACCGGCTTCCTGCTGATGTTCTCGGTCGGCATCCCCTTCTACGGCCGCATCTCCGACCGGGTGAGCCTGCGCCGCCTCTTCTGCTTCGCGCTGCTGGCCTACGCCGCCGGGAGCCTGATCTGCGCGCTCGCCCCGGACCTCCTCGTGCTCGTGCTCGGGCGCGTCGTGATGGGGGTCGGCGCGGCCGCGATACCCGTGCTGTCGATCATCGCCGTCACCACGCTGATGCCGGCCGACCGGCGGGGCGCGGGGATCGGCGTCATCTCCGCGTCCGCCGGCATCGGCACCGCCGCCGGACCGGCCGTCGGCGGCGGCATCGGGCAGTTCCTCGGCTGGCCCGCGCTGTTCTGGATCATGCTCGCGATCGCGCTGGTCCTGCTGCCCGCGGCGGCACGCGTGCTGCCGGGCGACGCCCCGTCCGGCGCGGGGCGGTTCGACCTCCCCGGCGGCATCCTGCTGGGGCTGGGCGCCGGGCTGGTGCTGTTCGGCATCACCCAGGCCCAGGTCTCCGGCCTGGCGGCGCCCTCGTCCTGGGCCAGTCTCGCGGTGGCGGTCGTGGCGATCGCGCTCTTCGGGTGGCGTACGGCCCGCGTCGCGGAGCCGTTCGTCCCGCCCGCGCTGTTCGCCGACCCGGTCTACCGGGCGGCCGTCGTCATCGCGTTCCTGGCCATGATCGTCAACCTCGGCGGCCTGGTCCTCGTCCCGCTGCTGGTGGTGGACGTCAACGGGCTCGGCCCGGGGGCGGGGGCGCTGGTCATGATCCCGGCCGGGGTCGCCGTCGCCGCCGTCTCGCCGCTGATCGGCCGCCTCTCCGACCGGGTCGGCACCCGGCCCCTGGTGCTGGCGGGCCTGGCCGCCATGGGACTGTTCGCCGTGTTCCTGTCGGCCTGCGCGGGAGGCACGTCGGTGATCCCCGCGGGGATCGGGGTCCTCGGGCTCGGCGTCGGCTTCATCTTCGTGCTGACCCCGATCATCAGCGCCGCGGCCGGCACGCTGCCGGGCGACCGGGTCGGCGTCGGCATCGGGATTCTCCAGGGAGCCCAGTTCCTCGGCGCCGGCACCGGCCCGGCCCTGCTCGGCGCGCTGGTGACCGCGAGACAGCAGAGCGGCGCGGGCGCCGTCAACCCGCTGTTCCCCGGGCACGAGGGCGCCGCCTACTCCGACGCCTTCCTGGCCATGGCCGCGGTCGTCGTCCTCGCGCTGGTCGTGGCCGTCCGGATGCGCCCCAGGGCGGCGGCCGGCTAGAGGTCAGTACCGGTTCGTCTCGGCGTCCAGGTCGAGCCCCGCGTCGAGCTCCTTCGCGGAGACCCCCTTGAGGCCCAGCTGGTCCTTGGCGATCCGGCCGAGCGTGGGCAGGCTCTTGCGGTCCGGCCAGGTCTCGGGCTTCCACAGCGACGAGCGCAGGAACGCCTTCGCACAGTGCATGTACAGCTCCTCGACCTCCACGAGGACCGCCAGGCGCGGTCGCTTGCCCTGGACCACCAGGTCGTCGAAGAACGGCGCGTCCGACACGAGCGTCGCGCGCCCGTTCACCCGGAGGGTCTCGTTCATCCCCGGCACGATGAACAGCAGCCCGACGTGGGGGTTGTCCAGCACGTTGCGGAGGCTGTCGAGCCGGTGGTTGCCGGGCCGGTCGGCCAGCGCCAGCCGGTGGTCGTCGAGGACCAGCACCGACCCGGCCGGATCCCCCCGGGGTGAGACGTCGCAGGTGCCGTCGGAGTTCGAGGTCGCCAGCAGCACGAACGGCGAGTGCGCGATGATCGTGCGCGCGTGCTCGTCGATCCGGGCGATGTCCTTGTCCCAGATGGGCTGCGGCGGCTCTTTCACGATCTCCCGGAGCTCGGCGTGGGTCCCCACCGTACGGATCTCAGAAGCGTTCATCACTCGATCTTAGGTGAGCCTAACCAGGACTGTCAGGGCGGTACTAAGCTGGGGCGATGCCGCCCGTGCCGGACCTCTTCCTCCCATGACCAGGCAGATCCGCACGCTGCCCGCCCTGGCCGCCGGGCCGGCCGACATGCCGTACACGATCCTCAGCTGGAGCGAGACCTTCGTCCACGACACCACGTGGAACGAGCATTCCCACCCCTGGCACGAGTTGCTCTGGAACGAGCGCGGCGCGTCCACGGCCGTGGTGGGGGCACGGGTCTGGACGATCACGCCCACCCTGGGCCTGTGGATGCCCGCCGGCACCCTGCACTCCGGTTCGGCCACGGCCGGCACCTGGTGCCGCGCCGGTTTCCTCGCCTTCGGCGCCGTGACCCCGATCTCCCCCACGCCCGTCGGCGTCGAGATCACCCCGCTGCTGCGGCTGCTGCTGGAGCGGCTCACCGACACCGAGCTGCCCTCCGGCTCGCGGGCGGTGACCGAGGCGATGGTGCTCGACGTGCTCACGCCCTCCTCGCACGAGCTGCTCCTGCAGGTGCCCACCTCCGACCTGCTGCGCCCGATCGCCGACGCGGTGCGCGACGACCCGGGCGACCAGCGGACGCTGGCGGACTGGGCGGCCCGCCTCGGCGTGAGCGCCCGCACGATCAGCCGGGCCTTCAACGCGGAGACGGGCACCAGCTTCGCGCGCTGGGTGGCGGCGGTACGCGCCCAGCACGCGGTCGGCCTGCTCACCCGGGGCTGGGACGTCGATGCCGTGGCCGAGGAGGTCGGCTACCGCTCGGCGAGCGCGTTCGGCGCGGCCTTCCGCCGGACGACCGGGCTCACACCGGGGGCGTTCCGGGCACGTTGAGGCCACGCGTGTCCCGATCGCGACAGTCGATGTCTCAAATGATTGATTGCGACAAGTCGCCCATTTCTCCTATGGTGCCCATAGAAAAGGCAAGCC
This sequence comes from Nonomuraea sp. MTCD27, assembly GCF_041950495.1. Taxonomy (NCBI): domain Bacteria; kingdom Bacillati; phylum Actinomycetota; class Actinomycetes; order Streptosporangiales; family Streptosporangiaceae; genus Nonomuraea; species Nonomuraea sp. MTCD27. The sequence continues at coordinate 270,452 of NZ_JBGNUW010000003.1, read as the reverse complement.
TTACCTAACTAATCCGAGGGCCGGGCACCAGCGGATTCTGAAGTGGAGTACGGGATTGAAGCGTCCACCTAGCCTTCGCATCCTCACCGTGGCGGCCGTCCTGCTGGGCATCACGGCCTGTGGCGGCACCTCGGAGACCAAGGACGAGACCACGGGCGCCGGCGCGAGCGCCAGTGCCACCACCAGCGCCGGCAACAGCGCGAGCGCCTTCCCCATGACGATCGAGCACGCGCTGGGGACGACCATCATCGAGGCCAAGCCGCAGCGGGTGGCCACGGTCAACTGGGCCAACCACGAGGCCCCGCTGGCCCTGGGCGTCGTCCCGGTCGGCATGGCGGCCGCGAACTTCGGCGACGACGACGGCGACGGGCTCCTGCCCTGGGTCGAGGAGCGGCTGGAGGAGCTCAAGGCCGGCAAGCCCGTACTCTTCGACGAGACCGACGGCATCGACTTCGAGGCCGTCGCCGACACCAAGCCGGACGTCATCCTGGCCGCCTACTCGGGCCTGACCCAGCAGGACTACGACACCCTGAGCGACATCGCGCCCGTGGTGGCCTACCCGGACGCCGCCTGGGCGACCCCGTGGCGCGAGATCATCCGGCTGAACAGCAAGGCCATCGGCCTGGCCGCCGAGGGCGACAAGCTCATCGGCGACATCGAGGCCGACATCAAGGCGGTCGTCGACAAGTACCCGCAGCTCAAGGGCAAGTCGGCGATGTTCATGACGCACGTCGACCCCAACGACGTGAGCGAGATCGGCTTCTACACGACGCACGACACCCGCACGCTGTTCTTCGAGGATCTCGGGCTGACGATCCCGGGCAGCATCGCGGAGGCGTCCAAGGGCACGGAGAAGTTCGCCCTGAGCCGCAGCGCCGAGCAGATCGACGTGTTCGACGACGTCGACATCATCACCGGGTACGGCGACGAGAAGGGCGAGCTGCTCGCGAAGATCCGCAAGGACCCGCTGCTGTCGAAGATCCCCGCCGTCGAGCGCGGCTCGGTCTACCTGCTGCCCGACAGCAAGCCGCTGGGCACCGCCGCGAACCCGACCCCGCTGTCGATCTCGTGGGTGCTGGAGGACTACGTCAAGGCGCTCGCCGAGGCCGCGGACAAGGTCAAGTGACCCTGCCCGCTCCCCCGCCCACTCCCCGGCCAGACCGCACGCCCGAACGCACGGCCGACACCGACCGCGCGCCGGACGCCGCCCTCGTGCGGCGTCCGGCGCGTGTCCGGGTCCTGTGGCTGCTCGTCGCGGTGCTGGTCCTGACCGTGATCATGGTGGCCTCCGTCGCCCTGGGGTCGCGCGACGTCGCCTGGTCCGACGTCTGGGCGGCCCTCGGCGGTACGGACGGCTCCCTCGAACAGGCGGCGGTCACCAAGCGGATCCCGCGCACCCTGCTCGCCGTGGTCATCGGTGCGGCGCTCGGCCTGGCCGGCGGCGTCATGCAGGGCGTGACCCGCAACCCGCTGGCCGACCCGGGGATCCTGGGCGTCAACATGGGCGCCTCGCTCTCCGTCGTCACCGCGGTCGCGTTCTTCGGGCTCACGTCGCCGACCGGGTACATCTGGGTCGCGATGGCGGGGGCCGCCGTCTCGGCCGCCTTCGTGTACACCGTCGGCTCCCTCGGGCGCGGCGGGGCCACGCCGCTCAAGCTGGCGCTGGCCGGCGCCGCCACGTCGGCGGCCTTCGCGTCCCTCGTCAGCGCCGTCGTCCTGCCCCGCAACGACATCGCCGGCAGCTTCCGGCTCTGGCAGATCGGCGGCGTCGGCGGCGCCTCCTACGAGCGCATCGGGCAGGTCCTGCCGTTCCTCGCCGTCGGCTTCGCCATCTGCCTCCTGTCCGCGCGGGCGCTGAACTCGCTCGCCCTGGGCGACGAGATCGCGGCCGGGCTCGGCGAGCGGGTCGCCGTCATCCGGGGCACGGCCGCGCTCGGCGCCGTCGTGCTGTGCGGCGCCGCCACGGCCGTCGCCGGGCCGATCGCCTTCGTCGGGCTCGTCGTCCCGCACGCGTGCCGCCTGCTCGTCGGCGTGGACCACCGCTGGATGCTGCCGTTCTCCGCCCTGGTCGGCGCGTCGCTGCTCACCGCCGCCGACGTCGTCGGCCGCGTGGTGGCCAGGCCCTCGGACATCGAGGTGGGCATCGTGACGGCGCTGATCGGGGCCCCGTTCTTCATCCACATCGTCCGCCGTCAGAAGGTCCGTGAGCTGTGAGCGCCCCTGCCGCCGGCCGGCCGCCCGCCGTCCAGACAGCCGTCCAGGCGGTCGCCCCGACCGTCGCCCCGACCGTGGTCCGGGCGGTCACCCGCGGCCGGCGCCGGCGCGCCGCGCGCCGCCGCCTCGTCGTCCTGACGCTGGCCGTGCTCGCCGTCGCCGCGTTCGCCGTGACCCTGATGGCCGGGCAGACGTTCTACCCGCCCGAGGACGTGGTCCGCGTCATCCTCGGCGAGCGGGTGCCGGGGGCGACCTTCACGGTCGGGCGGCTCCGGCTGCCGCGGGCCGTCCTCGCCGTGGTCGCGGGCTTCAGCTTCGGCCTGGCCGGCGTCACCTTCCAGACGATGCTCCGCAACCCGCTGGCCAGCCCCGACGTGATCGGCATCAGCTCGGGCGCGAGCGCCGCGGCGGCCGTCGCGATCGTGTCGCTTTCTCTCGGCGGGACGCAGGTGTCGGTCTTCGCCATCGTCTCCGCCCTCGTCGTCGCCCTGCTCGTGTACACCCTCGCCTTCCGGGACGGCGTCGTCGGCACGCGGCTCATCCTGATCGGCATCGGGATCTCCGCGATCCTCGACAGCATCACCGCGTACGTGCTGTCCCGGGCCGCCGAATGGGACCTCCAGGAGGCCACGCGCTGGCTGACCGGCAGCCTCAACGGCACGACCTGGGACCAGACCCTGCCCGCCCTCGTCGCCCTGGTCGTCCTCACCCCGGTCCTGCTGGCCCGGGCGCGCGACCTGTCGGCGATGCAGCTCGGCGACGACACCGGCGCGGCGCTCGGGGTCCGCGTCGAACGCACCCGCATCACGGTGATCGTCGCCGCCGTCGGGCTGATCGCGTTCGCCACGGCGGCGGCCGGGCCGATCGCGTTCGTGGCGTTCCTGTCCGGCCCCATCGCGGCCCGGCTCGTGGGCCCGGGCACCTCGCTGCTCGTGCCCGCCGGGCTGGTCGGCGCCCTCCTGGTCCTCGTCGCCGACTTCGCCGGGCAGTTCGCCTTCGACGTCCGCTACCCGGTGGGCGTCGTCACCGGCGTGCTCGGGGCGCCGTACCTCGTCTATCTGATCATCCGCTCGCACCGGGCCGGAGGCTCCCTATGACCACGTCCCACTCCCTCGCGGCCGAGGGGCTCACGCTCGGGTACGGCGACCGCGTCGTCGTCGAGTCCCTCGACCTGGTCGTGCCGCCCGGGGAGATCACCGTCATCGTCGGCGCGAACGCCTGCGGGAAGTCGACGCTGCTGCGTTCCCTGTCGCGGCTGCTCGCGCCGCGCGCGGGCCGGGTGGTGCTGGACGGCAAGGAGGTGCACCGCATGCCCGCCAAGAAGCTGGCCCGCACGCTCGGGCTGCTGCCCCAGTCGCCGGTCGCGCCCGAGGGCATCACCGTGCTCGATCTCGTCGGCCGGGGCCGCCACCCCCACCAGGGGATCTTCTCCCGGTGGAACCACGAGGACGACGTCGCCGTGGCGGCCGCCCTGGAGGCCACGCGGACGACGGACCTGGCCGACCGCGCCGTCGACGAGCTGTCCGGCGGCCAGCGCCAGCGGGTCTGGATCGCCATGGCGCTGGCCCAGCAGACCGACCTGCTCCTCCTCGACGAGCCCACCACCTTCCTCGACGCCAGCCACCAGATCGAGGTCCTCGACCTGCTGACCGACCTGAACCGCGGCCGCGGCACCACGATCGTGATGGTCCTGCACGACCTCAACCTGGCGGCCCGCTACGCCGACCACCTCATCGCCCTCGCCGACGGCCGCCTGCACGCCTGCGGCGCCCCGGCCGAGGTGCTCACGGAGGACTGCGTCCGCACCGTCTTCGGCCTCGACAGCCGCATCATCGAGGACCCCGTCTCCGGCCGTCCCCTGATGCTCCCCATCGGCCGCCACCACGTCCGCCCGCGGCACGCCTCGGCCCAGGAGACCACCGGCTGACAACGCCCCACGCCCGGCTCACCGGGGAGATGTCCGGCTCGGCGCAGCGGGGCGCCCGCGTCACTCAGCGGAGGCGGTGAGCTGCTGTCGCGTCCCGGCGAGCTGCCGCATCCGGCACCATGCCAGGGCCCGCGGCCCCAGCCGGCCCAGCAGGACGACCGCGGCCAGCAGCGGCGCCGTCGGCCGGCCCGGCCACAGGATCAAGGAGATCAGCGCGGCACCGGTCACGATCATCAGGCAAGATCGCATCATGCCGCTCAGTCCGACGGCCGGAGGCCGGGGCGCGACCCCGGTTTCGGCGGGCGGATCAAGGGGCATCGAGCGGCCAGGACGCCGCGAGACCGGCGGGGCGAGGAGGAGGAAAGTCCGTTGAGGCCCGAGACCATGCGCACCCGCGCCCGTGGACCGGGGATCGCCCCGCTGAGCGAATACGCCATCGACCCGCGCCACGGGTTCCTGCCCGCCGACGACCCGGTGGACGCGCTGCCGCCGTACTACCTCCCGTGGGAGCGGGCCGGGCGGAACCTCTCGGCCCTGATCATGACCGGGCGCCTGCGCCCGGCGATCGAGTCCATGCCCGTGCTCACGCCGGACGCCCTCGATTCCCCCGGGGAGCGGGAGCGGGCCATGCTCCTGCTGACCTTCCTCGCGAACGGCTACGTACGCGGCGCCGACCAGCCCGCACACACGCTCCCGGCCCCGGTGGCACATCCCCTTCACGAGCTCGCCCGGCGCCTGGACCGGATGCCGATCGTCGCGCATGCCTCGGCCGTCCTGAACAACTGGCGGCGCATCGACAGGACGGAGCCGCTGAGCACCTCGAACGTCGACACCCAGCTGACCTTCCTCGGCGGCGTGGACGAGAAGTGGTTCTATCTCGCGACCGTGGGGGTGGAGCTGGCCGGCGCCCCCGGGCTGCCGCTCCTCGCGCGGGTCCGGCAGGCCGTGGCCGGCGACGAGCACGACCGGCTCACCGAGGCGCTGATCGGCGTCCGGGAGGTGCTCGGCCGGGTGGTCGACGCGCTCCTCGACATCGAGCGGTGGTGCGACCCCCACGTCTTCTACCACCGGATCAGGCCGTTCCTGACGGGCTGGGCCGCGCCGGGGCTGCGGTTCGAGGGGGTCGATCGGGAGCCTCTGGTGCTGGCCGGCGGCAGCGCCGCGCAGAGCTCCCTCATCCAGGCCTTCGACGCCGGGCTCGACGTGCCGCATCGCGACGGGTTGACCGCCGGTTTCCTGACGGGCATGCGCGCGTACATGCCGGGGCCGCACCGCCGCTTCCTCGCGGACCTGGAGGCCGGTCCCTCGGTGCGCGACCACGTCGAGCGGCACCGCGCCGCCCGGCCGCGGCTGTCCGAGGCGTACAACGCGGCCGTGGCCGCCCTCGCCCGGCTCAGGGCGCTGCACATCGGCATCACCGGGCGCTACATCCAGCGGTTCGAGCGCGGCGAGCAGGCCAAGGGGACCGGTGGCAGTGACTTCGCCGACTTCCTGAGGAGAGCCCGCGAGGAGACCGTCGAACGGCTGCTGCCATGACGGGCCCCGTCTACGGGCGGTTCGACCAGGAGCAGCTGGACGTCCAGTACTCGCCGAGCAGCCTGGTGGGCGATCTGCAGCCGTACCTCGACGACTACGCCGAGCACAGCCGGCGCGTCCGGGCCGAGCTGGCCGGGGTGGCCCACCGCGACCTGCGTTTCGGGCCGGGGCCGGACGACCTGCTGGACGTCTACGGCCCGGCGGGGGACCGCGCGGAGGGTCACCCGGCGCTGTTCTTCATCCACGGCGGATACTGGCAGCAGCTGTCCAAGGAGGACAGCACGTTCCCGGCGCCGGCCGTCGTCGGGGCGGGCGGCGTCTACGCCACGACCGACTACACACTGGCCCCGCGTGCCCGGCTCGCCGAGATCGTCGACCAGGTGCGCGACGCCTTCGCCTGGTTGTGGCGGCACGCGGCCGACCACCGGATCGACCCGGATCGGATCGTGGTCTCCGGGTCGTCCGCGGGGGCGCATCTGGCCGCCATGTTGCTGGCCACGCCCTGGCGGCGGTGGGGTCTGCCGCCCGCGCCCATCGCCGGGGCGGTGCTGCTCAGCGGGATCTACGATCTGGCCCCGGTGCGGCACACGTACGTGAACGAGGTCGTCGGCATCGACCCCGGCGAGGTCCGTGACTGCAGCCCGATGTTCCTTTCGGGCGCTTGCTGCCCCGTGGTCGTCGCCTGGGGGGAACATGAGACGGACGAGTTCAAGCGGCAGTCGGCCGAGTTCGCCGCGCACCTGCGGGCGCGCGGCTGCCGGGTGACCGCGTACGAGCAGGCCGGGCGCAACCACTTCGACGCGCCGCTGGAGCTCGCCGAACCGGGCACCCGGCTGCACGCGGAGACCTGCGCCCTGCTGGGCCTGCCCTGAGGCGGTCAGTCGGCGGACGCGGTGAGGGCCGGCCGCCGCTCCCGGTCCACCTGCATGGGCCGCTCGTGGAACCCGCCCTGCGCGCTCCGGACGATCACTCCGCTCTCCGGCCCGTGCTCCCTGCTGTGCCGCTCCTGCAGTTGCAGGCCCAGGCAGAGCCGGTGGGTCACCCAGTAGGCGATGAACGGGCCGATGACCACGCCGAACCTGAAGAAGATCGTCACGGCCTCCACCGAGAGCTGCATCTGGTGCGCCAGCTGGTCGTTGGACGCGGCGGCCCACAGCAGCCCGTAGAAGGTGACGCCGGCCGCCGCGACACCCGTCCGCACCGCGACGTCGCGCGGCCGGTCGAGCACGGCGGGCACCGCGAGCATGGTCCCCTCCTTGGCCAGGCGGCTGCTGCTCTTGGGCCGGCCGAGCGCGTCCCGCCGGGCCAGGCGCTGGAGGACGAAGCGCTCCCCCAAGGGGTAGCCGGCCAGGACGGTGAAGAAGGCGCCCGGCACCACGAGCGCGGGCACCAGGACCGCGAGGCTGAGCGTGTATCCCGCGACGGTCAGCTCCCACCCCGGCATGATCCGCAGAGCGCCGTCGAGGAAGCCCATGTACCAGTCGGGCACCGACCCCGCCGAGATCTGGCCCGGGCCCGCCGGGCCGTACAACCAGATCGGCGCGATCTGGAAGCCCACCCCGAGAATGACGAGCACCCCGATCGTCGCGCCCGCCATCAGGGGGCGCGCACCCCGCCGCCCCGGCACCGACCCGGCGAAGCGCGAGTGGCCGTTGCGCCGCACCAGCCATTCGCGGGCGCCGAGGAGCGCCGCGATGGCGACCGGGAACAGCAGCACGTGCACCCAGTACATCACCGGGATGACGGTGTCCCCGGGGAATTCGGCGCCGAACAACAGCTGCACCGCGTACGAGCCCACCACGGGGATCGCCAGCAGAACCGACTGGATCAGCCACAGGCTCCCGCCGGACAGCAGGTCGTCGGGCAGAACGTTGCCGGTCTCCCCCGCGAACATGCCCAGCGGCAGCAGCGCCACCCAGATCAGCCACTGCAGCATGCGCGGGCGGCGGAAGGCGCCGGTGACGAACATGCGCAACAACTGGAGTGCGACCGCGGCCACGAACACCAGCGCCGACCAGTGGTGCACCTGCCGGACGAACAGGCCGCCGCGCACCTCCAGGCTCAGGTACATGGTGGAGTTGTAGGCCTCGCTGACCGGGATGTCACGCAGCGGCGTGTACACGCCCCGGTAGAGCACCGGAGACATGCCGGGGTCGTAGAAGACCATGAGAAATGCTCCGGTCAGCACCAGGACGACGAAAGACCAGATTGCCACTTCGGCGAACATGAATGACCAATGGCTGAACCGGAACGACCGACGTCTCATCACCCACGAGCGCATTGTGCCCTCCTCGTTTCGACTCCCATGCCATTGACGACATCGGCCGGGGAAATGTGACGCCCATGGGCCCCTCGGGGAGGGTGAGTTAGGTCACGGCGCGCGGCCGGAGACGCCGTACGCCCGGATCTTCCGGGGATGGCTAGGATCCACGCTTATGATCATTCGCGCATTAGCCGGGGCCGCCGTCGGCCTGGCGCTCGTCTCCGCCCCTGCCTCCGCCTCCGCCTCCGCCGAGCCGGTCAAGGGCGCCCCCGAGCTGACCCACAACGAGGTCTACAAGGCGGCCAAGCTGCCCAAGGTCTCCTGCAAGCTGACCAAGGGCACGAGCAAGGCGTCCACCCAGAAGTACGTCACCGGGCTCGTCGGCTGCCTGAACAAGGCGTGGAAGCCGGCGATCAAGGACTTCCGCCCGGTGGAGGTGGTGTTCAAGGACGCCGACGACAAGCAGTCCTGCTCCACCGGGATGGACGTCTCCCGCTCCTTCTCCGAGATCTGCGCCGTGCAGATCAAGGTCCGGCTGGCCGACGACTGGATCAGGGCCAAGAGCGACCTGGCGGTGTTCACGTCCATCACCAGGACCTGGAGCTCGGTCGTGACCGGGCAGACCGGCATCGGCGAGGCCTGGTGGGGGCTGGAGAACGACCGGTCCGAGTCCATGATGAACGAGCACAACCGCCGGTACTACCTGCAGATCGACTGCTTCCAGGCCGTGTCGGCGAAGGCCCTGGGACGCCAGGTCAAGGACTGGAAGCCCGTCGTCAAGGTGCCGGAGTTCTGGAAGAACAGGTTCCACGGCAAGACCGCCAACCGGCTCTACTGGCTCGAGAAGGGCTACAAGGCGGGCAAGCCGGGCGCGTGCAACACCTGGACGGCCGGCTCCGCCAAGGTCGCCTGAGCCCGCCGACGGCGCGCGGCCGGCGGGTCAGTGCGACAGCGCGTACGAGCTGCCCCTCCGGAGCCGTTCGGCCACCGACTCGGCGATCTCACCCGCCCGGACCGCGGTGTTGGACAGCAGGGTCGAGGTGAGGCCGTGGGTGTGCTCGCTCGCGCCCTGGACGTAGATGCCGCAGCGCAGCGCCTGGGAGGTGACGATCCGGTAGTCGCGTCCCAGGCGGACACCGCCGCCGGGGAGCCGGTCGCAGAGCCTGCCGGTCGTGCCCAGCAGGGTGAGCGGGTCGGCCGGCCGGTAGCCGGTCGCGTAGACCATGACGTCGGCCTCCAGCAGGGTGCGCTCGCCGGTGGGCAGGAACTCCACCGTGACCCGCAGGCCGGTCTCGTCCCGCTCGACGTCGGCGAGCCGGGAGGCGTTGAAGATGCGCAGCCGTTCCTTGCCCTGCACCCTTTCCTGGTAGTGGCGGCGGTAGAGCTCGTCGATGAGCTCCAGGTCCACGACGGAGTAGTTGGTGGAGGCGTGGTAGGCGCGCAGCCGCGCCTTCACCTCGTCGGGCGCGGCGTAGAAGTGGTCGACCGCCGCCGGGTCGAAGATGCGGTTGGCGAAGGAGCTGTCGTCCGCGGGGGTGTATCCGTACTTGGTGAAGACGGCGCAGACTTCGGCCCCGGGGAAGGCGGCGTGCAGGTGGTCGGTCACCTCGGCCGCGCTCTGCCCCGCCCCGACCACCACGAACCTGCGCGGGGCGCGCGTCCCGGGCAGCTTGTCGAGTAATTCCCCGCTGTGCCAGACCCGCTCGTCGCTCACCGTTCCGTCCGGCAGGACCGGTTCGAGCCCGGCGGCCAGGACCAGGTTGCGGCCCCGGCGGGTGACCAGCGTGCCGTCGCCCTGCCGGACGACCACGTCCAGGAACTCGATCGTCCCGTCCACCTCGACGGGGGTGACCGCGACGACCTCGGAGGCGTACTCCACCTGCTCGGTGAAGCGGGCGGCGGCCCATTCGAGATAGTCGTGAAATTCGATCCGGGACGGAAACATGGTTTTGTGGTTGATGAAGTCGAGCAGCCGGCCCCGGTCCCGGAGATAGCAGAGAAAGCTGAATTCGCTCGTCGGATTTCGCATGGTGACCAGGTCCTTCAAAAAGGACACCTGCATGGTCGTGCCTTCGAGCAGCATGCCCCGGTGCCATCCGAAGGCGGGCTGTTTCTCCAGGAACACGGCGTCGGCCTGGTCGCCTGTTCGTTCCTGGCGTTCCCGAAGCGCGATCGCCAGGGCGAGGTTGGACGGTCCGAAACCGATGCCTACGAGGTCGTGGACGTGCTGCTCCGCTGAGGACATAGAGGCCTTCCGCCGGCTGGATCAGGGGTGGAGACATCGCTTAATTTAGGTTAGGCTCCCCTTATTAAGGTGAGCCTAACTTAATCAGGCCCCACCGACAAGGAGGCACCATGCGGGTCGTGATGTTCGGCTACCAAACCTGGGGCCATCGCACGCTCCAGGCACTGCTGGACTCCACGCACGAGGTCGTGCTGGTGGTGACCCACCCCAGGAGCGACCACGCCTACGAGAGGATCTGGAACGACTCGGTGGCCGAGCTGGCCGAGGCCCACGATGTGCCGGTGCTCCTGCGCAACAGGCCGGACGACGAGGAACTGATGGCCCGGCTCAAGGAGGCCGAGCCGGATCTCATCGTCGCGAACAACTGGCGGACCTGGATCCCGCCGGAGATCTTCAACCTCCCCCGCCACGGCACCCTCAACGTGCACGACTCGTTGCTGCCCGCCTACGCCGGCTTCTCCCCGCTGATCTGGGCGCTGATCAACGGCGAGAAGGAGGTGGGGGTCACCGCGCACATGATGGACGAGGAACTGGACGCCGGGGACATCGTGGTGCAGCGCGCGGTGCCCGTAGGGCCCGAGGACACCGCCACCGACCTCTTCCACCGCACGGTCGACCTGATCGCGCCGATCGTCACCGAGGCGCTCGACCTCATCGACTCCGGCCGGTCCTCCTGGACCCCGCAGGACCGGTCGAAGGCCAGCTTCTTCCACAAGCGGTCGATCGAGGACAGCAACATCGACTGGACCTGGCCCGCCGAGGACATCGCCCGCCTGGTCCGCGCCCAGTCCGACCCGTATCCCAACGCCTTCACCTACCACAACGGCGAGCGCATCCGGGTGCTGAAGGCCTCGGTCTCCAAGGGCGTCTACGGCGGCACCCCCGGCCGGGTCTTCATCCGGGAGGGTGACGGCGTGGTCATCGTGGCGGGGGCCGAGGCCCGCCGCGGCCGCAGCCACGGGCTGGTGATCGAGCGCGTGCGTACGGAGGACGGCGCGGACCTGCCCGCCACCGAGGTGTTCCGCACGATGGGCGGCTACCTCACCGGTCGCCCATGACCGACCCCGTCGCCGGCGCCGCCGGCCGGTCGAGCACCCAGGAGACGTCCCTGAGCAGGGCGTGCCGCCAGCCCGCTCGATCGTGGCCCGAGGGCGACCGCGAGACCCGCACGGTCGCCCCGGCCCGTTCGGCCAGCGTCTCGACCAGCTCGCAGTGCGGGAGCATCCGCGTCTCGTGCTCCCCCACGTCGAACGCGGCCCGCAGGCCGGACAGGTCGGGCCGGTCCCGCAACCGCGCGGCGACGGCGCCGCCGGCCGGGCCGCCCATGGGGTCGGCCAAGTCGGTGGCGCCGGGCGCCCACCAGAACGACGCCGACTGGCAGGCGATGCCGGACACCAGCTCGGGGAACTCCAGTGCCGCGTACATCGCGCTCAGCCCGCCGAGACTCTGCCCGGCGACCACCAGCCGGTCCGGCTCGGCGGGCACGCCGCTCCCGGCCACCAGCGGCAGCAGCTCGTCCCGGATCGCCTCCCACAGCTCGGGCCGGCAGCCGAACTCGGCGTCCCTCGCCCGGGCAGGCAGGAAGACGAGCGTGACAGGAGGCAGGTCGCCGCAGGCGACGGCCGAGTCGAACGCCATCATGGCCGGGTGCAGGTACAGCCAGTCGTCCCCGTCGAGCAGCAGGACCATCGGCCCGCCGCCGCCCGCCGGGTGGACGCGCACGGTGCGCCGCCCGCCGAGCCGTTCGCTGGTCCAGCGCAGGCGGGTGCGCGGGAGGGGCAGCACGTCGGCGGCGCCGACGGCGGGCCAGTGCGGCTGGGCGGGGACGTCCGGGGTCGCGGCGATGGACCGGTCGCCGCCCGCGCCCACCGGGTTGAGCGGGTCGGCGTGCGCCCCGTCGGCCGTGCGGAGCTGGTAGGTCACGCGCAGCCGCGCGGGCATGGCCACCTCGGCGTACCAGCAGTCCGTGTCACCCCACCGGCGCAGCGGCACCGGCTCGGACCAGCTCTCGAAGCCGATGCTCGCCGGGGACCCGCGCCACAGGAACAGCGTCAGCCAGCCGCCCCCGGCGGGTACCGACGCGGGTCCCCCCGCCGCCGCCCAGAACTCCTCTGTACCGGGTTCACCGGGAAGCCCGAACTTCGCGAAGGTGCTCTCCATGCGCAAGTCCCCATCCGTCCCTACCGCCGACCGGCAATTAAGGATAGCTTTACCTAAATTGAGTGATCGAAATGGTGAGCGGTCCCGCGGCCGGCGGGTGGCCGGCGTCGGCGTGCTGGTGGTGGTCCTCGCGGTCGTGGGGGCGGCGTCGCTGGCCGTCGGGGCGCGCGCGCTGAGCCCTCTGGAGGTGTGGCACGGGTTGTTCGCGGCGGCGGGCTCCGACCAGCGGCTGACCGAGATCACGCTCATCGTGCAGACCGTGCGGGTGCCCAGGACCGTGCTCGCGATCGTGGCGGGCGTCGCCCTGGGGGTCGGCGGGGCGCTGATCCAGGGGTTCACCCGCAACCCGATCGCGGACACGGGGTTACTCGGGGTGAACTCCGGCGCCTCGTTCGCCGTGGTGTCGGCGATCCTGCTGTTCGGGCTGAGCAATCCGTACCAGTACGTGTGGTTCGCCTTCCTCGGGGCGGCGGCGGCCGGTGTCGTGGTGTTCGGGCTGGCGAGCATCGGCCGAGTGGCGGGCAGCCCTCTGACGCTGGCGCTGGTCGGGCAGGGGATCACGGTGTTCCTGGCGGCGATGACCACGGCGGTCGCGCTGTCGGACCAGGCGTCGCTGAACGCGCTGCGGTTCTGGAACGAGGCGTCCGTGGCCGGTGTGGGATTCGACGTCATCTGGCCGGTGACCGTGTTCGTCGCGGCCGGGCTGGTGCTGGCGCTGAGTACGCTGCCCGCCCTCAACCTGCTCAACCTGGGTGACGACGTGGCGCGGGGCCTGGGGGTGAACACCGCGCTGAGCCGGACCGCCGGCATCGCCGCCATCACCGTGCTGGCGGGCGCGGCGACGGCGGCGTGCGGCCCCATCGCGTTCCTCGGGCTCATGGTGGCCCACGTCGCCCGGTACCTCACCGGGCCGGACTATCGCTGGCTGGTGCCGTACGCGGGCCTGCTCGGCGCGGTCGTCCTGCTGGCCTGCGACATCGTGGGACGCGTGGTGATCCGGCCGGGCGAGCTGCAGGCGGGAGTCGTCGTCGCCCTCGCCGGCGCGCCCTTCTTCGCGGCGCTGGTGTGGCGCGGGAAGTTCAGGAAGACATGACCGGGCCGGCGGTGCGGCGGACGGTGGTGCCGGGCGTGCGGCTCGGGAACGCGTCGTTCGTGTGGCGGCCCTGGATGGTGCTGATCACGCTGCTGCTGGCGGCGGCCGCCTTCCTGGTGTTCTGCCTGTCCATCGGCGCCGGGGACTTCCCCATCGGCCTGCCCCAGGTGATCGCCACGATCCTCGGCCGGGGGGAGCGGGTCGACGAGTTCGTGATCATGGATCTGCGGATGCCGCGCGCCCTGGCCGGTCTCGTCGTGGGGGGCGCGCTCGGGGTGTCCGGGGCGATCACGCAGTCCATCGCGCGCAACCCGCTGGCCAGCCCGGACGTTCTCGGGATCACCGGGGGCGCGAGCGCGGTCGCGGTGTTCCTGGTGACGGTGTCGGGCGGGGCCGCCGCGGCGATCGTCAGCTCCGTGGGGCTGTCCGCGGCGGCGCTCGCGGGCGGTCTCGGCACGGGTCTGCTGGTCTACTTCCTGGCCTGGCGGCGCGGGATCGACGGTCTCCGGCTCATCCTCATCGGCATCTCGGTGAGCGCCGTGATGGAGGCGATCACCGTCTGGCTGCTGGCCAGGGCCGACATCCGGGACGTGGCCCGGGCCCAGGCGTGGCTGGTCGGCTCGCTGGACAACCGGTCGTGGGGCGAGGTCTGGGTGGCGCTGTGGTGCGCGCTCGCCCTCCTGGCCGTGGTGTCGCTCGTGGCGTTCCACCTCAGGCCGATGCACTTCGGCGACCAGGTCGCGGCGAGCCTGGGCGTCCGCTACTCGATGGTGCGGGCGGTCCTGCTGCTGTGCGCGGTGCTGCTGGCCGGGGTGGCGGTGAGCGCGGCCGGGCCGGTCCCGTTCGTGGCGCTGGTCGCGCCGCAGGTGGCGATGCGCCTGACGCGGTACGCGACGCCGCCGCTGGTGGCCTCCGGGCTGGTGGGCGCGCTGCTGTTGATCGGCGCGGACCTGGTGGCGCGTACGGCGCTGCCGTTCACCCTCCCGGTCGGCGTGATCACCGCCGCGATCGGCGGCCCCTTCCTCGTCTACCTGCTGGTACGGACGAACCTCAGGAGAGGGATATGAAGGATAGGCTAACCTAAGTAAAGTGGGCCCGACGACGCTTGGGCACGACTCGACAAGGGACTGCGGATGCTCCTCCAGCGAACGAATGTTGTGCGGACCTTACGGCGGTTGACCGTGGCTCTGTCCGCAGCCACCCTCGGCGCCGGCCTCCTCTCGGGGTGCGGATCCGCCCCGGCGGACGCTCCGACGAGCGCCGGCACCACCGCGCCCGCCGCGGGCGGCGCGTTCCCGGTCACCGTGGAGCACGCGTTCGGCTCCACCCAGATCACCAAGGCCCCGCAGCGGGTCGTCTCCGTCGGCTACACCGACGACCAGGCCATCCTGGCGTTCGGCGTGAAGCCGGTCGGCATGGTCGACCAGTACCCGAACCCGCCGGGCAAGACCCCCGACATCAACACCCAGTGGCCCTGGGTGAAGGACAAGTGGGGCGACACCCGCCCCGAGGTCATCATGACCAACGGGGACTCCGGCCCGAACTACGAGAAGATCGCCGCCCTGCGGCCGGACCTGATCATCGCGGTCTACTCCGAGATCGACCAGGCCGCCTACGACCGGCTCTCCAAGATCGCCCCGACGGTGGGACGCACCAAGGGCGAGAAGGAGCCGTTCAGCGCGCCCTGGCAGGACAACGCACTGCACATCGCGAAGGCGCTCGGCAAGGCCGATGAGGGCGCCAAGATGGTGCAGGACATCCAGGCCAAGCTCGACGCGGCCCGTGCGGCGCACCCGGAGTTCGCCGAGCAGACCGCCGTCGCGGTGTCCTGGTACAAGAACTCGGTCGCCCCGTTCACCACCACCGACGTGCGCGGGCGGATGGTGACGGGGATCGGCTTCAAGGGCACGACGGAGATCGACAAGATCGCGGGCGGCAGCTTCTACACCGTGCTGTCCCCCGAGCGCATCGACCTGATCGACGTCGACCGCATCTTCGTCATCGCCGACCAGGCTGACCAGGACGCGCTGAAGAAGTTCGAGCTGTTCGCCAACCTGCCCGCGGTCAAGAACGGCAAGGTGTCGTACCTGCTGGACAGCGAGGGCCCGGCGATCGGCGCGGCCATGTCGCAGGGCACCCTGCTGTCCCTGCCGTACGCGATCGACGAGCTCGTCAAGTCGGTCGGCTAGCGATGCGGGTCAGCGTGTCCCGTCCCCGGCCCGCCGCGGTCCTGATGTGAGCAGCACCGACACGGGCGTGGCCTCGGCCGTCCTGCGCACGGCGACCGGACGCGAGGCCACCCGATGGGTCGCCGCGCACTGCCGCGACGCGCCCTGGCTGACGGCCGCCACCGTCCTCACCACGGTGGCGGGGGCGGCGCTCCAGGTGCTGCCGGTGTTCCTGCTCGGTCAGGTGGTCGACGGGGTGGTCGCGGGCGAGCCGCACTCCATCCTGGTCACGATCGGGGTGCTGATGGTGACCGCCGCGCTGCTCGGTGCGGCGGCCGCCGCCGCGTCGGCGTACCTGATCGGGCGGCTGGGGGCGGAGCTGCTCGCGCGGCTGCGGGAGGGCGCCGTCCGGGCGGTGCTGGGGCTGCCGAGCGCGCGGATCGAGCAGGTCGGCCGCGGTGACGTGCTGTCCAGGGTCGGCGACGACGTGGCCGTGGTGTCCAGGGGCATCCGGGCGGCCGTCCCCACGGTGTTCTCGGCGGGAGTGCTGGTCGTCATCGCGACGGCGGGCATGTTCGGGCTGGACTGGCGGCTCGGGCTGGCGGGTGCCGGGGCGCTGCCCGCGTACGCGCTGGCCCTGCGCTGGTATCTGCCCCGGTCCGCGCCGCTCTACCGGCGGCAGCGGGAGGCCCAGGCCGACCGCGCGCAGGCGCTGATCAGCGGGCTGAACGGGATCGGCACCGTCCGGGCGTACCGCCTGGAGCAGGTCTTCCGCGAGAAGGTCGCCGCCGAGTCGTGGCGGGTGCGCGAGCTCGGCATCGAGGTGTTCCGGCTCTTCGGCCGGTTCGTCGGCCGGGAGAACCGCGCCGAGTTCATCGGGCTGGTCCTGATCATCGTGGTCGGGTACGTGCTGCTGGAGGCCGGCGCCGTCTCCCTGGGCGAGGCCGCGGTGGCCCCGCTGCTGTTCCACCGGCTGTTCACCCCGCTGGGCGCCATCATGTTCACCTTCGACGAGGCGCAGAAGTCGGGGGCCAGCCTGACCCGGCTGGTCGGGGTGCTGGGAGAGGCCACGGAGGAGCGCCTGGTGGGCGGTGCGGCCGTCGCGCGGGCGGACAGCGGGCCGTACCCGGTGACGGTGGCGGGGCTGACCTTCAGCTATCCCGGCTCCGAGCGGCCGGTCCTCGACGACGTCGACCTGGTCATCCCGGCGGGCGGTTCGCTGGCACTGGTGGGGGCGACGGGCGCCGGCAAGTCGACCCTGGCGGCGCTGATCGCGGGCATCGGCACCCCGCAGGCCGGGTCGGTGCGCATCGGGTCGACCGACCTCGCCGATCTGGACGAGGCCGGGGCCCGGGTGCTGACGAGCATCCTGACGCAGGAGACGCACGTGTTCTCCGGCCCGCTCGCCGACGACCTGCGGCTGGCCGCGCCGGAGGCGACGGACGCCGAGCTGATGGACGCGTTGCGCACGGTCGGCGCCGGCACGTGGGTCGAGACGCTGCCCGACGGGCTGGACACGGTGGTCGGCGAGGGCGGTGAGCGCCTGGACGGCACCAAGGTCGCCCAGATCGCCCTGGCCCGGCTGGTGCTGGGCCGGGCACCGGTGGTGGTGCTGGACGAATCGACGGCCGAGGCGGGCAGCCAGGGCGCCGCCGAGCTGGAACGGGCCGTGCTGGCCGCGTGCCGGGGCCGTACCTCCCTGTTCGTGGCGCACCGGCTGACCCAGGCGATGGCGGCGGACCGGATCGCCGTGCTGGACGCCGGGCGCGTGGTGGAGCAGGGAACGCACGAGGAACTGGTGGCTCTGGGCGGCCGGTACGCGCGTCTGTGGCGGGCGTGGCGAGACGGCAGTCAGGGATCCTGACTTCGCTTGAAGGGACGGCTGATCATTCGATGACGGAACCGAGAACCCGGCGCGTGTCGCTTTCCGCCGCGCACCTGGCCGGCCTGCGCCGGCGCACCGGCGAACATTCCGACCGGACTCTCGCCGGAGCGTGCGCCATCGGACTGGCGTACTGGGCGACGGGCCGGAGCCCGCACGGCCTCGACCTCACCCCCGGCACGCCGTTCGCCGACGTCCTCGGCTGGGCCGGCCACGGCGGGCGCGGGACAGCCGGCTGGGAGGTCGGAGCGGACGGCCGGAGCATCACCGTCCCCGAGGGCGTCATGCTGAGCGACGCGCAGCTCGCGCTGGACGACCTGGCCGACTTCCCGGAGCGGCCCGTCGGGACCATCGGCCCGTCGAGCGTGGCGGCCCGGCTCGAGACCCTGGCCGGGTGGAACGACACCCGGGCCGACCGGGTCCGGCCCACCATCGTGGAGATGTTCCG
This sequence comes from Nonomuraea sp. MTCD27, assembly GCF_041950495.1. Taxonomy (NCBI): domain Bacteria; kingdom Bacillati; phylum Actinomycetota; class Actinomycetes; order Streptosporangiales; family Streptosporangiaceae; genus Nonomuraea; species Nonomuraea sp. MTCD27. The sequence goes on along the minus strand of NZ_JBGNUW010000003.1, from coordinate 252,516 downwards.
CGAGCAGGCGCGGGCCAGGCCGGACGCCGTCGCCATCGTCGACCGGCACCGGTCGCTGACCTACCGCGAGGCGGCCGGGCTGGCCGGCCAGCTGGCCCATCACCTCATCGACCGCGGGCTCACCGCCGAGCAGACCGTCGGCATCTCGCTGGACCGCTCCGCCGAGATGGTGATCGGCCTGCTGGGCGTGCTCATGGCCGGGGGCGCGTTCGTGCCGCTCGATCCGCGATGGCCCGCCGCGCGGCGGGCGGTCGTCATCGACGACGCACGGCTGGTGGCCCAGCTCAACGACTCCGGCGTGCACGCGGCGGGCGAGCCCGAAGCCGTGGCCGTGGACCTCGGCGACTGGCGCTTCGGCTCCTACCCCGCCGAGCCGCCCGAGGTCGCCGTCCCCGGACCGGCCCTGGCGTACGTGATCTTCACCTCCGGTTCGACCGGGCGGCCCAAGGGCGCGATGATCCGGCACGAGGCGATCAGCGAGCGCCTGCTGTGGCAGGTCGGCGAGATCCTGCACTTCGGCCACGACGACGCCTCGCTGTTCAAGGCGCCGCTGTCGTTCGACATCTCCGTCAACGAGATCTTCCTGCCGCTGGTGTGCGGCGGCCGGCTGGTGGTCCTGCGGCCCGGCGGCGAACGCGACCCGCACCACCTGCTGAGCGTGATCGCCGAGCAGCGCGTCACCTTCACGTACCTGGTGTCGTCCATGCTGGACGTGCTGCTGGAGATCGCGGGCGACTCGGGGCAGCTGGACAGCCTGCGGCACGTGTGGTGCGGCGGCGAGGTGCTGACCCCCGACCTGTACGAACGCTTCCGCGCCCGCCTCGGCATCCCCCTCTACCACGGCTACGGCCCGGCCGAGACGACGATCGGCGTCTCGCACGTCATCTACCGGGGCGCGGCGGAACGCCTGTCGACCTCCATCGGCAAGGCCAACCCCAACACCGCCCTGTACGTGCTGGACGACGAGCTGCGCCCGGTCCCGATCGGCGTCGGCGGCGAGCTGTACGTGGGCGGGTTCCTCCTGGGGCGCGGCTACGTCAACGCGCCCGGCCTGACGGCGTCCCGGTTCGTGGCGAACCCCTTCGCCACGGACGGCTCCCGGCTGTACCGGACCGGTGACCTCGCGCGGTTCGCCCCGGACGGATCGCTGGACTTCCTCGGCCGGGCCGACAACCAGATCAAGATCCGCGGGATGCGGCTGGAGCTCGAGGACGTCGAGGTCGGCCTCGCCGAGCACCCGGGGGTACGCCATTCCTGCGTCGTCGCGAAGGAGCACGCGGCGGGCGGCACGTACCTGGTGGGGTACGTGATCCCGGTGGCCGGGCGCGAGGACCTGCGGGCTGAGGAGGTCAGGGCGTGGGCCGACAAGCACATGGTCGACTACATGGTGCCCGCGCACGTCGTCGTGCTGAAGGAGTTCCCGCTCACCGAGAACGGCAAGCTGGACCGGAACGCGCTGCCGGAGCCGGCCGCCGAGCCGACCGCGCTCGTCCCGCCCGCCACCGAGAACGAGCGCGTGGTGTGCGCGGCGGTCGCGTCGGTGCTGGGACTGGAGGCGGTCGGTGTCGACCAGAACTTCTTCCGGCTCGGCGGGGACAGCCTGCTGGCGATCTCGCTGCTGGGCGCGCTGCGCGACGCGGGCCTGCACGTCCGGGCGACGGAGATCTTCACCAGCGCGACCGTGGGGGCGCTGGCGGCGGTGGTGAGCCGGGACGAGGTCGCCCCCGTCGACCGTGCGGACGTCGCGACCGGTCCCGTCACGGGGTCGCCCATCGTGCGGTGGCTCGGCGAGACCACGGACGCCATCGACGGCTTCGTGCAGTCGGTGGTGCTGAACACCCCGGCGGACCTGACCGGCGACGCCCTCGACGCGATGCTCTCCGCCCTGGTCGGGCGGCACGACATGCTGCGGGCCCGGCTGGTGCGGGGCGAGCGCTGGGGCTTCGAGGTCCCGGCGGCGGACCGTGCCGTCGCGGGGTGGCAGGAGAGCGACCGGCCGGTGGACGAGTGCGTCGCGCTCGCCACCGCCGGCCTGGACCCGGACCACGGCGTGCTGCTCCGCGCGGTCTGGCGGCGCCGGGCACGGCAGCTGGTCGTGGTCGTCCACCACGTGGTGATCGACGGCGTGTCCTGGCGCATCCTGATGGACGACCTGGCCACGGCGTGGCGGCAGCTCACCTCCGGCGCGCCGATCGAGCTGCCGCCGGTGGGCACGTCGTTCCGGCGCTGGACGCAGTTGCTGGAGCGGGCGGCGTCCGGCGCCGACCCCGGCTACTACCGGCGTCCCCTGCCGGGCGCGGACGGACCGGTGGGCAGGCGCCCGCTGTCCGAGGCCGACACCGTCGCCCGTGAGAGGGTACGGGTCGTCCCGGTGGGCCCCGAGGTCACGGCCGCGCTGCTGGGGGAGGTTCCCGCGAGGTTCCACGCGGGCGTCAACGACGTGCTGCTGACCGCGCTCGCCGTCACCCTCGCCCGGTGGCGCCGCGACCTGGGGCAGGACCAGACGTACGCGCACATCGAGCTGGAGGGCCACGGCCGCGAGGGACGGTTCGTCGCGGGCGCCGCCGGCTTCGAGCCGGACCTTTCGCGGACCGTGGGCTGGTTCACCACCCTGTTCCCGGTGACCGTGGACCCGGGGGCGGCCGCCGACTTCACCGACCCCGCGTACCTGTCCGCCGCGCTCAAGGCGGTCAAGGAGGACCTGGCCCGGGTGCCGGACCACGGCGTGTCCTACGGCGCGCTGCGCTACCTGGCCGACGCCGGGTTCGGCGCGCCCGCCCCGCAGGTGTTGTTCAACTACCTGGGCCGCTTCGACGCGGGGGCGGCCGGGGACTGGCAGCTCGCCGGCGCCACGGGGCAGCTGGGCGAGCGGCGCGACCCGGGGATGCGCCTGCCGCGCGCCCTGGAGTTCAACGCGATCGCCGAACCCGGCCCGACCGGCGCGTACGAGCTGGTCACCGCCATCTCGTGGCCGGACGGGATGTTCACCGACGCGGACATCGCGACGATCGGCGACTATTTCGCCACGGCCCTGGCCGGGCTGGCCGCGCTCGACCAGGGTGGCCACTCCCCCAGCGACTTCGCCCCGCTGCCCCTCACGCAGGCCGACGTGGACGCCCTGGACGGCCCCGCGCTGCGCGACATCCTGCCGCTGACCCCGCTGCAGGAGGGCCTGTACTTCCACTCGGTCTTCGACGACGACTCGGCGGGCAGCTACGTCGAGCAGCAGCTGCTGACGCTGGAGGGCGAGGTGGACGCCGACCGGCTGGCCACGGCGGCCACCCGGCTGCTCGCCCTCTACCCGAACCTGGCCGCGCGGTTCGTGGCCCTCGCCGACGGCCGGGTGGTGTCGGTGCTGGAGAGCGGCGTGCGGGCCCCGTTCACCACGCTGGACCGCCCCGGCATCACCGACGCCGAGATCCGCGACCACGCCGAGCGGGACCGCCGCGCCGGATTCGACCTGGCCACCGGCCCGCTGATGCGCTACACCCTCATCCGCCGGGGGTCCGGCCGGAGCGTGCTGGTGCAGACCGTGCACCACATGGTCGCCGACGGCTGGTCGGTGCCCGCGATGCTGCGTGCGCTGCTGGCCGAGTATCACGCGCCGGGCACCGTGCACCCGCGCGGCGGCTTCCCCGACCACGTGCGCCGGCTCGCCGGACGCGACGACGAGGCGAGCGAGCGGGTGTGGCGCGACCAGCTCGCCGGTCTGCCCGGCCCCTCGCTGGTCGCCGAAGGGCACACCCCGTCCGGCCGGTTCGCCGAGACCGCGCTGGAGCCGGGCGCCGACGTCGACGAGGCCGCCCGGGCGGCGGGCGTGCCGCTCAGCGCCGCCGTGCACAGCGCGTGGGCGGCGACGCTGGGCGGCATCCTGCACCGCGCGGACGTGGTGTTCGGCTCCACGGTGTCGGGGCGGGACGCCGACGTGCCCGGCATCGAGGACATGGTGGGCCTGCTCATCAACACGATCCCCGTACGCGCCCGATGGACCGGCGCCACCACGGCGCGCGAGCTGCTCGCCTCGGTGCGGGAGCACCAGAGCGCGGTCCTGCCGCACCAGCACGTCTCGCTGACCGCGATCGGCCGTCAGGCCGGCGGCGGCCCGCTGTTCGACACCCTGGTGGTGTTCGACGTCGCCACCGACCTGAGCAGCCTGCGCGGGCCCGGCGACGAGCTCGTCATCACCGGAATCGTGAACGAGGGCGCCCCGCACTACCCCTTGACGCTGGTGGTGGAGCGCGCGCCCGACGGCCGCCCGCGCTTCAACCTGATCCACGACAGCGAGCTGCTGCGGGAGAGCGACGCGCGGGCGATCCTGCACGGGTTCGGCCGGGCCCTGACCGGCCTGCTCACCCGGCCCGGCGACCTGGTCGGCGACCTGGTGCCCGACGGCTCCCGGCCGCCCGCGCCGATCGCCCCGACCACCCTGGGCGCGCTGTTCGACGCCGCGGCGAAGCGCGACCCGGCCGCCACCGCCGTCACCCAGTGCGCTCTCGACGGCGGCACCCGGTCACTGACCTACCGCGAGCTGGCGGAGGCGAAGGACCGGCTGGCCTCGGCGTTGCGCGCGGCCGGGGTCGGACCGGGCGAGCGGGTGGCGGTCGCCGTCCCGCGCTCTCTCGAGCAGGTCGTCGCGCTGGTCGCGATCGTCACCGCGGGGGGCGCGTACGTGCCGCTGGACCCGGCGTACCCGGACGAGCGGCTGGAGTACATCCTCGCCGACAGCGCCCCGCGGGTCGTGCTCGTGAACCGGGAGCAGCAGGCCCGCTTCACGGAGCTGGCGGGCCCGTCGGCCCGCGTGCTCGTGCAGGAGGACGCGTCGCCGGTGGACGCCACCGCGCCCGAGGTCACCTGGCACGACCCGGCGTACGTCATCTACACCTCCGGATCGACCGGCCGGCCCAAGGGCGTCGTCGTCCCGCACTCCAGCGTGGTGAGGCTGCTCGCGAACACCCGGCCCGACATGGGCTTCGGCCCGGACGACGTGTGGGTCCAGTTCCACTCCGCCTCCTTCGACTTCGCGGTGTGGGAGCTGTGGGGCGCGCTGGCGCACGGCGGTGAGCTGCTGGTGCCCGAGTACGGGCTGACCCGCTCCCCCGTCGACTTCCACCGGCTGGTCCGCGAGCGCGGCGTGACCGTGCTCAACCAGACCCCGTCGGCGTTCTACCAGTTCATGGAGGCCGACCGGCACGCCGGCGAGCCGGTCACCGCGCTGCGCCGGATCATCTTCGGCGGCGAGGCGCTCGACCTCGGGCGGCTGCGCGGCTGGGTCGAGCGGCACGGCGCCCGCTCGCCGGAGCTGGTCAACATGTACGGCATCACCGAGACCACCGTCCACGTCACCCACCGGGTGCTGACCGACGGGGACTTCGCCCCCGGCGACGGCGACGGCCCGATCGGCGGCCCGATCCCCGGCCTGGTCACCTACCTGCTCGACGACCGGCTCCGGCCGGTGCCGCCGGGCCGGGTGGGCGCCATCTACGTCGCCGGCGACCAGGTCGCGCTGGGCTACCTGGGCAGGCCGGGGCTCACCGCGAGCCGGTTCGTGGCGAACCCGTTCGCGGGGGACGGCTCCCGCATGTACCACACGGGTGACCTCGCCCGCCGTACGCTCGGCGGCGAGCTGCGGTTCGTCGGCCGATCCGACGACCAGGTGCAGCTCAAGGGCTTCCGCATCGAGCTCGGCGAGGTGGAGGCCGCGATCCGGGAGCTCGACGGCGTGACCGACGCGGCCGTCACCGTGGCGGACAGCGGCGACCACCTGGTCGCGCACGTCGTGGGCGGGGTGCCCGGCGACCTCGCCGGCCAGCTGTCAGCGAAGCTGCCCGCGCACATGGTGCCGGGCCGGGTGCTGCCGATCGACGCCCTGCCGCTGACGGTCAACGGCAAGCTGGACCGCAAGGCCCTGATCGAGCGCGCCGCGCGGGGCGACACCCCGGTACCCGCGGTCGAGTCCCCGCTCGCCGCGCTGGTCGGTGTCTTCGCCGGAGCGCTGCCCGGCACCGAGGTGAACGGCGACACCGACTTCTTCAGGGCCGGGGGCGACAGCATCGTCGCCATCACCGTGGTCAACCGGGCGCGGGCGCTCGGCCTGCCGATCGCCCCGCGGGACGTGTTCCTGCTCAGGACGCCGCGCGCACTCGCCGAGCACCTGGGGACCCGCACGCCCCGCGCCACGGCGCCCGCACCCGCCCGCCCCGGCGACGGCCCGCTGACGCCGACGCCGATCATCCTGCGCCAGCGGGAGCTGGGCGGCTCCCTCGCCCGGTTCGCCCAGGCCAGGGCGCTGGTGGCGCCTGAGGGCACCGGCTTCGACGACGCCGTGCGGGCCGCGAACGCGGTCGTGGCCGCCCACCCGATCCTCCGGCTGCGGCTGCGCGTCGAGCACGGCGTGTGGGCACTGAGCACCGAGCCCGCCCGCGAGGTCACCGTCGCCCGGGCGGACACGGCCGACGCCACGATCGCGGCGAACGAGGCCGCCGGACGGCTCGACCCCGAGGCCGGGCAGGTGATCGCGTTCTCGTGGGTGGCGGCGAGCCGGACCCTGGTGATCGCCGTGCACCACCTCGCGGTCGACTCGGTGTCCTGGCTGATCCTGCTGGACGACCTGGCCACCGCCCTGCGGGGCGCGGTGCCGGCGCCGCCGACCACGCCGTACGCCGAGTACGCCGACGCGCTGGCGGCCCGCTCCGCCGGCCTGATCGACGACCTCGGGCACTGGCTCACCACGCTCGCGGCGCCCGTCCTGCTGCCGGTGGTCGAGGGGCTGCGCGAGACCGTCGTGGAGCTCGCGCCGGAGGTGACCGCCCAGGTGACGCGTACCGCGCCCGCCGCGCTCGGCGTCGGTCTCACCGAGTTGCTGTGCGGCGCGCTCCGGACCGCGCTGACGCACGTCCAGCCGTCGCCCGCCGATCTCGCGATCGAGCTGGAGCGGCACGGCCGGGTCCCGGTGCTCGGACACCACGACTACACCCGGACCGTCGGCTGGTTCACCTCCATCGCCCCCGTACGGCTCACCCCGCACACCGACCCCGTCGCGGCGGCGCGCGAGGTCGCCGCGCGCCAGCCGGACGAGCGCGGGCACGTCGCCTACGGCCGGCTCCGATACCTCGACCCGCAGACGGCCCCGCTGCTGACCGCGCGCCCGCAGGTGCTGCTCAACTACCTCGGCCAGGGCAGCGAGTCCCAAGCCCTGCACATCACCGGCGGCGACCGGAGCAGCCCGTACGCCGTCGAGGTCAACGCGTGGATCGACGCGGCCACCGGAAGCCTGCGCGCGGCCTTCACGCTCGCCGACGGCATCCCCGACGAGCTCACCGGGCACTGGCTGCGCGCGCTGGAGCGGATCGCGGACGCCTCCGCGACGGCCGAGCGGACGGCGCCGGTGACCCCGCTCCAGAGGGGCCTGTTCTTCCAGGCCCAGCTGACGGGCCCGGCCGGACACTATGTCGCCCAGAGCTACTTCACCTTCGACCGGCGGCTCGACACCGGCGCCCTGGCCGAGGCGATGGCGTACGTGATCGCGCGGCACCCGGTCGTGGGCGCCGGTTTCAGCACCGACGCCGACGGCAACCCGGTCCAGGTGCTCGCGGCGAGCCGGCCGGTCGAGGTCCGCACGGTCGTGCCGGGGACGGACGCGGAGGTCGAAGCCCTGCTCGCCCGGGACCGCGACACGGGCTTCGACCCGGACGAGCCGCCGCTGCTCCGGCTGACCGTGGTGCGCCTGCCCGGCGGCCACGACGGCCTGCTGCTGAGCTACCACCTGCTGCTGTGGGACGGCTGGTCACGCGAGATCGTGCTGCGCGACCTGTTCGGCGCCTACGAGGCCGCCGTCGCGGGCGAGCCGCTGGACCCGGCCCCGGCCACGCCGAGTTTCGAGGACTACGCCCGCGCCCTCGACGCCGCGGACCCGTCCGCGTCCGAGCGCTTCTGGGCGGAGCACCTGACCGGCCTGCCGGGCCCCACGCTGCTCGCCGGACCGTCGCCGTCGCTCCCGGACGAGCTGCCGCGCGCGCTCGTGCACACGCTGAGCGCCGAACAGTCGGAGCTGCTGCGGGAGGCGGCCAGGACGCACGGCGTCACGCTGAACTCGGTGCTGACCGGCGCGTTCGGCCTGCTGCTGGGCGCGCACACGGGCCGGAGCGACGCCGTGTTCGGGGTGACCGTCTCGGGCCGGGAGGGCGAGGGCCTGTCCGGCATCGTCGGCGTGCTGCTCAACACCGTGCCCATGTGGACGCGGGCCCGGCCGGCGGACACGGTGCGGGAGTACCTGTCGGCGGTGCAGGCGGCCAGGGTCGCGGCGATGGAGCACGAGCACCTGGGGCTCGGCGAGATCCAGCGGAGCAGCGGGCACGACACCCTGTTCGACAACCTGTTCGTGCTGCAGAACTTCCTCGACCAGGACACGTTCGCCGAGCTGAACGCCCGGCACGGTATCACCTCGGTGCGGGCCGACGACTCCACGCACTACCCGTTCACCTGGGTCGTCACGCCCGGCGACCGGTTCACGGTCAAGCTGGAGTACCGCGACGGCGACACCGAGCGCGCCCGCCGTCTCCTGGACGGCTACCTGCGCCTGCTCGACGACCTGGCCCGGACGGAGGGGCCGGTGGGCGCGCTGCCAGGATTCGGGCCGGAGCCCGCGCCGAGCAGCTGCACGGACATCGGCACCGACACCGTGGTCGACCGGTTCGACCGGGCGGCGGACCGCAGCCCGGGGCGGGTCGCGCTCGTCGCCCACGGGCGGACCATGACGTTCGCCGAGCTCCAGGAGCGCAGCCGGGCGGTGGCGGGGGTGCTCGCCGGGCGCGGCATCGGTCCCGAGACGACCGTGGGGCTGGCGATCCCGCGTTCGCTGGACTCGATCGTGGCGCTGTTCGCCGTGCTGCGGGTCGGGGCCGCGTACGTGCCGCTGGAGCTGGACCACCCCGACGAGCGGATCGCCGCGATCGTGGCGGACGCCCGCCCGGACGTGATCCTCACCGTGAGCGCCGTCTCCCCCCGGCTGACCGGCGACCTGATCGAGCTGGACCGCCCCCTGCCCGCGGCCGAGCCGTTCGTGACGTTCGCGCCCGACGACCCGGACCGCCTGCGGTATCCCGCGTACACGATCTACACCTCCGGATCGACCGGCCGGCCCAAGGGCGTGGTGACCGAGTACGCCGGGCTCACCAACATGCTGATCAACCACCAGCGCCGGATCTTCGAGCCGGTGCTGGCGGAGCACGGCCACCGGGTCTTCCGGATCGCGCACACCGTGTCGTTCGCGTTCGACATGTCGTGGGAGGAGCTGCTGTGGCTGGCCGACGGCCACGAGGTGCACATCTGCGACGAGGAGTTGCGCCGGGACGCGCCGCGCCTGGTCGCGTACTGCCTCGAGCACGGGATCGACGTCATCAACGTGACCCCCACCTACGCGCAGCAGCTGGTGGCCGAGGGGCTGCTCGACGACCCCGCGCGGCGGCCCGCGCTGGTGCTGCTGGGCGGTGAGGCGGTCACCCCGGCGTTGTGGCACCGGCTCGCCGCGACCGAGGGGACTATCGGCTACAACCTGTACGGACCCACCGAATACACCATCAACACCCTCGGCGTCGGCACCTTCGAGTGCGGGGACCCGGTCGTGGGCGTGCCGATCGACAACACCGACGTGTACGTGCTCGACCCGTGGCTGCGGCCCGTGCCGGACGGCGTGCCCGGCGAGCTGTACGTGTCGGGCATCGGCATCGCCCGCGGCTACCTCGGCCAGACCGGCCAGACCGCGCACCGCTTCGTCGCGTGCCCGTTCGGCGAGCCAGGCGAGCGCATGTACCGCACCGGGGACCTCGTGCTCCGGCGGCCCGACGGGAACCTGATGTACCTGGGCCGCACCGACCAGCAGGTCAAGATCCGGGGGCACCGGGTCGAGCCGGGCGAGGTGGAGGCCGCGTTCACGGCGCACCCGGCGGTGCGCTTCGCCGCCGCGGTCGCCCAGCCCGATCCGCAGGTCGACGGCGCGTTCCGGCTGGCCGCGTACCTCGTGCTGGGCGGCTCCGACCTGGCGACGGTCGCCGCCGAGGTGGGCGCCGGGCTGCCGGACTTCCTGCGCCCCACGCACTACGCCCAGGTCGACGCCATCCCGCTGACCGTGAACGGGAAGGCCGACACCAAGGCGCTGCCGGCGGCCAAGCCGCTGGGCGCGCTGACCACGTCGGCCGGCCGCGGCCCGGCGACCGGGACCGAGACCGCGGTGTGCGAGTTCTTCGCCGAGGCGCTGGACCTGGACGACGACGAGGTGAGCGCGGTGAGCGACTTCATGTCCCTCGGCGGGCACTCCATGCTGGCGGTGCGGCTGATCGGGCTGCTCCGCCGCGAGTACGGCCCCCTGATCACCGTTCGCGACCTGTTCGCCCTGCGGACCCCCGAAGCGATTGCCCGGCACCTCGATGAGCACTCCTGACGAGCGCGGGCCCCGCACGGGGTCCGACATCCTGTGGACCGCGCTGCGCCGCAACAAGGGCGCCATGGCCGGGGGCACCGTCCTCATGGGCCTGTACCAGGCGGGCGAGACCGCCTTCCCCATCGCGCTCGGCCTGATCGTCGAGCACACGTTGCGGGAGCGCAGCCTCGGCTCGCTCGGGCTGTCGATCGCGGCGCTGGCTGTGATCATCACGACCGTGTCGCTGTCGTGGCGGTTCGGGATGCGCATCCTGCAGAAGGCCAACACGACCGAGGCGCACCGCTGGCGGGTGCGGGTCGCGGACTGCGGGCTGCAGCCGGTGGCCAGGGACGTCGATCTCAAGTCCGGCGAGGTCCTGACCATCGCCACCGAGGACGCCGACCAGACCGCCGACATCATCGAGGTGGTGCCGCTGCTGGTCAGCTCGCTGGTGGCGGTGCTGATCACGGCGGTCGCGCTGGGCCTGGCCGACGTCCGGCTCGGCGTGCTGGTGATCGTGGGCACCATCGCGATCCTGTCGATCCTCAGCGTCATGTCCAGGTGGATCGGTACCGGGACCCGCGAGCAGCAGGCCCGGGTGGCGCGGGCGGGCGCGAAGGTGGCCGACCTGATCTCCGGCCTGCGCCCGCTGCACGGCTTCGGCGGCACGCACGCGGCGTTCCTGTCGTACCGGAAGGTCAGCACGGAGGCGAAGAACCAGGCGATCACCGTCGCCAAGGTGAACGGCGCGTACGCGGGCACCGCGCTGGCGCTCAATGCGATCCTCGCCATCGCCGTGACGCTGACGGCGGGCGGGCTGGCACTGGGCGGCGGGATCACCGTCGGGGAGCTGGTCATGGCCGTGGGGCTGGCGCAGTTCATCATGGAACCGCTCCGGCTGTTCTCGGAGATGCCGAAATACGTGATGATGGCGCGCGCGTCGGCCGAGCGGATGGCGCTGGTCCTGGCCGCGCCGCCGGTGATGACCCCGGGGCGGGAACGACCGTCCGCGGGCGGGGACCTCGAGGTCGACGGCGTCCGGTACGGGTCGCTGCGCGAGCTGAAGCTCCACGTGCCCGCCGGGGAGTTCGTGGCGGTCGCCGCCTACCAGCCGGGGGCGGCGGCCGATCTCGTGTCGATCCTGGCCGTGCACGTCCCGCCCGGCGCGTACGAGGGCGTGGTGCGGGTCAGCGGGCGGGAGCTGAAGGACCTGTCGATCGGGGCGGTCCGCGAGCACCTGCTGGTGAACCCGTACGACGGGGAGATCTTCGCGGGCACCCTCCGCACGAACATCGACCCGGCGGGCGCCGGCCGCATGATCGCCGAGGCCGTCGAGGCGTCCATGCTGACCGACGTCGTCGCCCTCCACCGCGAGGGGCTCGACCACGAGGTCCGCGACCGCGGCGGGAACCTCTCCGGCGGGCAGCGCCAGCGGCTGTCCCTGGCCCGCGCCCTGGCCGCCGACCCCGACATCCTGGTCCTGCACGACCCGACGACGGCGGTGGACGCGGTCACCGAACAGCTCATCGCCCGCAACCTCGCCCGGCTGCGCCGGAACCGCACCATGATCGTGATCACCAGCAGCCCCGCCCTCCTGGACGCCGCCGACCGGGTCCTCGTCCTGGACGGCGGCGTCATCACCGCCGAGGACACCCACCGCAACCTCCTCCACACCGACGAGACCTACCGGCAGGCGGTGGCCCGGTGACGCGCACCTGATCAGCGGCCTCGGCCCGGCCCGGGCGCGGACGGCTGATTGCTAGGATCGGGGGATCATGAGCGTCGAACCCCGTGGTGGTCGGCCCCATCTCTCCTTGCCCGAGGCGTCCACCGTGACGACCCTCCGGCAGCGCAACCGGGCGCTGGCCCTCAAGCACGTGATCCTCGCGCAGGAGACCACCCGGGCCGCCATCGCCCAGGAGACGGGCCTGTCCGCGGCCTCCGCGGCCAATCTCGTCACCGACCTGATCGCCGCGGGGCTCGTGGAGGAGCGCGGCTCGATCTCCTCGCGCGGCGGGCGGCCCATCACGCTCATCGGGCCGCGCGCCGAGAGCGCGATCACCATCGGCGCCGACATCGGAGAGCGCGGCGTGGCCGTGGAGATGTTCGACCTGGCGGTGAACCGGATCGACCGGGAGTTCCGCGGCGGCGCCAAGGAGGAGGAGCCGGAGCGGATCGGCGCGGACCTCCAGGAGGCCCTCGTCGCGCTGCGCGAGCGCAACGCCAACCGCTGGCCGACCCTGCTCGGCGTCGGGCTCGGCCTGCCCGGCGTCGTCGAGACCGCCCCCGACGGCGGCCAGACCCTCTACGCCCAGAGCCTGGGCTGGCCGCCCGTCCCCGTCTCGGCGCTGTGCGACGTCGGGCACGTCCCCGTCCTCGCGGAGAACGGCGCCAAGATGCAGGCCAGGGCCGAACACTGGTTCGGCAACGCCCGCGGGGCCGCGCACGCCCTGATCGCCCTGCTCGGCCGGGGGGTCGGGCTGGGGATCGTCAGCGACGGGCAGCTGCTGTCCGGCGCTCACTCCAGCGCCGGGGAGTGGGGGCACACGGTGATCGAACGCGGGGGCCGGGTGTGCCGGTGCGGCAACCGCGGGTGCGTGGAGGCGTACCTCGGCTCCGACGCGATCCTGTCCGCGTGGCGGGCCAGGGGCGGCGTCTTCGAGGGCACCGGCTGGGGCGCCGTCGGCAAGCTCATCGCCGACGCGCACGCCGGCGACCCGGTCGCGGGCGAGATCGTCGGCGACGTCGTCGACTGCCTCGGCGCCGCGCTGGGCGGGCTGGTCAACCTGACCGGGCCGCAACGCATCGTCATCGGCGGCTGGGTCGGGCTCCGGCTGATGGAGTCCCTGGGCGAGCGCATCACCGAGGCGACCAGGAGGCACAGCCTGGCGCGCCCCGGCGGCCAGTTCGAGCTGCTGGTCGCCAGGTTCGGCGGCGACGCCGTGGCCACGGGCTCCGCCCTGCTCCCCCTGGAAGCCCTCATCGCCGCCGACCCCATGTCCCGCTGAGCGCGCTGCCTACGAGTGATCGTGCCGCTCCTGCGACTCGGGCCGAGCGGTGCGGAACCGGAAGATGTCGGGGCGCGCGTAGTGGCCGACGACATCCAGGTCGAGATAAGCGCCGTCGAGCACGGCGAGGTCGATGTCGGCGATGAGCACGTCCTGCTTGCCGAAGGACGGCCCGGCGAGCACGTGTCCGAAGGGATCCACGACGCAACTGCCCCCTTGGATGGTGGCCGCGGCCGCGGCGGCCGGGTCGGCCGCGGGGAAGTCGCCCGGATAGTCGTCCCGGCCGGCGAACTGGTTGGCCGAGAGCACGAAGCAACGGCCCTCGACGGCGATGTGCCGCATGGTCGACGTCCACACGTCGCGATCGTCCACTGTCGGCGCGCAATAGATCTGCACGTCCCGCTGGTAGAGGGCGGTCCGGTAGAGCGGCATGTAGCTCTCCCAGCAGATCGCCAGGCCGATGCGTCCGACGTCGGTGTCCGCGACGACGACGTCGCGGGCGTCGCCGCGCCCCCAGATCACGCGCTCGGTTCCCGTGGGCACCAGCTTGCGGTGACGAGCCAGCAGCGTGCCGTCCGGCGCGAACAACAGCGCCGAGCAGTACAACGTACGGCCGTACCGTTCGATGACGCCGACGACCACATGGGCCTGCCGGGCCGCCACGGCGGCGCTCATCCGCTCGAACGCCTCGCCCGGGATCTCGATCGCTGACCTGCGATACCGGGCGAACAACGCGCGTCCCTCGTCGTCGCGCCGTCCGACAGTCGCGCCGAAGGTGGAGCCCTTGGGGTAGCCACCGATGAACGCCTCCGGGAACACCACGAGGTGCGCTCCCCCGGCGGCCGCCCGCGCCAGGAGGTCCTCGAAGCGGCGCAGCGTCTCGGGCAGGTCGAACAGGCGGGGCGCGGCCTGCACGACGGCGACGCGTCGGGTGGTCACGGCGCCGGCTCCCCTCCGGCGGGGCCCGATCTGAGATACCCGGCGAGGTCCGGAGCGCCAGGGTGCTCCAGCACGTACCTGATCCAGGCTCGCCGTTCGTGGTCGATGGCCTGCAGCTCCCAGACGCAGGCCGTAGGCCCCTCCGGTGGTACGGGCCGCAGCTCCGTCGTGCCGGGATCGGCCCGCCACAGCCTCTCGTACAGGATGTCGCCCTCCCACCAGCACACGAGCACCCACAGCGCCTCGGCGCCACGGTGCACGATCAGGAATCCGACGCCCGGCCGCGCGCCGGCCCGCGCGGGCTGTGGCACCTCTCGCTCGGCCGCCCCGAGCGCGGCCTTGATCCCGGCATCGTCAGGAAGCGCGCCGACGGCCGTGATGGCGATGAGCTTCAGCCGCCAGCCCGCGTGCTCGGTGACGCCGAGCCACTCGGTCCTGCGCGGCCGGTACGGCTCCCCGGGCAGCGCGAAGGGTTCCCGGACAGGCGGTGCGGGAGGCATGTCACAACTCCAGTCCGGTCATGGCCGACAGCCACGGCTCCACCCCGCCGTGGAGCGTGTCGGGATCGGTGCCACGTAGCCGGGCGAGCTCCGCGGTGAGCCGCTGCAACGGCACGATCGACGTGAAAGGCCGCATCAACGGGTCAACCGGTGCGAACCTCAGCTCTTCGTCGTCCTCGCCGCTGGTCCACACGGTCGCCCCCAGCTCGGCCAGCAGCGCCCGCAGCGTGTTCGTCCGTCCTTGGTCGTCAGTGCCCGGGGTGATGCTGATGACGTTCATTCCAGCGCGGAAGGCGGCGGGGGTGCCGTGCAAGGAGAATTCCGTGGACATCGCCTCCGCCCACAGGCGAGCCCCCTCCTTGATCTTGAGCGCGGCCTCGGCCGCGGTGATCGCGTCGAGATCGAAGCCGACGAGCAGCAGCGGCTCGCCGGCGGCGCAGCCCTCGGCGGCCCGAACCGGGGCGGGCTCCGCCAGAGTCGCCTTCAGCGCCTGCGGCACGGTCCGCAGCGCGGCCGCGAACCGCTCCCGGTACGGCCCCTCCAGACCGGCGACCATCCCGCCCAGGACGGCCAGCGACGACAGGTAGGAAACGGTGAAGGTGCCGGCCGTCTCGTCGGGGCACGTACGCGCGACGACGTCGGCCTGCTGATCGGGCGCGTCCGTCCCCACGACCGCGATCGTGGTGGCGCCCGCCGCGCGCGCCTTGCCGAGCACGGCGCGCGGATACCGCTTGTAGCCGCGGTGGCTGATCACCACGACCTGGTCCTCGGCGGTGATCGGGAAGCGCAGGGCCAGGTCGTGCGCATCGACCGCCACCGCTCGGCTACGGCCGCCGGAGACGTGCCACGCCCACGCGGCGGCGATGCGCGCCGCGTGCAGCGAGGTGCCGATGCCCGTGAAGATGATCGGCCTGCCTCCGTCCAGGCGGGGCGGGTCGGCGGTGAGCGCGTTCGCGACCATGTCCGGTTGTGCGGCGATCTGATCCTCCAGAGCGAACCTCATGGGCGAGACCGTACGCTCAAAGTGGTTGTCCCGACAGGTCCGCCTATGCGAAGTGGAGCAGTCCAGTATCGTGCCGCGCCCCTCTGTGAACCTCCCGCCCGCGATCATTCCGCTCGCCCAGGAGAGCGGCAGGCCCCTGCGCTGGCGGCTGCACCAAGGGTTCCGGGCGGCCATCATGAACGGGCAGTTCGAGCCGGGCAGCCGCCTGCCGTCCACCCGTACGCTGGCCGGCTCTCTCGGCGTCTCCCGCTCGACCGTGGTGGAAGCGTTCGACCGGCTCGCGGCCGAGGGCTTCGTCGAGCGCCGGGCCGGGTCCGGCACCTACGTCAGCCTCCAGCTCGCCGGCCTGGGCGCGAACGACCGGGCCGGGAGCGGGAGGAGCCCCGATCCGCGCCGCCGACCGGCACGACGGGCATCCGTGGCGTCAGCGGCTCGTCATCCGGCAGGCGAGAGCGCCGGCGGGCAGCGGCCCGTCGCCTTCACCCCACCCGCCGTGGGACGTGCCGACGGCGGTCGGCCGGTGGCCTTCACCCCGTGCGAACCAGATGTGGAGCTGTTCCCGCATCGGTCGTGGGCCCGGATGCTGGCGCGGCACGCCCGCGCCCCCCTGTCATGGGGCGCCTCCCCCGCCTCCGCCGGTCTGCTCGCCCTGCGGCAGGCACTCGCGGCACATCTCACGCTGTCACGTGGGGTGACGGCCGACCACCTCTAGATCGACATGACATGTAGGAATTTTCCTACATATAGTGGTCCCCCCGGACGCGGCACCACGCCGCCCGCCATCACCCTGGCGACAGCCAAGATTGGACCACCCATGTCTGAGATCGCCGACCGGTTCGACCTGCTCGCGGGCGCCTTCCAGGCCCGGATCGAGGCCACCCCCGCCGACCGCTGGGATCGCGTCAGCCCCTGCGCGGGATGGACGGCCCGGGACGTCGTCGCCCATGTCGTCAACGGGCACCGCGGCATCATCGCGGTCGTTCGCCGGACCCCGCCGCAGCCCTCGCACGGGGTGGGCGTGTCCGGCATGGGCGACGCCCCGAAGGTCGAGCCCGGCGCCGACCTCGCGGCCGCGTACGCCGAGGCCAGAGCCGGGCTGCGGGCCCTCCTCACCGACCCCGGCCTGGCCGCCACCCCGCTCCCGTTCAGCCCGCTCGGCCCCGTGCCCGTGGAGCGGGCGGTCGACGTGGTGGGGGCGCTGGAACTGCTCGTCCACACCTGGGACCTGGCCCGCGCCGTCGGCGGCGACGAGGCCCTGGACCCGGAGGCCGTCGTACGCACCCACGACGCCCTGCGCCACCACTACGCCGGCCTCCAGGCGACCAACGCCTTCCAGCCGGAGATCACGCCTCCGGCAGGCGCCGACCCCCAGACGGCGTTCCTCTGCTTCACCGGCCGCCGCCCCTGACGAAGGCCAACGGCCACCCGGCTCGGGCCCTCCAGGCCATCACTGAAAGCGGTCACTTGGGCCGTCCCGTTCAATGGGCGGCTCAGGTGAGACGTACGTCACATCGGGCTTTCTGTCACGCATCGGCCGGGCTGTCCGGTCAAGTGGGTGTATCCGTAACACGGCGAGGAGCACCGTTGGAATCGCGGCTCAACCATTCCGGCACGCTGAAGACGCCACCCGGGCGGGAGAAAGCGCGCAGCGCGTCAACGTGATCGCAGCCTGACACGCGATCACGCCTGCTCCGGTACGGCCGACACCGGCGACCGGGCAGCCGATGGGGCCACCGATGAGTTCGGTCGCCCAAGACAGACCCGCCATTTCGCCTCCGGCCGCCGTGTCGGGCCGGACCGTTCCAGGTGCCCGTGAGCCCTCGGTTCCCTCCGCTTCGCTGCTGCGACCTGAAGGAGAAGACACATGTCCCAGCCCCTGCCGTTCGTGATCGATCCGACCGGTGCCGACCGGCACGCCGAGTACCGGGCCCTGCGGGCCCGTGGCTCGGCCACCCCCGTGGACGTCCTCGGGCTGCGCGCCTGGGCGGTCTCCGACCCGGCACTCCTCAAGACCATGCTCACCAGCCCCGATGTGTCCAAGGACGGCCGCGCTCACTATCCGGACTTCCAGCGGACGACCGGCACCTGGCCGCTCGCCCTGTGGATCGAGGTGCGGAGCATGCTCACCGCGTACGGCGCCGACCACCGCAGATTACGGCGGATGGTGGCCCCCGTCTTCGGCGCGCGCCGCATCGCCAAGCTGAAGCCGATCGTCGAATCCCTGGTCACCGGCTTGATCGACGACCTTGCCGCGGTGCCCGCAGGTCAGGCGGTGGACCTGCGCGAGCGGCTGGCCTACCCGCTGCCCATCGCCGTGATCGGCCACCTGATGGGCGTGCCGGAGGACCAGCGCCACGATTTCCGGCAGATCGTCGACCGCGTCTTCGACAGCACGCTCACGCCCGAGGAGGCCCAGGCCAACGCCGCGCGGCTCTTCGAGCGCACCGACCAGTTGATCGCCACCAAGCGCGCCGACCCCGGCGACGACATGACCTCCCTGCTCATCGCGGCCCGCGACGAGGAGTCGGACGGCGGCGGCTTCACCGACGACGAACTGCGCGACACGATGATCCTGATGATCAACGCCGGGTACGAGACGACCGTCAACGTCATCGACCAGGCCGTCTTCGCGATGCTGACGTCCCCCGGCCAGCTCGACCTCGTCCGGACCGGCCAGGCGACCTGGGAGGACGTGGTGGAGGAGACCCTTCGCCACGAGCCCGCCATCAAATACCTGCCGCTGCGCTTCGCCGTGACCGACATCAAGCTCCCGGACGGGCAGGTCATCCCGTCGGGAGATCCCATCCTCGCCGCGTACGGGGCCGCGAACCATCACCCGGACTGGCACGGGCCCGACGCGGACACCTTCGACGTCACCCGCAAGGTCAAGGATCATCTGGCGTTCGGCTACGGCGTGCACTACTGCCTCGGAGCCCCGCTCGCCCGGCTCGAAGTCGCCGAGGCCCTGCGTCAGCTCTTCGGGCGCTTCCCCGAGATGGCGCTGGCGGCGCCGGCAGACTCGTTGCGGCCGGTGCCCACCCTCATCAGCAACGGTCACCAGCAGTTCCCCGTCTACCTGCGCCCCGCCGGATAGCGCGGCGAACGGCCGTCCCGTCGTTCCGCGGCCCCTGTGGTCACGGGCGGCGGACACGGCCACCGCCCGGCCGTGGAGCAGACCGGCGCGCAGCCGCATCAAGAGCTCTCGGTGGCCGGTTTGAGCAGGCCGGCCTCGTACGCCGCCGACACCGCCGCGGCCCGGTCGTTCACCTCGAGCTTGGCGAAGACGTGCAGGAGGTGCGTCTTCACCGTCGCCTCGGTGATGAACAGTTTCCCGGCGACCTCCCGGTTGGTGGCGCCGCGCGCGATGAGCCTGAGCACTTCGAGCTCGCGCGGGCTCAACGTCAGCGTGGGCCCGGCCTCCGGCGCCCGTGCTCCCTGCCGTAGCACGCCGGCCACCGCAGGGGACAGGACCGTCTCGCCGCGGGCCGCCGCCCGCACCGCGCGGCGCAGGTCAGCGCCCGGGGTGTCCTTGAGCAGGTAGCCGGTGGCTCCTTGCTCGATCGCGGGCAGGACGTCGGCGTCGTCGCCGAACGTGGTCAGGACCAGCACATGGATGCCGGGGGTCTGCGCACGCAGCCTGCGGATGACCTCGGCACCGCTCATCTTCGGCATCCGGAGGTCCAGGAGGACGACGTCCGGGCCCGTGCGGAGGGCCACGACGAGCGCCTCCGGGCCGTCGGCCGCCTCGCCGACGACTTCGAAGGCGTCGTCGGCGGCGAAGATCCCGCGCAGGCCGTCCCGGACGACCGGGTGATCGTCCACGATGATCAAACGAATCGGCGGCATCGGCTCACGGTCCAGAGTCAGGGGCGGGGCTGCGATCGGGGCTGGGATCGGGGCTGCGGTCGGAGATGCGGTCGGGGCTGCGGTCGGGGCTGGGGTCGGTGGGGATGGCGGGGACGGTGGCCGAGATTCCCGTGCCCTGGCCGGGGGCGGACTCGACGGCGAAGTCGCCGGCCAGGCGGATGATCCGCTGGCGCATCGCGATGAGGCCGAAGCCTCCCTCACCCGGCCCGGGGGTGAAGCCGCGGCCGTCGTCGCGTACGTCCAGCGCCACCACATCCTCCATGTACGAGAGCGTCAGCCCGACACGCCCGGCGGAGGCGTGCTTGGCGACGTTGGCCAGCGCCTCCTGCGCCACCCGTAACAGGGCGGTCTCCACCTCCACGTGCAGCGGCCGCGGATCGCCGGTGACCGACACGGAGGCGGGCACGCCGGTGCTCAGCGACCATTTCGCCGCGACCTCCTCCAGTGCGGTGGCCAGTTGGGCTTCGTGCTGCAGCGGCGAGGGGCGCAACGCCTGCACCGAGCGGCGGGCCTCCGTCAGGCTGTCCCTGGCCAGGGTGCGTACCTGGTCCAGGCGGGAGCGTACGGCTGGTGAGCCGGTCTCCGTGTCGACGGCTTCGAGCTGGGTGACGATGCCGGTCAGGCCCTGCGCGATCGTGTCGTGGATCTCTCTGGCCATCCGCTGTCGTTCCTCCAGGACCCCGGCCTCCCGGGCCTGGGTCAGCAGCTGGGCCTGCAGGTTCGCGTTCTCCTCGGCGAGCGCGGCCAGCTTGGCGCCGGTCTCCCTCAGCTCCACGATCATCTTCTTGCGCTCGTCGTTCTGGTCGGAGATGGTCTTGACGATCAGCCCCACCGTGGAGGCGACCAGCACCCCGACGAGGAAGGAGGAGATCATCTCGACCGGCGGCCGGGGCCGGGACGAGATCAGCACGCCGACCGTCACGGCCACGCCCCCGTACGCCCACCACCCGGGCAGCAGCACGAAGCACTGGATGAACGCCCCGATCCCCGTGACTGTGAAGACCGAGTCGAACCTGACCAGCACCCCGACGACGGCGAGCAGCACGGCGAAGTAGACGACGAGCACCACGGGCCGCGCGATCCGGCCCGAGGCCACCACCAGCCAGTGCCAGGCCGCCGCGAACAACGCCAGGGCCAGCACCTCCACCCGCCACTCCCGCACCAGGGAGAAGAGCGCGGGGAGCAGGACCAGCGCGTACGGCAGCGCGGCCTGGGCCCGGTCCCAGCGCGAGACGGCTACCACCGGAACGCCCTCAGCGCGATGCCCCCGGCGATGACCGAAATCGCGACCATGATGCCCAGCGTAAGCGGGGACGTCGTGCCGGCGGACCAGCCCTCGCGGATCGCCTGGACCACCGGCGCCATCGGGGTCAGGTCGCCGATCGCGCGCATCGAGCCCGACATGCTCTCGCGGGGGATCACGGCGCCGGACATGAACACCATCGGGAAGAACACGCCCAGCCCGATCACGGTCGCCGCGCGGCCGCTCGGGGCGATCGCGCCGAGCAGGAGCCCGATGGAGCCGAGGCTGAGCGCGCCGAGCAGCCACGCCAGCAGGACGACGGGAACGCTGGCCGGTCCCGTCAGCCCGTACGCGACCAGGCCGATGAGGATCACCAGCACCGATCCGAGCACGGCCAGCAGCATGTGCGCCGCCCACTGCGCTCCGAACAGCATCACCGGCGAGGCGGGCGTGACGCGCAGCCGCTTGAGCACTCGGCGATCCCGGTAGTGGGCCAGCGTGGCCGGCAGGACGACCAGCGCGGCCAGGCCGATGACGAAGGCGGTCAGCATCGGCACCGTGGCGTCGATGGCGAGCACCCCGCCCGGCAGGGGCTTGTTGCCACTGCGCAGCTTGACCCAGAGCATGATCACCGGGAATGCGAGCGCGAAGAAGGCCGACATGGGGTCGCGCATGATCAGCTTGAGTTCGACCCCGATGACCTGCGTGCTGCCCTTCATGCCAGTTCTCCTTCGGTCAGAGCGAAGTACGCGTTCTCCAGCGAGTCGGAACCCGCCTGCGCGATCAGCTCGCGCGGGCTGCCCTCGGCGACGACGCGGCCGCGGCAGATGACCGCGAGACGGTCGCACAGCGCCTCGGCCTCGTCCATGAAGTGGGTGACCAGCACGACGGTGACCCCGCGATCGCGCATTTCGCGGATCTGCCCCCACGTGGTACGGCGGGCGGCCGGGTCCAGCCCGGTGGTCAGCTCGTCGAGGAACACCACCTCCGGGTTGCCGACCAGGGCCAGCGCGATGAACAACCGCTGCTTCCACCCGCCGGACAGGTTCGCGAACCGCTCCCCCTTCCGGTCCGCCAGCCCCCATTCGCTCATGAGCGCCCGCCAGTCGGCCGGCTTGTCGTAGAAGGAGGCGTACATCCGTAACGCCTCTCCCACCTTGATCGCGTCGGGCAGGGCCGCCTCCTGCAGCTGCGCGCCGATGCGCTGGAGGAGCTCCCGCCGGTCGTTCTGCGGGTCCAGCCCCAGCACCCGCAGCGTGCCGCCGTCCGGCCGCCGCAGCCCTGACATGCACTCCACGAGCGTGGTCTTGCCCGCCCCGTTCGGACCGGCGATCCCGAAGATCTCGCCACGCGCCACCCTCAGGGAGACGCCGTCCACCGCCTTGCCGGCTCCGGAGGTGCGGACTTCGTCCGCTACCTGCGGTGGACCGCTGAAACGCGGTCCACCATAGGTCTTGCTCAGGTCGTTGATCTCGATGATGTCTGTCATGTTCCGAGATTCCCCCGCCGGCGCGATCTCCGGCATCCACCGATCGGTTGATGGCCCGCGCTCAGGTGATCCGCAGGGGGTGGCAGCCGCTCACGGAGCCTTGCCGCCACGACGCTCGACAACCCGCCGACGTCAGGCTGCCGGGCCGTCCTCCAGCCATCCCGGAAGCGGTTCGCGGGAGTCGAGCCACTCTGGCGGGATGCCGCCGATCCCGGTGCTGGCGGCGATGACGCCGCCGACGATCGCGGCGGTGGTGTCCATGTCGCCGCCGACCGTGACGCAGGCCCGGACTCCGGCCGGATAGTCGTCCAGGTGGCGGGTGGCTGCCCAGAGCGCGAACGGCACGGTGTCCTGGGCGGTGACTCGCGATCCGTTGCCCAGGACCTGCGCTGCTTGCTCCGGTGTCGCCTTCCTGAGGCGGCGAGCGCGTAGGAGTCCTCGTCGGACGTAGGTTCCGGGAACGTGGTCGAGCGCTGCCTCGATCATGTTCTCCGCGGTGCCGGTGGCGGCGAGGGAGGCTGCGACTGCTACGGCGATCGCGCCGGCCATCCCTTCGGTGTGGGTATGGGTGATCTCGGCTTGGCGGGTGGCCTCGGCGGCGGCGCGGGCCGGGTCGCCGCTGTAGTAGGCGCCCAGGGGGGCGACGCGCATGGCGGCGCCGTTGCCGAAGGAGCCGTTGCCGCCGAAGGACTCGACCGAGGCGACCCGCCACGGGTGTCCGTCGCGGATGCGTTCGAGGAGTCCGAAGGCTCCGGCGCCGTAGCGACGGCCGGTGTCCATGCGGGTGGCGAAGGAGGTCGCGAGAGTGTCCTGGTCGATGCGTCCGTGACGATGCAGGCAGCTGACGACCGAGCAGGCCATCTCGGTGTCGTCGCTCCACTCCCACGGCGGTGCGGGAAGGTCCGCGGCGGTGAGATGGCGATTGGCATGCAGGAAGAACTGGTCGCCGAACGCGTCTCCGACCGACAACCCCGCCAGGGAGGCGCGCATGAGCGCGGCTGCGCGTTCCGGAGTCTGCGCGAGGCCGTGCTTGTCGGCGTTCATGGCGATGGTCCCGGCTGGCGTGGATGCGGTGGCTGTCGGCTTCCGGGCAGCCTATACGGAACCAAGATCTCTGGTTGCCCACCCGGTGCGGCAGCTCCGCGCTCGGCTCTCGCAGCCCGTCCAGCTCCGGGCCGCCGAGGGCGTTCAGGGGGCGGCGGGGAGGAACTTGGCGATGGCACCCGGCCGTAGCAGGGAGGTCAAGCCGGTGGAGGCGTCCTCGGCGTCCCGTACGGGTCGTGCGGTGTGTCGGCGTAGGCCCACTGGTGGTCGCGGGCGTGCCGGCAGGCCGTCTCGACGTCCCCGGCGCGCATCACGTCCAGCAGCTCGCGGTGCTCGTCGGCGACCCGCTCGAGCTCCGGCCTGGTGACCATCAGGGCGATGGCCGTGCGCGCCTCGATCTGCAGCGCCTCCCAGGCGCGGGTCAGCAGCGCGTTGCCGCCGGCCTGTACGACGTGCCGGTGGAACCGGGCGCTGGCCAGGCCGATGCCGGGCACGTCGTTGTCCCGGGCGCGGCGGTACATCTCCTCGACCGCCTCCCCCAGGCGGTCGAAGGGCAGGGTCCCGGCCAGCATCGCGAGCCGCGTCGCGGTCTCCTCGAGCGCCGCCCGCAGGATGTACGCCTCGCGGATCGTCTGCTCGGCGAAGGGAAGCACCCGGCTGCCGTGACGGGGCTGGCCCTCGATGAGGCCGAGGCCCTCGAGCTGCCGCAGCGCCTCCCGGACCGGGGCCTGGCTGGTGCCGAACTCGGCGGCGATCTTCGTCTCGATCAGCCGGTCGCCCTCACCGAGCTCGCCGGCGACGATCCGTCGCAGCAGACCGTCGCGGATCTGCCGGCTCAGGGTCGGTCGTGCGGAGCGCGGGACGGTGGACGGGACGGTGGACGGGCTCCCCGTGGGTTCCGGCAACAGGCCTCCTGCGGCTTCGAGGGCCAAAATGCCCCTTGACTCTTAGATCATGCCATCTACTCTCCAATTATCGATATCGATAATTGGAGCCTAGATGCTGATATCGGTTCAGATGCCGGACAGTCCTGAGGCGGCTCGTACGGACCTTCAGACAGGGGCCATCCCCCTGGGCGGCGGCACCCATCTGATGGCCCGGCTGAACGACGCAGCCGGCGGCGACGTGCGGCTGGTCAGCCTGCGCAGGGCCGGACTGCGCGGCATCGACGTCGACGGCGCCACCGTGGCCCTCGGGGCGGCCACCACGCTCGCGGACATCGAGGACGACGCCCGGTTGAGCTACCTGTCCCGCTGCGTGCGCTCGATCGCCTCCCCGCCGGTCCGCAGCCTCGCCACCGTGGCCGGCAACCTCTTCGTGCCGCAGCCGTACGGCGACCTGGCGGCGGCGCTGCTCGCCCTGGACGCGGAGCTGGACGTGCTCGGCGCCGACGGCGCGCGCCGCGAACCGCTGGAGCGGATCGTCACGGACGGCCTGCCCGCCGGCGAGCTGGTGACCTGTGTCCGGTTCACCGCTCCGGCGAAGGACACGTTCCGGTTCCACAAGGCGAGCCGGCGGCGGCTCAACTCGGGATCCATCGTCACGGTGGCGGCCCGGATCACGATCGAGGACGGCCTGGTCGGCGACGTCCGTCTCGTGCTCGGCGGTCTCGCGCGCCGCCTGGTGCGGGCGGTCGGCGCCGAGCGCGTGCTGCTGGGCGCGCCGCTGACCGCCGAGGTCGTCGCCCAGGCGGCCCGAGCGGACGCCATCGAGCCGTTCGACGACGCCTACGCCTCCGCCTGGTACCGCGCTCGGGTCTACCCCGTCCACCTGCGTCGTGCCCTGCTCGGGGCCTGAAAGGGGATCGTATGCCCTCGACCATCGTCACCCTCAAGCTGAACGGCACCGAGCGGGAGCTGATCGCCCGGCCGTCGACGACGTTGCTGAACGCCCTGCGCGAGACGTTCGGGCTGATGGGGGCCAAGCGCGGCTGCGCGCAAGGGGGCTGCGGCAGCTGCACGGTGCTGCTGGACGGCCGGCCCGTGGTCTCGTGCCTGATTCCCGTCGTGACGGTCGACGGCTCCACCGTGGAGACGATCGAGGGCCTGGCCGACGGCGAGCGGCTCAGTGACGTGCAGCAGGCGTTCGTCGACCTCTTCGCGACGCAGTGCGGGTTCTGCACCCCCGGGATGATCATGTCCGCCACGGCATTACTCGACCGGAACCCGGATCCGAGCCGCCAGGATGTCACCGAGGCGATCTGCGGCAACGTCTGCCGCTGCACCGGATACGAGCCGATCATCGCCGCCGTCCTCACCGCCGCGGAGCGCCGGCGCGGCGCCGCGCCGGAACCCGCGCCCGCGCCGGCTCCCGCGAAGGCCGACGTCTGATGGCGCGCATCACGCCGATCGACAGCGCGTACTTCAAGGGCGAGCGGGCGGGCGACTTCTCCGTCATCGGTTCGGCGGTCCAGCGCTCCGACGCCCGCGGTCACGTCACTGGCCGCACGGTCTTCTTCGAGGACATGGCTCCGCCGGAAATGACGCACGTCAAGATCCACCGGTCCACGCGGCACCACGCCCTCATCAACCGGGTCGACGTCTCCGGCGCCCTCGACGTGCCCGGCGTGCTCCGCGTGATCACCCACGAGGACGTGCCGAGCAACTGGTACGTCGTGCTGCGCCTGATCGGTGTGGGCCCCGACGACGAGCCGGTGCTGGCCGAGGACCGGGTCCTCTATCGCGGCGAGCCGATCGTCGCCGTGGTCGCCGAGACCGAGGACGCCGCCCGCGAGGGCGCCGCCCGGGTCGTGGTCGATTACACCGACCTGCCCGCCGTTCTCGACGTCGAGGAGGCGCTGGCCGACGGCGCGCCGATCATCAAGCAGGCGGGCACCAACCACTTCGTGTACGAGGGCCACCATTGCCGCCGGGTCCGCTTCGGCGACGTCGAGCGGGGCTTCGCGGAGGCGGACCGCATCATCGAGGGCAGTTACAGCTCCTCGCCGATCGAACACGCGCCGATCGAGCCGACCGGCTGCATCGTCGTCCCCCAGGGCGACGGCCGGCTGCGGATCCACACCAACACCCAGGCCGCCTACTTCACCCTCGACAACACCGCGCTCATCCTCGGCGTCCCGCCCACCGGCCTGCGCGTCGTCGGGGGCACCGTCGGGGGCGGCTTCGGCGGCAAGGTGGACGTCATCGTCGAGCCCCTCGCCTGCATCGCCGCCATGCTCACCGGCCGGCCCGCCAAATACGTCTACAGCCGCGCCGAGGAGATGCAGGTGTCGTCCACGCGCGCGGCCGAGCGCATCTCCATCAAGGACGGCGTCATGGACGACGGCCGGATCGTCGCCCGCAAGATCACGCTCTACGTGGACGCGGGCGCGTACTCCCGGCACAGCCCGTACGGCACCACCAAGGCGGCGGCGCACATGCCCGGCCCGTACACGATCCCGAACGTCCACGTCGACGCCTACTGCGTCTACACGAACCGGACCCCCTCCAGCGCCATGCGCGGGTTCGGCGTCACGATCGGCGACTTCGCGCTGGAGTCGCACATGGACCACGTCGCCCGGGAGCTGGCCATGGACCCGCTGCGGTTGCGGCTCAAGAACGCCTACCGGGACGGCGACATGAAGGCGCATCGCAAGATCGCGACCGGCACGGCGCTGGTCGAGGTGATCCAGAGCGCCGCCGACCTGGTGGGGCACGACCTCCCGCCGGAGTACCGGGCGATGTCGTCGACCGAGCGAACGGAGGGCTGAGCGATGGCGTCACGGCACGGGCGCGGGTACGCGGCGGTCAACTACCCGACCGGGATGAACCTCGGCGGCGACCCCTCTCAGGCACTCGTCCACGCCACCACCATGGGCGGGTTCGTCGTCACGCTCTCCTCGGTGGATCTCGGCCAGGGGCTGCGGACGGTCATCGCTCAGTGCGCGGCGGAGACGCTCGGCATCCCGATCGAGAACATCATCGTCGACACCGCCGACACGGACACCGGCCCGCACTGCATGGGAACGTTCGCCAGCCGCGGCACCCACCGCATCGGCAACGCCGTGATCATGGCGGCGCGCGAGGCGAGGGATGTCATGCTCCAGGTCGCCGCCGACGAGCTGGAGGTCGACGCGGACGATCTGGAGACCGACGGCACGGGCTTCGTCCGTCTCAAGGGATCGTCGGAGATGAAGATCCACATCAGCGACGTCGCGCTCGCCGCGCACTTCCGGCAGGGCCGGACCATCTCCGGCCGGGGCATCTTCCTCAAGGAGCCGAGCACACCGGTGCCGGAGACCGGCGAGATGGACCCGGACTCCTGCCAGGCGCACGCGTGCACGGTGGCCGAGGTCGAGGTCGACGACGAGACCGGTGTCATCGAGGTGCTACGGCTCTACAACACGTACGAGATCGGCCGGGCGCTCAACCCGGCCCTCGCGACGCAGCAGGTCGAGGGCGGCGCCTGGATGGGCCTGTCGCATGCGCTGTTCGAGTCGACCGAGCCGTACTATCCGCGGTCGCGCGAGCACGGCCCTGTCGATTTCGTCGAGTACCTGATGCCCGGGCCGGCCGACATCCCGGAGCAGACCAGCGTGTTCCTCGAACGGCCCGCCGCCAACGGGCCGTTCGGGGCCAAGGGGATCGGCGAGATGACGGCGAACGCGCCGATCCCCGCGATCGCCAACGCGGTGTACGACGCGGTCGGCGTACGGCTGACGAGCATGCCGTTCACTCCGGAGAAGGTGCTGCGCGGACTCGACGAGCTGCGGGCCGGCCGTGCCGGTTGATCGGGGCGCGCTGGGCAGCCGGCTGGGCGCGGAGGGTTACCTGGCCGACGAGGGCCTGCTCACCGCCGTCGGCCTGGCGGACGTGCTCGGGCTTCCGCTGCTGCTGGAGGGCGAGCCGGGGGTCGGCAAGACGGAGATCGCGAATGTCCTGGCCCGGGTCCTCGACCGCGAGCTGATCCGGCTGCAGTGCTACGAGGGGCTGGACGCCTCCCAGGCCCTGTACGAGTGGGACTACCCGAAGCAGCTGCTGTCCCTGCGGGCCGCCGAGGTGGAGGGGCGCGGCGTCGGCGACCTGTACCGCGAGGAGTTCCTGCTGCAGCGCCCGCTGCTGCGGTCGTTGCGGGCGGCATCCGGCGCGGTGCTGCTGATCGACGAGATCGATCGTGCGGACAGCGAGTTCGAGGCGTTCCTGCTGGAGTTCCTAGGCGAGTTCCAGATCACCATCCCGGAGATCGGCACCATCAGGGCGGCGAGCGTCCCGTTCGTCATCCTCACCTCGAACCGGACCCGCGAACTGCACGACGCGCTCAAGCGGCGGTGCCTGTACCACTGGATCCCCTTCCCCGACGCCGAACGCGAGCGGGCGATCATCCAGGCGCAGGCGCCCGGCCTGGACGAGAGGAGCGCGGCCCGCCTCGTGGCCGCCGTGCACCGGATCCGCGGACTGGCCCTGCTGAAGCGGCCGGGCATCGCGGAGTCGACCTCCTGGGCCCGCGGCGTGCAGGCGCTGACCCGCGAGGGTTCGAGCTGGCCGGAGGCGATGCGCCGGTCCGCGGGGCTGCTCGTCAAGCACGAGGAGGACCTGGCCCTCCTCAGCCGTCATGCCGCGGAGGTGTTCCGTGACTGAGCGGTCCCTCGTCGCGCGCATCGGCGATCACGTGCACGGGTTCCTGCGGGACCTGAACGATCAGGGCCTGCGCGTGCCGGTGGCCAAGCAGCGGGTCTTCCTCCAGGCGATCGAGGCCGTCGGCCCGCGCGACGCCACGCACCTCTACTGGATCGGGGCGAGCACGCTCACCGTCTCCCGCGAGGACCTGGAGGTGTACTCCCCCACGTTCGAGCGCTGGTTCGGGGAGGTCGCGACACGGCCCGCCCGCGATCAGGAATCCCCCGACGAGGAGACCCCCGTGCCGCGCGGGAAGGGGGACGAGGCTCCCTTCACGGCGGCGTTCGGCGGGGAGGCGGGCCTCGAGGCCGGCTCCTCGGAGCGCGACAGGCGCCCGGTGTTCGGCCCGGCGAGCGACGACGACCGGGCAGTGCTCTCACTGCTGCGGCGGGAACTGCGCGGCGCGGTGCCGACGGTCCGGTCGCGCCGCCGCCGGCCCGCCCGGCGAGGTCCGTGGATCGACGTCGCCAGGATCTGCCGCGAGTCCTGGCGCAGCCAGGGCGAGATCGTGACGTTGCGGCGGCGGAACCGTCCGCGGCGGCAGCGCCGGGTGCTGCTGCTCATCGACGTGTCCGGGTCGATGAAGCGGCACAGCGCCCACTACCTGCGTTTCGCCCACGCCGTGGTCGGCCGCCTCGACCGCGTGGAGGTGTTCACCTTCGGCACCCGGCTGACCCGTGTCACCGGGCCGCTGCGGGCCCGCGATGTCGACACGGCCGTCGGCTCGCTGAGCGAGGTCGTCCTGGACGCGGAGGGCGGGACGCGGATCGGCGCCTCGCTCCAGGAGTTCCTCGGCAACGCCCGCCATGTCACCGTGGCGCGCGGCGCCCTGGTGATCGTGCTCTCGGACGGCCTGGAACGCGGCGACTGCCGGCCCATGCAGGCGGCTGTACGGCGGTTGTCGCTGCTGGGCCACCGGTTGCTGTGGTGGACGCCGCTCGCCTGCGACCCGGCGTACCGGCCGGTCACCCGCGGCATGGCGGCCGTGCTCGGCAGTGTGGACGCGCTCGCGGGCGTACGTGACCTGCGGACGGCGTACGAGCAGGTACAGACCTTGGGCAGGGAGTGATCGTCATGTCGGAGGCGAGCCGCTACACCGGCGACATCGTCGACTCGCACCATCACGTCTGGCGGACCGGGGACCTGCCGTGGCTGTCCGGCCCGATGGTGCCGCGGATCTTCGGGCCCTACGAGCCGATCAGGCGGGACTACCTGATCGGCGAGTACATCGCCGAAGCCACGGCCTCGGACATCCGTGAGTCGGTCTACGTGCAGACGAACTGGCCGCTCGACCGGGTGGTGGACGAGGTGCGCTGGCTCCACGAGGTTCATCAGGAGTCGGGGTGGCCGATGGCCGTCATCGGAGCGGCCGACATGTTCGACGAGGACGCTCCGATGACCATGCGACGGCAGGCCGCGCTCACACCGCTGATCCGGGGGATCCGGCAGCAACTGCACTGGCACGAGCGCCCGGAGTTCCGGTTCGCCACCGCCCCCGACCGCATGAGGGACCCGGTCTTCCGTAAGAACATCGGCGCGCTCGCCGACCGCGGCTGGCTGTTCGAGCTGCAGGTCTTTCCCGAGCAGATGCCGGATGCGGTCGACCTGGCGGCGGCCTTCCCGGACGTCACCTTCGTCCTCGTGCACGCGGGCATGCTCATCGGCCAGGAGTACCTGGAGCCGTGGCGGGCGGGGATGGCCGCGCTGGCCGAGCGGCCGAACGTCGTGGTCAAGCTCACCGGGCAGGGCACCTTCGTCCACCGGGTGGATCCCGAGGTCATCTCCTTGGTCGCCGACCAGGTGATCGGCTGGTTCGGCGCCGGCCGGGCCATGTTCGGCACCAACTTCCCGGTCGAGAAGCTCTGGACCACCATGCCGCGGCTGGTCGGCGCGTGGAAGGACGCGCTCGCCCACCTCCCGCCCGCCGACCAGCACGCCGTCTTCGCCGCCAACGCGCGCCGGGTGTACGGGCTGGGACCGATCACCCGACGCTAGAAACGAAAGGGAGTATCCCCACATGGCACTGTTCGTCGTGACCTACGGCTACAACGACACCCCGCTGAGAGCGGAGCACCGCGAGGACCATCTCGCCCACCTGAACAAGCTCCACGAGCAGGGCAGCCTCGTCGCGGCCGGCCCCTACACGGACCTGACGGCCGGCATGATCGTCCTCCAGGCGGAGGACGAGGCCGCGGCGCAGGCGCTCGTCGACCAGGACCCCTACACGCAGCTGCAGGTCACCAAGGATCGCCGGCTGCGCGAGTGGCGGGTGACGGTCGGCTCGCTCGGCTCCGGCTAACGGTTTCCCGCCGCGCGGGTCGCGCGGCGGGGAACCTACCTGCGATCAGGTCGGTCAGAGTCCTACCGCTCCATCGATCTGCTCCCGCAGCATGTCCGCATGGCCGTTATGTCGCGTGCCCGCCACGCCTGCCACGCCTGCCACGCCCGGGCGACCATCCGCGCGTCCGCACCCGCCACCTCGAACGCGCCGCCGGGAGCGGTCGGAGACGAGAACAGGGGCGAGGGCTCCTGCCCCGCCATCACCCGGCGGAACCAGAAGCGCTCGGACTCGGCCGCGTGCCGTACGAGCCCCAGCAGGGACAACGCCGATCGCCCTACCACCCGCTCCGCGAGCTGCGTCCCGGGGCCGGCGCGGCACGGCGGCTCCGGCCCGATGGACGAGCCTCGCCCGGCTGCCCCCACGGATCGCGGCGGTTGTCATACCTGACTTCTGGTCATTTCCGCGGTAAAGGCCTAGAGCGATACGGGAAGGGGTAGCCGGGGACGGTTCCGGAAGCCAGCGGCCCAGAGAGAGCCCTCAACGTGCGTTTCCCCTTACGTCGCGAGCATTGGCTGTTCGTCCTCGTCGGTGTTTCCGTGGCGATACTGGGCCACGTCCTCCTGGCGACCTTCATGCGGCTGGGCCTGACACCGGCCGTCGCCAACGTCCTGCAGTTCGCGATCACCCTGCAGGCCAGCTTCGCCGCCAACTACCTGCTGACCTGGCATCCCCGCATCTCGGGTTCGGCATTGAGCCTGGGGACACGATGGCGGCGCTTCCAGATCGCCCGCGGGGCCAGCGCGGTCCTCAACATGGTGGCCTTCCCGTTCCTGGCGCCGGTGACCGGCACCGCCGCCGCCTACTGGGGGCTCGTGGTGGCCGGCGCCGTCGTGAACTTCTCCTCCGACAAGTACTGGTCGTTCTCGCCGCTTCGAAGCAGCGGCCTGGCGCACCCCCGGGTCCTCCTCGGCGCCCTGGCCAGCGTCCTGCTGGTGCTGGCCGCGGCCGCCTTCGTGGACTACTTCCTGCTCGGCGTCTCCCTGTTCATGCTGCTGGTCGCAGGGACCACGCTGATCTTCCAGCTGTACAAGTGGTGGTGGCCGGAGCACAACGACCCGCACCGGTACGGCGACCCGGACGAACCGCGCCTGCCCGGAGTGATCCTGGTCCCGATGCGGTTCGAGGAGGCCGTGGCGGGCCACACTCTGGAGCGCCTGGCGACCTTGGACCACCCCGACTACAGGGTGATCGCGATCGTCGACCCTCCCGACGATCCCGGCACCGCGGCGATCGCCGCGGCCAAGGCCCGCGAGCACCCGGACCGGATCATGGTCTGCGAATATCCGCCGGACACCGACCTCCACAACAAGCCCATCGCGCTCAACGCCGCCATGCGCACGCTCGAGCGCGAGGGCATCGCGTTCGAGTGGGTGGGCGTGGCCGACGCCGAAGATCTGTTCCACCCCGGCCTCTTGCGGGTGGTCGACCACCGCTTCCGCCGGACCCGGGCGGGCATCGTGCAGTGCGGAGTGCAGCTGATGAACTTCGGCTGCCGGCTGCAGGCCGGAGCCGGTCGCGGCTGGTGGCACGCCCACACCAGCGCCTGGTGGCGGGCGGCCAACTGCCTGGAGTACTTCAAGTGGTTCCAGTCCCGGCTCAAGATGCAGGCCCGGATCGGCGTGATGCCGCTCGGGGGTAACACGGTCTTCTTCCGCCGCCAGCTCCTGGAGGAGCTCAAGGTACGCTACGGGCGTTACTGGGACGAGAACTGTCTCACCGAGGACTGCAAGATCGGTATCGCCGCGTCGGTGCTGCGCTACCCCGTCGACGTGGTCTACATCGACGAGATGGTGACCAGGGAGGAGACGCCCGAGAGCCTGCCCGCACTGGTACGCCAGCGCGTGCGCTGGATGCAGGGCTTCATCCAGGTCTTCCTGACGGGCGAATGGCTCCAGCTGCCGACCCGGACGCAGCGCGTGCTCGCCGTGTACGTCCTCGGCTTCCAGTTCTTCCAGGCGTTCGTCGCCGTACTGGCACCGGTCGCGCTGCTGCTGGCGCTGTCGCACAAGGCGCCGGTGGCCATCACCCTGGTGGCGACCCTCCCCCTGGCGATCACACTGCTCAACTCGCTGCTCGACGTCCAGTTGCTGGCGCAGTTCGGCCGGACCTTCGAGGAGCGGGTCAGGCTGCGCGACTACGCCGGCCTGGTCCTCGGCGCCTACCCGTACCAGTTGGCGCTGTCGTACGCCGCGCTATGGGCGATCCTCAGGCACGTGCGCGGCAGGACTGACTGGGTCAAGACGACGCATCAAGGCAGTCACCTCGACCGGCGGCACATCGACGAGGATTCCGGCGATCACATGCTGGTGCCGACATGACGATCGCGCTCGACACCACGGGCGAGATCCGCAAGCGGGTCTCGGCCCGCCATCGTCTCCGGTACCTCGCCCGGACCTGGCTGGGATTGCACCGGCTCAGCCTGCTGCTCCTGGCCCCGATGCTGGCCGTCGCCGGTGTGGTGCACGTCTGGGGAATGTCCACCTATCCCCGTTGGGTGGACGATCCCGGCACCTACCTCTCTCAGGCCTGGTCCGTGCAGTACGAGGGCGCGCTGTCCCCCTACTCCTACTTCTACGACCACACCCCGGCGGGCTGGCTCCAGATGGCGCTGTGGTCGATCTTGACCAACGGCTTCAACCGCTACGACAGCGCCATCGACTTCGGCAACGAGTGCATGCTGATCGCCAAGCTCTTCTCCTGCGCGCTGCTGTTCGCCCTCGGCCGGCGGATCGGCCTGACCCGCGCCGGATCGGCGGCGGCCGTCCTGCTCCT
Source organism: Nonomuraea sp. MTCD27 (assembly GCF_041950495.1). NCBI lineage: Bacteria > Bacillati > Actinomycetota > Actinomycetes > Streptosporangiales > Streptosporangiaceae > Nonomuraea > Nonomuraea sp. MTCD27. Next base: position 218,281 of record NZ_JBGNUW010000003.1, on the reverse strand, counting down.
CGCGCTCAGCCCGGTCGCGGTCACCTACACGCGCTGGACCTTTCTCGACAACCTGGTCACCCCCTGGCTGCTGCTGGCGTTCGTGCTGGCCTACTCACCGCGCCGGACCATCGGCGCCGCCATGGGCGCCGCCGCGGCCTTCGCGCTCGCCGCGCTGACCAAGGAGACCGCGCTGGTGACCTTGCCCGCGTTCGCGTACGCCATGGCGCAGAACCTCGACCGGCGCAATCGGCCGCAGGTCATCGTCATGGCCGCGTTCACCGGGATCCTGTTGATGTCGCTCTACCCGCTGTTCGCGATCTACAAGGGTGAGCTGTTCCCCGGTCAAGGCCACAACAGCCTCCTGGAGACCGCCTCTTGGCAGCTCGCCGGGCGCCAGCCGTCGGGCTCGGTGCTCGACCCGGACAGCCCCGCACGCGACCTGCTCACGAGCTGGCTCGGCCTCGACCAGCGCCTGTTGATCGGCGCGCTCGCCGCGCTGCCGGTGGCGCTGGTCGTCCCCCGGTTGCGGCCGGCGGCGGTGATCCTGGTCGTTCAGTGGCTCTTGCTGATCCGCGGCGGATACGTGCCGTATATGCACGTCATCACGCTGCTGCCGTGGAGCGCCCTCATGATCGCCGGAGCGGCCGAGCAGATCGGCGGCGCCGTACGGTGGCTCGTGGGGCGGGGCCGCCACCTGCCGCAGCTGGCGGCGGGCGCGTGTGCCGTGGCGCTCGCCGCCGTCTGGGCCCCGGCGCTGTCGACGATGATGACCGCACGCGAGGCGCCGCCGCTGCGATCGGCCACCGAATGGGTCGCCGACAACGTGCCCAGGAACAAGGTGCTCGTGGTGCACGACGCCATCTGGACCGACCTGGTGCACTACAAGGGCTTCTCGCCGCGGCCGATCATCGCGTACAAGCTGGACACCGACCCCGCCGTGGCCCGCACGCTCAGGCGGATCGACTATCTCGTCGTGCCGAACTGGTACTACGACAGCCCCGACGCCAAGCGGTACCCCACGTTGCTCGAGGCACGCAAGCACGCGATCGCCGAGATCACCTTCGGCACCGGGGACAACGGCGTGCGGATCTACCGGGTCAGCGGCTTCTGGCAGCCAAGGAGGTCGTCGTGAGAGGCGCGCCGGTGGCGCTGGCGATCCTGCTTCTGCTGGCCGGATGCGGGCGGGTGCCGGACACCGACCTGCGCCCGTGGCCACCGCGAGTGACCTACGCCCCGCTCCGGCATCCCTTCAAGGACGCCAGGCTCCACCTCGACACCGACAGCGCCGCGGCCCTGTACCAGAGGGCCAACGGCGCGGCCTGGCTCACGCCGATCACGAGCCGGCCGCAGGCCCGCTGGATCAACGGCCCGCCGGACCTGAAGCCGCTTCCCGCGGTGGCGTCGGCCGCGCGCGTCCAGGGCACGCTGCCCGTCCTGGTCGCCTACAACCTGCCCCATCGCGGGTGCGCCAAGGACCAGGGCGCGGGCACCGACCAGGCCTACGATCGCTTCATCCGTCAGCTGACGCGGCGGCTCGGCGCCACGAGGACCGCCATCATCATGGAGCCCGACGCCGTCGCCGCCGACTGCTTCACCCCCGAGCGCGCCGCGCTGCTGAAGAGGAACGTGCTCCGCCTGGCGCGGGCCGGCCATCACGTCTACCTCGACGCCGGCCACAGCGCCTGGCGCTCCACGGGCGAGATGGCCGAACGCCTCCTGGCCTCGGGCATCCAGCACGCCGAGGGTTTCGCGGTCAACGTGTCCAACCGTCAGACCACCGACGCGAGCTACCGCTGGGGCAGGGAGCTGGCCGACCTGGTGGGGAACCGCGAATTCGTCATCGACACCTCGCGGAACGGCCTGGGGCCGCCTCCGCGCAACGAGTGGTGCAATCCTCGCCACCAGGCGCTGGGCCGGCCGCCCACCACCGAGGTGACCCGGCCGGGCCTGGCCGCGCTGCTCTGGATCAAGCGCCCCGGCGAATCGGACGGGGTCTGCGGCGGCGAGACGACCTACCTGTTCTCGCCTCGCCAGGCTCGCCTCCTCATCGACAACGCGACCCGGCCATGAGCCGGGCCGACGCACATGCGGCGTGTCTACCCCTTGTGGCGTTTGCTCCCTCTGCCCTTGTCGCCTCGCCCCTTGTCACCTTTGCCGATGCTGCCTTTGCCCTTGCCGCCATTGCCCTTCCCCGGATGCTCGGCCTTCTGGTCGTAGCCGGACGCGCCGGCGGCCGGCGGCCGGTCGGCCCTGGTCGGAGGCGGTTCAGCACCGGCCGCAGCGGCGACCGGCCGCTTCTTCGGTATCCGCTGAACCACCCCGGCCACGGCGTCGTGCTGAACCCGCTGCGGGGGCGCGACGGCCTGTGGCGCCGGACCACGAGGGCGTTCGGCGAGCTCAGGAAGCGTGACGGCCGCGGAACACGTGGCGAGCGTCAGGACCGCGGCCGCCAGATGCCTGGCGCGGCGCCGCACCTGCCCGTACCCGGTGGTGGCCGTGGGAGCCGTCCGGACGGGCGGGTCCCAGGAGACCAGCGCCTGCAGCATCTCCCGCGCCCGGGCGATGTCCGGCCGTCTGTCCGGGTCCTTGTGGAGCAACGCGGAGATCGCCCCGGCGAGCGCTCCGGCGCGCTCGAACGGTTGCGGCGCGTCATGGACGATGGCGACCAATGTGTCCATCGCGGTGTCACGCGCGAAGGGCGGGCGGCCTTCGACCGCGGTGTACAGGGTGGCGCCCAGCGACCACAGGTCCGAGGCCGGGCCGGCGGCCGAGCCGACGGCCCGCTCCGGCGCGATGTAGGCGGGGGTGCCGGGCACCACGTCGGGATGGGTGAGGGGGTCGTCGTCGTTCGCGACGGCCGCGATACCGAAATCGGTCAGCACCGCGCCCCCGCCCTCCGGCAGCAGGATGTTGCCCGGCTTGACGTCACGGTGCACGACCCCGGCGGCGTGCGCGGCCTCCAACGCGGCCAGCACGTCCAGCCCCACCCGGGCCGCCCGCAACGGCGGGAGCGGACCGTTCTCGGCTATCAGCTGCCCGAGCGACGGAGCCGGGACCAGCTGTAACACGATCCAGAGCCGCCCGTCGTCCTCGATCACGTCATAGACGTCGGCGATGTTGGAGTGACTCAGCCTTGCGGCGATGCGCGCCTCGCGAAGGCTCCGCCGGATCAGCGGCTCGTTCTCCGGCCGGTCGATCCCGTCGGCGATCACCTTGATCGCGACCTCGCGGTCGAGCAGTTCGTCGTGGCCGCGCCACACCTGGCCCATGCCGCCACGGCCCAGCTCCGTCATCAGCCGGTAGCGTCCCAGCAGTACCTCGGGCATAGGGCTTGCGCTACCCCTGGCACGAGTCCGCACACCGGCGAAGGGCGGCCGGGCGCCGCCGGGCAGCGCCGGCCGGGTCGCGGTCTCCGGTTTCGGCTCGCCCGAGACGGCGCGGACGTTCGTCGAATCCGGCACGATCACCTCCACGGCCCTGTGTGACGTGCCGCGGCTCGGCTTCCGGACCGTCTGGGCGATGCAGCAGCTCCTGGACGGCAGGCAGATCGCCGCCGAGTCCGTTGCCCGGGCCGAGCAGGTCAACGCGCTGGACCTGGCCGACGTGGCCGCCCGCCTGGCGGCGGTCGCCCGCCCGGTGCCCGCGGGGAGCGTCGCGGACCGGGGATGAGCCCCGGTCCCGCGAACTTGATCAGGCCGGACAGGCCGAGTACAGCGGCCGGGTGCCGGTGGCGTAGGCCGACGGATCGGTGAAGCGGCAGCCGTAGGCGGGGTCGGCCAGCGTGGCGGGGCTGGTCACGTCGTCGCCCAGGGGGCGCCGGCCGGTGCGCTGCCACCGTACGAGGTCGTCCCAGGCCGCGCCGGCCTCGGCGTCGCTGAACTCGCAGTGCCCCGCCGCGCGGATCGCCCGCTGCACCAGCAGCTGGGACCGGCCGTGAGAGGCCACGTCGGCCCGGTAGTACTGCTCCATCGAGAACGGCACGAAGTTGTCACCCAGGTTGTGCAGTGACAACACGGGCACGCCGATCCTGCCCGAGACGCCGGGCACCTCGGTCAGCCGCCACGTCCGGCGTGCCACCGGGTCGGCCGGATCCACCCGCTGGACGCTCGCGTTGACGTTCACGGGCGTGGCGGGGCGGTAGACGGTGCCGCGGTTGGTCGCCACCCTGGCCGGCTCCTGCGCCAGGGTGCCGCCCTCGTCGGCGTCGGCCAGCCCGAACAGGAAGTCCTGCCAGTACGCGAACGCCGCCCCGGCCCCGGGACGCTCCCCGCCGCTGAGGTTGACGACGATGGAGCGGAACTGCCTGCCGAGCTCGCCGGCCGGCTCGGTCCCGCCGGTCAGCCCCAGCCGCTCCTTGATCTGCGGCACGACCGAGGTCGCGTAGTCCTCCGGGATCGGGTAGGCGGGCACGTCGGCCAGGTCCTGCGCGACGAGCTGGAAGTCGAGGAAGAAGTCGAACAGCTCGTGGTCGCCGAGCACCCCGCACATGGGCAGCGCGGCGTCGTACAGGCCGGGGTACTGCTCGATGGAGCGGGCCGTGACGTGACCACCCATGGACACGCCCGCGATGTACGTGCGGTGCGGCCGGCCCACCGTCCTCGTGAAGCGCTCGACGAGGTCGCGGGTGCTGAGCACGCCCGCCCGCACGTCGTAGTCGTTGGCGTAGTAGGAGGAGGCGGCCCAGGCGTATCCCTGCTCCAGCAGGCGCTGCCGCAGGCCGTAGCCGGGCGGGTCCACGGTGAGCACCCGCGTGGCACCGCGGTATCCGTGCGCCCACATCACCAGGTCGCCGTTCCAGCGCGGCGGCACCTCGATGTCGAAGGCCGCATGCTCGTGAACGCCCTGGTGGACCCGGGTCGGCTTACCGTTCACGACGGCCGGGGCCAGGGGCGGGTTGTCGATGGTGTAGCCCGGTAAGGGCTGGTCGTCGGGGACGTCGCCGGTCGCTCCCGCGGCGGGTACGGGCAGGATCACGCACAACACGGCGACCAGAACGACCGAGAGGGGGGAACGCATCGGCCGTCACCTTTCTCCTCAGGCGCTCCAGGGAGCGCATGCCAGGTGCATGACCATGACACTATGACGCTCACCGCCCGAGGTGACCCTGGTGCCCCGGTCAGGTGCCGACGCTCATCGCAGGGCGGCGGCGAGCAGGCGCCACTCCCGCCGGGGGAGCACGTTCGAGTCGGCGGTCACCACCTGCACGCACACATGATCCGCTCCGGCCGCGCGGTGCTCGTCCAGCCGGCGCAGGATCGCCTCCTCGTTCCCCCACGCGATCACGTCGTCGAACAGGCGATCGCTCACCGAGGCCAGCTCTTCGGGCGAGTAGCCGAGGCGGAGCAGGTTGTTGGCGTAGTTGGGCAGGGCCAGGTAGCTCCGCAGCCAGCCATCGCCGATCGCCCGCGCCTCCTGCCTGTCCCTGCACAGGATCACCGTCTGCTCCGGAAGCAGGAGCGGGCCGTCGCCCAGTGCGGCTCGCGCGCGCCGGGTGTGCTCAGGGGTGACGAGATAGGGGTGGGCGCCGCGCGCCCGCTTCGCGGCCAGGTCCAGCATCTTCGGGCCGAGCGCGGCCAGCACCCGGTTCGCGGTGGGCACGGGCTGATCCGCCTGGTCGAGCTCGTCGAGGAAGGCCCTCATCGCCTCCATCGGTCTGCGGTAGCGAGCCGGCTCCTGGTCGGTGTTGATCGCCACCGCGTGGCTCACGCCGATGCCCATCAGGAAGCGGCCGGCGTACGTGGCGGACACGGACGCGTAGGCAGCGGCGACGCCGGCGGGTTCGTGCATCCAGAGGTTGAGAATGCCCGTGGCCACGACGATCTCGCGGGTGGCGGTCAGCAGGTTGGTGACCGCGTCGAAGACCGGCCCTCCGGCGTCCGGGAACCACAGGGCGCGAAATCCCAGCTCCTCGAGCTCCGCGGCCGCGTCGGCGGCTTCACCCGGGTCGCCGTAACGCAGATGGTGGCTCCACACGCCCACACCGGAAAGGTCCATGACAACCTCCGCCTTCACCTGGCACACCAGCGCCGCCGGTCGACGGCTCAACCCTATCGATGAAGATCCGAAACGTGGAAGCGGGAGTCGAGCCCGAGCGTCGCGCCGCTCCGGACTGAAAGGCGCACGTCCATTTCGCCCGTTCACTCCGCACGACCTCGCCGGGCTCCACAACCCTCCGCGCACCAATACGTCTCGGTCGCGGAGACCGACCACGCCATCGCCGGCTACGTGGCCTGGAGCGTCGACACGGCGCGCAGGAACGGGGGTCATCTCCTTCCACGCACCCGCCAGGGCGCTGTACGAGAAGCTCGGGTGCCCGGCGCTGCCGGGGCCGAGCATTCGAGCCCCGCACCGGCCCCCGCTCCCCCGAAGGCGTGATCCGGAAAGGCGCCCATGTAACTTTCAGGCCCGCCCGCAGGTCGCCACGGCGATACTTCACGGACGACTCGCTGGACCTTGACAGAGTTTGTTGCGGTGTCGAAACTCAAGCCGCTCAAAGCCATGTGACATACCGCGAGCGCGTTCAGGATGTTAGCGCTAACAGATCCGGAGGACTGCTAATGAGACGATCGCGGGCGGTCGCCACCGCCCTTGTCCTGCTTCTCGGCCTGTTATTCGTGCCCACGGCACCCGCGCAATCCGCGGCCCTGGCCAAGACGGTCTACATCCCGTCGCGCTGGGCCACCAGCGGCGAGGTGCCCTGGGTCCAGGCGCGTACGAAGGAGTCGGCCAACTTCATCCTCCTGTGGGGCGACCGGTCGGGCACCGACCCCAGGAACGCCCCCACGCAGTACCGGTTCGACCCCGACAACATCCTCGGCCAGTTGGAGAACCTCTACTCCTTCTACGTGAACACCATGCGGTTCACGCCCGAGACGGGCCTGCTGGCCCAGCACAAGATCATCGTGATCATCACCAGAACCTGGTCGAACGCCCCGCTCGACGCGTGGGCGACGGGCGGCTCGACGGACGGCAGGGTCGGCGTCATCAACATCGCCCCCGGGGCCGCGCAACCGGGGTCGTGGGGGCTGGCGCACGAGCTGGCGCACGTGTTCCAGAACTACACGTTCCTCGGCAGGCCCGGGTACGGGTTCACGCACGCGAGCGCCGGGACGTTCTGGGAGGCCAGCGCCGAGTTCATGGCGATGCAGGTCTACCCGAAGACGGCCGCGGGCGACCTCACGAGGTTCATCCGCACCGAGAACCTCGCCTACAGCAGCAGCCGCCACCACTACGGCGCCTGGATGCTGCTGCAGTACATCAAGGACCGCGACGGCCTGGCCATGTTCAATCGCCTCTGGAACGAGGCCAGGAACACCGAGCACCCGCTGGAGGTCTACCGCCGCATCGCAGGCATCGACCAGGCGGAGCTCAACCGCCGCGTCGGCGAGTACGCCCAGCGCAACGTCACCTGGGACTACTCCAACCGGGCCGACTTCATGCCGTTCATCAACAGCCTCTATCCGTTCGTCACCGCCTACAACGGCGTGGCGGTGGAGGCCGTCAACGCCTCGGCCGGGCACTTCCGCGTCTCCGACGCCATCGCGCCGTCCGACTACGGCTACAACAAGATCCGCCTCGTCCCGAGCAGCGACGGCGGCCTCATCCGGATGCGCTTCCGAGGCCACATCAACGCCTCCGCGCAGTCCGGCTGGTCGTACGGGTTCGTCGCGGTGAAGAACGGCACGCCCCGCTACGGCCCGGTCCACTCCTCCGCCAACGGCGAGGTGACCTTCCAGACCCAGCCGGGCGAGAAGGACGTCTACCTCGTGGTCGTCGGCGCGCCGGCAACCGTGCACAAGTACGCCTTCCTCGACGGCTACCCCCGCAACTACCGCTACCCGTACCAGTTCCGCCTGCAGGGCGCCACGCCGTGGGGCTTCGAGCCGGGCCATGTACGGCCGTCCGCGCCGGGCAACGGGCACTGGCACTCCAACGGCGGCGGCTGGGTGGACAACCGGGCGAACGTGGCCGCCACCGCCTACGTCGGCCCCCGAGCCGCCGTCTACGGCAACAGCACGGTCAGCGGCAACGCCCGCATCGAGGACCTGGCCTGGGTCAACAGCGGCGCCACCGTCTCCGGCAACGCGGTGGTGAAGAACAGCGCCCTGGTCCAGGGCGGGGCCAACCTCAGCGGCAGCGTGGACATCGGCGGCGACGCCGAGCCGGCCACGGCCTGCGGCTCCGGGACGTACCTGATGTTCAATCCCGACCGCCGCTGCGACGGCGCCGGCGGCGAGGCGGACGTGAACCCGGCTCACCCGATCTTCAGTGACGACGACCTCGCCTTCGGCGGCGGCTCCACCCCGGATCCGGTCAACCTGGCCGCGAGCGCCACCCCCTCGGCCTCGTACACCTCGCCCTGGGAGAGCGCCGCGGCGATCAACGACGGGGTCGTGCCCAGCCCGCGCTGGGGCACCTGGCCCGAGACCGGCTCCCAATGGGCCGAGCTGACCTGGTCCTCGGCCCGGACGATCAAGTCGGCGGAGGTCTACTTCTTCGACGACGGCGGAGGCGTGCGCGTGCCTGCCTCGTGGAAGCTGCAGCACTGGAACGGCAGCGCGTACGCCGACGTGGCCGCGCCGAGCGGATACGGGATCAACGCCGGCACCTACAACCGGGTCACCTTCACCCCTGTCAGCACCACCCGCCTGCGGGTCGTGCTGGAGAGCGGCCAGGGCTCGGTGGGGCTGCTCGAGGTCCGCGCGTTCGGCTGACGCCCCCATGGATGGCGGCTCCCGGCCCGGGGGCCGCCACGCCGGCGCCGGCACCCTGTCACGCGCGGGCGCGCCACAGCCCGCGGAACAGGCTTCCCTTCATGGGGACGACCGAGGGTTCGATGCGGGCGAGTCTGCGGCGCATCCGCTCAGACGGCGTGCCTTCAGGGCAAGGTGCAGGTGGGAACGCACCAACCCGTCGTGGAGGTCCGCGCCGAGCATCGCGGATATCCGGTCAAGCCGGTAGTAGACGGTGCTCCGGTGCAGGTGCAGCGACGCCGCTGTGCGTTGGACGTCACAGCCGACATCGAGGTACGTCTCCAAGGTGTGCAGGAGGCCTCTGTCACCTTCCAGCGGGGCGAGCACCGGGTCCGGCCCCGGCGCCGCGACGGGGAACAGCATGCGGTACGGCCCGGCGGCCGACCAGGGCAGGGTACGCGGCAACGCCGGATCCAGCGCGGCCACCTGTGCGGCTGCCCTGGCCTGACCGTACGCCTCGCGTATCGCAGGCACCTCGAAGGGCACCGGATCGCCGATCCCGATGGCGAAGGGACGACGGGCGGCCTTTCGCAGTCCCTCGTCCAAGGCCGTGGCACCACTGCGGCCGTGCCGGAGCAGTGCGGCCACGTGCGTGGGGGTGACGAAGCAGACGAACGCCCGGGGCAGCGCCGCGCCGAGGCGCTCCAACTCGCGGGCGGACAGGGCGGGCACGCGTTCGCGGCTGCGGCTGATCGGCACGGCGGCGCAGAGGAGAACCTCGGAGCGGAGCAGCAACGGATCGAGCACGGCCAGCCGGTCACGGGCGGCTTCCCCGGTCTGGTCCGGATCGAGTAACCGGCGGAGCAGGACCTCGCGCTCGCCGCTCCGCCCGGCGAGGACCCGGGCCAGTTCGCCGGCGCCACCGGTGAGCGTGCCGAGCGCGACCTCGTCAAGCGCCTCGCCGTCCGCGAGGGCCCACAGATAGCCGAGGCATCGCCCGCCGTGCCTGACCGGGACGCACCAGCGAGCTCCTATGCCGAGCTCGGCGTTCGGGGGCAGGCGGACGATCCCGGTCGCCCTGGCGATGCCGTACCGGTTCTGCCATTCACGGATCTCCGGCGCGACCCGGCGCGACAGGATCGAGGCGACGCGGGCCGGGTCCGCGTGTGCGTCCTGCTTGCTGTAGCCGACCAGCCGGCCGTCCGTCGAGTCCAGCAACAGCCCGCGGCCGAGCCGCTGGGCGAGGTCTTCGAGCAGGTCCTGAAGATCCATGCCTGATTCTCTCCATCGGGGTGCGACAGATGTCGAGACCATACGGGGACGATCTCGGCATCGATCCGATGCGTCGACCGCCGGCCGCTGCTTACCGTCGAACCAGACGTGCCAGAACCCGGAGATGAGACCGTGATGCCTGCCCGCTTTCCCCGTCCCTGGATGTCCGCCGCGAGCGAGCGTTTGACCCGCGAAGTAGCCGGCGCCGCGGTCGGACAAGCGGTGTCTGGCCGAACCCGCTGCGCGAGGGCGCGCACCTGGTCACGATGAGTACGTACAAGAGCCTCGGCGGGCCGCCCGGCGGGCTGATCGTCACCGACGACGAGGAGCTGGCGCAGCGCCTCGACGCCATCGCCTACCCCGGGCTGACCGCCAACTCCGATGCCGGCCGCATCGCCGCGCTCGCTGTCACGCTGCTCGACTGGAAGGCGCAGGTCGCACCAGTTCGCCGTACCCGCGCACCGCTACGGCGGCGGGCAGCACGCCTCTCACCGGCTGCGTGCCGCCAACCTGCTCGCAAGCGGCATCGGTCTGCCCATGGAGCCGGTGGCCGGCGACCTGAACGGCCTGCGGCTCGGCACCCCGGAGATCACCCGCATCGGCATGGACGAGGACGACATGTCCACCCTGGCCGTCTTCATCGCCCGCGCCCTCGCCCCCCACGGCGCGCCCGCCACGCTGGCGACCGAGGTCACCGCATGGCGTGCGCCCTTCACCACAGTGCGCTTCACCGCCGCCCCGACCAGTAAGGGCCCATGATGCAGCCGTTCTCCCGCCACAGCGACCGCTATCTGGACGTGCCTCGCCTCACCTGCGACATCGGCGTCCCACTCGCCGAGCAACCCGAGATCGGGCACAACCGCTGGCATCCCGAGATCCCCCCGGCTGTGACGGTGGATCCGGGCGGTGAGGTGATCCTGGAGGCGGCCGCCTACGACGACTATCAGATCCACGACAACGGCAGCCTCGACGAGCTGCGCCGGGTCGACCTGTCCCGCATGCACCCGCTGACCGGACCGGTCTACGTCAACGGCGCACGTCCCGGAGACGTGCTGGTCGCGGAGGTGCTCGGCGTCGAGCCGCTGAGCGGCATCGCCTTCTCCAACATCCTGCCCGGCACGCCGGGGCTGCTCAGCGAGACCTTTCCTGACGGTTACCGATCGACGTGGTACGCCCGCGGCGCCATCGCGGAGTCACCCGAAGTGCCCGGCGTGCGCATCCCCGCCCAGCCACATGCCGGAACCATGGGGGTCGCGCCGTCGTTCGAGCTGATGCGCCTGTGGGACATGCGCGAGAGCCCTCTGTACGCCGACGGCCGCGCCTTCGCCCCCGACCCCCGGAACGCGTTGCTGCGCGGCCTCGGAGTCGAGGCCGCGCGAGTGGCGGCCCGCACCCAGCCGCCCCGGGAGAACGGCGGCAACATGGACATCAACACGCTCGGCCCGGGAGCCACGGTCTACTTCCCGGTGTTCGTTGACGGCGCGCTGCTGTCGCTCGGCGACCACCATCTGTCGGCGGCGGACGGCGAATGCAGCTTCAACGCGATGGAAATGGACGGCCGCAGCTGGCTGCGGCTCCATGTCATCAAGGACGGCATGGCCCGCCACCGGATCACCACGCCGATCGTCCGTCCAGCGCCACTGGTCGCTCAGCTCGGCGCCGCCCGCTACCTCGGCTTCACCGGCTTCTGCTTCCGCGGCAGGGAGCAGGGGTATCAGGACGCGAGCTTCGCGGCCCAGGAGGCGGTCCACCGGGCCGTGGACTACCTGATGGGGCTGGGCTACAGCGGCAAGCAGGCGTACGTGATCCTCAGCGTCGCGCCCGTCAAGATCCATGTCAGTTGTATCGTCACGATCCCGAATCCGACGGTGACGCTCTATCTGCCGATCGACATCTTCGACCGGGACATTCTGCCGAGCTGACCTCCATCGTCCGGAGCGACACGCGGACGTGGACAAGGCCCCCGCCCCGGTTCTGGCTCCTTCGACACGCACGCGACAGCCCGCAGTCCGCAAGGTGTGGGCTTCGGACCCCTGCTGCCCTCGAATGCCGCCCCTGGAGGGTGAGTACAACGCCGGGTACCGGTGGCGTACGACGGGTCGGTGAAGCGGCCGCCGTCGGTGTCACCCAGGTTGTGCAGCGACAACACGGGCACGTCAATCCCTGAGGTTGACGACGATGGAACGGAACTGCCTGCCCAGCTCGCCGGCCGGCTCGGTCCCGCAGCCGCTCCTTGATCTGCGGCACGACATCTCGATCCCCTACGGCCTGATCAGGCTCTATGTCCAAAACCAGACGACGCGTCGATGCGACTCCCAGCGATGCATGGCGGCTGAGTAAAGGCTGACATTCTCAATCTCGGGCCAATCGCGGACACCCGGGTGCACATCGCCGGTCTCTTCGGCGGCGGCCTGCACAACACCACTCCGGACGGCTGGGCCCTCGACGTCGTCAGCCCCGAATGGCCCAACGACCGCGTCCTGCTCTCTGCGGACGGCGACATCTACAAGGACCCGCCGGGACAAGGCTGGTGGCACGTCTTCCACTCCAACTACTCCACCTTCCGCGCCGCCGGATTCTCGCCTTCAGGCCTCACCCTTGCCGTTGCCACCAGCAGCGATCTCACCCTCTGGACGCGGCCGGCTCTCAACGTGCATACATGAGGACGGAGCCGGCCTCACCCCATGATCCTCGGCGCTAGGCTCCCGCCGACGTCAACCTCTTCGGTGAGGTGCTCGGCCCGATCCTCGGCATCGACCACTGGATCGCCAAGTACGCCGCGCCCTACCCCAACCTGCCCGTGGTCATCTCCGGCGAGCCCTTCACCGCCACCGCCGCCGTGCCGACCCAGCAGGAGCAGGGCGAGGCGGTCGCAGGCCGGGTACGAGGCCCGGGCCGCGATTGCTCGGCCGGCCGGGCGACGGCCTCGTTGTGGACGGCGCGGGTCTCGGACCGGCTGTGGTGCCGGGCGTACCAGGTCCGGGTGCGGTCGGCCAGGGCTGGCAGGCAGGGATCGTCCGGCGGACGGTTAAAGGCTGCAGGCACTGCTACAAGAAGGCGGAAAACTATGACATATCGCCCCTAGCTGGGCGCGTATGCATGCGACGGTGCAGGTGGAGGTGGTGGTGATGACCACGATGCCGAAAGCGTTCGAACAGGCCGCGAGGAGACACGGCGTACCGGAGAGCGTCCTGCTCGCCGTCTCGTACATGGAGTCGCGCTGGGACTGTAACGGCGGCAAGCCCAGTACGGCCGCCGGGTTCGGCCCCATGCACCTCACCGACGGTGCCGCGCTGAGCACCTCGCGGCACCACCACATCGACGGGGACGAGGACCCCCGCGGCGACGACTCCCGGCCCGCGCTGCGTCCCATCGAGCCGGCGGCGCGGCAGGACGGCCTGCCCGCGTCCCTGCACACCCTGGACCGTGCCGCCGAGCTGACCGGGGAGAGCATCGAGCGCCTGCGCAAGGACCCGGCCGCCAACATCGACGGCGGCGCGGCGCTGCTCGCCGACTACCAGCGCACCCTGGGCGCCCCGCCGAGCGCCGACCCCGCCGACTGGTACGGCGCGGTGGCGCGCTACTCGGGCGCCACGGCCGAGGAGACCGCGGGGGGCTTCGCCGACGAGGTGTACGAGGTCATCCACGAGGGCGCCACCCGGATGACCGACACCGGTACGGAGGTGACGCTGCCGCCCTCTCCCGAGGTGCACCCGTCCCGCTCCTGGCTGGCCAGGCTGGACCTGCCCCATCTGGCCCGCGCCGACGGCGTGGAGTGTCCCGGTTCGCTCCCCTGCGAGTGGATCCCGGCGCCCTACAGCCAACTGCCGAACGGCAAGTACGGCAACCACGACCTCGCCGACCGCCCCACCAGCCAGACGATCCACTACATCGTCATCCACGACACCGAGGAGCTGTACGACAAGACGCTCGCCCTCGTACAGGACCCGTCGGAGATGAGCTGGCACTACACGCTGCGCTCACACGACGGTCACCTCGCCCAGCACGTGCTCACCAAGGACGTGGCCTGGCACGCCGGCAACTGGTACGTCAACGCCAAGGCGATCGGCCTGGAGCACGAGGGCTTCCTCGCCGCCGGCGGCACCTGGTACACCGAGGCGATGTACCGCACGTCCGCCAAGCTCGTGCGTTACCTGGCCGACAGGTTCGGCGTCCCGCTGGATCGCGCCCACATCCTCGGCCATGACAACGTGCCCGGCCTGGTGCCGGAGAAGGTGAAGGGGATGCACGAGGACCCGGGCCCGTACTGGGACTGGGCCCACTTCTTCGACCTGATGGGGGCTCCGCTGCGCCCCGACGGCGATTCCGGCACGGCCACGGTCATGATCCTGCCCGACTACGACCGCAACCGTCCGCACTACACCGGCTGCGACAAGAGCCACCCCGCAGCCGCCTGCCCGGCGCACGGGTCGGCCTCGGTCTGGCTGCACACCGAGCCGCGCGAGGGGTCGCCCCTCGTCAAGGACATCGGCAAGCACCCGACGGGCCAGTCCACGTTCAGCGTGTACGATCACGCCGCCCGCGCCGTCACCGGGCAGCGCTACGTCGTCGCCGAGCGGCGGGGTGACTGGACCGCCATCTGGTACCTGGGCCAGAAGGCGTGGTTCCGCAACCCGGGCTCCGCTCCCGTGGCCGTGCCCAGCCGGACCCGGATGGCGACGCCCCGGCCTGGCCTGGCCTCCGTTCCCGTGTACGGCCGCGCGTACCCGGAGGCGGCGGCGTACCCGCCGGGCGTGGCGGTGCAGCCGCTGATCCCGCTGCAGTACACGTTCGCGGCCGGGCAGTCGTACACGGTCGGCCTGACCACGACCGGCGAGTTCTACAAGGCGACGACCTTCGACACCACGCAGCATCGTGTGGTCCGCGGCGCCCAGGAGTACCACCAGATCCAGTTCGGCCACCGCGTCATGTTCGTCAGGAGCGAGGACGTCGTGGTGACCGAGGCGTGAGTGCCCGGAGTCACCGGTGGGCGAGACCTTCGCGAGTGCGGCGAAGGAGCTCCGGAACGCGGGGTTCGAGCTCGTGGCCGGTGCCGAGCAAGCGGTTGCGGTGCAGGTGGACATGGCTGCGGCACACCGCAGGAGGGGGGCGGGTGGACGGCAGGTTCTGACGGCGGACGGCGAGCTTGGGCCCGGGCTCGACCTGGAGCACCGGATTCGATGGGATCTCGCCGAGGCGGAGCTCCGGCCGCGCGTACCGGCCAGGTCTGCCTACCCAGAGCGAAGGCTCGAATCCGAGCGGGCCGCAGAGCCGCGTCGCGGTTGGGGGGTCGGTACGGGCCGTTCAGAGCATCGGCCGCGAGCTCCTGGTCGAGGTGTCTGATCCCTGCGCTCGCCCCCCTGCCGATTGGCGTTGGTCGGCATGGAGCAGAGCGCACGGCCGGGCCGGTCGGGCTGGAGCCTTGACGGTCACTCCCTTTCATCTCTAGTCTCAAAAAATGGTAATGATTATCAAATTGACTAGAAGGTGAGCGTGACCGACGAATACGAGCGATCCGCAGAGTTCGTCGATGTGCTGCTCGCGCCGCACCGGGCAGGACTGGGTCCGCCGCTGTCAGCGGCACTGCGCGGGACGACCGGCCCGATCGTGGACGTGGGCGCCGGCGGCGGACAAGGCACTCGGGTGATCGCGAACTCGGTGGCCGAAGCGGAGATCGTGGCCGTAGAGCCGTCGATGACGTCGCGGACGACCCTGCCGGCCCGGGTGAGCGAGAACGCGGAGCTGCGTGACCGGGTGACGGTGCTCCCGGAGCACCTTCTCGAGGCGGCGCTGCCACACCGGCTGGGCGCCCTCGTCGCGATGAACGTCATCGGCCACTTCGACGCGGCCGGACGGCAGGCGATCTGGACGATGCTCGCCGATCGGCTCGCGCCCGGCGGCCGGGCTGTACTGAACCTGGAGCCCCCTGGGGCGCCTGTGACGGTGCCGGAGTCCAGGTTCGCCGACGTGCGGATCGGGCCGCGCAGGTACGAGGGGCGGGACCGCGCCGAGCCGGTGCCCTCGCCCATCGGTCCCGTCGAACCAGGCATGCACGTCATCAACGGAGGAGACGCGTGATGTACGAGGTGGTCGTGGTCGGTGGCGGGCCCGCCGGGCTCAGCGCGGCACTGGTGCTGGGCCGGCAGCGGCGACGGGTCCTGGTCGTGGACGCCGGCCGGCCGCGTAACGCGCCGGCCGCGGAGATGCACATGTTCCTCGGCAGGGACGGCGGTTCCCCCGCCGAGTTGCTGGCCGACGGCCGCACCGAGGTGAGCACCTATCCGACGGTCGAGCTCAGGCAGGGGCGTGTGAGCTCGGCGGAGGGCGAGGCCGGCCGTTTCCTGCTGACCCTGGAGGACGGCGAGCGTGTTGAGGCGTCCCGGTTGGTGCTGGCCAGCGGGCTGACCGACGAGCCTGTCGCGATTCCCGGGCTGGCGGAGCGGTGGGGAAAGAGCGTGTTCCATTGCCCCTTCTGCCACGGCTACGAGACGAACGGGAAGGTGCTCGCCGTCGTCGGGAACGGCTTCGAGGCGATGCTGGCCGCCTATGTCGCCGATCGATACAGCGATGACGTGGTGCTGTGCACGAACGGCCCGAGCGCCCTGCCCGAACCGGTGGCCGCGGCCGTCAAGGCCCGCGGTGTCCAGGTGATCGAGACGCGGCTGGCGGGCATCGAGGGCGAGCTGGGCGCGCTGGCCCTGAGCTTCACGGACGGGACGACGCTGGCGCGCGAGGCCGTCTACCATCGGGCGCCCACCCGGCCGAACACCGACCTGGCCGTTCAGCTCGGGTGCACGCTGCTGCCCGATGGTTGCGTCGAGGTAGACGAGTACGGCAAGACCAGCGTGCCCGGTGTCTACGCGGCCGGGGATGCGGCCCATCTGAAGGCGGTGCCGGATCCGGTGACGTTGGTGGGGCCGAGCGCGGCCGATGGGGTGCGGGCGGCGGTCTGGCTGGAGCAGGAGTTGTTCCGTGCCGGGTTGCCGGTGGCATTGGGCTGACCCCCGCTGACCGGTACGGCGGGCCCGCGCGCCCGCCGTACCGGAGTGTCAGAGCCTCGCCGCGACGAACAGGTGCTGGGCGGGCGAGGCCAGCGGGGAATCGGCCTTCGGAAGTTCGAGGATCGGGCGCAGCCCGGCCTCCGCCAGCTCGGCCGGAAGCTCCCTGCCGGTGAAGAAGACCTTGCCCGTACCGCCGCGACGGTCGCCGGCACCGAGATCCGGCTCCCCTTCCCTGGAGGACAGCAGGAACTGCATGGTGGCGAGCACCAGGTAGTGCTCGCGGATCGCCTCGGTGACCACTACCAACCCGCCGGGCGCCAGCAGTTCCCTGATCCAACGCAAGGATCGTCCGGCGTGCCGCGCGCAGTGGAGCACGTTGGCGGCGATCACCAGGTCGGCGCCGCCGCGTGCCGCTCCCTGGGCGACGAGGTCGGCGTTGATGTCCAGCAGGGCGTAGCGGAGCCGGTCGCCGAACCGGTCCTCGGCCGCCATCGTGAAGAATCTGGACACGTCGGTGAAGAGGTAGTCGGCCTTCGCGGCGCCGAGTCCGTCCAGCGCTGCGGCGGTACTGCCGCCCGCGCCTCCACCGAGCTCCACCACGCGCAGGGGTTCGGCTCGGCTGACCGCCGCCCGCGCCACGAGGTGCCCCATGGCGGCGTTCAGGTAGGTGTTGCTGACGTTGTTCTGGTCCTTGCTGAGTGAGGTGAGCAGGTCCCCGTCGGGGAACAGCAGCGCCTGGGCCATGATCTCGTCCCGGAGCAGCTCGGGAAGGCGGGCGAGAGCGGTGCGGAAGAAGGTCGCCATCTGTTCGGGATAACCCAGCTCGGCGCAGGCGCGATCCAGGCTCGCTCCGTCGTCCTGCGCCGGGATGTCGGCGTCCACGACCTCGAACCGGCCGCCGGGATCGCGGCGAGCGAGCCCTTCGGTCGTCAGCACCTCCAGCCAGCGCCTGACGATCCATTCGTGCCGGGAGGCCACGCCGAGCGTCGCCATGATCTGCTCGGCCGTCTGCGGTCTGCCGGAAGGCACGGCGTCGGCGATCAGCCTCGTCAGCGCCCGTAGCGCGATCTCGTCGAACCGCCGGACGGCGTGCGGGAGATGCGCGAGTGCGGTGTCCGGCACCGGCTCCGCTGTCCTCCGCTCCCTCATGACCGGAATCATGCGTGCGAGGGCGAGGCGCCCGGCCAGATCGGCATCGACCGCCTCGCGTGTGAGGCTGACGGCGTCGCGCCCGGGGCCGCTGGAGGTCTGGGTTGTCAGTTCCTCTGGGATCGGCAGCTCCGCACGCCTGAGCTCTCGGCGGGCCACTTCCGCCAGCCGTGCCCGGGCGAACGCGCCCAGCGGCTCGTGCGGCCGGGCCACTCCCGCCGGCACGTCGGGTGCCATGGCGGCGACCGCGGCCGGAATCGCGACCTGCAGCCTCGTGGGATCGTCCGGGTCGAGCAGCACCACCCCTTCCGTTCCCTCCAGGATGGCCCGCAGGCTCGCCCCTGTCGGAGCCGATGTGCCGGGGTCGAACAGGCCGTTGGGGATGCCGGCCAGCCGAACGGGTTCGCCTCGCCGCGCCAGCCCTGCCAGCGCGGCCACCGGGTCGGGCCCGAGAGCGTCCCACAGGTGCGTGGTGGCGGGCGGGCCCTGCGGCGGCTCAACGTGCAGCACGGCGTCGAACCGGTATCGGGTCAGCTCGGTGTCGGCCGTGAGGGTCTTGGCGAACAGGCTGATGGTGACCCGCCGGCCCGCGCTCGCGGCCACGGCGGCGAGCGTCGCGGGGTCGAGCAGCAGCTCGGTGTCGGTGGCGGCACGCTGCGCGGCCCGGTCTGCTGATCCGGGTTCGAGCAGGCGGCAGTGCTCGTCGAGCAGTCCCGAGTGGCGTACGTCCCCGACGACCACGGTCCCTCCCGGCGCCACGAGTTCGATGGCGTCGTGAAGCACCGCCGCCAGGTACTCCACGCTGGGGAAACACTGGGTGACGGAGTTGAGCAGAACGCAGTCGGGCCGTTCGCCGAACCGGGCCACGGCGGAGCGCACCGTGCTGCCGTTGATCTCGTGGGCGGCGGCGCGTACGACCGTGACGCCGTCCAGGCCGAGCCCGTTCAGCCGGGTCACGACGTGCTCGGCGATGTCGGTCCCCACGTAGCCCTTGAGGTGGGGGTGGAGACGATGCAGCAGCATGCCGGTTCCGCAGCCGAGCTCGAGCAGATGGGAAGGCCGGTGTCGCAGGACCAGTTCGGCGGTGCGGTCGGCCCACTCGGTCATGTGCTCGGCGGGCAAGGGCCGGCCCGTGTCGCTGGCGCGCCAGCCGGACAGATCGAGGTCAGGGCGGTGTGCGCCCTGGCCGGAGCGGTAGGTCCAGTCGTAGACCTCTCCCCAGTGTTCGAGGTGCTCCGCCACCAGGTCGCCGAGCACGGGCGGCCGTCCCGGCTCATGTCGCACCGCCAGCGCCGCGGGGTCTGCCGTGACGACGAGCCCACCTGTGCCGGTACGGTCCACACGGGCGATCCATGGATGGGCGAGCAACGTTTCATAGGGCGTCAAGAGAGGGCCTCCGGTCATCGTGGTGAGAACAGGGATGGGAGTGCAGCCGGCCTCCTTCGACCTGGAGCACGCGGTCGGCGCGGGCGGCCACGGCCGGGTCATGGGTGACCGCGAGGACGGCGAGGCCGGTGTCATGGCGCAGCGTGTCGATCAGGTCGAGGACCAGGCCGGCGGTACGAGCGTCCAGGGCGGCGGTGATCTCGTCGGCCAGCAGCACGGCCGGGCCCCCGGCGAGCGCTCTGGCGAGGGCGACCCGCTGGCGCTGACCGCCCGACAATGCGGCCGGATAGCGGTACGCCAGCTCCACCGGCAACCCGACGGTGGCCAGCAGTTGGAGAGCCTCCGCGCGGGCGACCCTGCGGGAGAGCCCGCGTAGTGTGCGCAAGGGCCGGGCAAGTGCCGCCCCGACGGTGCGGGCCGGGTTGAGCACGTCGAGGGGGTTCTGCCCCACCAGGGCCAGAGCCCGTACCGCGGCCGGGCTCCGCTCGGTCACGACCCAGGGCAGCGGTTCCCCGGCTACGGTGGCGCGTCCGTGTTCGGCGGGGTGCAGCCCGGCGAGCACCCGCAACAACGTGCTCTTCCCCGAGCCGGACGGCCCGAGCACGGCCACGGTCTCGCCTGACGAGATCGCAAGATCGACATCCGACAACAGCGGTAGCCCACCGGGCGGCTGCGCGATGGTCATCCCACGCACCTCCAGCACCGGCTCGCCGCCCGCTCCCGGTTTCCGGGTCGTCTCAGGACGGACCGGCGTCCGTGGTGCGACGTCGTTCCCCTCACCCGGGTCGAGCCGTACGACGTGGTCCGCCAGCTCGCTCACCACGCCCATGTCGTGCGAGACGATGAGCGTCACCGAGCGGCCGTCGCCGCGACGCCGCCGCACCCGCTCCAGGGCCAGTGCGAGCGCGGCCGGGTCCAGTGCGCTGGTCGGTTCGTCCAGCACGAGCAGTTCGGGGTCGGCCGCCAGGGCGCGGGCGAGTGCCACTCGCTGCGCCTGCCCACCCGAGAGCTGGTGGGGGCGGCGTTGACCGATATCGGCGGGGTCCAGGCCGACCTCGGCGAGCGCCTGTTCTTCGGCGCCGCCGGCGCGCGCGGATCTGGGCAGAGCCTCGCGCACGGCCGCCCGCGCGTCCAGCAGGGGATGCAGCGCGGATGCCGGGTCCTGGCCGAGGAAGCCGACAGTGCGCCGGCGCCAGCGACGCGGAGCTCGTACGGAGGCGCCGTGCCACTCGATCCGCCCGCCCGCGTGCGTCAGGCCGAAGGGCAGCGCACCGAGCACGGCCCGCAGCACGGTGGTCTTGCCCGCTCCGGACGGCCCTACCAGGGCGAGCACCTCGCCGGGTGCGATCCGCAGGTCCAGCCGGTCGACGATCACCGTCCCGGTCCTGTCTGTGACGGTGAGCCCGCGAACGGTCAGGCCGCGCCGGCTCACGAGAGGCCGTCCCGGGCGACGAGGGAGTGGGAGAGTGCCGCCACGCTGCCGGCCAGGACCGCCAGGGCCACCGCCGGGGCGATCGTCGCCGCGGGGTTGAGCCCCAGGCCCTGGAGGTTCTCGCGGAGCATGGCGGCCCAATCCGGCGCGGGCGGCTCGGGTCCGAAGCCGAGGACGTTGAGCGCGGCGGCGAGTTGCACGGCCAGCACCATGCGCTGGCCGAGGTCCGCGCAGACGAGCCCAGCGTGCGCGGGAAGGACCTCGCGCAGCAGTACGGCGCCACCCGTCTCCCCTCGGGACAGCGCCGCCTCGACATAGCCCGCCTGCCTCGCCGCGGCCGTGGCGTCGGCGACCACCCGCAGGGTCAGCGGCGTGCCGCCCAGGACGGTGCCGGCGATCACCGCCGCCGGACCCGGCAACGCCACCACCGCGAGCAGCGCGAGCAGCAGCAAGGGCAGGGCCAGCAGCAGGTCGGCGGCCCCGGCGACGGCGCGCCCGAGCCGTCCGCGGCTCCAGCCCACCCAGAGCCCGCCCGCCACCCCCAGAGCCGATGCCGTCAACGCGGCGGCCAGCGAGGTCAGGGTCAGGTCCCGGCCGCCGGCCAGGACCCTGGCGAGCACGTCCCTGCCCAGCGCGTCGGCACCGAAGGGCGATCCCGATGCGACCTCCGCCCATGGGGCGGCCACTATCGCGGCCGGGTCGTGCCCGGCCACGACCTCACCACCGAGCGCCACCAGGAGCACAACGCCGGACAAGCCCCCGAAAACGAGCATGGCGGGAGAACGGCGCCCGGCCGGCGAGGATCCGTCCTGTGCGGCGCTGCGCGCCGGAACCGACCTGTCCGCCGCATCCCCTGAGCGCTTCAGGAAAGAGCCGTTCGCACGCTTCATGGGCGGGCTGCCTTGGCACGTCGGCGTGGGGCGACAGCATCGGCGGCGAGGAGACCGGCCACCACAACCGCCGCAGCCAGCAGGGCAACGCTCTGGACGACCGGCACGTCCCGTGTGGAGACGGCGGTTACCAGCAGCTCCCCCAGCCCCGCCAGCCCGAACAGGGTCTCCGCGACGGCCGCGCCCGCCACCAGCCCACCGAGAGTCACGGCGAAGAGGCGGGTGGCGGGCGCCGCGATCATCGGCAGCACATACCGGAGTGCGATGGCGGCCGGTGACAGGCCGCGCAGTTCGGCGTCACGCACATAGGGCCGGGCCACCACGTCCGCGATCGCCCCGCGGAGCAGGGCGGCGCCGTACGCGGCGATCGGCAGCGCGAGCGTGAGCACGGGAAGCACCAGCAGATCGGGCCGGCTCCAGGGAGGCTCTCCGGCGGGCAACATCGACACCGGCGGGAACAGCCCCCAGGCCGCGGACAGCCAGGCCACCAGCGCGGCGGCCACCACGGCCTGCGGAAGGGCCGCGCCCGCCACGATCAACGCGTTCGCCGCGGGCCGCAGCCACCTGGGGCCGCGCACGGCGGTCCAGGCCAGGGCCGCCGTAAGGGGGACGCTGACCGCCAGGGCCGCCACGGTCAGGGTGAGCGTCACGCCGGCCCGCTCCGCGACCAGCTCGCCGATCGGCCGCCCGGTGATGAGAGAGACTCCCGGATCGCCGGTCAGCACCCCAGACAGCCAGCCCAGGTAGCGGACGTGCAGGGGACGGTCCAGCCCCTGCTCCGCCCTCAGCCGAGCGAGCTCGTCAGGAGTGGCACGACCGCCGCTGACGAGGTCCGCCGCGTCCCCCGGCAGCGCCGCCGTACACAGGAAGATCACCGCTGAGGCGGCCGCCATCAGCAGTACGCTCCTGGCCAGTGCACGGCCCGGCCACGGCACCCGGCGCATCTCAGCCGTCCAAGCTCACCTGGTCGATGAACGCCGAGGCGAATCCGATCCCCTCGGGAACGCCGCTCAGCCCTGCCTTGGCCAGGTCGAGCCGATCGCTCAGCGCCCAGATCGCGTAACCGCCCTGGTCGCGGAGCCTGGCCTGCAGCTCGCCCAGGAGCCCGCGCCGCTTGGCGTCGTCCGGCTCGGCCAGGGCTTTGTCGAGGTCCGCTGACCAGGTACGGTCCTGCCACGCCGTCTCGTTGGTGGGAGAGTCAGGCGTGAGTGCCACCCGCACCACGTCGAGGAAGGGAATGCCGCCCAGGTAGCTGAGGTAGAAGGGCTTGCGGGCGTAGACGGCGGAGAAGTAGGTGTCGGCCGGCTCCACGGCCACCTTCACCCGCATCCCGATCTCGGCCAGCTGCTGGGAGATCAGCGTGGCGGCGCTGTCCATCCCCGGGTAGGCCGTGGTGGTGTGCAGCGTGAGCTCGACGCCGTCGGCGAGACCGGCATCCGCCATCAGCTTCTTGGCGCGGGCGAGGTCGCGGGTGGTCTGCGCCAGGTTCGCCGGGCTGGTCGGGTCTTTGGGGGTGATGAGGTCGTTGCCGATTTCGCCGTAGCCGAGGAAGGCGGTGTCCAGGAGCTGTTGCCGGTCGAGGGCGAGCCGTACGGCCTCGCGTACCCGCAGGTCGTCGAAGGGCTTGGTGTCCATGCGCATGACCAGCGGGTACAGGGTGGCGCCCGGCCGGCGGAGCAGCCGTACCGCGTTGTTGCCCTCCTGCTGCTTGGCCAGCGTGACGGGCACTCCCCCGGCCAGGTCGACCTGGCCGGACAGCAGCGCCTGGGCGCGCGCCTGCGGATCGGGCACGGCGCGTACCTCGATGGTCCTGGCCGGGGGCTTGGGGCCCCACCAGTCGTCGTTCCGCTCGTACACCACCGCTTGTGCCCCGCCCTTGTTCGTCGGGCGGAAGGGGCCGGAGCCCGGGACCGGCTTGCCGAAGTCGTCGCTCCCCTCCGGCACGACGAATGTCGCGCCCTCCAGCGCCTTGCCGACCTCGGCGTAGGGCTTCCTGGTCACCAGCTCGAAGGTGGTGTCGTCGATCACTTCGGAGGCGTCGAGGTCGAACATGGCCATGCGGCCGAAGTTCTCCGCCGCCTTCTTGCCCATCCGGCGCAGCGAGAACAGCGCGTCGGCCGCCTTGACCCGGCGACCGTCGGAGAAGGTGGCGTCGCCGCGGATGGTGACCCGCCACTTGGTCAGGGTGGCGTCGGGCCGCCATGCGGTCGCCAGGCGCGGTTGGGTCGAGCCGTCGGCGCCGGGAAGGGTGAGAACGTCGTAGGTCAGGGCCATC
Organism: Nonomuraea sp. MTCD27; assembly: GCF_041950495.1. Taxonomy (NCBI): domain Bacteria; kingdom Bacillati; phylum Actinomycetota; class Actinomycetes; order Streptosporangiales; family Streptosporangiaceae; genus Nonomuraea; species Nonomuraea sp. MTCD27. Next base: position 194,201 of record NZ_JBGNUW010000003.1, on the reverse strand, counting down.
CTGACCACATCGCTCTCGCCTGGCAGCAAACCGTGCGGGTCGGTGACGGCGTTGGACGGCGAGCCGGGCGCGGCGTAGCGCACGGTGCCCGTGCCCGTGCCGGAGCCGGTGCCGGTCGGCTGGGCGGCGGTGCCGGCCGGCGCGGTGCCGGAACAGCCCGTCAGGAGGGCGACCGCGGTGACGACCGCCGCCGATCGGCGGCGGAGTTGGGAATGCATGGGAACCTTTCTCAAAGTAGCGCCAGCGCCCTGTCGAGCGCGGCGTTGATCAACCGGGCCACGGCGGGCAGCACGGGAGGGTGCAGGAGGCCGTAGTGGTGGGCGTCGACTCCGGTGGCCTCGACCGGCCCGGCCAGGTAGCGTCCCCAGCCGAGGTCGGGCCGGCCCGGCGGGGTGTCGTCGACGCCCATCCCGATGCCAGAGTTGCGAGGTGAGGGCCGCTCCGCCCGGATCAGCAACGTGGCTGTGTCCGGGTCGGCCAGCCGCCGTGGGGTGTGGGCGGCCAGCGCCCGCAGGTGCCTGGCGAACACGGCCACCCGCCCCGCCAGGTCCTCGCCGCGGCCCAGCAGCCGGTGCTCGCGTAGCCGGTCGGCGACCGCACTCATGCGCCCTTCCTCGGGTACGTCACCGATGCTCAGGTCGATACCGAGGTAGGCCTCCAGGGCGTGCAGGTGCCGTACCGTCACCTCCCATTCGATCCCGGCGGCATCACGGCCGGGAACGTCGCGGATGAGCGCGGGATCGTTGGAGTCGAGCATCGCCAGCAGCGCGGTGTGCCGGCCACCGGCGTGCAGCAGCCGGGCCATCTCCTGGGCCACGGTGCCGCCCATCGACCAGCCGCCCAGCAGCCAGGGGGCCGTTCCCGGGCCGCCGGAGGCGTCGATCGCCCGCACGTACTGCTCGGCGATGCCTTCGACGGTCTCCGGTCCCGGCCCGTACGCGCCCGACAGTTCGGGATCGGCGAGTGCCACGACGTCCACGCGGGGGTCCAGCAGCCGGGACAGCTCGGCGTAGCACAGCACGTCACCGCCCGAGGGGTGGGCGAGGTACAGCGTGGGGCGGGCCGTTCCGCCCGGCTCGGCCCGCAGCGGCAGCACGATGTCCCGCACGGAGCCGGCCCGGTTCACCACCGCTCGCGAGGCCGGCTCTCGGGGCGAGGGTGGTGCGGCACTGCCCGAGGAAGGAGCGGCTTCTCCCGAGGGCGCCGGAACGGTGTGCCAGGGCTCGGGCCGGATCCAGGCGTCGGACGATCGGGCCAGCTCGCGCACCCGTGTCACGTGCTCGGCGAGCGCCGCCTCCAGCTCGTCGCCGGGCAGGACGCCCTCCAGGACGTCCCATTGCAGCCGCAGTTCGCCGTCGTGTTCGAGCACCTGGTGGTCGAGCCAGGTCTGCGGCGTCTGTGAGACCGCGTATACCTGCTCGCCGGCCCATTCCAGGTGGCCGCCGTCTTCCACCATGTCCGTGATGCCGAGCGCGCTGGTGAACACCACGGGCACCGGCCGTACCTCTCCCGTCCTGGCGGCTTGCTCGGTGAGCACGTCCAGTGCGGAGAAGCCGCGGTGGTCGAGGTCGTCGAACATCCTCGCCTGGGTGGCGGCGGCCCGGTCGGCGAAGACGGCTGCGGGCTCGGCGGGGACCTCGTGCAGCAGCAGGGAGGTGAAGTCGCCGACAACCCGGTTGACGTGCGGATGGATGGCCGGGCGGTCGAAGAGGGTCAGTGTCACGCAGAACCCGGCTGCCCCCGACCAACGGGCCAGTACGTCAGCATAGACGGTCAGCAGCGCCGCCGCCGGGGTGACCCGGTGCCGGGCGGCGGCTTCCCGAAGCGCTGCCCATTCCTCGCGGTCCAGCCGTGCGGAGCGCCGTACGAACTTCGGGGGTGACCCTCCCGGGTCGTGGACCGGCAGGCGGGGCGGGCCGGGGAGTGTGTCGAGGCGCCGGCGCCAGTAACGCGCGGCGCGGTCGTCACGCCGTCGCTCCAGGGCGGCCGCGCAGGCCGCCGGGTGCAGATCCAACGTCGGCAGCGGGGCATCAGGGTTCTCGTAGAGGGCGTGCAGTTCGGACTCGATGATCCACCAGCTGGCGGCGTCGCAGATGAGCACGTCGACTCCGATGAACAGCCTGATCATGTTTCCGGGCAGCCGGGCTGCCTGGATCTGCGCCAGTGGCCAGCGGTCGGGCGGGCCCGGCTTGGTGGACAACTTCTCCCGCAGCACGGCCAGCCGTTCCGCCCGGCGGCCCTCTGTCGTCGCGGTCAGGTCGTGCGCCCGGATCCGGTAGCGCGGCAGGTTGTCCAGCACGCGAAGCCGTCCCTCGGGCGTGGCCACGGCGCGGAGCATGGGATGGCGGGCCACGACCTGGTTCCAAGCCTCCTCGAAGCGGTTGAGGTCCAGGTTGTGGCAGTCGTACTCGAGGAAGAAGTGGCAGGGCAGCTCCCCCCACTGGTAGCCGCCGTCCCGCCCGATCCAGTAGGCGTGCTGGACCCGTGTCATGGGGAAGGTGCCGTCGCCGTCGACGGCGTCCTCCTCCGGCGTGCTCTCCTGGGTCGGGTACGGCTGCGAGCCCGCCGATTCGACCAGCTTGGCGATGCCCGCCACGGTGGGCGAGGCCAGCAGGTCCCGCATGCCCGGCCGGACGCCGAAGCGTTCGCCCAGCGCGGCCAGCATTCGCACGCCCAGCAGGGAGTGGCCGCCGAGCGCGAAGAAGTCGGCGTCGGGATCGTTCACCGGGATGCCGAACAGCTCCGACCACAACTCGCTCACCGCTCGCTCGGCCGGAGACAGGCGCGCAACGTCGCCGCCGGTGGCCACGATCGGCCTCGGTTTCCCCGCCGCGATGATGCGCGGGTTGAGATCGGTCCCGGCGACCGACACGATCGGGGGCACCGTGCCCGACTCGCGCGCGGCCAGCAGGCGGTCCAACGCCTTGGTACCGGTGACCGCGTCGAGCGCGCCGGCGAGGACGACGGTGGCCTCGGCACCGTCCTCGGCCACCCGCCAGCCGTCCCAGACCGCGCTGACCCACTGGGTGGCGCCGGGCGCCGCGAGGCCGAGCGCGTCCATCGCGGCGTTGGCCGCCGCGTAGGGGCCCATTCCGACACCGCCGACCAGGGTGGTCACCGAGGACATGAGCAGCACTGTCCGGGGACGGCGCTCCGGCGGCAGCGCGGCGATCGCGTCCCTGAGGGCGAGCACTCCCCCGGCCTTGGCCCGTACATGTGCGGCCGCTTGGCCAGGGTCGAGCGACCGCAGCGGGTCCAGCCGCGCCCCCGCGACCACGCCTGCCGCATGGACGACGAGCTCGATGGGCTCGCCGGCGGACAGCTCCTCCATCAGGGCAGAGGTCGCGGCAGGGTCGGCGGCGTCACAAGCCCGCACGTCCACACCGGCCTCGGCGAGCGCGGTTCCCCGGTGACCGGCCGTACGCGATGTGACGACCACCCGATGCCCGCGCGCGGCCAGATGCCGGGCGAACAGTTGCCCGACCGCCCCCAACCCACCGGTGATCAGCACGCTGCCGGTCGCCGTGGCGCTCCCTCCGGTGCGGGCCGGGCTCCAAGGCGCCAAGCGGCGTCGCCACCTGGTCACGCCACGCATTGCGGTTTCCGTTCCCGTCCCTTCTCCGCTCGCGAGGGCGCTGAGTTCACGGAGCACGGCCCTCGCCTCGGTGGCGGGCTCGGCCTGCGTGCCCAGGTCGAATGTGGCCCATCGCAACCCGGGCTGTTCCTGGCCGAGCACTCGCGGGAGCACGCGGACGGCCGCCTGCGCCGGGTCGGGTGGTGGATCGCCACCGACCTGCTCGCCGTGCCGGGTGACCAAGAGCAGACATGGCTGCTCCGCCTGCCCGGCCAGCTCGGCCGCCACGGCGGCGACCTCGCCGAACGCGAGCACGGCAGCGACGACGTCGTCGGCGGCCGGCGCGGCGGCCCGCTCAGCGCCGTCCCCCGTCGCCACCGCGACCAGTCCGGTCAAGGGCTCGTCGGCAGCCGTGAGATCGGCCGCCTCCAGCCGGGCACGCAGCTCATCCGCCAATGTGCCGGTCCCGATCACGGCCCAGCGGCCGGCCGGGACCGGCTCCGACTCGGCGGGGAGGACCTGACTCCACACCGGGACCTGCAGCGGCTCCTCCGCATCGACCTCCAACGACGTGTCCGAAGCTGGAGGGTCGATCCACAGGCGGCGGCGCTGGAAGGCGTACCCCGGCGCGTGCACCCGCCGCCGACCGGCTGCGGACAGCGCGGCGAGGTCCACGGTCCGGCCGTGGGCCCACAGTGTGGCGACTGCCTGCCGCACGCTCGCCGGCTCCGGCTCGTCCGGCACCAGCGTCGCCAGGACCGACCGCAGGCCTGGCAGGGTGTTCCTGCGCGCGAGGGCGGACAGCGTGGTTCCCGGTCCGACCTCCACGAGCAGGGTGTCTTCCCCGGGGCCGAGTGCTGCCTCCAAAGCCTGCGCGAACCGTACGGGGTCGCGCAGTTGCCGCGTCCAGTGACCGGCGTGCGCCAGTTCGGCGCCGATCGAGGCGCCGGTGACCGTGCTGAACACGGGCACGGCGGGGGCGCCGCCCGTCAGTCCGGCCAGTGTCGCGCCCAGGCCGGGCAGCTCCGGCTCCATCAGACGGGAGTGCATCGCGGCGTCCACCCGCAACCTCGTGCCCGTGATGTGACGTCCGCGCAGCTCATGCGCCAGCCGGTCGACGGCCGCCGCGGGCCCGGACACCACGCAGGCGGCCGGGGCGTTGACGGCGGCGAGATCGAGGTCGGGATGGCGCGACAGCAGTTCGCGTGCCTCTTCCTCGCCGAGCGGGACGGCGAGCATCGAGCCGCCACCGGCGGCTCGGGCCGCGGCGGCGCACCGGGCGGCGACCAGCTTGGCGGCCTCGGCGAGCGGCAGCGCGCCGCTCACCACCGCGGCTGTGCACTCACCCAGGCTGTGTCCGACGAGGGCGTCGGGCACGATGCCCCATGATGCGAGCAGCCGCGCCAGTCCGTACGACACGGCGAAGACGGCCGGCAATCCGAAGCCGGCGTCGCGGACGCGTGCCTCGCTGATTCCCGGGTCCAGGGCGTCGCGGACGTCGGCGCCAAGCAGCGGGCGCAACCGCTCCGCGCACTCGTCCACGGCCTGGGCGAAGACCGGCTCGTCACGGTAGAGCGCGTTGCCCATCCCGGGATAGGCGCTCCCCGCGCCGGGGAAGGCGAACACCAGGCGCGGGCCGGCCGCCTTGACCGGCGTCGCCGCGGCCAACCCGGCCCGGCCCACGCCCGCCACCCGGTAGGCCAGCTCGGCACGTCCCGTGGCCAGCGTGTAGGCGAGATCGGCCTCGTCGGGTTCGGGCCGGGACGCCAGAGCGCGGGCGGTGGCGACCGCCGCCTCAGCTGTGGCGGCCGAGACCGCCAGCACCTGGGGCCGCCGATCGGCGGGGACGGGCGGGCGGTGCGGGGCCGGCCCGAGCACGGCGTGGCAGTTGGTGCCGCCGATGCCGAACGAGCTCACCCCTGCCAGCGAAGGGGCGTCCCAGTCCCGGGTCTCGGCGATCACCTCGAACGGCGACCCATCCAGGCCGAGCAGCGGGTTGAGCGGGTAGGCGTGCAGTGACGCGGGCAGCACCCGGTGTTGTACGGCCAGGACGGCCTTGATGAACGAGGCGATGCCGGCGGCGGAGTTGGCGTGGCCGATGTTGCCCTTCACCGAGCCCAGCCCGCACCACGCCGGTCCGGTCTCACCGAACACCCGCCGCAACGCGGCCACCTCGATGGGATCTCCGAGCGCGGTGGCGGTGCCGTGCGCCTCAATGAGTCCGATCTCGTGCGGCGACGCGCCGGCCACCGCGAGCGCCTCGGCCACCGCCCGGGCCTGGCCCCGCATGGACGGCGCGGTGAACCCGGCCTTGTCGGCTCCGTCGTTGTTCACCGCCGAGCCGTGCAGCACGGCGAGCACCGGGTCGCCGTCGGCCAGCGCGTCGTCCAGGCGGCGCAGCACCACCACGCCCACGCCCTGGGTGTAGACGATGCCGGTGCCGTCCGCGCTGAACGGCCTGATCGTCCCGTCCGACGCGTACACGCCGCCGGCGACGTGCACGTACCCCTGCCCTTGCGGCACGATCAGCGACACCCCACCGGCGAGCGCGGTGTCGCACTCGCCGGACAGCAGCGACTGCGCGGCCAGATGCACGGCTACCAGCGAGGTCGAGCAACTCGACGCCACCGCCACCGCCGGGCCCGTAAGGTTCAGCCGGTAGGCCGTCTGCAGCGGCAGGTAGTCGGCCTGGGTCGAGATCGCCGTCTGCAGGCTGCCGAGCGGGTCCCGTCCCGCGCCGGTCGGGTTCCACCGCTCGGCGAGGTTGCTCGCCAGGTAGGCGCTCTGCATGGCGCCCGCGAAGACCCCGACCGCGCCGGCCCCGCGTCCGCCGCCATGACCGGCGTGTTCCAGCGCGTGCCAGGCACATTCGAGGAACAACCGCTGCTGAGGGTCAAGCAGGGCCGCCTCGGCGTCGCTGAACCCGAACGGCTCGGGGTCGAAGTCGGCCTGGCCCTCAATGAGCCCGCCGACGGGGACGAACCCTGGGTGCGCCCGCAAGCTGCCCGGCACGCCTCGGGCGGTCAACTCGTCGTCGGTGAACCTGGTCAGCCCTTCGCGACCGTCCCGCAACAGCGCCCAGTACGCTTCGGCGTCAGGCGCCCCGGGAAAGCGGCAGGCCAGGCCGACGACGGCGATCGGATTCTGCGCGGCGCTCATCCGGCGAGCTCCGCCGCACGCGCTCGGGCAGCCCTGCGAGCGGCGGCTTGATCAGAAACGAGATCGGGCTCGGCTGCCGAGGGCGGATCTTCTCGAGGTGACGGGGTGGCGGGGCCGATGCTGCCGGACGCCTCTCTGCGGGCGGTGATGAAGGCGGCCAGGTCCCGGACCGTGGGCCGGGCGAACATGTCCACCACTGTCAGTCCTTCGTCCAGCTCGGCTCTTAGGGCGCGATGGGCGAGCACGACGGTCAGGGATGACGCTCCCAGCCGGAAGAAGGGCGTGGTCACATCGACCGGCGTCTTGAGCAGCTCGCTGAAAACCCTGGCCACGGCCCGCTCCACCTGCGGATCCGGCACGGCGTCCGACCTGGCGGGGACAGGGTGGGGCGGCTCCTGCCGGCCCGCGAACGTGTCGGGTTGTGGCTCGACCGTGGGCGTGGCGAGACGCGGCGATGTGGCGACGTCAGTCGTGGGAAGCCCGTCGGCGCCACCCTCGACGACGAGCTCCATCACCCCGTCGGGCGACACAGTGAGAGTGAGACGTAGCCCGCGCGTGACCGTGGCTCTGATCGCCTGCGCAGGCCGTGCGGTCTCCGCAGGAAGGAACGCCCGCGCGCTGGTGGCGGTCTCTCCGGTGACGGCCGTAGGCGCGTTCATGACCGCTGGGCTGCGAGCCTCGTCCCGGGCCGGAGCCCCGGTCGGCTGGTACGGGTTGGCGAGCGCCTTGTAGTCGATCTTGCCGTTGTCCGTGATCGGCAGGGTGTCCATGATCAGGAAGCGGTTGGGCACCATGAACCCGGGCAGGCTCGCCCGCAAGGCCTCGATCAGCTCGTCGTCCGCCGGAGGCGCCGCGGGATCGGCGGGCACCACGTAGCAGACCAGCCTCGGCCGGTCGTCGGGCCCGGGCACCGCGCGGGCCACCGCCTGCCGCACGGCGGGGAGCCGGTCGAGGGTGGCCTCGATCTCGCCGAGCTCGATCCGGTGGCCGCGGATCTTGACCTGCCGGTCCAGCCGGCCGAGGAACTCGATCGTCCCGTCGTACCGCCAGCGTCCGAGGTCGCCGGTCCGGTAGAGACGGCGGCGCAGGATGGGGTGCGTGATGAACCGCTCGGCCGTCTGCCCGGGGTCCCCGACGTAGCCGCGGGCCAGCCCGTCGCCGCCGATGTGCAGCTCGCCCGGCTCGCCCACCGGGCAGGGCCGGCCGTGTTCGTCGAGGATGTGGAAGGACTGGCCGCGTAGCGCCCGGCCGTACGGGATGCTCGGCCAGGACGGGTCCACCTCCTCGATGGGATGGCAGATCGACCAGATCGACGCCTCGGTCGCCCCGCCCAGGCTGACCACTCTGGCGTCCGGGGCCAGGGCCCGGAGCCGGTCGGGCAGCGTCACCGGGATCCAGTCGGCCGACAGGAACACCAGCCGCAGCGTGGCCAACGCCTCGCGCACCACCTGCGGCTCCAGCTCCGCGTACTCCACCAGCATCTCCAGCAGGGCAGGAGCGGTGTTCCACACGGTGACGCGGTGGCGGGCCATCAGCTCCAGCCAGTGGCCGGGGTCGCGCTGGCGGTGGGCCTCGGGCAGGACCACGGCGCCCCCGGACCCGAGCACCGCGAAGATGTCGTAGACCGACAGGTCGAAGCTGAACGCCGACAGGGCCAGCACCCGGTCGTCCGGGGCGAGGGGGAACCGGTCGGCGAGATCGTCCAGGGTGGTACGGACCGCACGGTGCTCGATGGCCACCCCCTTAGGCCGCCCGGTCGAACCGGAGGTGAAGATCGCGTAGGCGAGGTCGTCCGGGGCGGGCCGGCGCGGCTCGGACCCGTCCGGAAGCCGGAGAACGCCGTCGGCGTCGAGCCGATGCACGCTGACCTGGTCCGGCCACGCGGTGTCGTCGGCCTCCGCCGCAAGCAGCGCCGTCCGGATCGAGGCCTGCTCGCACAGCGAAGCCACCCGGCCCGCGGGCCAGGACGGTTCGACGGGCACGTACCCGGCACCGCCGGCCAGCACTCCCAGCAGGGCGGTGACCTGCGCGACGCTCTTGTCCGCCACGACCGCCACGAGATCGCCGGGCCCGATCCCGAGCGCGGCCAGCGCCCGGCCCGTGCGCTTGGCCTGCTCGCTCAGCTCCCGCGCTGTCACCTCGCCGGTCAGGTCGAGCAGGGCGGGCGCGGACGGGTCCCGTTCGGCGGCGGCGCGCAGCAGGTCGTCCAGGAGCGGACCGGCCCCGCCGAACGCCCCGCCCGCCACGTCCTCGTCGGGGAGGAACGAGGGGTCCCAGGCGAGCGCGGAGTCGGTCCACAGCTCCGGCTCCGTGGCCAGCCGCCGCAGGAGGCGGACGTGCGCGGCCAGCATGCCGTCGGCGAAACCGGCCGGCAGCGCCCCGTCGACGACGTCCCACGCGATGCGGAGCCTGCCGTCCTCGTCCCAGACGATGTGGTCCAGCATCACCTGCGGCGTCTGCGAGACGCCGAAGACCTCGGCGCCGAGCCAGGCGGTGGGCGCCTCGCCGGGCCCCGCCAGGCCGACGCCGCTGGTGAAGACCACGGTGTGGGTGGGTACGGGCAGCCCGGTGGCGGGGTCGGTCACCCGGGGACGCTCCCCCGACTCGATCGCCGTACGCAGTGCCTCCATCCCCGAGACTGCCCGGTGGTCGAGGTCGGTCCAGAACTGCCGGTTGACGGCCGCGGCGTAGCCGGTGAAGCCGTACCAGCGGCCGGGGTCGGCCATGGGGATTTCCACCAGGACGGTGCTGGTGAAGTCGCCGACGACACTGTCCAGGCCCGGGGTGTCATCTGCGAGAGCCAGGTCGTCGCGGTCGAAGAGGGTGGTGTTGAGGCAGAAGGGATCGCGGGCGCCCCAGCGCTGCAGCACCAGGCCGAAGGCGGCCAGCAGCAGGCCGGTGGGGCTCAGCCCGTGCGCCGCACCCTGCTTGCGCAGCTGCGTCCAGTCCTCCGCGGACAGCTCGGCGGCATGCCGGACGATGCGGTGGCCGCTGAAGTCGGCCGGGCCACGGGTCCAGGGCAATCCCGGGCCGTCCGGCAGGCCGGCCGCCCGCCGCGCCCAGTAGGCCGCGTCGATCTCGCGCCGCCGCAGGTCGGCCGGGTCCTCCAGCCGACGCCGTACGAGGTCGGCGAAACCGAGCGGCGGTGCGGGCAGCTCCAGGTCAGGGTCGGCCGCGTACTGGCCCCACTCCCTCATCAGCCGCATCCAGCTCATGAGGTCCAGGGCCAGCACGTCCACACCGATGAACAGCCGGGTCCGGCCGTCCGGCAGCAGGGCCGCACGCAGGTCGAACAGCGGCCACCGGTCGGCGGGCAGCACCTGGTGCGAGCATTTCGCACGCAACGCCTTCAACGCCTGCTCCGCCCGTTCCGGACTCTCACCACGCAGGTCCGTACGGGCGATGACGTAGTCGGGCACCTGGGCGAGCACTCTCTGCCTGGCGTCGGCGTCCACGACCATGCGCAGCATCGGATGCCGCCGGACCAGCCGATTCCACGCGCTCTCCAACCGGTCGAGGTCCGCGTCCTGGGCGTCCTGCGGCACGCGGTCGTACTCGAAGTAGTAGAAGGTCGCCACTCCGCCCAAGGGGAAGGCCGGGTCCCGGCCGACCAGGTAGGCGGTTTGGATGGGAGTCAGCGGAAAAGACTCCCCTGCCTCGGCGGGGTCGTCCGGGACGATCCCGGCGGCGACCGTGCGCGCGGTCGCCGCCCCGAGGAAGGCCGTCAGCGGGAGCTCGAGTCCGGACTCCTCCACCAGGCGGCGGCGCAGGCGTACGGCAGTGAAGGACTCCAGCCCCAAGGCGGTGAGCGGGGCGTCGGGGTCCAGATCCGAGGGCCGGAGTTCCAGTACGTCGGCCAGGCAGGCGAGCACTTCTTCGACGGTGGCGGAACCCAAGGGGTGACCCCTTCCACAGAGATAGCAATGGAAACGGTTTTCATTGCTACACAACTTCTCACATTTGTCCAGATCTTGAAAATGATTACCGTTATTTCGTACGATCTCGCCCTATGTCGCTGCTGAACGACCGCGCTGACAGTGCCGCGCACGCCGCCATCGCCGGAACCGGCATCGGTGACGCGGCCGGAGCCGTCCATGACCTGGACCGGCTGATCCTGCTCGGCATCGCGGCCGACCTGCACCGGCGCACCCGGCTGCGCTCGGGCCTGGCACACGGGCCCGGCGCGGTCGCGGACGACCTGGGCGCCGCACCCCGGCACCGCTGGATCGCCGGGCACTGGCTGACCGCCCTCCACGAGGCCGGTCTGGCAGGCCGGGACGCCACTGGCCGATACCACGACCTGCACGGCCCGCGGCGGGCGGAGCTGGCCGCCGCCCGCACCCGCATGGAGGCCGCGCGGCTGGCGCTCGGCTACCCCACCGAGCTGGCCGAGCTGATGCTGCGCTCGCTGCGGCTGCTGCCGTCCCTGCTGCGCGACGAGATCGGCGTGCAGGCGCTGCTCTACCCCGACGGGGAGCCCGCCACCGCCGAGGCCGTCTACCGCGGCAACGTCATCAGCCGCTACCTCAACGCCGCCGCGGCCGAGGTGGTCCGGGACCTGACCGAGCGCGTCACCCGGCCGCTGCGGATCCTGGAACTGGGCGCCGGCATCGGCGCCACCACCGCCGACCTGCTGCCGGTGCTGACCGGCCGGCCGGTCGAGTTCTACCTGTTCACCGACCTGTCACCGTTCTTCCTCGACACCGCGCGCCGCCGCTTCGACGCCGGCTTCCTGCGGTACGCCCTGCTCGACATCGCCCATGACCTGCCGCAGCAGCCGGGCGGGCTGGACCTGGTCGTCGCGGCGACCATGGCGCACAACGCCCCGCATGTCGACCGCCTGCTCGGCCAGGTCGCCGCGTTGCTCGCTCCCGGCGGGCGGGTACTGCTCATCGAGACCGTCCGCGAGCATCCCCAGTCACTCACCTCGATGCCGTTCGCGCTGTCCACCGACGACGGCCCGCCGCGGCGGCTCGACTGCCGGGCCGGCACCACCCGCACCTACCTGCGTCGCGAGGAGTGGCTGAGCGCGCTGGCAGGCAGCGGGCTGCGGATCGAGGTGGACCTGCCCCGTCCCGGGGATCCGCTGACCGCGCTGTCGCAGCGCCTGCTCGTCGCCATCCGCTGATCACCCGACTGTTCACCCGACGATGGGAGTACACGTATGAAGGAGCTGGCCGAGATTTGGTCGGAGCTGCTCGGCCTGCCGCCCGGCGAGATCCCGCACGATGTCGGGTTCCTGCGCCTGGGCGGGGACTCGGTGCTGGCGGTCCGCATGTCGGCGCTGGTCCGCAAGCGGCTCGGCGTCGCGCTCGCCCTGTCGGACGTACGGGTCGAGACCACGCTCGGCGACCTGGCCGAGCTCGTACGGCGGCACACCTCCGGCGGCTCCACCACCCGGGCCCTGCCGCTCACCGTCACGCCGCGGCCGGACCCGCATGCCGAATTCCCCCTGCTCCCCCTCCAACAGGGCTACTTCGTCGGCCAGCAGGACGGCTGGGAGCTGTCCTACGACTCGGCCCACTACTACCTGGACTACGCGCTGACCGGCATGGACGGCGACGAGGCCGCCGACGCGCTGGCGGACGCGGTCGAACGGCTCGCCGCGCACCAGCCCACGCTGCGGGCCCGGGTCACCTCCGACGGCCGCCAGCACGTCCTACCCGCCGACGCACCCGGCGCGGTACCCCGGGTCCGCGTATACGACCTGCGCGAGGCGGGCCCGGACGAGATCGACACCGCGCTGCGCGACGTACGGCAGGAGATGAGCACCAGCGGGCCGGACCCCACCAGCGGCCCCGGCATCGACGTCCGGCTCACGCTGCTGCCCGGGGACGAAGGCCGGCTCCACCTCGGGCTGAGCCTGCTGATCTTCGACGGCTGGTCGTCCAGCGTGCTCAGCCGCGACCTGCTCACCTTCGTCGCCGACTGGAACGCCGCCCTGCCGGCCCTGGACATCCACTTCGGCGACTACGTCACCTCGCTCGCCGACTTGCCGGCCACCGAGGCCTGGCAGGCCGACCGGGACTGGTGGTGGTCCCGGCTCGGCACGCTGCCGGGACCGCCGGCGTTGCCTCTGGCCGCCGACCCGCAGGAGGTGCGGCCGGTCACCATGGGCAACCGCGAACACCGCTGGAGCGCCGAAGACTGGGCGGCGCTGCGGCGGCAGTGCACCGATCGGGGCGTGACCCCGTCCACGGCCATGCTGACGGCGTTCGGCGTGGTGCTGGCGCGCTGGGGCGGGCACCACCGGATGTTGCTGAACTCGCTCCAGCTCAACCGCCTGCCCATCCACCCCGAGGTGCAGCGCGTGGTGGGTGCCTTCGCCGCGACCATGCTGCTTCCCCTCGACCTGGACCCCAAGGCCACGTTCGCCGAGCTCGCCACCACCGTGCAGGCGACATCTGGCGAGCACGCCGCCCACAACCTGATCACCGGTGTTGAAGTCGGGCGTGAGGTGGCCCGCCGCCGGGGGAGCTGGCGGCCGGTCGGGCCGGTCGTGTTCCAGAGCGTGCTCGGGGTGGACGCGGCCATGGGCGGCGGGCCGCCGGAGGAGGCGGGGCCGCTGGGCCGAGTGGTCGCCGCCGACTACTTCCACCAGCTCCGCACGCCGCAGGTGGCGATCGAGGTCCGCTGCTTCGAGCTGGGCCCGGAGATGGTGGCGGTCTTCTCCCTGGTCGAGGAGCTGTTCGACACCGATCAGGTGACGGTTGCGTTCGCGGAGTTCGTGGCGTTGGTCGACGCCCTCGCCGACGGGAGCGGCTGGGATCGGGTGCCCGGGTTGCCCGAGGAAACGGAGCCCGGCTCAGCATCTGGTTCGCGGCTCGGCCTGTTGCCCGAGACGGCCGTCCGACACCGGGAGGGGCCACCGGCCGACGATCTGGAGCAGGCCGTCGCCGACGTGTTCGAGGAGCTCTTGGAGGTGCCGGTGCTCGACCGCGCCGCCGACTTCTTCGGCCTCGGCGGGGACTCCCTGCTCGCGGTACGGGCGGTCGTGCGGCTCGCCAAGGAGGCCGGCGTGTCCGTGCCCGTGCGGGAGTTCCTGGCCGACTCCACAGTGGCAGGGGTGGCCACCGCCGTCCGCTCCCGCCTCGGTGACCAGCGGTGATCGGGATCCTGGGCGCCACCGGCGCGGTCGGCCGCACGGCCGCGCAGCGTATCGCCGCCTACGGCCTGGGGCCGGTCCGCGTCGGCGGCAGAAACCTGACGGGGGCCGCGGACCTCGCGGCCACGCTTGCCGCTCCCGCGCACGCGGTCCGGGTGGACCTGAACGACCCCGCCGAGCTGGCCGCCTTCTGCGACGGCTGCCGGATCGTGGTCAACTGCGCGGGGCCCACGTACCAGGTGCTGGACACGGTTGCCCGCGCCGCCTTCGCCGCCGGCGCCCACTACGTCGACATCGGCGGCGAGCTGGCCGCCAAGGATGCGCTCACCGGCGAAGGCGTCGCCGATGACCGGATCGCGGTGTTCTCCGCGGGGGTCATGCCTGGCCTTTCCGGCCTGCTGCCCCGGCTGCTGGCCAAGGGACGCCCGTTGCGCCGCCTCGACGTGTACGTGGGCGGAGCGGCCGTCTTCACCCCGTTGTCCGCGGTGGACGCGCTGCTGACCAGGGGGCCGAGGTTCGGCGAGCCCATGGCGGCCTGGCGGGACGGCCGGGTGGCCCCCGGCACGCTGGCCCCGCTGCACCAGGTGCGGCTGCCGGGCTTCCCGGTACCCGTGCACGCCTGGCCGTACCTCACCACCGAGGCACAGACTCTGGCCACCGACACCGGGGCCGACGAAGTGCGCTCCTACAACGTCTTCGTCTCCAACCGCCTCCCCGAAGCCCTCGCCGCGACCTGGGCCGAGGTGCCGGACGCCCGCCCCGAGACACTCGCACCACACGCGGAGGCCGTGGTGCGGGCCTCGCTGCGGGACAACGCCGACTTCGGCGCCTTCTACGTCATGCTGTTCACCGCGCGACCTCGTCCGGGCGCCCCGCCCGGGCCCACGAGAGTGCTGCTCACGGCCGTGGACTCCTACGCGCTGAGCGGGGTGGTGATGGCGCTGGCCACCCACGCGGTGTCGTCCGGCTCCGTGCCGGCCGGCGTCCACCTGGCGGCCGAAGTGCTGGACCCCGACGCCACCGCCGCCGCGCTGCGAAGTGACGCGCTCGTCGGAGGTCTCACCATCGAATGAGGCCAACGCTGAGGTCTCGCCAGGTTGTCGCGCGCGTCTTCCCGTCACAGATCTTGACCGTTGATCGGTCCGGTGGACGGTCGCTTTGCCGCCGCCGCTGCCGGCCTGCCGTCCGGCAGCGGTCCCTGCGTACGCCGCCGGTCCCAGGACCAGGGCGCCTCCCAGCATGGCGGCAACCGTGCATAGGCGAGGAATGACGAGGTCATCGTGAGCGGCCTGGTGCCGTCGCAGGAGGACGGAGCAGGGGCAGGTGCCGGCCGACTGCGATTTCCACCTGGTCATGGACGTCCTGTCCGGCCGAAGCAGGACGCTACGGAGCGTCAGCGGACCCGGACGGGCAGGGTCTGCAGCCCACGGATGAGGGTGCTGGCGCGCCATTGCAGGACGGGCGAGCCCAGTTCGATGCTGGAGAAGCGGCCGAGCAGCCTTCCGATGGCGATCTGCGCCTCCAGCCGGGCCAGCGGCGCGCCCACGCAGTAGTGGATGCCATGGCCGAAGGCCAGATGGCCGCCGCCTGGCCTGGTGAGGTCGAGCCGGTCGGGGTCGGGGTAGCGGCTGGGGTCGCGGTTGGCGGCCAGCAGGGAGATGAAGACGAACTCGCCCTCGGGGATCTCGACGTCGCCTACACGGATCGGCTCGGTGGTGAAGCGCAGGGTCGCGATGTTGATCGGCCCCTCGAAACGCAGGAACTCCTCCACCGCACCCGGCAGCAGGGACGGGTCCGCCCGCAAAGCGGCCAGCTGGGCGGGGTCGCCGATCAGGGCGAGCACGCTGTTGGCGATCAGGTTGACCGTGGTCTCGTGGCCCGCCACGAGCAGCAGGAACGCCATGGACACCACTTCGTCCGCGGTCAGCCGGTCGCCTTCGTCGGAGATGTGCACGAGCTCCGACAGCAGGTCCTCGCCGGGTGCGGCCCGCTTGGCGGCGACCAGCCCGGTCAGGTAGGCGTGCATCCACGCGTGGGCCTCGCGCATCTCCTCGGCCGACGAGGCCGCCACGAAGGGCGCGGTCCAGGTCCTGAACTCGTCGTGGTCCGCGGCCGGGATGCCGAGCAGCTCGCAGATGACGGCGATCGGCAGGGGGAAGGCGAACGACTCCATGAGGTCGAACTCGCCCACCTCCGCCATGCCGTCGAGCAGGCCGTCGGTGATCTGCTCGATGCGCGGGCGCAGCCGCGACACCGTCCTGGCGGTGAACGCCTTGTTCACCAGTTTGCGCAGGCGCGTGTGGTCGGGCGGGTCGGAGTTGAGCATGTGGGCCGACAACGACGAGGCGTACGGCCCCGCCGTCCCCGGTGGGAACAGCTTCACCGCCCTGGCGCTGTCCTTGGCCAGCCTGGGGTCGTTGAGCAGTTCCCTGGCTTCGGCGTACCTGGTGACCAGCCAGACCCTGAGCCGCCGGTGCGCGGTCGCGGGCCGTACCGGCCCCGCCTCGCGGGCGCGCCGGTAGACCGGATGCGGATCCTGGAAGAAGGCCCGGTCGAGATTGAGTGCCGGGTCCGTGACCGATTCGCTGTACCGCAACGTTCGCCTCTCTCCAGCTCGGCGGGCGCCCGCCGAAACCGCCGTACGATCTCCTCGGGCGGGCAGGGCGTCTGTCACCTCGTCGATGAGGCCGGCCAGCTCGCCCGGCCGCGACAGGAACGGAGAATGGCTCCCCGGCAGGTGCCTGACCACCCCGGCCATCGTGAGCTGCCGCTTGATGAACAGGTCGGGCATGCTCCGGTCATCGTCGCAGACGATGAGCGCGGAAGGCACCGTTCGCCACGAGGCCCGCGTCTGGCGCTCGGTGAAGGCACGCGCGCTCTGTGGTCTGAGCCGGGCGACGGCCGCCTCCGCCCACTGCGCCGGTACGTCGTGGTAGAGCGCCTCGACCGGCGGCTCAGGAGCCGGCAGCAGCTCGGCGTCCTGGGGGAACCACGGCCCGCCGAGCGGCGTGACCACGGCCTCCCCCGCCTCCAGCATGTGGGCCGCGAGGTAGACGAGCCGCCGCACGTTCGGCACGGTCTCGGCCACCTCGGTGACGGGGACGCCGCCGTAGGAGTGCGCGAGCACGGTGACCGGTCCCTCGATGGCGCGCAGATGTTCCCGTACGGCCCGCGCGTCGTCGTACATCCCCGCGTGTGGATCCCCCGACGTGCTCGGCAGGTCCACCGTGGACGTGCGCCAGCCGCGTTCTTCCAGCTCGGGTACGAGCCGATCCCAGCACGACGGTCCGTGCCAGGCGCCGTGCACGAGCACCAGCGTCTCCTTGTTCACCACGTTCTCACCCCCGTTTTCGCATGACACCCGGCCAGGATGGCAGGGCCGCGTGTACGCGCCGCCTATACGGCATTGACGCGATGTCAGCGCGATGACGCACCGGCCCCCGGCCGCTGATGAGTTCGGCGGGGGTGCAGTCCTCAATGATGCGGCCTCATCCAGGACCAGAGGTGGCCTCGTCCGGCACGATGACGGGCGGGTTCACGAGAAGCACGCGACCGGGCGGTCGTCGCCACCGTGTCGCCACCGTGTCGCCACCGTGTCGCCACCGTGTCGCCACCGTGTCGCCACCGCGCGCGCAGGCGGTCGGTGCCGGTTCGATTCGCCAGCCGGTCAGGTGGTCCAGCGGGCTCTGCCCGACGGTCCGCCTGAAGCGGGCGGCGCGTGTCGAACGGGACACTGCCGCGGTCTCGGCCAGGTGCACGCGCAGCGGGTGAAGCAGCATGACCAGGGCGAGATGCTCGGTGACCGGTGTCGAGGCGAGCTTCTGGTCGCGCAGCTCTGCGTCGAGCTGCTCAAACGCCCCATGTACGGTCGCGGCCTCGGTGGTGCGGCAGGGCACATGGATCACTGGCGGCAGCACGTCGAGCAGCAGTTCGCGCGCCCGCTGACCGCCGGCAACCATCCTGACGGACAGGCGGCTGGTCGTGCCGGATCGGCTTGCACCACCGCCCACGAGATCCTCACCGGGCGGCGCATCATCGACACCGGCGGTGCCTCCGGGATCGGCTGGAGACGGTAAGGGCGCCGCGGGGCGCGGGAGCCGAGATCACCGTCGCGGCCCGCAACCCCACCGGCGGCCGGCGAGCCCTCGACCTGAGCGATCTCGGCTCCGTGCGCGCGTTCGCGGACGATTGGAGCGGGCCGGTGCACGTGATCGTGGCGAACGCCGTGACCATGGCTCTGCCTGCCCGCCAGGTCGCCGGCCAACGGCTGGGAGCTGCAGCTGCCTGCGAACTTTCGCGGGCACTTCGCACGATCGCCTCGGTGCTGCTCGCCGGGTCCCCGCTTCTCTGGGCCTACGCGCTCACAGCGACAGCGGACCACTGAACCGAGGCGTCGTCACCGGCACGTCTCAGCCGCGCTCGCCGATCGCCTCCACCTCGGCACGCATCCGGCAAGGCGGCCGTCATCAGCGTGGCCGGGCCGCTGTCGAGAGAAACTCCGGAGGCCGAGTCCGCGCCGCACCGATCACGAGTTCGCCGACGGCCGTCGGGCGCCCCGGCGGCAGGTCGACAGGCACAGGAGCGCCACCATGTCCGATATTTCGTACGAGAAGCTTGGAGCACCATTCATGACTACTGTGATGCTTGTGCACGGCGCCTGCCACCAGCCGAGCAGCTGGGCCCGGCTTGAGGCCGAGTTGCACGCTCTCGGCTATGGCACGCGCACGCCGGGGCTCCCGAGCGCCGGCGAACATCCCACCGCAGGCATGCATGAGTCGATGTACGCCATCCACGGCCTCCCCGATCCCGAAGACACAAGCGGCCTGTTCCCGCTCAGCGACGAACCCGCGTGTCTCGCTCTACGGCGATCTGCCCGATGAAGAGGCCGAGCAGGCGGTGAGCAAGCTGGTCAACCAGACCATCCGATCGTTCGCGGAGAAGGTCGACGTAGCCGCCTGGCGGAGCATCCCGTCCACCTACATCATCACGGAGCAGGACCAGGCCGTCCCTCTCGCACTGCAGGAGCAGATGGCAGCCCAAGCGGCCGAGACCCGCCGGCTCCCTGGCGGGCATTCGCCGTTCCTGTCCCGGCCACGACGGCTGGCCACCCTCATCGACGAGATCGTACGGTCGGCCTGAACCCTTCGCTGTGCCAGTCCTTCATCTCCTGGTGCTTGGCCTTGGATACCACCGACATAGGAGATTTCTGGCCAGAAGCGATCTCGACATGTCCCTTCTCGTCCGGGTCTCTCGCAGGAGGCATCCGCGAAAGTGCAGGGTTTGTCCAGTCATGTGCCGCTCCAGGGATTCGAACCCTGAACCTCCGCCTCCTGAAGACGGCGCCTCTGCCAGTTGGGCCAGAGCGGCTGGGCCCCGGGCTTGGCTGGCGTGGGCCGGCCCGGGGCGAGGGCCGGGTCCGGCCGGGGGGCGCCATTCCCGCCGGCCAGGCCGTGGCCCGCGGCCCTTTCCTTTCAGGGCCGTGTCCGAGTGGCAGGATTCGAACCTGCGGTGCTCCTGCTCCCAAGGCAGGCGGGCTGACCAAACTGCCCCACACTCGGTTTCCTCGAATGAAACAAGCCGCCTCGAATTTCTTCGAGACGGCTTTTCCGGTAATCCGCGATTGGATTATCCGGTAAGCCGTCGCCGCAGCTCGGGCAGGGCAGGGAGCGGCCGGGAGAGGCTCAGGTAGCGCACTTCGCCGCCCTTCCTGGACGTTGCTGAACGTTGCTGGACAATGTCCACGGTAAACCGATGATCGGGCGCGTGCCACATATTTAATTCCGGCCGGCTCAGCGGTCCTTGGTCCAGCTCACGCCCACCCGGGTCTCCGGGGTCTCGACGCGGAAGCGGGGCAGGGCGTCCGGGTAGTTGTCGCGGACGTAGTTGACCAGGAACTCGCGTACGTCGCACTTGAGGTCCCACGAGGACGGCGAGTCCGCGGCGCTCATCAGGCCCCGCAGCTCCACCAGGCCGTTTGGCAGCACGTCGGTGACCTGCAGCGTCCAGTCCTTCTGGTCCCACAGCGGGTTGCCCTGGAGGAACTCGTACAGGGCGTCGCGCAGTTTCGGGACCGGCACCGCCCAGTCCACCCGCAGGTACACGACGGCGAGCACGCGGCTGCCGTGGCGGGTCCAGTTCTCGAACGGGGTCTGGGTGAAGTACGACACCGGCAGCACGAGCCGGCGCTCGTCCCACAGCCGCACCACCACGTACGTGAGCGTCAGCTCCTCGATCCGCCCCCACTCCTCCTCGACCACGACCACGTCGTCCAGCCGCAGCGCGTCGCTGAAGGCGAGCTGCAGCCCGGCCAGCACGTTGCCGATGGTCGGCTGGGCGGCGATGCCGACGACCGCGCCCGCGATGCCGGCCGAGGCGAGCAGCCCGGCCCCGAGTGCCCGCACCTGCGGGAAGGAGAAGAGCATCGCGCCGACCGCGATGACGACGATGACCGCGGCGGCGATGCGGCGGACGAGCGCGATCTGCGTCATGATCCGCCGCGCCCGGCGGTTGCGCTCCCCCTCGACCAGCACCAGCCGGTCGAGGACGATGTCCGTGAACGCGTACGTGGCCTGCACGATCAGCCAGGTCACCGCGGCGATCGTGACGAGGCCGAGCACCCGCTCCACCGACCCCGCCACCGCCCGTTCGGACGGCGTGTCGCCGAACATCCCCGGCCCGAACACCACGTTGAACGCCACCACGGCGGCCACCGAGAACGCGGGCCACGTGCAGTGCTCCACCAGGTGCCGGGCGAGCGCGAATTTGCGCCCCATCCTGCTCAGCACCCGCCGGGCCACTTCCACCAGGAGGATCGAACCGACCACGGCGATTACGAGGATCGGCCAGTCCGCTGGAGACTGCACGCTCATGCCCCCTTATGTATTAGAACGTCTCGTCAAAGCTCACATTGCCCTCAACCGCCACTTGGTAAGCAGAAACCCGCCGTTCGAAGAAGTTGGCCAACTCCTGCACGTCCTGCAACTCCATGAACGCGAAGGGGTTCGCCGAGCCGTACCGGCTGGGCAGGCCGAGCCGGGCCAGCCGCTGGTCGGCGACGTACTCCAGGTACTGGCGCATCTGGTCCACCCCCATGCCGGGCATGCCCTCGCCGCACAGGTCCGCGGCGAAGGCCAGCTCCGCCGCGACGGCCTCCTCGATCATGAGGGTGACCTGCTTGCCCAGCTCGTCGTCGAACAGCGACGGCTCCTCGGCCCGCACCGTGTCCACCACGCTGAACGCGAACTCCATGTGCATGGACTCGTCGCGGAACACCCAGTTCGTCCCGGTGGCCAGGCCGCCGAGGAGACCGCGCGAGCGGAACCAGTAGACGTACGCGAACGCGCCGTAGAAGAACAGGCCCTCGATGCAGGCGGCGAAGCAGATGAGGTTCAGCAGGAACTGGCGCCGCTCCGCGGCCGTCTCCAGCCGCCGCAGCCCTTCGATCGAGTCGATCCACCTGAAGCAGAACTCCGCCTTGTCGCGGATCGACGGGATGTGCTCGATCGCGGCGAACGCCTTCACCCGCTCGTCCGGGTCGGGCAGGTAGGTGTCGAGGAGCGTCAGGTAGAACTGCACGTGCACGGCCTCCTCGAAGAGCTGCCTGCTCAGGTACAGGCGCGCCTCGGGGGCGTTGACGTGCTGGTAGAGGTTGAGCACGAGGTTGTTGGCCACGATCGAGTCGCCGGTGGCGAAGAAGGCGACCAGCCGGTTGATCAGGTGCCGCTCCTGCGGGGTCATCCTGGCCAGGTCGGCGAGGTCGTTGTGCAGGTCCACCTCCTCGACGGTCCACGTGTTGCGGATGGCCGCGCGGTAGCGCTCGTAGAAGTCGGGGTAGCGCATGGGCCGCAGGGTGAGGTCCATACCGGGGTCGAGCAGCACGAAAGGGTCTCCTTACTGGCAGGCTTCGCAGGTTTCGGGGTTCTCGAGGGAGCAGGCGATCGCCTCGGCGGAAGGGGCCGCGACCGTCGTCTGGGCGATCCGGGTGGCCGGGCGCGAGCGCAGGTAGTACGTCGTCTTGAGGCCCTGCTTCCAGGCGTAGGCGTACATCGACGAGAGCTTGCCGATGGTCGGGCTGGCCATGAAGAGGTTGAGCGACTGCGACTGGTCGATGTACGGCTGCCGCGCGGCGGCCAGGTCGATCAGCGCCTTCTGCGGCAGCTCCCACGCCGTGCGGTAGAGCACCTTGAGGTCGTCGGGCACGCCGGGCACGGTCTGCACCGAGCCGTCGGCGCGCTTGAGGTCGTCGCGCACCTGCTGGGTCCACAGCCCGCGCGCCTGCAGATCGGCCACCAAATACCGGTTGACCTGCAAGAACTCGCCCGACAGGGTCTCCCGCTTGAACACGTTGGACACCTGCGGCTCGATGCACTCGTAGCAGCCGGCGATGGAGGCGATCGTCGCGGTCGGGGCGATGGCGACCATGAGCGAGTTCCGCAGGCCGGTCTCCGCGATCTTCTCGCGGAGCGCGTCCCAGCGCGGCGAACCGGCCGCGCCGTAGTGGTCGGGGTGCAGCACTCCCCCGGCGGCCCGCGTGTCGGCGTACGACGGGTGCCTTCCGCGCTCGGCCGCCAGGTCGGCCGAGGTGTCGTACGCGGCCAGCGCGATCTCCTCGGCGATCCTGGTGGACAGCTCCAGCGCCCGCGGTGAGTCGAACGGCAGCCGCAGCGTGAAGAAGACGTCGGCCAGCCCCATCACGCCCAGCCCGATGGGCCGCCACCGCTTGTTGGCCGCCTCGGCCTCGGGCGTGGGGTAGAAGCCGAGGTCGATGGTGCGGTCGAGGAAGCGGACGGCGGTGCGCACGGTCCGGCGCAGCCGCTCCCAGTCCATGTCCTGCCCGGCGCCGTCCCCGGTCAGGTGGGCGGCCAGGTTGACCGAGCCGAGGTTGCAGACGGCCGTCTCGGCGTCGCTGGTGACCTCGAGGATCTCGGTGCAGAGGTTCGACAGGTGGATGACGTTCTCGGGGCGGGCGGTCTGGTTGGAGGTGCGGTTGGCGGCGTCCTTGAACGTCATCCAGCCGTTGCCGGTCTGGGCGAGGGTGCGCATCATCCGGCCGTACAGTGTCCTGGCGGGGATCTGCCGGACGTACCGCCCGGCCGCCTCGTACGCGCGGTACGCGGCCGTGAACTCCTCCCCGTACAGGTCCGTGAGGTCGGGCACCTCCTTCGGGTCGAACAGCGACCACGTCCCGTCCGCCTCGACCCGGCGCATGAACTCGTCGGGGACCCAGTTGGCCAGGTTCAGGTTGTGGGTGCGGCGGGCGTCCTCGCCGGTGTTGTCGCGCAGCTCCAGGAACTCCTCGATGTCGGCGTGCCAGGTCTCCAGGTAGACGCAGGCCGCCCCCTTGCGCCGGCCGCCCTGGTTGACCGCCGCCACCGAGGAGTCCAGCGTGCGCAGCCAGGGCACGATGCCGTTGGAGTGGCCGTTCGTACCCCTGATCAGGGAGCCGCGCGAGCGCACCCGGGTCCAGGAGATGCCGATGCCCCCGGCGTACTTGGACAGCCGGGCCACCTGCCCGTACCTGTCGTAGATGCCCTCCAGCTCGTCGCGCGGCGAGTCGAGCAGGAAGCAGGACGACAGCTGCGGCCGGCGCGAGCCGGAGTTGAACAGGGTGGGCGAGCTGGGCAGGTACGACAGCGTGGACATGAGCGCGTACAGCTCCGCCGCCTCGGCCACCGACTCCGACAACCCGCAGGCCACGCGCAGGAAGAAGTGCTGCGGCCGCTCCAGCACCCCGCGCGTCTCGGGGTGGCGCAGCAGGTAGCGGTCGTACACCGTGCGCAGCCCGAAATACTCGAACCGGTCGTCCGCCTCGGCGGAGACCAGCGCGTCCAGCTCGGCGGCGTGCGCGGCGACGAACTCCGCCAGCCCGTCCTGCACGAGCCCGGCCGCGTGGGTGGCGGCGATGGACTCCGAGAACGTCCGCACGCCGTGCGCGGCCGCCTCGTCGGCGATCTCCTCGGCCAGCAGCCGGGCGGCGACCCGCGAGTTGGCCGGGTCGGTGATCACCCGGGCGGCGGCCTCCTCGATGGCCAGGCGGCGGTCAACCTCAACGATCTGAGTCACGTGCTCTCTCTCCTCGCGAGCTCATCCCCGTGAGGGCACGCGAGAGCACGGCGAACCGGATCACCGGCCGCGTCGCGCTCCGGCCCGCCCTCGAGGCCCTGAACACTTCGTGCCGGACACGGCCCGGCACGACGCTGGCAGGTCTTCGGGCTCGCGGGCGCGCTCCATGGCTCCTACTGGCCGTCGCTTCCCGGATCTCTCCAGTGCACAATGACGGCGGTCGTTCCCGCTCACCGCTGCGGGGCAGCCCCGGAATCTCACCGGGTTCCCTTTTGCTCCGCCTCCGGAGAGGCGAACCAGCGACGACCAGGATCCTACATCTAGTGGCCGTTCCCGCAACTACCCCAGCATGTTGTGGCTTTGGTGGTGTCGAGCAGTCCGAGGTCCCGCAGGACCGCGCGGGTGCGGGCGATCTCGGTGCCGACCCAGCGGGCGAAGTCGTCGCCGACGAGGGGGATCGACAACCAGCCGGCGGCCCGGCACGCCGCCTCCCAGCCGGTCGAGCCGATCACCACCTCGCACATGCGCAGGGCCGCCTCGCGGCTCTCGTCGGCCATGTCCTCGGGCCCGAAGGCGGCCACCCAGTCCGCGAAGTCCACCCGCACGCCGCACTCCAGCAGCGTCGGCACGTCGAGCTCGGGCACGCGGGTGGCCGAGGACACCGCCAGCGCCCTGACCCGGCCGCGGCCGATGCCGGCGCGCCAGCCGGTCAGCGGTCCCGCGGCGGCGGCTCCCTTACCGGCCAGCAGCGCGGTGGCCGCCTCGCCGCGGCTGGGGTAGCCGGTGTACTCGACCTGCCTGGTGTCCGCGCCGAGGGCCTTGGCGATCAGGCCGAACAGCAGGTGGTCGGGCTCGCCCTGCGGCCCGCCCACCAGCGGTGTCCGGCCGGGCGAGGCGACCAGCCGGGCGCCGAGGTCGTCGAAGTCCTTGACCGGCGAGGCGTCGGGCACGACCACGACCTCGACCTCGCCGCTGAGCCTGGCCAGCGGGGTGCCGGTGTCGAGCAGGCTCTGGCCGTTGTTCAGCTCGGCCGCGGCCAGCGCGGGCAGGCCGGTCACCGTGATGGGCGTGCCGGCGCCGGACTGGAACCCGGCGGTACGGGCCGCCCCGGCGAACGCCCGCCCCACGGGGGCCCAGCGCGGCCCGCTCGGATTGATGGAGAATCCGGTACGCGGCACGTCCCCGCCGGTGCGCTCCGTACCGCAACCGGCGGCGCAGGCCGTGACTCCCAGCCCCCAGGCCAGGAACCGCCGCCGGCGCATCTGCTTCTCCCCCGAATCCCCCATTACCCTAGGTTAATAACCCATTACGCACCGCTACACACCCGGGTCGCGACAAACAACACAAATCGCTTTTCTTCGCGCTTTTTCGTGATTTTTAAACTTATTGGGTTTTCTTGCCGACCCCGGCCATGAGCGACGACGGCAACGACCAGTCGCCCACCAGCTTGGGCCGGTCCGGACGCCAGTCGGTGGCCTGCACGAGCCCCGGCGGCTCCAGCGGGAACCCGCCGAAGAACGCGCGGATCCGGGCCGGGGTCCGGTCGGTCCCGCCCCGGGCGGAGGAGCCGCCGCGCTCCTCGTCCTCCAGGTGCGCCATGGTCGTGGCGTGCGAGATCACCAGATAGCCGCCCGGCGCCATCCGCTCGCGGAGCACGCCCACCGCCTGCTGGGGGTGCGCGGAGTCCGGCAGGAAGTGCAGGATCGACACCAGCAGCACGGCGATCGGCTGGTCGAGGTCCAGGAACTCACCGGCCCCGGCCAGCACTTCCG
Source organism: Nonomuraea sp. MTCD27 (assembly GCF_041950495.1). Taxonomy (NCBI): domain Bacteria; kingdom Bacillati; phylum Actinomycetota; class Actinomycetes; order Streptosporangiales; family Streptosporangiaceae; genus Nonomuraea; species Nonomuraea sp. MTCD27. Next base: position 168,529 of record NZ_JBGNUW010000003.1, on the reverse strand, counting down.
CCGGATCCAGCAGGTCGGCCTGGACGAAACGGGCCCTGCCCGGTGCGTGCCGGAGCAGGGCCGTGGCGTGGGCGGCGACGACGGGGTCGTGGTCGACGTAGACGACCCGGGCCTCCGGGGCCACCTCGTGCGCGCTGCCCTGGGTGGGCAGCCCGCTGCCGAGGTCGAGGAACTGGCGGATCCCGGCCCGCGCCACGTAGCGCACGGCGCGCTGGAGGAAGGCCCGGTTCGCGCGGGCCAGCGCGACCGCCTCCGGGATCAGCTCGGCGAGCTGGTCAAGGGCCAGACGGTCGACCGCGAAGTTGTCCTTCCCACCGAGCATGTAGTCGTACATGCGTGCGGGATTGGGCCTCTGTTGGTCGAACTTCCGCACAGTATCGAATTTATGTCGTCGCAAGCCAGATAACGATAGTTTGCGCTGAATTGGACTCAGTTACTCAACCGTTACGCTCTTGGCGAGGTTGCGCGGCTTGTCCACGTCGCGGCCCAGCGCGACCGCCGCGTAGTACGCCAGGAGCTGGAGGGGAATCGTGAGCAGGATGGGGTCGAGCTCGATCTCGTTCTTGGGGATCACGATCGCGTCGTCGGCCAGCTTGGCGTCCGGCTTCCGGTGGCCCACCATGAGCACCTGGCCGCCGCGGGCGCGGATCTCGCCCAGCGTGGTGAGGTTCTTGTCGAGCAGCTCGTCGTCGGGGACGATCGCCACCGTCGGCATGTCGGGGCCGATCAGCGCGAGCGGGCCGTGCTTGAGCTCGCTGGCCGGGTAGGCCTCGGCGTGGACGTACGAGATCTCCTTAAGCTTCTGCGCGCCCTCGCGGGCCACCGGGTAGCCGCGCACCCGGCCGACGAACATCATGCTCGCGTGCTTGGCGTACTTGTCGGCCAGCTCGGCGATCCTGTCGCCCTGCGCGAGGATCTGCTCGATCTGACCGGGCAGGCGGCGCAGGCCCTCCACGATGCGCCGCCCGTCGGCCGGCGACAGGTCGCGCACCCGGCCCAGGTGCAGCGCCAGCAGCGCGAACGCCACCGAGGTGGAGGTGAACGCCTTGGTCGAGGCGACCGAGACCTCGGGGCCGGCGTGCAGGTAGATGCCGCCGTCGACCTCGCGGGCGATGGCGCTGCCCACGGCGTTGACGATGCCGATGACCCGGCCGCCCTTGCGCTTGAGCTCCTGCACGGCGGCGAGGGTGTCGTAGGTCTCCCCCGACTGGCTGATCGCGACGTAGAGCGTGTCGGGGTCGACGACCGGGTTGCGGTAGCGGAACTCGCTGGCCGGCTCGGCGTCGGATGGGATGCGCGCCAGCTCCTCGATGAGCTGCGCCCCGATCTGGCCCGAGTAGTACGCCGACCCGCAGCCGATGATCTTCACCCGCCGGAAGCCCCGCGTCTCTCGGGCGTCCATGTTGAGCCCGCCGAGGTGGGCCACGTGGAAGCGCTCGTCCAGGCGGCCGCTCATGGTGCGGGTCATCGTCTCGGGCTGCTCGGAGATCTCCTTGAGCAGGTAGTGCTCGTAGCCGCCGGTGTCGTAGTGGCCGGCGTCCCAGTCGACGGTCAGCGGCTCCTTGGCCGTCTCGCGGGCGTCGCTGGCGAAGGTGTGGAAGCCGTCGGCCTTGAGCACGGCCAGCTCGCCGTCCTCCAGGTGCACGACCTGGCGCGTGTAGCGGACCAGGGCAGAGACGTCGGAGGCGGCGAACATCTCCTTCTCGCCGATGCCCAGCACGATCGGGCTGCCGTTGCGCGCCACGACCACCTCGCCGGGCCGCTCGGCGTCGATCACGGCGATGCCGTACGTGCCCACGACGCTCTTGAGCGTCTTCCTGACGGCCTCCTCCAGCGAGTCGTTCTCGTCGGCCGCGTGGGCGATCAGGTGCGCGAGCACCTCGGTGTCGGTCTCGGAGGCGAACACCACGCCGTCGGCCTCGAGCTTGGCACGCAGCTCGCCGGCGTTCTCGATGATGCCGTTGTGCACGACCGCGATGCGCTCGTCGGCGGACAGGTGGGGGTGGGCGTTGACGTCGCTCGGCACGCCGTGCGTGGCCCACCTGGTGTGCCCGATGCCGAGGTTGCCCTTGAACCGCACGGGCACGACCTTGGCCAGGTCGGCCACCCGCCCCTTGACCTTGCGTACCTTCAGCCCCTTGTTGGACACCACGACCCCGGCCGAGTCGTAGCCCCGGTATTCAAGCCGCTGCAGGCCCTCCAGCAAGATGGGCGCCGCGTCCTTGGGGCCGACGTAGGCCACGATTCCGCACATCGAGGTCTCCTCTTATCCGTAGACAATCCTGCGTAGCTGCCGCAGGGACAGCTCCGGCGCCGCCACCCGGCGGCCCCGTAATTCGCCGGCGATCCGGGGGAAGATCTCGTCGTTGGTGTATCCGCGCGTCTTCAGCTCGCCGTGACGGCGCCGGACGAACTCCTCGACGGGCTCGGAGAAGTACGACAGCACGTCGGCGACCACGCGGGCGGCCTCGCCGGGGTCGAGCGGGCTCGTCCTCGTGAGGTGGGTGATGAGATCTTCGTACGGATGCCGTGCCGTGGACACAGACGAGGACACTACGACTCTGGAACGAGACACGCCAACATCCTGCCCGATATCGGGCAGGAATTAACTCTATAGCGCGCTCGAACGGCCCCAACCCCTGGCGAACCGCCGGCAGGCGAAGGCTCCGGCGGCCGTTCCGAGCCCGGCGAGCACCGCCGCGGGCCCGGCCGTACCGGCGATGTCACCCCGCACGGCGGCTTGCAACATGGTCGTGGCCCAGTAGCCGGGCGAGATCGGCGCGACGGCCTGCGCCCAGGACGGCATCAGCGCGAACGGCACCAGCGCCCCGCCCAGCGCGCTGACCGACAGGGCCGCGATGTTGCACAGGGTGCTGAGCTCGCCCTGGCTGCGTACGACGCCGGCGACCGCCGTGCCCGCGCAGAGCAGGACGAAGCACCAGACCACCACGGCCAGGGCGAGCGGCCACAGCGGCCCGGCCGGGCGCATGCCGACCGCGAGCACGCCGTAGACCAGCAGCGCGGCCTGCTGGACGACGAGCACGGCGAAGACGGGCAGGGCCTTGCCGATCAGGATCTCCGGGACCGCGGCCCTGGTCGACCGCAGGCGCTCCCAGGTGTGCCAGGAGCGTTCGGTGAGGGAGGCGTTGGCGACGTCGGCCATGGACAGCACCGAGAACATCACCAGCAGGCCCGTGACCGCCTGGGTGGCCTCGCCGAGCATGCCCTTGAAGATCAGCATGAGCACCATCGGCATGACCAGGTAGCTGACGAAGTGGGCGGGGTCCCGCCTGCGCAGCAGCGCGTTGTGCCCGGCCAGCACGGCCACGCGCCGCAGCGACGCCCGCACGGCGACGCCGCGCGCGCCCTCGCTCTCCCGGCTCGGCTCACGACGCATGGGACAGCTCCCGGTAGAGGTCGTCGAGGGACGGCTGGCGGATGTCGATGCCGCGTACCGGGCGGTCGAGGTCGCGCAGAAGGCGGGCCAGGGTGGCGGTCGGGTCGGTGGTGGCCACGGTGATCTCCTCGCCGCCCTCCACAACCACCCTGACCTCACCCGGCAGGTCCTTGAGCAGCTCGGTGCCGGTGCCCCTGGCGATCACCCGGCCGTTCCTGGCCACCGCGATCGTGGCCGACAGCTCGGTCAGCTCCGGCAGGTAGTGGGTGCAGTAGACGACAGTCGCGCCGCCGGCGGCCCGGCGACGCACCGCCGCGAGCAGCGCGGCGCGCGTCCCGGGGTCGGCGCCCGCGGTGGGCTCGTCGAGGAGCAGCACGTCGGGGCCGGGCAGGAGGGCGGTGGCGGCCTGGACGCGGCGCTGCTGGCCGCCGGACAACACGCTCACCCTCCGGTCGAGGACGTCGGTGAGCGCGAGCTCCTCGGCCGTGCCCTCCACGGCCGCCGCCAGGGGCGGCCCGCGCAGCCCGGCGAGGCCGCCGAAGAGCCGTAACGTCTCCCGTACGGTGATCGTGGGGTAGAGCGCGAGCTGCTGCGGCGCCACCCCCACGTCGCCCTTGACGCGCACGTGCCCGGCATCCGGCGCCGTCAGCCCCGCGGCGATCTCGAAGAACGTGGTCTTGCCCGCCCCGTTGTGCCCGACCAGCCCCGCGATCTCCCCTGGCTCCACCCGCAGGTCGAAGCCGTCCAGCGCGGTGACGGCACCGTATCGCTTGACCAGCCCGCTCGCGATCAGCATGATGATCGACCTCCCTAGTCTACGATGTAGACTGCTCTACACTGTAGACTGCGCTAGTGCGAAAGCTCAAGACCTCCCGGCAGCCGGAAATCCTCGACGCGGCGCTCGCGATCGCCGACGAGCGCGGGCTCGACGCCCTGTCCATGCGGGCCGTGGCGGAGCGGGTCGGGGTGACGCCGATGGCCCTTTACGGGTATTTCCGGAACAAGGATGAGCTGCTCGACGGCCTGGTGGGGCGCCTGCTCACCGAGCTGGCCCCCTCGGACCCCGGGCGGACGTGGGAGGAGCGGCTGGGCGCGATCGCGTGGGCGACCCGGCGAGTGGCCCGGGAGCACCCTTCGGTCTTCCCGCTGCTGCTGTTCCGCGCCTCGGTGACGCCGGACGGGGTGCGCGTGGTGGACCTGATCTACCAGGCACTCCTCGACGCGGGGGTGCCGGATGCCGACGTTCCGCGGATCGAGCGGCTGGTGAGCACGTTCGTGCTGGGCTTCGCGGTCTCGGAGGTGAACGGGCGCTTCTCCGGGGCCTCGAACGAGACGCGGGCGCGGCGCGGGGGCGACGCTCCGGCGCATCGTCGGCTGGCCGGGCACCTGACGCCCGATGACTGGGATGCCGAGTTCGCCGCGGATCTGGCTGATCTCATGCGTATCATCCGACCCGTCTGACACATCCCTTTCTGGGAATAGTTACGGTGAGTAGTCGCATCGTGACGTTCCTGGGGAGATGTTCATGCAGCTCTGGCTCGCCGCCGTCCTGGCCGCCGGCGTCCTCACCGCACCCGCCGACGTCCCGTCCGCCGCTTCCGCCGGACCGCCGCTCACCGCATCGCCGGGTCTCGTCACCGGGCAGGCTTCGGGGCGGGAGGCTTCGGGGCGACAGTCTTCGGGGCGGGAGACTTCGGGGCGGCAGGCCGACTTCGCCGCGGCCGCCCGCGAGTACGGGGTGCCGGAGAGCGTGCTGCTCGGTGTGGCGTACCTGGAGTCCCGGTGGGACGCGAACGGCGGGCGACCGAGCACGGCGGGCGGCTACGGCCCGATGCACCTGGTGGACGCGTTCCCCGCCGACGCCCGCGGCCACGGCCACGCCGCCGGCCCCGCGCACGCCGGTTCGCTGGACACCCTGCACGGCGGCGCCGCGGACGGCGGCTCCCGTGACTCCCACGGCGACCCCCACAGCGACCCCCACGGCGACCCCCACAGCGACCCCCACGGCGACCCTCACAGCGGCCTCATCGGGGACCCGCGGGGGGACGATCGCCGCCCGATGGGCCGCACGCTCGCCGAGGCCCTTTCCCGATCGGCCCTGCGCACGTCGGCCGCCCAGCCCCGCACGACCCTCCCGGAGGCGAGTCGCCTGATCGGCGTGGAGCCCGCCCGGCTGCGTGACGACGCGGCCGCGAACATCCGCGCCGGTGCCGCCCTGCTCGCCTCCTACCAGGGCCGGCCGAGCTCCGACCCGGCCGACTGGCACGGGGCCGTCGCGCGGTACGCGGGAACGGAGGACCCGGTGGCCGCCAAGGCGTTCGCGGACGAGGTGTTCTCGGTGATGCGGCAGGGTGCGCAGCGGCGTACCGACGATGGTCACCTGGTGCGGCTGGACCCCGTACCGGACCTGGCGCCCGGCACCGCCGGGCAGGCCGGGTCCACCGCCCAGGCCGCCCCGGACGAGCAACCGGACACCGCCCCCACACCCGCCACGAACGAGCAGACCGACACCGGCCCGGCCCCCGGAACCGCCGGCCAGAGGCCGCAACCGCAGCCGCGGATCGACACCACCGACGAGACCATCGGCGCGCCCACCTGGGACTCCGCCGACATCAGCACCGCGCAGGAACCGGAGCTGGCGTGGAGCACCGGCCCCAAGGCACAGGGCCGGGCGGAATGCCCCTCCTCCCTCACCTGCGAATGGATGCCCGCCGCCTACAAACGCTTCGGCAAGAAGAAGAACCGCGACTACGGCAACCACGACCACCTGTCCCGCACCCGCTCGATCGACTACATCGTCATCCACGACACCGAGGGGACCTACGAGGGCATCCCCTCCATGATCCGGAACCCGAAGTACGTGAGCTGGCACTACACGATCCGCTCGCGCGACGGACATGTCGCCCAGCACGTGCCGACGAACGACATCGCCTGGCACGCGGGCAACTGGGATGTCAACACCCGTTCGATCGGCATCGAGCACGAGGGCTACCTGGCCAAGGGGGGCACCTGGTACACGGAGGCGATGTACCGGTCGTCGGCCAGGCTGGTGAAGTACCTGGCCACCAAGCACGACATCCCGCTCAACCGGGCCCACATCCTGGGCCACGACAACGTGCCGGGCACGACCCCGCAGACGGTGGCCGGCATGCACGAGGACCCGGGGCCGTACTGGGACTGGGCTCATTACTTCGAGCTCATGAACAAGCCGTTCAAGGCCGCCAAGGAGGGCGATTCCATCATCATCCGCCCGGCGTACGCCACCAACCGCCCGCGCTTCACCGGCTGCGTGTCCACCAAGCCCGCCCAGCCCTGCCCAGCGCACGGGGCCTCGACCGTCTGGCTGCACAAGTCGCCCAGCGAGAGCGCTCCCCTGGTCACCGACCTGGGCAAGCACCCGGGCAAGCCGAGCACGTACAGCGTGTACGACCACAGCGCCCGCGCCTCGACCGGCCAGCGCTACGCCGTCGCGGGCAGGCAGGGGGACTGGACGGCGATCTGGTACCTGGGGCAGAAGGCCTGGTTCCACAACCCGGCCTCGAACCCGACCGCCGTCCCGGCCAAGGGCCCGATGGTGACGCCGCTGTCGGGTCAGGTGAAGGTGTACGGGCGCGCGTACCCGGAGAAGTCCGCCTATCGGAACGGGGGGTCCCAGCCGCTGACACCGCTCAAGTACAAGATCGAGCCCGGGCAGACGTACACGGTGGGTGACACGATCACCGGCTCCTACTACGCCGCCAACGCCTTCAGCCCGTCCAAGCACGTCACCACCACCGGCCGCACCCGCTACCACCAGATCCAGCTCGGCCACCGGGTGATGTTCGTGATGGCGAAGGACGTGCGGCTGATCGACTGAATTTGGCCCGCCCGCCCGCTCCGTGCGCACGGGCACTCCGCGAAGACGATATGGTTTTCCCGTGGCCCGGGCGCACACCCAGGGCTTCACGCGGAAGTGGCTCAGTGGTAGAGCATCACCTTGCCAAGGTGAGGGTCGCGGGTTCGAATCCCGTCTTCCGCTCGGAGCAAGACTCCTGGTGGAGTGGCCGAGAGGCGAGGCAGCGGCCTGCAAAGCCGTCTACACGGGTTCAAATCCCGTCTCCACCTCGGCAGATCTGCGGAGCCCCCGGGATCCGCTAAAGTAAGTGCAACACCATGCGGAAGTGGCTCAGTGGTAGAGCATCACCTTGCCAAGGTGAGGGTCGCGGGTTCGAATCCCGTCTTCCGCTCTGAGTCCCAACTCAATACGGACGATTAGCTCAGCGGGAGAGCGCTTCCCTGACACGGAAGAGGTCACTGGTTCAATCCCAGTATCGTCCACCAACAGCAAAGAAAGCCCCAGCTCACGGCAGATGCCGGGAGTCTGGGGCTTCTTGTTGTCCGGCGCTGGTCGTGGTGCCCGGCGTCGGTCCCGACAGCATGCCCGGGCCGAAACGGGATCGAAGTCGTTCCGGCTGACCGGCCCAACGAGGTTGGTCTCCTGGTGTCGGCGATCGGCAGGGCCACCGCAGGTTTTCCCTCGCCGTCAGCCGGTGGTCTCGGAGGTCACGGTGTCGGGGTCCGGGGCCTTGATCGAGACCTTGGCGGCCCAGCCGGTGAAGCGGCTGTCGATCGTGATGGTCCTGCCGTCGAACTCGCTCTTGTCGAACACCCCCGTCGCCGCGTACGAGCTCTTCACGCTGCTCACGAGCCCGGCGGAGGTCAGCGTGAGCGTGTAGGAGACCTTCGTGTCGTTGTGCATGCGCGGTGGTCTCGGTGAAGCGCACGCCGTGGCCGGTGGTCAGCTTGCTCTTCAGGGCGCGGACCGGGTCCTTCGGGGCGGCCTGCGCGAGGGCGACCTGAGCTGGGGCGGTGGCGAGGAGGGCGCCGCAGGTCAGCAAGGTTGCGGTGATCGTCTCCTTCATGGGAGGTGATCATGCCGGAGGCCGGTCACGGGCGGGGCACGGTCACCGCTGCGCCGGGCCGAGGCCCCGGCGTTCGAGAATCCGGGCGAGCCGCTTCTCCAGGTGTGTCCGGCATTGCGGCCACTCCTCCGCGATCACCGAGAACATCGCCGAATCGCGGAGGCGGCCGTCCTCGCCCGGCGCCCACGACTGGGACCAGCTCCGCAGGACGCCCTCGAAGCGGGCGCCCACCGCCTCGATCGCGGCGCGGGAGCGGGCGTTGCGCGCGTCCGTCTTCAGGTCGACCCGCGCGACGTCCCACTGCTCGAAGGCGTGCCGGAAGAGCAGGTATTTCGCCTCCGTGTTCAGGCCGGTGCCCTGCGCCGGGCCCGCCAGCCAGGTGAACCCGACCTCGACCGCGCACAGTCGTTCCCCGTCCGGCCACAGGCGCGGGTCCCAGTAGGCCGTCGCCCCGACCGCCCGGCCCGTCGACGTCGCCACCTGCGCGTACGGAGCGAGCCTGCCCGTGGCGGCGCGGGCCAGCTGGGCGTCGACGTACGCTCCGACCTCGGCCGCCGTCGGCACCCAGGTGAACGTGTACGAGCCGCGCTCCTCCTCGGCCGCCCGCGCCAGGTCGGCCGCGTGGCGCTGCTCCAGCGGCTCCAGGCGCACGAGCGTGCCCTCCAGCACGGGCCCGTCGAGTTCGAACGTCACCGGCGCATCCTTGCCGATTCCGGAGGCGACGGTCAACGCGATTCAGCGGCCGGGTGCCGGTCGGGGTGCGTCGCGCGAGATCATGAAACCCGTGGGTGCCAGGGCCCGGGGTCGCCCTGGCCCGGAGGTCGCAGCGCTGTGGCGGGAGCGGCGGCCTCGGGTCGGTGCCCGCGATCTGGGCGCGTGGTGATGACCCTGCGTGACAGGGCCCCGGGCTAGGAGGCCGCGACCATGGTCGTGACGCCTTTCGCGATGAAGGGTTCGAGGTCGTCGTCGGTGGCGGACGCGTCCGTGACCAGGGTCCAGGTGCCGGGCATGCGGGCCCAGGCGTGGAACGGGCGGCGGCCCAGCTTGGCGGCGTGGACGAGCAGGTAGACGTGGCGGGCGCGGTCCATCATCAGCTCCTTGAACCTGGTCTGCTGCAGGCTCGCCTCGCAGATGCCGTCCTCCGCCGTGACTCCGTCGGCGCCCAGGAACACGCGGTCGAACGTCATCCGGCTCAGCGCCGCCTCCGCCAGCGGGCCCACGAAGCCCTGGCTCACGTGGCGCAGGGTGCCCCCCAGGCACTCGACGTGCACGCCCGTCGCGCCCACCAGCTCCTGCAGCGCGTTCAGGCCCGTGGTCGCCACCGTCAGGTCCGACGCGTGGCGCAGCTCGTGGGCCAGCGCGCCCGTGGTGGAGCCCGAGTCCAGCAGGACCGTCTCGCCGGGGCGGATCTGGGCGGCGGCCCACGCGGCGATGGCGCGCTTGGCCTCGAACGCCTCCCCGATGCGCTGTCGCAGCGACGCCTCCGGGTGGGTGACCACGGCCATCGCGCCGCCGTACGTGCGGGCCAGCAGGCCGGCCGCCTTCAGGTGCGCGAGGTCGCGGCGGATGGTGGAGGGCGTCACGCCGAGCTGGGCCGACAACTCCTCGACGCTGGCCAGGCCGGTGGTGGTGGCCAGGCGGACGATCTCGTCACGGCGAACCTGCGCTGCGCGGCCCATGGGTGTCCGGTCCTCTCCCGTCACAGCTCCTGCACACCCTCCCGCCGCAAGCCCTGCGCGGCCTCCCGCCGCAAGCCCTGCGCGGCCTCCCGCCGCAGGCCCCGCGCGGATGACAGCTCGGCCGCCTGGCGGAGGGCCTCGATCATGCTACCCGCGTCCGCGACGCCCTTTCCGGCGATGTCGAACGCGGTCCCGTGGTCCACCGAGGTCCTGATCACGGGCAGGCCGACGGTGATGTTCACGCCCGCCTCCAGGCCCAGGATCTTGACGGGGCCGTGGCCCTGGTCGTGGTACATGGCGACGATGAGGTCGTAGTCGCCGCGGCCGGCCAGGAAGAACGCCGTGTCGGCGGGGAGCGGGCCGTGGACGTCCATACCCTCGGCGCGCAGGCGCTCGACCGCGGGGACGATCTTCTCCTCCTCCTCGCCGTACCCGAAGAGGCCGTTCTCGCCCGCGTGCGGGTTGATGCCGCAGACGCCGATCTTGGGGCGGTCGAGGCCGGAGCCGCGCATGGCCGCCTCTCCCCTGCGGATCGTACGTTCGACCAGGCCGGGTTCGATGCGGGCGACGGCGTCGATGAGGCCCACGTGGGTGGTGACGTGGATGACCTTGACCTTGGGGGTCGAGAGCATCATCGACACCTCCTCCGTGCCGGTGAGGTGGGCCAGGAGCTCGGTGTGGCCGGGGTAGAGGTGGCCGGCGGCGTGCAGGGCCTCCTTGTTCAGCGGTGCGGTGCAGATCGCCTCGACCTGCCCGGACATCGCCAGCTCGCTCGCCAGGCGGACGTACTCGTACGCCGCGTTCCCCGCCATCGCCGACACCCGGCCCCACGGCAGGTCGTCGGGGAGCACGCCGGGGTCGATGACGTTGATCCGGCCGGGCTCGAACCCGGCCTCGGCGACGCCCCCCACGGTCGCCACCTCGGCCGGGACGTCCAGGATGGCGGCGGCCTTCCGCAGGCGGCCGGCGTCGCCGATGACGACCGGGCGGCAGAGCTCGGTTGTCGCGGGGGCCAGCAGGGCGCCCACGACGACCTCGGGTCCCACGCCGGCGGCGTCCCCCATGGTGAGGGCGATGAGAGGTGTGCTCATGTCAGCCTTTCGGGTTCTGGGTCGGACAGGTGGGTGACTATGTGGAGAAGGCTGTCGCGGTCGCCGAAGCTGCCGGGCCTGGTGACCACCGTGTGGCCTTGGGGGGTGTGGCTGAGGACCGCGCCATGGTGGATCTGCGCCATCGGACGCAGTTCCTGGACGGCGAGCGCGTCCAGGACCCGCCTCGCGGTCTCGCCGCCGGTCAGGACGAGCTTCGCGGGGCGGCCGGCGAGGGCGTCCGCGACGATCCGGCCGAGGGAGGAGGTGAGGGCGGGCGGGGGCGGTCCGGTCACCGTCACGGTGAGGACGGTGGGGGCGGTGGCGAGTGCGGCTCGTACGCGCCGGGCCGCGGCTCGCGGGGTGCCCAGGTCGCTGGTGGAGAGGGGTACGGGAGTGGCGGCGCCGTGCTCGGTGAGGAGCCTCGCCTGGGTGGCGGCGCCAGGATCGGCCGTGCCCACGACGACGAGCAGGGGCATGCCGGCGGGCGGGCGGTGGGAGGACGGCGGTGGGTCGAGGGGTGGGGGTGTGCCGGTGGGCGAGGTGCCGGTGGGCGAGGTGCGGCCGAGGGCTGCCGCGAGGCCGCCGGCGCCGATCAGGCGGGTCCCCGGGCATGCCTCCAGCGCGGCGGCCACGATCGCGTCCAGGTCGTGGTCGGTTTGCGCGTCGCACACCGCCACCCGGCCGGCCGCCTTCCCGAGTGCCCTGGTCAAGGCGGCGTGGCCGGCGCGGACGGTGGCGAGGGGCACGAGGGTGGACGGGGTCGCGCCGAGGGCCGCGGCGACGGAGGCGGGGGCGGGGCGGCGTTCGGCGTGCCAGGCGCGCGTTTCGCGCAGGGGGACGCCGTGTACGTACGGGACGCCGCCCACGACCGTGCGGCCGGCGGCGGGCAGGGCGGGAACGAGCACGGCGGGGGTGTCGAGGCAGGCGGCGGCGGTGGCGGCGACGTTCCCGCGCAGCAGCGAGTCGATCTTGACGAAGACGCGGCGGCCGGCGGCGTGCCGGAGCGCCTCCCGTACCAGGTCACCGGCCCTTGGATGGTGCCGGCTGTCGAGGTCGGCCACCAGCACGGGCGGCCCCACCGGGTACGGCGGACCGGACAGCGCGATTCGCGCGGCACCACCGGAGGACATGAGCAGCGCCGCCGTCTCGGCCGCCCCGGACAGGTCGTCGGCCAGGGCGAACACGAATCCCTCGGCCACGTCCGCACCTCCGTCCCGGCTGTCGCGCTGCGCGAATCACGCGACAAGCATTGCACGAAACGCGCAGGTCATGCCACTGTGGCGGCAGGTGCGGGCGGTCCTGGCCGCCGGAGGCGCCCGCGCAGCCGACCGACGAGGAGCCGCGCGCAAAGGCGCGGCGTGTCCCAAGGCCGTCCGGCGATCCGGCCGGTATCGCGCCGGAGGCCGGGGCGCCGCCTGTGACGTCGTGAGCGCGACGTTGCGCGGCCCGATGCCGGCGGACAGCCGTTGAGCCACGCACGCGGGGCTGCTGAGCAACCTCATCGCCGTCGACGCGGGCGGCCGCTCGGTCGGCATCGTACGCGTGGCGTCCGGCGACCCGGCTGTCATCGGCCGGGCGCTGGACTTCGGCGCGGGCGGCGTGATCGTGCCGCTGGTCGACTCGGCCGAGGACGCCGCCCGTGCCGTCTCCGCGGCCCGCTATCCCGCCGGGGGCCGCCGCTCGTACGGGCCGATGCGCTCCATGCTGCGCATCGGCCCCACCCCGGCGGAGGCGGACGAGAGCGTGCTGGTCCTGGCCATGATCGAGACGCCCGGCGGGCTGGCCGCCATCGAGGAGATCTGCGCCGTCCCCGGGCTGGACGGCGTGTACGTCGGCCCCTCCGACCTGTGCCTGGCCGTGGGCGGCCGGTTCCCGAACGACCCCGAGGTGGCCGGCGTCTTCGAGGCGGCGCTGGAGACGATCCGTACGGCCGCCGCGAACGCCGGCATCGCGGCCGGCATCCACAACCCCACCGGCGAGCAGGCCGCCCGGCGGCTGGCTGAAGGGTTCACGTTCGCCACCGTGGCCGCCGACCTCGTCCATCTGGAGCAGGCCGCCGCGGCACACCTGAAGGCGGCGCGAGGCGAGTCCTGATCCTCCCCTGCCACCGCCGTTCCACGGCCATGGAACGGCCGTGGAACGCGGTGTCACGCCAACCAGTCGAGGGGGCGTGACGCCGGGGGAGAGATGACCGACGAGAACGGGGTGTTGATCAGGCTGGCCGGGTGCTTCTCGGTCGAGCGCAACGGGGTGCCGTACCCGCGGGGAGCGGTGGGCGGCAAGGCGAGGAGGCTGTTGAAACTGCTCGCGGCCGAGCGGAACGGGACGCTGGCCGCGGATCGCGTCGCTGAGGAGCTGTGGCCCGGGGGCGGGCCGAAGCGGCCGGTGCAGAACGTCGCGACGCTGGTCAGCCGGTTGCGCGGGGCGCTGGGGAGCGGCATCGTGACCGGCGGGCGCACCGGCTACCGTCTGGGCCGGCCGCCCGGCGTGCGGGTCGATCTGGACCTGGCGGCCGGGCTCCTCGGCGAGGCCGAGGGGTGCCTGGCCGCCGGGGAGCCGGTGCTGGCGGGCTCCGCGGCCGGGCGGGCGCTGGAGCTGCTGCACGACGGCGTGGTGCTGGCCTGCGAGCCGGACGCGCGGTGGGTGGCGGCGGTCAGGGAGGAGGCGGCGGGGCTCGTAAGGCGGGCCCGGCACGCGGCCGCCGGCGCCGGACTGCACGGGGCCGGGTTGCACGGAGCCGGACCGCACGGGGCCGGACCGCACGGGGCCGGGGTGAATGGTGCCATGTTCGAGAAGGCGCGGCGGGTGGCCGAGGCGGCGGTGCGGGCGGATCCGTTCGACGAGGTGGCGTACCGGCTGCTGATGCGGGCGCATGTGGCGGCGGGCGAGCCGGCGAAGGCGCTGCTGGCGTACGAGCGGCTGCGGCACCGCCTGGCGGCGGAGCTGGGCACGGACCCGGCGGCCGAGACGCGGGCCGTGCACGTGGCCATCCTGCGCGAGGAGCCGCCGGCCGGAGCCGCCCCGAGCCTGGCCCCGGTCACGGGGGCGGCTGCCCTGCGCCGGCAGTCGGCCCCGGGGGCGACCGCCCTGCGGCGGAGACCGGCCACCGGAGCGGTTCCCCGCCAGGAACCAGCCGCTGGAGCCGTCTCCCGTCAGGGGATGGCGGCCGGTGCCGTTCCCCGCCAGGAGACGGCCGGGCCCGTCCCCCGGACGGAGGCGACGGCCGCGATCATCCCCCATCCGGAGGCGGCGCGTGGCCGGGCCGGTCCGTGGGAGGCGCCCCTACGGGTGGCCGGGCCGGGGGCGGTGCTCGCCGGGCGGGACGAGGAGCTGGCGCGGATCTCGGGGGCGTGGTCGCGGGCGGTGTCGGGGTGCACCGGGTTGCTGCTGATCGCCGGGGAGGCGGGCGTCGGGAAGTCGCGGCTGGCCGTCGAGGCGGAGCGGATGGCGGGGGCGGCGGGCGGGATCGTGCTGCGGGCCCGCTGCCACGAGATCGAGCGGGCGTTGTTCCTGCAGCCCGTCGTGGACGCGCTGCGCCCGCGCATCGTCCACCTGGCGGGGAACGTGCTGAAGGACCTGGTGGGCGGCTGGGCCACGGCCCTGGAGTCGCTGGTGCGGGGGCGGGCCCTGGAGCGCAGGTACGCGTACGAGGCGGTGTCGGCGTTCCTGCGCGCGCTGGCCGCCCGCGAGCCGGTGCTCCTGGTGCTGGAGGACCTGCACGCCGCCGGGTCGGCCACCGTGGAGCTCGTGCACTACCTGGCCAGGCGCTTGTCGGGGGTCCGGCTGCTGGTCGTCGCCACGGCGCTCACCGGCGAGGACGGGGCCGTCGACGCCCTGGCCGGGGTGGCGGAGGTGGTGCGGCCGGGGCCGCTGCCGCTCGCGGCGGTCCGGGAGCTGGCGGGGGACGCGCGGCTGGCGGAGGAGGTGTTCCGGCGGACCCGGGGGGAGCCGCAGCTCGTGACCGCCCTGCTGGACGGGCCGCCGCCGGGTGAGGAGGTGCCGTTGGCGGTGCGGGCGATCGTGCTCGGCCGCCTGCGCGGGCTGCGCGAGCCGGTGCGGCGGGTGTTGCGGGCGGCCAGCGTGCTGGGCGGGGCGTTCGATCCCGTGCTGCTCGGCGAGCTGCTCGGGCTGCCGCCGCACGAGGTGGCGGGCCACTGCGAGCGGGCGCTCGGACGGGGGCTGCTGGTGGTGCGCGGCAGCGCGTACGAGTTCGCGAACGCCCTCATCCGCGAGGCCCTCTACGCCACCACCCCGGCCCCCACCCGCCTGGCCTACCAGCACCCGGCACCCCGCCCGCTGAGCCCGCCCCAGCCCCCGCCCGATGTCCCCGCCCGGCGCACGGCGGGGTGAGTCGATCGCCCACCTCATGCAGGGGATATGTAGCCATCTGCGAACTTTTGGTGGCGCTGCGTGTATATCCCGTTTCACTCCGGGTAGCGCCGATGCATTGGCTCCTCGGAGGAGGAAACCGTGGACATCGACATAGGCCAAGGCATTTCTGACGCCTGGCGGAATATCGCGACGTTCGTTCCGAAGCTGGTCGGATTCCTGGTGATTCTCGTCATCGGGTGGATCGTGGCCAAGGTGCTGGAGAAGATCGTCGACAAGGTGCTCGAACGCGTCGGCTTCGACCGGGCGGTGGAGCGCAGCGGCGTGCGGCACTGGCTGGAACGCAGCAAGTACGACGCCAGCAGCCTGATCGCCAAGATCGTCTTCTATGCGATCCTGCTGATCACCCTGCAGATAGCCTTCAACGTCTTCGGGCCCAACCCGGTCTCGGCGTTGCTGGCCGGCGTGGTGGCCTGGCTGCCCAAGGCCCTCGTGGCCATCGTGATCATCGTGGTGGCCGGTGCCGTGGCCAAGGGTGTCAAGGACATCCTGGCCGGGATGCTCGGCGGGCTGTCGTACGGCCGCTGGCTGGCGACCGCGGCGGCGGTGTTCATCTGGGCGCTGGGCATCATCGCCGCGCTCAACCAGATCGGCGTGGCCACGACCGTCACCACGCCGGTGCTGATCACGGTGCTCGCCACCATCGGGGCGATCGCCGCGATCGGCTTCGGTGGCGGGCTCATCCGGCCGATGCAGCAGCGCTGGGAGCGCTGGCTGGGCCGGATCGAGCAGGAGGCCCCGCAGGCCAGGGCGCATGCGGAGGCGTACCAGAGGGGGCGTGAGGACGCCCGCTCGATGACGGAGGAGACGGCGCCGATCCGGACGACCCAGGGTGGGGCGCACCGCTCCGACCTGCCTCCCGGCTGACTGCGCCGAAAAACCGCGCCTCCTGGTGCCCCGGGTCCTGCCCGGGGCACCCGCCGTTCCGCCCTCAGGCCGGACGGGAGGCGGGGTCGGGCCGGGCGGGCCAGATGAGCGGCACGCCGGGGCTCGGACGGGTCAGGCCGGGTGGCCGTCCTCCAGGAGGCCCAGTTCGCGGGTCAGCCAGCACACCGCCGTCAGCCGCAGCGACGGCGCGTCCGGCTCGCCGCTGAAGGCCCAGCCCCGGTGCCGGAGCTCGTCCAGGAAGCCCAGCAGGTAGTCGCCCAGCGTCTCCCGGTCCAGCGGGATCGCGTCACGCAGCACCGCCGCGTGCTGGTCGACCGCAGCGACCAGTCCCGGGTCTGCGCCCATCCGGGCGAGCTGGGCGTCGCCCAGGGCGTTCATCAACCAGCGCAGGGGCGAAACCGCCCAACCCTCCTCGAAAACCACCAACTAACTTTAAAGCATCTCCCAAGGTCAGCGGCCCTTTTCACGGCAGGCCCACGTAGTTCTCCGCCAGCGTCGTGGCCGCCGCCTCGGACGACGTCACGTAGTCCAGGTACGACAGCTGCAGCCGCCGCGCGTACGGGTCGTCCTCCTCGAACGTGTGCAGCAGCGTCGTCATCCACCACGAGAAGTGCTGCGCCCGCCACACCCGCTTCAGGCACGCCTCCGAGTAGCCGTCGAGCAGCTCGGCCGAGCCGTCCCGGAAGTACGCGGCCAGCGCCCCGGTGAGCACGCGCACGTCGGCCACGGCCAGGTTGAGGCCCTTGGCGCCGGTGGGCGGCACGATGTGGGCGGCGTCCCCGGCCAGGTAGAGCCGGCCGTACTGCATCGGCTCGGTCACGAACGCCCGCATCGGCGTGATGCCCCGCTCCGTGATCTCGCCGGTGGCCAGCTCGAAGCCGGGCACCGTCTCCAGCCGCTCCTTCAGCTCCACCCAGATGCGCTCGTCCGGCCAGTCCTCCATCCGGGCGTCGGCGGGAACTTGCAGGTAGAAGCGGCTGACGGTGGGCGAGCGCATGCTGTGCAGGGCGAAGCCGCGCTCGGTCCTGGCGTAGATCAGCTCCTCCGAGGACGGCGCCACCCGAGCCAGGATGCCGAGCCAGGCGAAGGGATATTCCCGCTCGAAGACGCTCAGGACACCCTCGGGAACGGACGGCCGGGACACGCCGTGGAAGCCGTCGCAGCCGGCGATCACGTCGCAGTCGAGCCGCTCGCCGCCGAACGTCACGTACGGCTCGGACTCCAGCGAGTGCACCGCCACGTCCTCGACCTCGAAGCGCACGTCACCGCCCGCCGCGAGCCGGGCCGCGATCAGGTCCTTGACCACCTCCTGCTGCCCGTACACGGTGATGGCCCGGCCCGGCACGAGCTTCTCGAACGGGATGCGGTGGCCCGCTCCCCCGTACCTGAGCTCGATGCCGTGGTGCGGCAGCCCCTCGCGCGACATCCGCTCGCCGACGCCGGCCTCGACCAGCGTGTCCACCGTGCCCTGCTCCAGCACCCCGGCCCGGACCCGGCGCTCGACGTACTCCCTGCTGCGCTTCTCCAGCACCACGGAGGAGATGCCGCGCAGGTGGAGCAGGTGGGACAGGAGCAGACCAGCGGGGCCGGCCCCGATGATCCCGACTTGAGTTCGCATGAGCGAAGCATCCAGCCTCGACCGGGATTCCGCCGAGGGGCGGCTTCCACTGGATGGAAGATTGATGCAGGATTGGCCCATGTCAGGTGGATCGCGCGAGCCCGGGCGCTCGGTGACGTCCAAGGTGCTGGCCCTCCTCGGCGCGTTCGACGCGGCACACCCGCAGCTCACGCTGACCGAGCTGGCCCGGCGCAGCGGGGTGCCGCTGAGCACGGCGCACCGGCTGGTCGGCGAGCTGGAGGAGTGGCAGGCGCTGAGCCGCGCCCCCGACGGGCGGCTGCGGGTGGGGCTGCGGCTGTGGGAGCTGGGCCAGCTCGCCCCCAACCGGCTGCAGGAGCTGGCGCACCCGTGGCTGCAGGAGCTGTTCGGCTCCACGGGCGAGAACGTGCACCTGGCCGTCCGGGACGGGCTCGAGGTGCTGTACGTGGACAAGGTGTACGGCCGGCGGGCGGTGCCCATCGTGTCCAGGATCGGGGCCCGGCTGCCGATGCATCCGACGGGCGTGGGCAAGGCGCTGCTGGCGTACGAGCCGGACTGGTTCGTCAAGTCCTACCTGGCGCGCAAGCTCGAACGCCCGACCCCGCACACGATCACCGAGCCGGGCCGGCTGGCCAGGGAGCTGGCCGTGGTGCGGGCGCAGGGGCACGCGCTGACGTACGAGGAGATGACGCCCGGCTCGTGCTCGGCGGCGGCTCCGATCCTGGTGGACGGCCGGCCCGTGGCGGCGCTGGGCATCGTGCTGTCCTCCCGGCGCGCCCGCGAGCTGCCCCGGCTGGTGGAGCCGCTGCGCGCGGCGGCCGCCGGCATCGCCCGGGCCTGCGCCGCGTGATCAGTCGCCCATCTTCTGGATGCGGTCCTTGAACAGGGTGGTGGCGATGGCCGCCTTGTGCGGCTGCCCCTTGAGGAACGCCTGCGCGAAGCTCTTGGCCTGGTCGTAGGAGACCTTGCCGGGCATGGGCGGCTCGTTCGGGTTGACGTCCACGTCCACCAGCGCGGGCCCGTCGTGCGACAGTGCCTGCCCGATCGCGTGGGCCACGTCCTCCGACTTGGTGACCTTGGCCCCGAACCCGCCGCACGACCTGGCCCAAGCCGAGAAGTCGGCCTCGGGCGAGGCGTAGCGCACGCCGTGCTCCGGGTAGCCGAGCACCATCTGCTCCCACAGGATCTGGCCGAGGGAGTTGTTGTTGTTGATGACCACCTTGATCGGCAGCCGGTGCTGCACCGCGGTGAGGAACTCGGCCATCAGCATCGAGAAGCCGCCGTCGCCGACGTACGCGATGACCTGGCGGCCGGGGAAGGCGTGCTGCATGGCGATGGCGTACGGCAGGCCCGGCGCCATCGTGGCCAGCGTGCCGGACAGGTAGAACTCGCGCCCGCCGCGGATCGTCCAGTGCCGGGCGGCCCAGGTGGCGATGGTGCCGCTGTCGCAGGTCATGATGGCGTCGTCGGTCGCGAGCTCGTCGATGATGGACATGACGTACTGCGGGGCGATGGGGTGCCGGTCGGGGTTCTCCAGCGCCTCCATGTCGGCGCGCCACTTCGCCATCATCTTCTGATATTTCGCCAGATGAGCGTTCCCGTCCCGGGGAGACAGCAGCGGCAGCAGCGCCTGCAGCCCCTCCTTCGCGTCGCACACCACCGGCACGTCGGTCGCGATCCGCGCCCCCGCCCTGGTCGGATCGGCCTCGAACTGCACCACCCGCGTGTCGCGCACCTCCGGCAGGAACTTGGAGTAGGGGAAGTTCGTGCCCACCATGAACAGCACGTCGG
Organism: Nonomuraea sp. MTCD27; assembly: GCF_041950495.1. NCBI lineage: Bacteria > Bacillati > Actinomycetota > Actinomycetes > Streptosporangiales > Streptosporangiaceae > Nonomuraea > Nonomuraea sp. MTCD27. The sequence continues at coordinate 148,796 of NZ_JBGNUW010000003.1, read as the reverse complement.
CCTCGTCCATCAGCTCCTCGCTCGGCCGGGTGCCGAGCAGCCCGAGCCCGCCCGTCGTGTACGGGGAGTCGTCGGGGACCACGGCCTTGCCCGGCAGCGTCTTGACCACGGGCGCCCCGAGCGCCTCGGCCACGGCCAGCACCTCCTGCCTGGCGTGCAGCGCCCCCTGCCCGACCAGCATGGCGGGACGCTCGGCCCGGTTGAGCACCTCGGCGGCCCATTCGACGTCCTCCTGCCGGGGGATGCCGGGCGGCTGGAGGTAGACGGGCGCGGTCTGGGGCGCGCGCGCCGGGGCCACGTGCTTGTACGGGTCCGCCCCCGCCTCGGCCACCTGGACGTCGTTGGGCAGCGTGAGGTGGGAGACCCCGCGGCGCGCGTAGGCCGTCCTGATCGCCAGGTCCACCAGCGAGGGGAGCTGGGCCGGGTTGGTGATCATCATGTTGTACTCGGCCACGTCGGCGAACAGCTTGTCCAGGTGCACCTCCTGCTGGTAGCCGGTGCCCAGCACGGACGTCTCCTGCATGCCGGTGATGGCCAGCACGGGCACGTGGTCGAGCTTGGCGTCGTACAGGCCGTTGAGCAGGTGGATGCCGCCGGGGCCCGAGGTGGCCAGGCACACGCCGATCCGTCCGGTGGCCTTGGCGTAGCCGGTGGCCATGAAGGCCGCGGCCTCCTCGTGGTGGACGAGGACGAAGCGCACCCGGTCACGGTGCCGCCGCAGCCCCTCCATGATGCCGTTGATGCCGTCGCCCGGCAGGCCGAAGACGGTGTCGACGCCCCATGCCGCGAGCCGTTCGATCAGGGATTCGGATGCGATTCGAGCCATGTGAGCGGCCCTACCCCGCTCGGCCGCCCGCAGACGCCGGGATGAGATTCATTGACATTTCTCGAAATTGACGGGTAGGGGACCCCACATGCGCATTCTGGTCACGGGAGCCACCGGCACGCTGGGCGGGGCACTGGTGCCCGCCCTGCTCAAGGCGGGCCACGAGGTGCGGGCATTGAGCCGTACCAAGCGGGAGGACCGCGGGAACGTCGAGTGGATGTGGGGCGACCTCATCTCGGGTGCCGGCGTCAAGGAGGCCGTGGACGGCGTGGACGCGATCGCCCACCTGGCCACCAGCGGCCGGCGGGGGCGCGGCGCCGTGGACGTGCCCGGCACCCGTACGCTGCTCATCCTCGCCCGCGCGGCCCGGGTTCCGCACGTGCTGTTGACCTCGATGGTCGGCGCCGACCGCGCGGTCCACGGCTATCTCAAGGACAAGCTGGAGGCCGAGCGCCTGGTCACCGAGAGCGGCCTGGACTGGACGATCCTCCGCGCCACCCCGTTCCACCAGTGGCTGCACCGCCGTCTGCGCGACTTCGCGGCGCTGCCCGTGCTGCCCGTGGACCGCTCGCTGCCCTGGCAGCCGGTGCACACGGGCGAGGTCGCCACGCGGGCCGCCGCGCTGCTGAGCGCGGGCCCGGCCGGGCGGGAGATCGAGTTCGGCGGGCCCGAGGTGATCGACACCGGCGAGCTGGTCAGGACGTGGCTGCGCGCCTCCAGGCTGCGCCGCCCCTGCCTGCCCGTACGCTATCCCGGCCGCCTGTACGCGGCCCAGCGCGCGGGCGACCTGACCACGGACGCCGTGCCCAAGGGCGAGATCAGCTGGCACGACTATCTCCTCCCGCCGCAGCCGATCCTGTCGGACGACTTCGCCTCCGAGCACACCGCCTCGCCCACGAGCCCCGCCACGCAGCCCGAGCAGGATCCTGACCTGCACGTATACGGCGGCGACGAGGGCTACGAACGCCCGACACGAAGCTAGCCCGGCATCCCGTTTCATTACACTTCGCCGACTTGTTGGTCCTGACCTGTTACTAGACAATGTGTTCGGTGAACAAAGGCATCCCGCTGACCAAGGACTTCGCCAACGGCGGCGTCTCCTTCTGGTACCGGCAGATCGGCCTGCCCGCGCGGCGGCCGGCGCTGCCCGGGCCGCGTGACTACGACGTCGCCATCGTCGGCGGCGGCTACACCGGCCTGTGGACCGCTTACTACCTCAAGCAGGCCGACCCCGGCCTGCGGGTCGCGATCCTGGAGCGGGAGTTCGCCGGGTTCGGCGCGTCGGGGCGCAACGGCGGGTGGCTGTCGGCCGAGTTCGCCGGCTCGCGCAAGCGGCACGCGAAGGCGCGCGGGCGGCAGGCCATGATCGATCTGCAGCACGCGATGTTCCGGTCGGTCGACGAGGTCATCGAGGTGGCCCGCGCCGAGGGCATCGACGCCGACCTGCACAAGGGCGGGCTGATCCACGTCGCCACCAACCCGGCCCAGCGGCGGCGGCTGCGCGCCGGGGTGGCCGACCTGCGGGCCTGGGGATACGGCGCCGACGACGTGCGGCTGCTGGAGCGCGACGAGCAGCGCGAGCGGGTGCAGGTGGCGGGGGCGCTGGAGGCGTCGTACTCGCCGCACTGCGCCCGCATCCAGCCCGCCAAGCTGGCCGTCGGGCTGGCCGGGGTGGTGGCCCGGATGGGCGTGGACATCTTCGAGGACACCACCGTGACCGAGATCCTGCCCCGGCGGGACGGCGGGAAGGCGTCGGCGGTGACCACGCGGGGCATCGTCTCGGCCGACTACGTCATCCGCGCCACCGAGGGCTTCACCGCGAGCCTGGCCGGGCAGCACCGGCAGTGGCTGCCGATGAACAGCTCCATGATCATCACCGAGCCGCTGCCCTCCGAGGTGTGGAAGCACATCGGCTGGCAGGGCAACGAGCTGCTGGAGGACGAGGCGCACGCCTATGTCTACGCGCAGCGGACGGCCGACGACCGGATCGCGATCGGCGGGCGGGGGGTGCCGTACCGGTTCGGGTCGCGTACCGACCGCAGGGGGGCCACCCAGCCGCAGACGGTCGAGCTGCTGTGGCGGATGCTGGTCAAGCTGTTCCCCGCCGCGGCCGACGTCCGCGTCGAGCACGCCTGGTGCGGGGTGCTGGGGGTGCCGCGCGACTGGTGCTCGACCGTGCACCTGGACCATGCCAGCGGCCTCGGCTGGGCGGGCGGCTATGTCGGCAGCGGCGTCACCACCACGAACCTGGCCGGCCGCACGCTGCGCGACCTGGTGCTGCGCCGGGAGACCCCGCTGACGAGGCTGCCGTGGGTGGGCCGGCAGGTGCGGCAGTGGGAGCCGGAGCCGCTGCGGTGGGCCGGGGTGCAGCTCATCTACGCGCTGTTCAGGGCCGCCGACCGGCACGAGAACGAGCGCGGCACCGCCACCTCGGCCTATGCCCGCCTGGGGAACCTGATCTCGGGCCGCTGACTCCTAGCCGGGGCCCGCGCCGCGCCACGGATCGTAGTCGACCTCGAGCGGCTCCTGCGGGGGCCGCTCCGCCTCCGGGACGTGCTGCAGGTTGACCCGGATGCGATACCACACGCTGCTGCGCCCCCGCATGCCGTCGACCAGCACGTCGGCGGGCTCCAGGCGGGCCGCGACGTCGGGGTGGCGGGCCTTCCAGCGCTCGAACCCCGCCATCGCCTCGTCCTTGTGCTCCGCCCTGGCGATCTCGATCACCGGCATCGTCTGCTGCCTGCGCCCGCTGCCCTTGGGCGGCTTGGGCGCGGGCCCGAGCTCCTCGGCCAGCTCCAGCAGCCCGTCGAGCGAGCCCGGGTGCAAGTCCATGTCCTCCCACGGGTCGCCGAGCTCGGCCAGCCGCTTCGGCACGGTGTCGACGGTGAACGTCTCGGGCCGGCAGCCGGGCACCTCGTCCCAGGTCAGCGGCGTGGACACGCGGGCGTCCCGCACCGCGCGCACGGAGTAGGCGGAGGCCACCGTGCGGTCGTAGGCATTCTGGTTGAAGTCCACGAACACGCCGTGCCGCTCCTCCTTCCACCAGCGGCTGGTGGCCAGGTCGGGCGCGCGCCGCTCGACCTCGCGCGCCACCGTCTCGGCCGCCTTGCGCACCTTCGCGAACGGCCAGCGCCGCTCGATCCGGGCGTAGACATGGAAACCGCGCGACCCGGACGTCTTGGGCCACGCGACGAGCCCGTGGTCGGCCAGCACCTCCCGCGCCACCTGCGCGGTGCGCAGCACGTCGGCCCACTCCACGCCCGGCACCGGGTCGAGGTCGATGCGCAGCTCGTCGGGCCTGGCCAGGTCGTCGGAGCGCACCGGGTGGGGGTTGAGGTCGACGCAGCCCAGGTTGACCACCCACAGCAGCTGCGCCAGGTCGGTGCACACCACCTCTTCGGCGCTGAGCCCCGAGCGGTATTTCAGCTCGGCCACCTCGATCCAGTCGGGCCGCTTGGCCGGGGCGCGCTTCTGGAAGAACGCCTCCTGCTCGATGCCGTGCACGAACCGCTTGAGCACCATCGGCCGCCCGTGCACGCCGCGCAGCGCCGCCTCCCCCACGCTCTGGTAGAACCGGATCAGGTCGAGCTTGGTGTGACCGGACTGCGGGAAGATCACCTTGTCGGGGCTGGTGATGCGGACCTCGCGCCCGGCGACCTCGATGTCAGGCATAGGGTCACGATACGCGCGCCGACCGACAACCTCCGGGAGGCGGAACGGCCCCGCGCGACCGGACCCCGCGGGCCGCGGCCGGTGCGGTCAGCGGTCGCCGAAGGTGCCGTGGCGGCCGGCGCCCGCGGCGAAGCGGGCGGCGCCCTCGGAGGCGTCCGGCAGGGAGACCAGGCCGTGCCGCAGCTCGTTCCGCATCGCCTCCTCCTCCGCCAGGCCGTCCTGCTCCAGCACCGACAGCCGGTCACCGCGCAGGCACGCCTGCGGGAACCGCGCGATCTCCCGGGCCAGCTCCTCGGCGTGCTGCCGGGCGGTCCCGGTGGGGACGAGCCGGTTGGCCAGCCCCATCTCGTACGCCTCCGGCCCCGCGACGGGCCGCCCCGTGAGGATCAGGTCCATCGCCCGGGACGAGCCGATGAGCCGCGGCAGCCGTACGGTGCCGCCGTCGATCAGCGGCACCCCCCACCGCCGGCAGAACACCCCGAACACCGCGTCCTCCTCGGCCACCCGCAGATCGCACCAGAGGGCCAGCTCCAGCCCGCCCGCGACGGCGTGCCCGGCCACGGCGGCGATGACCGGCTTGCCCAGGCGCAGCCGGGTGGGCCCCATCGGCCCGTCGCCCTCCTCGCCGACGTGGTTGTCGAGCGCCTTGAGGTCGGCGCCGGCGCAGAACGTGCCGCCCTCGCCCCACAGCACCGCCACGTCGGCGTCGGAGTCGTCGAAGTCACGGAACGCGTCCGTCAGCGCGTCGGCGGTCTTGCGATCGACGGCGTTGCGCGCCTCCGGCCTGCTGATCACCACGGTGGTGACGGGACCCTGGCGTTCCACGCGTACGGTCATGCGACCCTCCTCGGGGGGAAGTGCGGGTTTCTCCTCGGGGACGTGCCGAGCGTACGCTCCCGGTCGGGCCGCGGCCAGCGGCCGGTCTTGTCGTTCACTCCTGCTATAGATTGCGCCGTCGTCTCAGATCTCACGGACCAGGACGGTGTTCCGGTGGACGCTTGGGGTTACCTCAGCAACGCGGACCGGCGGGAGTTCGCCCGGCTCGACGCGGCCTACGAGGCCGGCAAGCCCATGGGCGACGAGCACGACGAGGTGTTCGGTTTATGGGCGCACGAGAGGTTCTGCACGGTCCCGGCGGACGAGCGGCGCCGCCGGATGCTCCGGCAGGTGCTGGACAACGCGCCCGCCTGGTCCAGGAACGGGGTCGGCGGGCTGTGGCGCACCACCGGGTCCGCCGCGACGCCCTGACCCGGCTGCTGCCCCGCCTGTCCATCGCCGGCCGGTGCACGCTCACCGACCGTTTCCTCGTGGTCCGCGGCGACCTGCGCACCTACAAGATCCACCTGGGCTCGGGCAACATCCTCATGGAGCCCAACGACGCCTATCTGTGCATCGTCCCCGGCGGCGCCGGCGACCAGGTCTTCCTGCCGTTCGAGGAGGACGGCGGCATGTTGTCGATCGTCCTGTCGAAGGCGTTCCTGCTGGCCGCCGACACGGAGATCACCGACCCGTCGATCACCCGGCAGATCGGCGGAGCTGGGCGGTGATGCTCGGATGGCCACTCTCTAGAAGCTGACGGCGCCCTCCAGCAGCTCGTCGAACGGCACCTCCGCCGTACGGTCGATGCCGCGCAGCGGGCCGTGGTCCACGAGGTGCGCCTCGGCGTACAGGCGGGCCACGAGGGCCTTGCGCCCGTCGTCGAGCCCCCAGGCGGCCTGGTCCTCCAGCAGCGCGGCGGCGTACACGTCGGCCATGAACTGCGCCAGCGGGTAGAGCCGCTCCTCGGCCACCGAGCGCTCCAGCGCGGACCACGCCTCGATCGCCTTGGCCAGGTCGTCGATCCGCGCCCGCACCAGGTCGGAGGTGGCCAGGGCGCGCAGGCGGTCGAGGAAGGGCAGGTGGGCCTGCTCCTTGAGCATGGCGCGCCGCACGTCGAGGCAGAGGATGTTGTCGCCGCCCTCCCAGATCGGGTTGACCTGGGCGTCGCGCAGCAGCCGGGCCACCGGCCACTGCTCGATGTAGCCGTTGCCGCCGTGCACCTCGATCGCGTCGCTCGCCGCGGTCACGCCGAGCCGGGCGGCGCGCAGCTTGATCAGGGCGGGCGCGAGGCGCAGCCGGGGCCCGGCGAGCCCGTCGAACACCATCGCCTGCGCGGCCTCGACCTCCACGATCAGCTCGGCCAGCTTGCGGCGCATCAGCGGCTGCTCGATGAGCGGCCGGCCGAACGCCTCGCGCGCCCTGGCGTAGCAGATCGACTCCACCAGCGCCCGCCTGGCCACGCCGACACCCATCATGGCCACGCCGAGCCGGGAGGCGTTGGTGAGCTTCATCATCGTCCCGAGCCCCGAGCCGGAGCCCGCGCCCGCCAGCAGGAACGCCTCCGCCTCGGTGAACTCGACCTCCGCCGACGCGACCGACCTGGTGCCGAGCTTGTCCTTGAGCCGCCGGATGCGCACCCCGTTGCGGCTGCCGTCGCGCCGCTCCCACAGCACCAGGAACGGGGCCACGGCGCCGTCCGGCAGCCTGGCCAGCACCACGAAGGCGGACCCGTTGGCGTTGGAGGCGAACCACTTGAACCCGGACACCCGCCACGACTCCCCGTCGGGCTCGGCCTGGGTCTCCAGCGCCGCCAGGTCGGAGCCGCCGGTCCGCTCGGTGAACATCTGAGCGGCCTCGCCCGAGTAGTAGCCGTCGGCGAAGATCTCCCGCACCCGTTCGAGCACGTCCGGCGGCGCGTGCTTCTCGGCGAGCGAGACCACCATGTCCCCGCCCGTGCCGAGCGCACAGCCCATCCCGATGTCGGCCTGATCGAGCAGGTACGTCCACGCCGCGGCCAGCGCGGACGGATCCGCCCCGTGCGCGCGGGCCTGCTCGGCGAACGACGGGGAGGTGAAGTTGTTGTCCATCAGCGCCCGCCGGGCGGTGTGGAACGACGGCGGCATGACGACCTGGCTGACGTCCCTGCCCCACTTGTCGTACTTCTCCAGCCGGGGTGGGTTGCGGTCGGTCTCCTCGGCGCACTCGGCGACGAGGCCACCGGTCAGCTCGCCCAGCCTGTCCAGGTACGGCTCCGCCCAGGCGAGGCCCTCCTCCCCCAGGTGCCGCCGCATGAGCAGGCGCAGCGTGGGGTCGCAGCGCCACCAGTTCCGCCCGGCCGCGCCCTGGTAGCGCTCGGTGGCGTAGCGGTCGCTGCGGTCGCCGCGGTCGAAAGCTTCGATGAGATACCGGCCCATACTCGCGAGTGTTACATATACTCGACACGCGATGGAAGAGCGTAACAATACCTTGAGCGCCCGATCGGCGGTCCTGAGCGCGCTGCTCGGCAGCCACCCGCCCCGCCTGTCGGCCCGCCACCTGGTGCGCATCGGGGCCCTGTTCGGCATCGCGGAGGGCACGGTCAGGGTGGCGCTGTCGCGCATGGTGGCGGCCGGCGACCTGCTGCCGGCGGACGGCCAGTACACGTTGTCGGAGCGGCTCGTCGAGCGCCAGGCCAGGCAGGACGAGAGCCGCGACCCGCACACGAGGCCGTGGGACGGCACGTGGGAGGTGGCCGTGGTAACGGCCGAGCGGCGCGCGCCCGCCGACCGGGCCGCGTTCCGGCACGCGATGGGCGCGCTGCGCCTGGCCGAGCTGCGCGAGGGCACCTGGCTGCGGCCGGCGAACCTGGTGCGCGCGCTGCCCGAGATCGTCACCGCGCAGTGCACGCTGATCGACGGCCACCCGCGACGCGACCCCACTCCCCTGCTGTGGGACCTCGACGGCTGGGCCGCCGAGGCCGGCGCGCTGGAGCGGGCCCTCGACCGGGCCGAGGGGCTGGCCGAGGGCTTCCTCGTCTCGGCCGCGGTGCTGCGCCACCTGCTGGCCGACCCGCTGCTGCCCGAGGAGCTGCTACCGGCCGGGTGGCCGGGCGCGCGGTTGCGCGCCCGCTACGACGACTTCGACCGCCGCTACCGCGAGGTCCTGCAGCGGCATCTCAGAGGCTGACGCCGAAGACCGCCCGCTTGCCCCTGAACTCGGTGACGCTCCACAGCTTGCCACCCTGCACGGTCAGGTCCTCCGGCCCGATCGGGAACGGCCGGATCGCCGGCTCGCCGCCCTGGTAGACCAGCAGCCTGCCGTTGGCGGCGGCGCCGGCGGACTGGCTCAGATACCACGTGCCACCGTGCGAGGTCGCCCCCTGGATCTTGGCGTGGCCCATGACGAACGCGTCGACGGGCTCGCCCCCGGCCAGGTCGAGATCCCAGCGCCCGACCCAGCCGTCGGTCTTCTTGTCCTGGTATTCGCCCGTGATCAGCCGCGGCGTCCCGCCGCTGCGGTCGATCGAGACGAACGAGAAGTGCGGCCCGGCCTTGGCCACCTTCCAGAAGTCGGTCTGCGGGATGACGTAGCGGTAGCCGAAGGCGTGCAGTTTGCCGCCGTGGCGCCCGACCCGCTTGGCCTCGCCCAGGTCGTTCTGGGCGGTGCGCAGGTCGAGCAGGTTGTTCAGGTCGAAGACGCGCAGGCCGCGCTTGGTGTCGGCGACGTAGAGCAGGTCGCCGTAGCAGGCGATGCCGCCGGCGTGGATGTCGATCGGCGCGTACGACCCGTCCGGCGCGGCCACCACGAGCAGCGCGTGCTGGTATTTCAGCGACGTGGGGCTCAGGAACGACACCCTGATCCCCCGCTCGCCGGCCTCCGGCTTGAAGTACCAGCTCACGATGAACGCCGGCACGCCGATGTTGCCCGAGTCGTCGCTGCCGGTGAGGCCCTGCGGGTACCAGTCGGGGGTGTCCTGGTCCTTGTCGTCGAAGGCGTACCACTCGGCCGGTTTCGGGCGCATCGCGCCCATCGCCCCGGCGGCGCCCTTCCTCCTGGCGACTCTGTTGGCCCCCGCCAGCACCGCTTCGACGGCGGTGCTGCCGACCTCGCCCGCCAGCTTGGCCGCCCCCTCCGCCAGGTCACCCGTCGCCCGAACCAGGGCATAAGGGGCTTTATCGGTGGGAACCATCCCCGAAGCCGCCATATCTCCCTCACCTTTTCCGTCTCTTGACCAGTTTGACGGATCGGGGACGGCCAAGGTTGGCGATCACTTCCACAAATGCACGGGCAACCCCGACAACGCCAGTTCGCGGTAGCGCCGCACGAGCCGGCGCCGGTCCCCGCCGAAGCGCGCCAGCGCCTCCCGCTGCCACACCGAGCCGGTGCGCCGCGTCCGCGTCCGCTGCGCGATCACGCCCAGCGCGCGGTCGGCGTCGTGCGGCGCCACCCCCGCGCCGAGCAGCCCTTCGCGCGCCTCGGGCAGCAGGGTGAGCACCAGCTCGGCGGCCTCGAACTCGCCCTCGCTGCCGGGCCAGGAGAGCTTGGCGTCCAGCCCGTGCATGGCCGCGTGGTAGAAGTTCTGGTACGCCGTGGCGAACCGGTAGCCGGTCAGGTCCCGCTCGGCCTGCGACAACGTGAGCCCGAGCAGGAAGGCGGTGTTCGCCGCCATGTCCGCGCACGATGGCCCCGCGGGCAGCGCGCGCATCTCGATCCGCAGGTGGCCACCGTCCACCGGGTCGTAGACGGGGCGGTTCCACTGCCAGATCGTGCCCTGGTGCAGGCGCAGCTCCGGCACCTCGTGCGGCTCCGCCCCCTCCGTCAGATCGGGCACCACGGGGTCGTAGTCGCGTACGTACCGCTCGAACAGCTCGTACGCCCCCTCCCGCACCCAGTCCGAGCCGAACGTCACCCGCCCGTCCCGCCGCTCGCGCCGCTGCACGTCCCGGTCGTCGGCGGCCTCCTCCATCAGCGCGATGCGCGTCTCCTCCCACAGCTCCCGCCCCAGGAAGAACGGTGAGTTGCCGCACGCCGCCAGCACCGGCCCGATGGCGAGCTGGGCGGCGTTGAACAGCCGGGCGAAGCGCTCCGGCGGCGTGCGGATGTGCACCTGCCAGGAGGTGTTGGCGCTCTCGAGGATCACGTCCTCCACCGAGAGCTCCAGATCGTCGATCTTGACCAGGAACGGCTCCAGCCGCAGCCGCCTGATCCCCCTGCTCATGGCCCGGTAACGGTTCTGGTCGCTCATCGCGCCCAGCGTGAAGTCCTCGGTGTCGAGCGTGGGCAGGATGCCGATGGGCAGCGCGCCCCCGCCCTCGACCGCCCCGTCCACCTTGGTGATCGTCTCCTGCACCTCGTCGCTCATCACCTCGAAGGGCGTGCCCTCCAGGGGTATGGGGGTCAGGTTCACCTCGATGTTGTAGCGCCCCAGCTCCAGCACGACTCGGGGGTCGTCCAGCGCCTCCTGCACCTGGCTGTTGTGCGGCAGCGGCCGCCCCTCCTCGTCGATCAGGAACAGCTCCAGCTCGGCCCCGATCGTAGCCGGGCCCTGGCCGAAGCCGGGGGTATCGAGCAGCCCGCGCAGCACGGCGAGCTGCTCCTGGATGCGTTCCCCGAAGCGGACGTACTCCGCCTCAGTAAATCGCTCTTTATCCAGATCTCTTCCCATCACCACCCTCTGTCCGATTTACCAGCATTGACACCTCACCAGCGGATACTGCCGGCATCCTCCAGATAGGCCCCGGTGGGACCGTCGGCGCCGAGCGTCGCCAGCCGTACGGCGATGGCCGCGCCCTGCTCGGCCGTGCGGAACCCGGTGCGCTCGTTGAGGTCGGTGGCGCAGTAGCCGGGGTTGGCCGCGTTCACCTTGATCGGGGTGCCCGCCAGCTCCTTGGCGTAGCAGACGGTGATCATGTTGAGCGCGGTCTTGGAGGAGTTGTACGGCAGGTGGTTGAACGCCCCGAACGGGCTCTCCGGGTCGCTCGCCATGGCCAGCGAGCCGAGCTCGCTCGACATGTTCACGATCCGGCCGGCCTCCGACTCGCGCAGCAGCGGCAGCATGGCGTTGGTCACGGTGACGACGCCGAACACGTTGGTCTCGTAGACCTGCCTGACCAGCGCGGCCGTGGTGGCGCTGGGCTGCAGGGGGGCGAAGCCGCCGGTGATCCCGGCGTTGTTGACCAGGATGTCGAGCCGGCCGTACGCGCCGTCGATCCACTTCGCGGCGGCGGCCACGCTGTCCTCGTCGGTCACGTCGATCCGCACGTACGGCTGCCCGAGCCGCTCGGCGGCGGCCCGGCCGCGCTCCTCGTCGCGCGCCCCGACGATCGCGGTGACACCCTGCTCGGCCAGCAGCCGCGCGATCTCGTAGCCGATGCCCTTGTTGGCGCCCGTGATGAGCGCGATCTTCGTCATGCCTCCACGTTCGCCGAGGTCAACGCGGTTCGGGAGAGACCTGGAGAGGCTGGGATCGGCAGTACCACCCACGCGATGCCTCCGTCGCCGAGGATGGAGGCATGAACCGCGACGAACTCGCCACATTCCTCCGTGCCAGGCGCGCCCGGGTCACCCCGGCGGACATGGGCCTGCCGGGCGGCGGGAGCCGCCGCACGCCCGGCCTGCGCAGGCAGGAGGTCGCGCAGCTCGCGGGCATGTCGATCGACTACTACATCCGGCTGGAGCAGGGGCGCGGCCCGCACCCGTCGCGGCAGGTGCTGAACGCGCTGGCCAGGGCGCTCATGCTGAGCCAGGACGAGCGCACGCACCTGTTCCAGCTCGCGGGCCAGCCGCTGGACCCGCCGCGGATCAGGGAGGACGTGCCCGGGAGCCTGCTGCACCTGATCGCGTACCTGGAGGAGGTGCCGGCGTACGTCCTGGACGCCCGCTACGACCTGCGCGCCTGGAACCCCATGGCCGCCGCCATCATGGGCGACCTGGACACCCTGCCGCCCGAGCGGCGCAACGTCATCCGCTGGGTCTTCATGTCCCCCGACATCGCCGATTTCTTCGACCACGACGAGAAGGGCCGCTTCGCCCGCGCCTCCGTGGCCGACCTGCGGATCGCCGCCGGCCGCTATCCCGAGGACCGCGCCCTCCAGGCGCTGGTGACGGAGATGCTCGCGCTCAGCCCCCAGTTCGCCGAGCTGTGGGCCAGGCACGAGGTCGAGGTGCGCAGGGAGCAGCGCAAGCGGATCAATCACCCGGTGGTCGGCCCGATCGACACGATCTGCCAGGTCATGCCGGTGCCCGACCGCGATGACCTGCGCCTTGTGCTCTACACCACCGAACCGGGCTCACCCTCGCACCAGGCCTTGCGCGAGCTGCGGCAGTTGACCCTAAGCTCATGAGATGAAAGCGGTTGCCTTTGACATCTTCGGTGGCGAGCTCGACGTCCGCGAGCTGCCAGACCCGTCTCCCGCCCCGCACGGAGCGGTGATCAGAGTCGAGGCGACGGGATTGTGCCGGTCCGACTGGCACGGCTGGCAAGGACACGATCCCGACATCAAGATCCTGCCCCACGTTCCGGGCCACGAGCTGGCGGGCGTGGTGGAGGCGGTCGGCCCCGACGTGCGGGGCTGGGCGCCCGGGGCGCGCGTGACCGTCCCGTTCATCTGCGCCTGCGGCACCTGCCCGTCCTGCGCCACCGGCGAGCAGCAGGTCTGCGAGCGGCAGACGCAGCCGGGCTTCACCCACTGGGGCTCGTTCGCCGAGTACGTCGCCATCGACCACGCCGACGTCAACCTGGTCGCCGTCCCCGAGGACATGGCCTACGCCACCGCGGCCGGTCTCGGCTGCCGCTTCGCCACCGCCTTCCGCGCCGTGGCCCAGGTGGGCCAGGTGCGCCCGGGGGAATGGGTGGCCGTGCACGGGTGCGGCGGCGTGGGCCTGTCCGCCGTGATGATCGCGACGGCCGCCGGGGCGCGGGTCGTGGCCGTGGACATCAGCACCGACGCCCTGCACCTGGCCGAGCGGGCCGGGGCCACGCACTTCGTCAACGGCTCCGCGGGCGACGCGGCGGCCCAGGTCAGGGAGCTGACCAGGGGCGGCGCGCACGTGTCGATCGACGCGCTGGGCAGCCCGCAGACGTGCGCCGCCGCCATCGAGAGCCTGCGCCGCCGGGGCCGGCACGTCCAGGTGGGGCTGCTGCCGGGCGGTCCGACGCCGGTGCCGATGGACCGGGTGATCGGCCACGAGCTGCGGCTGCTGGGCAGCCACGGCATGGCCGCGCACGCCTACCCGCCGATGCTGGAGATGATCAGGGCCGGGATCCTGCACCCCGACCAGCTCGTCACCCGCACGATCGGGCTCGCGGACACGGGCAAGGCGCTGGCCTCGATCGGCTCGGTGCCGGGCGTCACGATCATCACTCCTCGATCTGCACCCGGAGCGTTCTGAGCACCAGCGCCAGCATGCCGTAGTGGGCCACCAGCATGACCAGCTCGATCCTGCCCACCTCGTCGTAGCGGTCGCACAGGGCCGCCCACGTCGCGTCGGTGAGGTCGCCGGCGTAGTGGAGGTCGTCGGCCACCTGGAGCACGAGCTGGTCCTCGACCGACCAGAGGGCGTCCGGGTGGCGCACCGACTCGATCTCCTGGCCGGTGAGCCCAGCCTCGCGGGCGATGCGGGCGTGCTGGGCCCACTCGTAGGCGCTGTCGCTGTGATAGGCGGTGCGCAGGATGGCCAGCTCCCGGTCCCGGGCGGGCAGCGTGCCGTTCAGCAGCGCGCCACCGAAGCGCAGCCATGCCCGGTACAGGTCGGGGTGGCGGGCGAGGGTGGCGAACACGTTGTACGGATGGGCCTTCGTGAAGTCGTCCCACTCTTCGGGGGGAAGTGGCCGCACGCGGGGGTTCATGGTCGTCAGCATCCCTCACAAAACCGGGCGCTTGATAGGGCACATCGACATCAGCCGAATTCTGCACGTTATTTGCCGCATATCTAGAAGGACTTTTCACAATTGGGTCAATACGGCAGGATAAGGGGGCCCGCAGACGTTGCAAGCCTGGTCGACCGCAAGGACGCATGGTGATTCGAACGTTGCTCGCAGAGGACATGCACCTGGTACGAGGGGCGCTCGTGGCGCTGCTGGCCTATGAGGACGACATCGAGGTCGTGGCCGAGGTGGAGCGGGGAGACCGCATCCTCGCCGCGGCCAGCGCCTGCCGTCCCGACGTGGCGGTGATCGACATCGCCCTCCCCGGCAAGGACGGGCTCGCCGCCGCCGGCGAGCTGCACAAGGAGTTACCCGGGTGCGGGGTGCTCATCCTGACCGGCGTCGGCACGCCCGGGCTGCTCAAGCGGGCGCTCGACGTGCACGTGCGCGGGTTCATGGCCAAGGACGCGCCGCCCGGCCGGCTGGCGGACGGGATCCGGAGGGTCGCCGACGGCGAGCGGGTCATCGACTCGGAGCTGGCGATCGCGGCCATGCGACCGGCCGACGCGCCGCTGACGCCGCGCGAGCTGGACGTGATCGGCGCCGCGGCGGACGGGGCGTCGATCGGGGAGATCGCGGCCTCGCTCTACCTGGCCGAGGGCACGGTGCGGAACTACCTGTCCAGGACCGCGGCCAAGCTGGGGGCGCGCAGCCGGATCGACGCCGTCCGCATCGCCAGGGAGTCAGGCTGGATCTGAGCCCGTGTGGGCCGCCAGGAAGGCCAGCACGTCGGCGGCCCGCCCGACGGACCTGCTGACCGCCCGCGCGCCGTGGCCCACGTCCGGCTCGTACCTGAGCAGGACCGGCCGGTCCCCGCCCGTCGCCCACTGCAGGGCGGCGCACATCTTGCGGGCGTGCATCGGGTCCACGCGCGTGTCGGCCGCCGAGACGGTGAACAGCGTCGCCGGGTAGTCCGTGCCCTTGCCGACGTGGTGGTAGGGCGAGTAGCCGAGCAGCCAGCCGAGGTGCTCGGGGTCCTCGGGGTCGCCGTACTCGCCGGTCCAGGACGGGCCCAGGCCGCTGAGGTGGAAGCGGGCCATGTCGAGCAGCCCCGCCGAGCACACCGCGGCGGCGAACAGGTCGGGCCGCTGGGTGACGGCGGCGCCGACGAGCAGGCCGCCGTTCGACTCGCCCCAGATGCCGAGCCGGTCCGGCGTCGTCCAGCCGTCGGCGATCAGCTTCTCGGCGGCGGCCACGAAGTCGTCGAACACGTTCTGCTTGCGCTCCAGCATGCCGTCCCGGTGCCACGCCTCCCCCTCCTCGCCGCCGCCGCGCAGGTTCGCGATGGCCAGCACGCCGCCCGCCTCGACCCAGGCCAGGGAGTCGGCGGCGTAGCCGGGCATGAGGGGGATGCCGAAGCCGCCGTACCCGCTGAGGATCGTCGGGCGCGGGCCGCCGTCCGAGGGGCGGGCCACGACGACCATGCGCACGGGGGTGCCGTCGGCGGAGGCGTACTCGATGTGCCGGCTGCTCACGGCGGGCAGCGTGACGCGGCCGGGCGCGGCGGCCCAGAGCGTGGCGGCCTCGGTGCGGGCGTCGTAGCGCCAGATCTCGGCGGGGGTGACCGCGTCGGTGTAGGCGAACCACGCCTCGTGGCCGCCCTCGGGGCGCGAGGTGAGCGAGGCGACCGTGCCGCTGCCGGGCAGCGGCACGGTGCCCAGCCGCTCGCCGGTACGGGAGTGGTGCACGGCGATCTCGCCGACCGCGTGCTGCGTCCTCGACACGAGCAGCCGGTCCCCGTCGAGCACCGTGAACGCGCCCAGCACCGCCTCCCGGTCCTCCGGGACGAGCTCGCGCCACACTCCGGGCTCCCCGGGGTCGGCGACGCAGAGCCGGCGCCGGGGCGCGTCGCGATCCGTGAGGAGGTACAGGCGGCCGTCGCAGGCCACCGCCCCGGCCGTCCGGGCATGCGACCCGTCCTGTACGGGGCGGAGCCTCGGGACCGCCGGATCCCCCTTGGACAGGTCGGCCAGCCAGAGCGAGCCGCCCGACGCGGTGCCCGCGGAGACCGTCAGCCACCGGCCGTCGGGGCTGATCTGCACGCCGTACGACACCGGGCCCCTGGTGAAGACCGGGATGTCGTCCCCCCGCACGCCCACCCGGTGCAGCAGCACGCCCTGGCGGAAGCGCACGTAGTAGAACGCCTCGCCGCCCGGCAGCCAGGCGACCGCCGAATAACGGCAGCCGCCGATGGGTCCGTCGACGACGGCCCCCGAGCCGACCTCCCGCACGTACAGGTCCGCCCGCTCGTCCCCGCTCCGCGAGATCTGGTACGCCAGGCGCCGGCCCTCCAGGTCGGGCTGCCAGTCGTCCAGCGTCGTCAGCCCCGTGGGGTCCAGCTCCATGGGGTCCAGCACGACGCGGTCGTCGCAGCAGAGCACCGGGTGCTCCTGGGAGGTGGACTGGCGCAGGTGGAAGCGCCTGCGGCCGCGCCACACCGGCGTGGTCACCAGGCCCGTCTCCCCCAGCTCGGTCAGCCGGGCCAGGAACCGCTCCCGATGGGCCAGCCTGGCGGCGCTGTCGTGCCACAGCCGGTCCTGCGCCGCCAGCCAGGCGCGCGTGCGGGGGTCGGCGGGGTCCTCCAGCCAGCGGTACGGGTCGTCGATCGGGTGGCCGTGGCGGTGGTCGGTGATGGGGAGGCGTTCGGCGGGCGGATAGCTGTCTGGAAATTTCATGACACGGGCTCCGGGTGCCAGTGGCCGGCCAGGTCGGCGTACAGGGGGGATCGCCTGACCAGCTCGTCGTGGGTGCCGAGGGTGATCTGGGGGCCGTTCATGAGCAGGACGCGGCGGGCGCGCAGGGCGGAGGAGAGACGGTGGGCGACCACGATGAGCGTGCCGCCCCGCCTGGCGAACGCGTCCTCGGCTCTGGCCTCGGCGGCGGGGTCGAGGTGGCAGGTGGCCTCGTCCAGGACGGCGAGGGGGGCGGGGGCGAGGTAGGCGCGGACGAGGGCGATGAGCTGCCGCTGCCCGGCCGACAGGACGCGGGGCTCGACCACCGCCGCGTACCCGCCCAGCCCGGCCACCAGCCCGGTGGCCCCGACCGCTTCGACGGCCGCCTCCACCCGGGCCCGCCCGGCGTCGCGGGCGTGGTAGGCGAGGTTCTCCAGCAGCGTGCCGCGGAACACGTACGCCTCCTGGGGGATCAGCACGCGGGCGGCCGGGTCGAGCCGGCCGGCGGGCACGCCCCCGACCAGCACCTCCCCCTCGCCGGGCCGCAGCAGGCCGCTGACCAGAGCGGCGAGCGTGGACTTGCCCGCGCCGCTGGGGCCCACGACCGCCAGGTGGTCGCCCTCGGGAACGGTGAGGTCCAGGCCCTCGACGATGGGGGCCGAGCGGGGGCCGTAGGCGAAGGTGACGGCGTCGAACCGCACGTCCGAGGTGAGGGGCCGGATGCGCGGGGCGGGCGGCGGGGCGGGCGGGGCCATGGCCAGGATGCGGCCGAGCGAGGCGGCGAGCCGGACGCCGCTGACGCCGAGCCCCTGCACGAGGCCGCCGAGCGCCGGGGCCAGGGACTGGGTGACGTACGCGAGGGTGCCGACGATCACGCCGGGGCCGAGCCCGCTGTCGAGCAGCCAGGGCGTGCCGGCCAGCACGAGGACGACGGGCAGCCAGCCGCCGACGGCGAGCGCGGCGGTGCGGACGGCGGTCACCCCGGCGAGCGCGCGGGCGGCGGCGGCCTGCGCCGCGACCTTCCGGTCCAGCCGCCCGGCCACGCGCTCCCGCAGGCCGCACGCCTCGATGTCGCGCAGCCCGCCCGCCATGTCGGTCATCGCCTCGGCGAGGTGCTCGTCGGCCACGAGGAAGGCGCGCTGCCGCCGGCCCAGCGCGGGCAGCGACGCCAGGAACAGCCCGAGCCCGGCCAGGAACGGCGGCAGCACCAGCACGATCGTCTCCGGGGCCAGCGTCAGCAGCCCCAGAACGACGCTGACCAGCGTGAACACGAACCCGCGCACGGTGGTCACCACCGCCGCGAACGCGTCCCTGGCCAGCTCGACCTGCAGCCCGGCCCTGGCCACGGCGGCGCTGTCCCGGCCTGCGCCCGGCTCCTGGCGCAGGGCCCCTTCGACGACGTGCGCGAGGAGGTCGTCCCTGAACGGCTCCGCGACCGCCGCGACGGCCAGCACGACCTGCCGCGCGGCCACCGCCCCGGCCAGCCACGTGAGGCCGAGCGCCGCCAGCCAGCCGAGCCCGACCAGCGGCTCGGCCGGGGCGAACCCGTCCTCGATGGCGCGGGCGACGGCGTGCCCGATGAGGAACGCGGGCGCCGCCTCCACCACCGACCAGAGCCCCAGCCTGACGAGCTGCCCCGGCTCCCGCCGCAGCGCCCGCCAGAACATCGCTCGTCCGCCCTCCGGCGCGTTCATGTCGCGTCCCCCTGGAAGACCGCCCGGTAGGCCGGGTCCTGCCACAGCACGTGGTGCGGCCCGCACGCGCGCACGGTCCCGTCCTCCAGCCAGACGACCTGGTCGGCACGGGCGGCGGTGGCGAGCCGGTGGGCCGCGATCAGGCGGGTGCGGCCGTGGTGGTCGGTGGTGAGTGCCCGGCCGACCTGGCGCTCGGTCACGGTGTCGAGGCTGGAGGTGGCGTCGTCGAGCACCAGCAGCCGCTCCCCCTGGGCGAAGGCCCTGGCCAGGCCGATCCGCTGCCGCTCGCCGCCGGACATGGGCGCGTCCCTGAGCGGGGTGGCGTAGCCGAGGGGCAGCCGGCGCACGAACGCGTCCGCGCACGCGGCCCCGGCCGCCTCGGCCACACGGCCGGGCACGGGGTCCGGGGCGATGGCGTCGCCGATCGTCTCGCCGACCAGTACCGGGCGTTCGAAGGCGTACCCGATGGCCCGTCGCAGCTCCTCGCCCGTCAGCTCCTCCAGCGGGACCCCGTCGAGCAGGACGGTCCCGCGCTCGGGGTCGGTCAGCCGGCCCGCCATGGCGGCAAGGAGCGACTTGCCCGCCCCCGACCGCCCCACCACGGCGGTCACCGAGCCGCCGGGGAGCGTGAGGTCGCCGACGGCCAGGCCGTTCGCGGCGACGTCCCGGAACTCGACCGTCCCGGGTCCGGGCGGGAGCGTGCGAGTGCCGTGCGCGACCGGCGTCAGGTCGAGGACCGCGGACACGCGCTCGGCGGCGGCGCGCGCCCTGGCCAGGCCGCTGACGTGGCCGAGCGCCGTGCTGAGCGCCGCCCCGAGCACGGCGTAGCGGGCGGCCGCGTACAGCTCGCCGATCGTGAGGTCGCCGGCGGCGAGCATGAAACCGCCCACGGCCAGCACGGCGACCTCCAGCAGCGGCACGACCAGGCCCGAGCGCACGGCGGCCGAGGCGTTGGCCCGCCACAGCTCCATCCCGTGCGCGCGCAGCCCCGGCAGCGGCGCCAGCACGCGTCCCGCCTCCTGCGCGGCGGTGCCGGCGGCGGCGATCGTGCGCGCGCCGTCCATGGCGTCCACGAGGCGGGCGGCGATCTCGCCCTGCACCTCCTGGTAGCCGCCGGCGATGGCGGTCGTCGTGCGCAGGAAGCCCCGCAGGACCAGGACGATGACGACGATGCCCGCCCCGAGCGTCAGCGTCAGGACGGGGGCGATGAGGGTGAGGGCGACCAGCGCGCCCGCCGTGGGCACGAGCAGCGCGAGCGCGCTGGTCACCGTCTCCGGCGCGCGGCCGACCTCCTCGGCGTTCAGGCCGGCTCGGGTGACGAGCTCGCCTTCGGGGAAGCGGCGGGTGGCCGCGGGCCCGGTGCCGAGCACGTGCCGCAGCAGGCCGGAGCGGAGCGTGGCGGCGGCGTGGGCGCCGCTGGCGCCGCGCGCCCAGACGCCGAGGCTCTCGCAGAGCATGACGGCGGCGACCGCGCAGGCGCAGAGGGCGAGCCAGGGGGTGCCGCCCGCCTGGCGGGCGACGAGGGCGTCGACGGTGCGGCCGATGAGGTACGGGATGGCCAGCTCGCCGGCCGCCCCCATGATCGCCGTGACGGCCAGCACGGCGGGCCAGGGGCCCCCGCGCCGTACCGCGCCGATCACGAGCCGGTCACCTGCCCGCACGCCGCGCCCTCCTCCGTAGCTGGGAGTGGTCCCGCGCCGTCCTGGCCGGCGCGGGACCTATATCACGAGATCAGTGGCAGAGAGCGACACTGAGATTGCTGGGCTTGCCGGAGTGGCAGGAGAGAACGGTCAACGTGCTGCCGCCGCTGGCCACGTCGCTGGCCGCGGGAGCCTCAAGACCCTGCAGGTCGAGAAGTACCATGTCGTACACCTCCTTCCGTGGTGTGGTCGGGGACAGGCCGCTCGGGTGCGGCCTCGAGGAACGGCAGATGGCAGGGCCGCTCGCCCAGCACTGCACCGAGGGCGAAGAGCACGCCGGCCGTTCCGGTCGCGAAATCCATGGACAGGCGCAGGAGCTGGTCACCGGGGAAGGCCAGCCCGCCGCCGTACGGGAGCGCGTGCCACCGCAGCCCCTTCACCAGCTCGGTGAGGTCGCCGGCGCCCGCGGCGAGCATCCCCGCGCGGCCGGTGAACAGCCCCGCCTGCACGAAGAAGCCCGCGCGGCCGGCGAGCCGCAGCTCGGCCAGCGCCGTCGCGAACGCCTCGTCGTGCCGGTGCCGCAGGTAGCGCTCGACGACCAGGGCGATGCCGGCGGACCCCTCGTCCAGGTACGGCAGCAGCCGCCACCCCTGGTTCACCTGGAGCGAGCCGTCCTCGGAGTGCCGGCAGCGGCGCAGGTCCTGCCGCAGCGCGGTGGCCGCCAGGTCGAGCAGCGCCGCGTCGCCGGTGCGCTCGTAGGCGTGCAGGAACAGCAGCGCGGGGCCCGAGGATCCGTGCATGAGCCCGGCGCGCGGGCCGGCGCCGCCGCTGATGTCGGGTACGGGGGTGTCGAGCCGCCCGGCGCAGATGTCCACCGCGCGCAGGGCCAGGTCGGTGCGGCCGAAGCGGAGCAGGTTCAGCCCGATGCCGGACAGGCCGGAGATGAGGGCCGATTCCAGGCGCTCCCACTTCTCGCGCAGGCAGACGTCGATCAGGTCGTTCGCGTCCTGGTCGTGTCCGAGCAGGCCGAGGACGTACGCGATGCCGTGCAGGCCGTCGTACAGGCCGAGGCCGGAGCCCTGGACCGGGCGGCGGGCGCGCTCGCGCAACCAGCGCTCGTACTCGGGGTAGGGGCCGAGCCCGGCGCAGGCGAGGGCGAAGAGCACGCCGGCCGCGCCGTGGGCCAGGTCGAGCCCGCCACCGGGGCGGAACTGGGCCACGTCGCCGGGGAACAGGCGGTCGTCCCGCTCCGGCGTTGCGCCGGCCAGGATGGCCCTGGCCATGGCGTCGCGCAGCTCCGGCCAGCCCGCCGTCCCGGGCATGGGCAAGGGGGTGGCGTCCGGAGCGGTGTCCGGGGCGCTGCCCGCGATGGTCGAGACGGCCTCGTCGATCATGGAGCCGGGCACGGGGAAGGTCTCCTTGACGATCTCCCCCAGGTGCGCCACCTTCGGCCGGTGCAGCGGCAGCATGATCGTGCACTGCGGGGCGAACAGGCCCAGGCGCAGGCAGGCCAGCGCGTACCGGTCCACGTCCACGCCCTGCCGGTCTGCGGGCGGGGCGAAGGCGGGGTGGGCGAGCGCGGCGCGGCCCTGGTCGCCGGCGAGCGTGGCGACCTCGAAGTCGATCAGCGCCACCCGGCCGTCGTCGGCCAGCAGGATGTTGTCGGGGTGCAGGTCGCCGAAGACCACGTCGCGCTCGTGCAGCGAACCGACCGCCCGCGTCACCTCGTCGAGGGTCTCGACGGCCCAGGAGGTGTACTCGGCGAGGTCCCGCTCGGTGCAGGTGGCGCGGGTCAGCGGGTAGCGGTGCACCAGCCGCCGCTGGAGCGGCGTGCCGTCCACGAACTCCATGACGAGGAAGTGGTGCTCGCCCAGCGTGAAGTAGCCGCGCAGCGCGGGGGCGGCCGGCAGCCCGGACAGCCGTTCGAGGATGTCGCGCTCGTGCTCGATCCGGCTGACGGCGTCGCGCCCGGCCGCGTCCAGCCCGGCGTGCGGCCTGGCCTCCTTGAGCACCACCTGCTCCCCCGAGCGCTTGTCGCGGGCGAGGTAGACGCCGCCGCCGTTGGAGAAGTGCAGGACGCGCTCGATGTCGTACGGCAGCCCGGTCGTCGTCACGGCGTTGCGCGCGGCGAGCTGCGGCTCCAGGAAGGCGGGCAACGTCGTCCACGGCGGCACCGAGAACGTGGCACCCCGCACGTCGGGCACGAGCCTGCCCTCGCCGTCCTCGACGGCCAGCACCCGCTCGCCGGAAGGGGACAGGCAGTGGCGCTCGGCGAAACCCCCGTACCTGACGAACAGCGGGCCGGTGCCGTAGCGCAGGTCGCTCAGGATGTACGGCCCGCGCACGTCGCGCAGGAGCTCGTCGAGCTCCTTGAGGACGAGTTCGAGCTGGGCCTCGTCCCTCGGATAGATGGTGATCAGCTTGCCGCTGGAGGCCCTGGAGGCGGCCTTGGAGTTGACCATGACGAGCACGGGCAGACCGCGCAGGAACTTGAACGCGATACCGCGCGGCAGGCAATAATCCCATACTGCGGCAATGGCTTTCTCGGCGTCCGGCACGCGGGCCGAGACGTGAATCTTCCACCCCTGGGCGGGAAGGGGCGGCTCGTTGTCGGGGGCGTAATAGCACCAGGTGTCCGTCAGGGCGGTGGACCAGCCGGCGGGCAGTGACCTGCGCAGAATGGGAAAGTCGGCGTCCGCGGCCGTGCTGTGCTCAAGGGTGTCGTAGAAACACGGGTCCACAAGGCAATACAGCTCGTACTTGTCCATCTGGCGGGGACCTCCAGGGCGATGTGTCTAGAGCTTCCCGCCGGGGACGCCATTCGGCTAGTCATATAATGCATTGCCGATGCGTGGCTATTGAATTTCGCTTTGTGCATTCCTCACCAATGACCGGGCGCCGGTTATTTCTTTCGTGGCACGTATACGCTGAACGTGAACTGCCCCGACCTGGAGGAGGTCGCCTCCAGCCAGCCGCCGAGGCCGGAGACGCGCTCGGCCAGGTTCAGCAGGCCCTGGCCGGCCTCGCCGGGGCGGCGCGGCGGGCGCACGCCGTCGTTCCTGATCGTCAGGCGGACCATCTGGTCGCGTTCCAGCAGGTGGACGGAGCACTGGCGGGCCTCGGCATGCCGGAGCACGTTCGTCACCCCCTCGCGCAGGGCGTGCGTGAGCGCCTCCTCCACCTCGGCCGGCAGGTCGCGGCAGGACACCCTGATCTGGCAGCGCACCCGTACGGACTCCAGCAGCGACCGCGCCGAGCCCAGCTCCGCCGCCAGCGAGGAGCTGCGCAGGCCGTGGGCCACGGCCCGGACGTCGGCGGACAGGTTGCGCAGCAGCTCCAGCACCTCGCCCACCTCGTCCTGCGCCTTCGCGTCCCGCTCGGCCACCAGCCGGTCCAGGAGCTGCACCTTCAGCACCAGCACCGTGAGCCGGTGGCCCACCAGGTCGTGCAGGTCCCGGGTGAAGCGGCGGCGCTCCAGCGCGACGGCCCTGCGCATGACCTCGGTACGCGCCTCGCCCAGCCGCCGGGCCCGCCCGGTGAGCGTCACCACGGCGTACTCGGCGATGCCGACCAGCGGGGCGGCGACCGCCCAGAGCGGATGGATCGTCGCCGGCTCCGGCGCGGCCAGCACCACCGGCCCGCACGCAAGCGCCAGCGCGACCAGCACGATCGAGCGGATCCGGCCGGCCATCACCAGCAGGGCGCCCGTCAGCAGCCCGCACACCGGGGTCCACACCGCCCCGAACACCGTCAGCGGCAGGTAGGTCAGCCACGCCTGCACCGCCACGATCCACCACCCGCTCGCGCGACGCGCCGGGATCTCGGTGACGAACTTGACGTGCAGCACCAGCAGCACGAGCAGCGTCATGACCCCCTCGGCCAGCATCCCCGCACCGGCCAGCCCGATCACCACCGGAGCCGCCAGCCCGACGATCCCCGCCACCAGGCCGAGTCCGCCCACCCAGTACGGAGACGACAGGTCGTCGAGCTCGGCACGCGCCCGGGACAGGAGTCCCCGGTGTGTGTCCTTCACCTCACCCCCGGTGCGTATCGGGTCCACCACGGTCTCGACACGGCTCGCCGCATCGCCAGAGCGCCCACCGTTTTGCAACGTTCCTCTAATCGACCCGATCAGCGTCGCCCGTGTAAAGGTCATTTCCGCTTTTGGACAGCCCTGACTGCCTGTTGACCCGTTCAGTGGCCATGGCATTCGGGTCATAGGGTGAACGGTATGGATTACACGCGACTTGGTAACACGGGCTTGCAGGTGTCGAGAGTTTGCCTGGGCATGATGAGCTACGGCGATCCCAGGAGACAGGAATGGGCGCTGGCGCGGGAGGAGGCCGAGCCCCTCGTCCGCCGGGCCGCTGACGCGGGAGTGACGTTCTTCGACACCGCCGACGTCTACAGCGCGGGCGCGAGCGAGGTCGTGACCGGCGAGGTGCTGCGCGCCATCTTCGGCCGGCGCGAGGATTACGTGCTGGCCACCAAGGTGTATTTCCCGATGAGCCGGAGCCGCAACGACCGCGGGCTGTCGCGCAAGCACATCCTCGACTCCATCGACGCCTCGCTCAAGCGGCTCGGCACCGACTACGTGGACCTCTACCAGATCCACCGCTGGGACGACGAGACGCCTGTCGAGGAGACCATGGAGGCGCTGAACGACGTGGTCAGGGCGGGCAAGGCCCGTTACCTGGGGGCGTCGAGCATGTGGGCCTGGCAGTTCGCCAAGGCGCAGCACGCGGCCGCGGCCAACGGCTGGACGAGGTTCGTCTCCATGCAGAACCACTACAACCTCCTCTACCGGGAGGAGGAGCGCGAGATGCTGCCGCTCTGCGCCGACCAGGGCGTGGGCGTGATCCCGTGGAGCCCGCTGGCCCGCGGCGTGCTGGCCAGGGCCGGCGCGGCCGCCACCACGGCCAGGGCGGGGTCGGACGAGCGGATCGACCACCTGTACGACCCGGAGAACGACAAGCTGATCATCGACCGGGTGGCGCAGGTGTCCACGGACCGCGGCCTGCCCGCCGCGCAGATCGCGCTGGCCTGGCTGCTGCACCGCGGCGTCACCGCGCCGATCGTGGGCGCCACGAAGGAGCGGCACGTGGACGACGCCGTGGCGGCCGTGTCGGTGTCGCTGTCGGAGGAGGAGATGGCGTTCCTGGAGGCGCCGTACCGTCCGCGCGAGGTGCGCTTCTAGACGGGCCTGCGAGACGGCTGCGGGACGGCGGCCGGGCGGTTGCCAGGCGGGGATTGTCGGCCGGGGATCCTAAGGTATGGGCATGCGGGCAAATGAGGAGGCGGCGGCGGCGCTGCAGGAATACGCGGAGCTGTTCGCGCTCTGCGGCGGCGACGCCTTCCGGGTGCGGAGCTACCAGAAGGCGGCCAAGGCGATCGCCGGGTTCCCCGAGGACATCTCGGTGGCCGACGTGCGCGGCGTCCCCGGGGTGGGCGAGGCGATCGCCAAGAAGATGGAGGAGTTCCTGCAGCGGGGGAGCTTCCGGCAGCTCGACGACCTGCGGGGCCGCGTGCCCGAGGGCGTGCGGCGGCTGACCCGGGTGCCGACGCTGGGCCCCAAGACGGCGATCATGCTGTTCGAGGACTACGGCATCGACTCCACCACGGCGCTGAGCGAGGCGATCACCTCCGGTCGTCTCGACGGCGTCAAGGGCCTGGGCCCGAAGACCCTGGCCAACCTGCTCAAGGGCATCGACCAGCTGGATCAGTCCGGCCGCAGGGTGCACATCGGCATCGCGATGTCCCTGGCCGAGCAGGTGATGGCCTCGCTGAAGGCCGAGCGCATCGCGTACGCGGGGTCGCTGCGGCGGATGAAGGACACGATCGGCGACATCGACATCCTCGCGGTGGCGCCCGAGTCCATCATGGAAGACTTCCGCGCCCAGCCCTATGTCGCCGACGTGATCGCCGCCGGCGACAAGAAGACCTCGATCCGCACCACGTCCGGCCTCCAGGTGGACCTGCGCGTGGTGCCGGCCGGGTCGTGGGGGGCGGCCATGCAATACTTCACCGGCTCCAAGGAGCACAACGTCGCCATCAGGGAGATGGCGGTGAAGAAGGGCTGGAAGCTGTCCGAATACGGGCTGTTCGAGGGCGATCGGGTGATCGCCGCCGAGTCCGAGGAGGACATCTACGCCGCGCTCGGCATGCAGTACGTACCACCGCCGATGCGCGAGGACGGCGGGGAGGTCAAGGCGGCGCTGAAGGGCGAGCTGCCGGTCCTCGTGGAGCTGGCCGACCTCAAGGGCGACCTGCACACCCACACCAACCTGACCGACGGCATCGCCTCGCTGGAGGACATGGTGGCGGCCGGCCATGCCCGTGGCTACGCCTACTACGCGGTCACCGACCACGCGCCCGACCTGGCGATGCAGCGCATGACCCTGGACAAGGCGCTGGAGCAGCGGGGCCGGGTGGCCGAGCTGCAAGCGAAATATCCCGACATGCGGCTCCTGCACGGCACCGAGCTCAACATCGGCCCCGACGGCTCGGTGGACTGGCCCGGGGAGATCCTGCGGGAGTTCGACGTGTGCGTGGCATCGGTGCACTCGCACTTCGGCCTGTCCCGCGACGACATGACCCGCCGCTTCATCGCCGCCTGCGAGAACCCGTACGTCGACATCATCGGCCACCCCACGACCCGCAAGATCGGCAAGCGGGAGCAGGTGGACGCCGACTGGGAGGCCGTCTTCCGCGCGGCGGCCAGGACCGGCACCGCCATGGAGATCGACTCCTTCCCCGACCGCTCCGACCTGCCGTCCGACCTGGTGCGGCTGGCCAAGCACCATGGGGTGAAGTTCTCGATCGACAGCGACTCGCACGCGATCCCGCACCTGGCGAACCAGCGGTTCGGGGTGGGGATCGCGCAACGGTCCTGGCTCACCACGGACGACGTCATCAACACCTGGCCCCTCGACCGGCTCCGCACCTTCCTGGGCCGCTGACCGCCCACCGACCCGACTAACCTCCGGCCCCGCCCGCCGAGGGGCCACCTGCGAGCGCTGACCTTCCCCGGCCCTGGCCGGCACTCACCCCCTTCGGCCCCTCAACCCCTCGACCCGAACCTGCACGCCAGCCCAGCCCCGCCTACGGGCCCTCGCCGATTGGCGAGGGCCGCGTGCGACGGGGCCGCATGGGATGGGGCCGCATGGGGTGGGGCCATGTGCGGCGGGACGCGTGCGGCCGTGCAACCGCCGTAATAAGGGGCCTCGCCGGAGGGGCTGGAACGTGTTCACCGATCACCCGCTCCAGGGCTGAAGACGGTCACGCCAGACCCAGAACCCCTTGTGCTCACCGCTCTTGAGCCGCACCCAGTGCTCGCGGCCCCGGCCTATGGCGGCGCAGGTGGCGCGCACGGGCTCCTTGGAGGGAGCGAGCTCGCCCTTCTTCCCGAACTGCTTACCGGGCCCCATCCTGACGGGGGCCGCTTCGTCCGTCTCGTTCACGTAGTGGCAGGTCGGCGACTGCTGCGTGCCGGCTGCCAGGGGTGTGCCGACCGCCAGGGGCGTGGCGCCCGCCGGAGCGGGCGGGGCGGCGGCGAGGGGGGTGAGGGCGAGGGCGGCGCTGGTGAGGACGCGGTTCACGGCTCCCATGCATGGTCTCCTTCCGCCGGACAGACCTCAGCAGCTCCCTTCTCGCAGATCCCGATTTAATGCCATAAATCTGGACATTTTGCCGAAACCTGGGAGGCGGAAAGTCGGCGAGGAGAGGCGGTCAGCCGCAGGAACTCCCGCGACAACCCCCATGAGGCCGTACGACAGCCGGCGCGATCACCGGCGCCACCCAGGACGCCACCACCGCAACCGCGAGCCCGATCACCAGATCCCACCGCCACATACAGGCCACAACCCCCCAGCTCCTCCCGCCGCAGTACGACCCGGACACACCCCTCCGCCCAGCAAGTCCCTTACAGGCCGAAGGCTCCGCCCTCGACCAGGATGAGCACACCGAGGCCGATCAGCACGATCGGCAGCAGGACATGACCCCATCGACTCAGCGCCCGCGCGACGACCGGCCGGTTGGCGAGGAACCGTCCAGCGGCGCACCACACGGCGACCAGGGCCAGGAAGACGACAATGTAGACACTCATCGAGCCGGCCCCCGCCGTGGCGAACACCGGGACGTACACACCGATGTTGTCACCGCCGTTGGCGAAGGTGACCGCAGCGACCTCCAGCACCTTCGGCCCACCGGCGTGCTCTTCACCGAGCGCTTCCTCGCGGGCGTCGCGCCGCTCCTTCCACGCCTGCCAGGCCGCCTTGAGCCCGAGGGCAAGCGGGAGCAGGCCCAGGTAGGGCAGGACGGGTTCGGGCAGGAAGGTCGCACCGAAGGCGGCGGCCGCAGCCACCGCCAGAATGCCGAGGAAGCCGAGGTATTGTCCGGCCACCACCCGCGCCGCCGCACCCCGACGTCCGGCCCCCTGGGAGAAGAACAACGCCAAGACCAAGATGTCGTCGATGTTGGTGACGGCGAACAACCCAGCCGCCTGCCCGACAACGCCCAAATTCACGCCAGGTTCTTCCCTCTCACTCCGATACGCCCGGGGCGACCCTACCGGCCACGTACGCATCGGACGCCGCCACCATCGACGACGGAGAAGACACCCTTCATACGGAAGCCGGTTCCGCAGACCACCGGCTCACCCCGCCTCCGTTACGCGCCCTCCACCACCTTCAGAACTGCCACCACCTCAGACCACGCCAGCACACACTGACGGTCTCGCCCACCCGCACGCTGACGGTCACCCCACCCACCAAGGGCGAGCGACCGTCATGCCAACCCACACGGATCGACCAGCACGCCAAGCGGCGGGGCGGCGCGTGCATTGACCGTAACTGCCACCACCACCGGCTCATGCCAGGACCCCTGAGCTCCACCCTCGGAATGGCAAACCCTGGTCGGATGTGGCCCGCCCGAGAATACGAGAGAGTGTCCTCGCCACCTCGCACCCCACCGAAGGAAGACCTGGAGGATGCACTCCGTGCCCAAGAAATCGCGCAAGCTCTGGACGCGCATTCTCGCGGTGCTCACAGCCCTGCTCGCCGTGGCCATCGCCGGGGTGACCCTGGCCTACCCCTCCGTGGCCGCGACCACCTGCCCCGGCTGCTACGGCCTGACCGAGCTGGAGGAGTCCGTCTACACGGAAGACGGCCTGACGGATGCGCAGAAGAGACAGGTGGAGCAGGTGGTGCGGGAGGCCCGCCAGCGGGTCACCGGCTTCTACGGCCGCCAGACGAGCTCCCCCAGCCTGCTCATCTGCGTGACGGAAGCCTGTTATGAGCGCATCGGCGGCGGAAAGGAGCGCGGCATAGCAGTGCTCAACAGAGCGGTGATGCTGTCGCCGAGAGGCCTCAACGCGGTGATCGCCTCGCACGAGATGTCCCACGTCGAGCTGCACACCCGGCTCACGTCCGGGGCCGAGGCGGTTCCCCAGTGGTTCGACGAGGGTTTAGCGGTGGTGGTCTCCGACGACGCCCGCTACCTCGCCCCGCAGACGCAGCCGGACCGCTGCCTCACAGAGCCGTCCGGCCCCCTCCCGACCACGCTCGAGGAGTGGTTGACGGCCGCGAGCAAGGACGCCGGCGCCTACGCCAAGTCGGCCTGCCAGGTCAGTCGCTGGCTCCACGACAACGGGCAAAGCGCAGGCCTCCTGACCTTGATCGACCGCCTCAACGCAGGCGAGCCGTTCACCGCAATCGTCACCCCCACCTGACCCACCAACACCCGCTCCACCCACGGGGCCCGCCCACACCACACCCCTGACAAGCACCCCCTGCTACCAGCCACCAGCCGTCAGCCCGCCGGTTGGTTCGACCTCGTGCTCGGGTATGCCTCCCCGGCTCGGGTAGAGGTCCAGGGCTGGAACGTTCCCGTACCGATACGCCAGATTTTGGCAATGGAGGATGCGGCCGGACAGCGCGAGGAGATTAAATGGTTTCCAGGTAGGAAATAGGTACTAGGAGGTGATGCTCCATGAAGCAAGCCACGGCGACGATCGTGAAGCCGCTGCCCGACCACCTGTTCAAGGTGCACGGCAACAGCGCCGAGATGCGCTGGGAGTCCATGGCGGGGCTGGGCTACCACACCCCGAACGACCGGTTCTTCGTGCGGAACCACACCTTCACCCCGCTCATCGACGTCACCACCTGGCGACTGCGCGTGCACGGGGCGGGAGTGCGATGTCCGCGCGAGTTCGGCTACGAGGATCTGCGGGCCATGCCGTCGCGTACGTTCGACATGGCGATCGAGTGCGCGGGCAACGGACGGCGGTTCTACCGGACGCAGCAGCACGACGGCGCACCCGGGACGCAGTGGGGGCTGGGAGCCATCGGGGTGGCGCGGTGGCGGGGAGTGCCGCTGAAACACCTGCTCAAGGAGGTCGGAGTGCTGCCTGGGGCGGTGGACGTGCTGCCCACCGGGCTCGACGCGCCGTTCGAGGATCATGGGCACGTGCGCAGGCCGCTTCCCATCGACAAGGCCATGGACGACGTCCTCGTCGCCTACGAAATGAACGGCGTTCCGCTGCCGCCCGACCACGGATTTCCGGTGCGGCTGGTGGTGCCGGGATGGGTGGGAATAGCCTCCATCAAATGGCTCGGCGACCTGGAAATTTCAACGACGAAGCTCTTCACGCCATGGAACACGGTGTTTTACCCCGACGTCACGACGCAGCCGGTGAAGAGCGCATTCGAGCTTCCCTGGAATGCGCGCCTGCCCCTCCCCGGGCCACACGTACTGCGCGGGCGGTCCTGGTCGGGCCGGGGCAGGATCGTACGGGTGGAGGTCAGTTTCGACGGCGGTCTCCATTGGCGCGAGGCCGAACACCACGGGCAACACCTGGTCAGCGCGTGGCTCCCCTGGCACGTCGAGTGGGCTCCGCAGCGTACGGGGACGCGGTTGCTCATGGCGCGCGCCACCGACGAGACCGGCGCCACGCAACCCCTCACCACGCCCCGGCACCCGTTCGGCTACCACTTCGACGCTGTCGTGCAACACCCCATTCACGTGGTCAATGGGTAGGGAATTGTCACTTTTCCCCGCTGAGCTGGAGGTTTTCTAAACGCGCGTACGGCCCATCGGAATTCATCTGGAAGACTCGCGCAGAAACCTTCCGGAAATCCCGCCATGTGATGCTTCCCACACTCAAGGGAAAAGGAGAGCCGATGCGCCGGCTGACCGCACTCGACGCCCAGTTCCTCAATATCGAGACGGCGACGACCGCCGCGCACGTGGCAGGACTGGCGCTGCTCGACCCTGCGGACGGCTCGGTCACCAGGGACGCACTGGCAGAGCTCCTGCTGGATCGCCTCCACCTCTCACCCGCACTCAGCCTGCGCGTGGCGGAGGTGCCGCTCGGGCTGGACCTCCCCTACTGGGCCGCCGATCCCGACTTCGACATCGACAACCATCTGTTCGAGATGACGCTCCCCGAACCGGGGGACCAGTGGCAGCTCGCCGAGGCCGTCGCGGAGATCCACGCCCGTCGGCTCGACCGGGCGCATCCGCTGTGGGAGATGCACCTGATCAACGGGCTGATCGATGGCAAGGTGGCCGTCTATACGAAGGTGCACCATGCCGCCATCGACGGCATCTCGGGCGCGGAAACCCTCGCCACCCTGCTCGACCTGACCCCGGACGGCGTCGCGCCACGTGACGGTGCCCGCCCCGGCGATGACACGGCCTCCTGTGATGTCGTCGCGCCTCGCGACAGTGACAGTTCCCATGACGAGGTTCAGCACGTGGACCAGCCGTACGACGACGCTCCCGGCCTGGTCGGGATGCTCGCCGGGGCCGCTGTGCGTACGGTGACGCACCCCGTACGGGCCGTCCAGTCGGTGGTGCGGGCGGCTGGGGACCTGGACGCGATTCCCGTCGTCGGCGGGCTGCCCGGGGCGAAGCTGATCGCCAAGGCCGCTCGCGTGGTGGCGCGCGACGAGCAGCGCCGTCCCGACCTGCCCAGCCTCGCCGTCCCGCGCACCCCGCTGAACGGCCCCATCAGCGCCCGCCGTCAGCTGTCCTTCGGGTCCCTGCCGCTCAAGGACATCAAGAAGGTCGCCAAGGCCAACGGCATGAGCGTCAACGACGTCGTCATGGCCCTCTGTACGTCGGCCCTGCGCTCGTGGTTGCGCGAGCGTGACGCGCTGCCGGAGGCGCCGTTGATCGTGGCCGTGCCCGTGGCGGTCCGGAAGGCCAAGGCGAAGGACCTGGTCGGCAACCAGATCTCGGCCATGGTCGCCCCCATGCCGACGAACATCCCCGACCCCAAGGAGCGGTTGCAGGCGGTCGGTGCCGTGATGGGGAGGGCGAAGCGGCGGTTCGCGCTGGCCCCGGCGACCTGGCTGAGCGAGCTGTGCTCGGTGCTGCCCGCGCCGGTCACGAGCCTGGCGACGCCGGCGCTCTTCCGGCTGGCGGGGATGGCGTTCCCGCCGATCAACCTCATCATCAGCAACGTCCCGGGCCCGCAGTTCCCGCTGTACCTGTGTGGCGGCAGGGTCCTGTCCTACTATCCGATGTCCGTGCTGACCGACATGAGCGGTGGCCTGAACATCACCTGCTTCTCCTACGACGGCATGCTCGACTTCGGCATCGTGGCCTGCCCCGAGCGGATGGATGACGTGTGGGGGCTGCTGGACCACCTGCGCACGGCGCTGGACGAGTTGCTAGACGAGCGAGTGGGCGATGAGTTCCGCGACGGCGTCCGGGTCGATCTGGTGGCCGGTTAGCTGGCAGAGGTTCTCCTGATAGAGCAGTACGGCGGCGAACGTGGCCGCCGCCACCTCCAGCCGCGCCGCGTCCCCGCGCGTACCGGGCAGGGCCAACTCCAGCGCGAACCTGGCCCGCCTGACGAGCTCACCGTTGAGGCGGCCGAGCCGTTCTTTGACGGAACGGTGCGTGTCGGCCTCGCGGAACAGGATGCGCCGCATCGCCGGTGAAGCGCGCAACGGCAGTCCTCGGGCCAGCCGGGACAGCGTTCCGGCCGGGTCGCCGGGGACCGCGTCGACCTCGCGTCCCTCTTCGACCGTGGTGCGCTCGTAGACGAGGGCCACCAGTACGTCGACCTTGCGCGGGAAGTACTGGGAGATCAGGTCTTTGGGGACCTTTGCCAGCTTTGCGATGACCGCGGTTGGGGTGGCCTCGTAGCCACCGCCCGCGAACAGCTCCTCCGCCGCGTCCAAGATGCGCGTCCGCGCGTCACCGATCGCCACCACCACAGCTCGCACCTTAATGCGGCCGGGGGTGCATCGCCATGCCGGGAGCGCGAGAGCCCGCTGCCGCGTCGTGCCCTGTCACGCCGTAGCGGACGACAGCCGGGGTCCCGGCGGGGACCCGGCGCGGCGGGGGCCGGGCGCGGCGGGGGCCGGGCGCGGTCCGGGCGCGGTCCGGGCGCGGTCCGGGCGCGGTCCGGGCGCGGTCCGGGCGCGGTCCGGGCGCGATTCGGGCGCGGTCCGGGCGCGGTCCGGGCGCGATTCGGGCGCGGTCCGGGCGCGGTCCCGGCGGGGCCGGGCGTGCCACCGCCGATGGCCGGGGGCCAACGCCGGTCGTCGGGGCGCTGTCCCTTTGATGGGCCGACCCCAGTTGGTCGGGTCACCGCCGCTGGGTGGGTCGCCTCGTACGGCGTGACGCCGGCCGGGACAGCCGGGACGGCCGGGTCGGTCAGGTTGGCGCTGGCGGCTGTCCGTGGGTTTCCGGCACTGGCGAGGCTTTGATGTAGCATGTGAGACAAAGATGTCTCAAACGATACGCAGGTGTGTGCATGGCAGCGACCCGTGAGCAGGTCATGAAGGGCGCGATCCAATACCTCAACGAGAACCCGAACGCTTCCATGGCGCAGCTCGCGGAGGCCGTCGGGATCAGCAGGGCCACCCTCCACCGCCACTTCAGCAACCGCGACGACCTGATGCTCGCCCTCGGGCACCGCGCGCACGAGCAGTGGGCCCAGGTGCAGGCGAGCAGTGGCATCGTCGAGGCGACCGCGGCCACCGATCCCGAAGTGGTCCGGCGGGCGATGAACGCGTTACTGGCGGGCCTGATCGACGTGGCCGACGAGTACGGGTTCGGCCTGACGGACTACGCCATGGCGGTCCATCCCGAGCTGGCGCGCCGCTCCGACGAGCTGGAGGAGCGCGAGATCGCGTTCTACGCCGCCGCCCAGCGCGCCGGCCTGCTGCGGGCCGACCTGCCCGCCCGCTGGATCAGCAACACCGTGTACGGCCTGCTCGTCACCGTACGCGAGAGCCTGCGACGCGGCGACGTCGCCCGCCGGGACGTGCCCCGGCTGCTGCACAGCACGTTCATGGACGGTGCCGCACCCCGGGAGGAAGTATGACGATCACCACGTCGCCCGTCTCGTCGAAGCGGCGGTGGGCGGCACTGGCCGTGCTGTCGGCCAGCGTGCTGGTCGTGGTCATGGACATGACCATCCTCAACGTGGCCCTGCCCGCCATCTCCGCGGACCTGCGCCCGGACTCGATCCAGTTGCTGTGGATGGTGGACGCGTACGCGCTCGTGCTGTCCGGGCTGCTGGTCACGGTGAGCGCCCTGGGCGACCGGTGGGGTCGTAAGCGGATGCTGATGGTCGGGTTCGCGGTGTTCGGGGTGGCCTCGCTGGCGGTGCTGGCGGCGGGCAGCCCGATGCAGGTGATCGCCGTACGGGCGCTGCTCGGCGTCGGCGGTGCGATGATCATGCCGTCCACGCTCTCCATGATCCGGAACCTGTTCACCGACCCCGGCGAGCGCGCCAGGGCGCTCGGCGTGTGGGCGGCGATGGCCGCGGTCGGGGCGGCGCTGGGGCCGATCGTGGCCGGGGTCCTGCTGGAGCACTTCAGCTGGCATTCGGCGTTCCTGGTGAACGTGCCGGTCATGGTGATCGCGATCGCCGCCGGGCTGTTCCTGCTGCCGGAGTCCAGGAACCCGGCGCCCGGCCGGTGGGACTCCCTGGGCACGCTGCTGTCGATGGCGGGCATGGTGGCCCTGGTCTACGCGGTCAAGAACTTCGGCAAGTACGGCCTCACCTCGCCCGGCGCCCTGGTGGCGACCGCGGTGGCGGCGGTGACGCTGGGCTGGTTCGTGATGCGGTGCCTGCGCAGGCCGGATCCGCTGCTGGAGATCAGGCTGTTCCGCAGCAAGCCCTTCTCGGCCGGGGTCGTGACGGCGCTGACCACGTCGATCGCGATGGCGGCGGTGCTGCTGCTGCTCGCGCAGTGGATGCAGCTCGTGCAGGGGTACGGGCCGCTGGAGACGGGCGTACGCCTGCTGCCCGCGGCGCTGGCCGCCATCGTCGCCTCCCCGCTGGCCCCGGCGGTGGCGGCGCGCATCGGCGCCCGTACGGTGCTGGCGGGCGGGCTGGCCGTCACCGGCCTGGCGTTCCTGCTGTTGTACGTGGCCCCGGGCCCGCTGGACTACTGGCCGATCGCGGTCGCGCTCACGCTGATCGGCCTCGGGAACGGCTCGCTGGCGATCGCCTCGGCCGCGATCATGTCCGGCTCGCCACCCGCGAAGGCGGGCAGTGCGGCGGCCATCGAGGAGACCAGTTACGAGGTGGGCGGGGCGCTCGGCGTGGCCGTCCTGGGCAGCGTCGCGGCCGCGGCGTACCGGGGGGAGCTGGCGTACGAGGGTCCGGCCGCCGGTGTCGTACGGGAATCGCTGGGCGGGGCGCTCGACGTGGCGAGGGAGCTGGGGCCGGCGGGGGTCCGGCTCACGGAGGAGGCGCGGGCGGCGTTCACCGACTCGCTGGTGCTGACCAGCGGGGCGGGGGCGGTGCTGATGCTGGCGGGCACGCTGGTGGCGTGGCTGCTCACCCCGCGCGACCTGGACCTGTCCTCGGCCGACCACTCGCACTGAGCCCGGGCAGACGGCCCAGGATCGGTGCTCGCTCCACCGCGCTGACTCTTCGTGCCATGAGGCCCGTTGAGCGCGGGGTGCCCGGGCGCTTGAGGTGCGAGGGGCAGGCGGGGTGCTTGGGGTTTATGGGGCAAGAGGTGTGCGGGGGTGCAGGTGCGCCGGGTGCGGGGGTGCAGATGGCGGGATGTGCAGGGTCGGAGGTGCGCGGGGGCGGGGCCCCCGAGGTGTCGCGGTCAGCGTTCCGGGCCGGCGACCTGGTCGGCCACGCGGCCGATGCGGGCCAGGCGGGCCAGGGCGGGCCGGGAGAGCACCTCCCCGATGTCGTGCAGGGCGACGATGAGCTCCTCGACCCCGTCGAGCGGCATGTCGGGCTCCCTGCTCAGCAGGATCCCCCGGTAGTCCTCGGGGGAGACCGCCCCGCCGGGCAGCTCGATCCGTACGTCCTCCGCCCGGAACAGCACCGGCACCGAGGTGTCGAGGACCAGGGCCAGGGCGGTCAGCTCCGCCGCGGTGAAGGAGCGCTGGCCGCGCTCGGCCTGGTGGACGGCCTGGCGGCTCCAGGGCCGGTCCAGGTAGCGGCCCAGGGCCTCGCCCAGCTCGGTCAGCGACATGCGGCGCTCGGCACGCAGCCGTGCGATCTGCCGGCCAATGGCCTCTTCTACCCTCATCTCCTCAACCCCTGTCATTCCTGGCGATGACACCGACAGTCCGTGATTGACGGGAGGGCGATCGCGGAAGTACTGTAAATCTACAGAGTTCCCCGTCAATGTAGTCAATGACACGACTGATGGTGAGGCGCAAATGCAGGACATCGTCATCGAAGTGGTCGGACCGGTCGGCGACTGCGCCGTGCTCAAGGTCGGCGGCGAGGTGGACGTGTTCACCGCTCCCAAGCTGCGCGAGCAGGTGGTGGACCTCGCGGGCAAGGGCGTCGTGCACATCGTCGCCGACCTGAGCGGCGTGGAGTTCCTCGACTCCACCGGTCTCGGCGTCCTCGTCGGAGGGCTCAAGCGGCTGCGTACGCTGGACGGGTCGCTCTCGCTCGTGATGACGACGGATCGTATCTCGCGCATCTTCAAGATCACCGGGCTCACCGCCGTCTTCGCCTCCCACTCCTCCGTCCAGGACGCCATCGCGGCCGACGCGCACTGGTCGCACGCGGTCGAGGGCGAGGCCGGAAGCGTCGAGGAATGGTGCCGCCGGCACGGGCTGGCCTCGTCCTAGCGACAGCTCCGGACTCACCGACGTCGCGCGCCCGGCCTCCGCACACAAGCGAGCCCGGGCGCGGCAACGGTCCCGCCCCGCGAAGCACCCCAGAGCACACCCCCGGCACCCCGGAGCACCCCCAGGACCGCGAAACACCCCAGACAACCCCGAAGCATCCAGAGCGCCGCGAAGCACCCTAAGACGCCATGCAGCGCCGTGAAGCGCCCGTGAAGCGCGGGTGTCAGGGGCGGGACGCCTCGTCCAGGATGGTCAGCTCCTCCTCGCTCAGCGTCACCGCCGCCGCCTCCATCAGCGGCCGCAGCTGCTCCACGCTCCGCGCGCTGGCGATCGGCGCCGTGACCGTCGGCTGGGCGGCGAGCCAGGCCAGCGCCACCGTCGCCGGCGCGGACTGCCGCTCCCCCGCCACCTTCACCAGCGCCTCCACCGTCCTGGGCCCGTGCTCGGTCTCCAGGTATTCGGCCGCCTTGCCGGCCCGCGGGCTGTCCACGCTCACCCCGGGCGCGTACTTGCCGGTCAGGAACCCGCGCGCCAGCCCGAAGTACGGCGTGCTGGACAACCCCTCCTGGGTTACCACGTCCCGCAGCTCGCCCTCGTAGCCGCGCTCGACCAGGTTGTACGGCTGCTGCAAAGCCACGTACCTGGCCAGCCCCTCCTCCTGAGAGGTCTTCAGCGCCTCGGCCAGCCGGGCGGCCCCGTAGTTGGACGCGCCGACGTGGCGGACCTTGCCCTCGCGGACCAGCGCGTCGAACGCGGCCAGCGACTCCACCAGCGGCGTGTCGTGGTCGTCCACGTGCGCCCAGTAGAGGTCGATGTAGTCGGTACGCAGCCGCCGCAGCGAGTCCTCGACCGCCGTCCTGATCGTCGCCGGAGCCAGCCCCTGCAGCCCCTCCAGCATGCCGACCTTGGTGGCCAGCACGAGGGAGTCGCGGTTGCGGCGGTCGGCCATCCACTCACCGATGATCATCTCGGAGGTGGACTCACCGGTGGCCCAGTACGGGTAGACGTCGGCCGTGTCGATGAAGTTGCCGCCGCCCTCGACGTAGGCGTCCAGGACCGCGAACGAGGTCTCCTTGTCGGCCGTCCAGCCGAAGACATTCGCGCCGAGCGATATCGGGAAAACGGACAGGTCCGTAGTGCCTATTGATCTCATCCCGCTATTATCCGCGCAGCCAATGTTGGAGGCTCGATGCGGCCCCGGTTACCTGGTTGCCTGGTCGGCGCGCTGATCGCCGCCCTTCTGTGCCTGGTGGGCGTGGCGGTGTGGCTGCCCGGTCAGGAGGAGCCGCCGGCGCCGGAGCCCGCCCGGACGCCCGTGGAGGTGGTGGCGGAGCGGCGGCTCGACGAGCGCAGGATGGAGCTGACGATCAGGTCGGACGCGCTCGGCGCGACCACGAAGGTGCGCCTGCTGCTCCCCGACCGCTGGGAGTCGCGTACCGACTGGCCGGTGCTGTGGCTGCTGCACGGCGGGCTCGACGACCACACCTCCTGGACCGCGAAGACCGACGTCGAGGCGCTCACCCGCGGCACCGGCGTGCTGGTCGTGATGCCGGACGGCGGCAGGTGCGGCAGCTACTCCGACTGGTGGAACGGCGGCGCGGGCGGCCCGCCGCGCTGGGAGACCTACCACCTCGGGGAGCTGCTCCCGCTGCTCGAAGCCCGCTACCGGGCGGGCGGGCGGCGCGCCGTCGCGGGCTACTCGATGGGCGGGCAGGGCGCCATGCTGTACGCGGCCAAGGGCGGCTTCGAGGCGGCGGCCTCGTTCAGCGGCGCGCTGCACATCCTCGGCCCCGGCGTCCCGCAGGCCGTGATGGCCGGGACGGCGATCGGCTGCTTCGGCACCGACTGGAAGCGCATCTGGGGCGACCCGGAGGAGCAGCGCGACGTCTGGCGCGCGCACAACCCCTACGATCTGGCCGACCGGCTCAAGGGCGTCGAGCTGTACGTGGCGGCCGGGCAGGGCGACCTGGTGGAGGACCTGGCGAACCGGGCGGCCAGGTCGTTCGCCGGGCGGCTGGAGGAGCTGGACATCCCGGCGCGCACCCACTTCTCCCGGGGCGGGCACAATCACACGTCCTGGCAGAGGGAGCTGCACCGGGCCTATCCGATGCTCATGTCGGCCATCGGCGCCGGCGCCTCCTAGAGATCACGCCCTAGTTGACCCGGTTCACCAGGGACTCGCACAGGGCACGCAGGTCCGTGGCGTCCGGCAGGCATTCGTCGAGGACGTCCATGGCCGATGCCAGGTGGCGCTCCGCCAATGCCTGGGCCGCCGCCCGGCCCCCCGCCTCCTCGGCCAGGTGGGCGGCGCGGCGTACGGCGTCGTCGTCCATCGTCCTCGAGACGAGGATGGTCGACAGCTCGCGGGCGGCCGTCCGCTCCGAGGACAGGGCGGCGAGGATCGGAAGCGTTTTCTTCTCGCGTCGCAGATCGCTGTGCACGGGCTTGCCGGTCAGGCCCGGGTCACCCCAGATGCCCAGCATGTCGTCCACGATCTGGAAGGCGATGCCCAGATCCCGCCCCATGTCCCACATGCGGTCGGCGAGCTGCGGAGCGCCGCCCATCGCGACGCCCGCCGCCGCGGCCGCCCCCAGCAGGCTGCCCGTCTTGCCCGCCACCATCTCCAGGTATTCGGCGGTGGAGACCTGGTCGGGCCCATGCCATGAGCGCTGCTCGAAGGCCATGTCGGTGGTCTGGCCCCGTACGAGCTCGACGAGGGCCGCCGACAGGTAGCCCATCGCGTCGGGCCGCCCGGCGACCTGTCTGATGGCCAGGGCCAGGAGCGCGTCACCGGTGAGCAGCGCCGGCCCCACGCCGTACGCCTTCCAGAGCGCCTCGCGGTGCCTGCGCCGCTCGTCGTTGTCGATGATGTCGTCGTGCACCAGCGAGAACGCGTGCACCAGCTCGACGGCCACCGCCGTCGGCAGCGCCGGCTCCGCGTCACCACCGGCCGCCTCCGCGCTGAGCAGAGCGATCGCGGGCCGCACGCCCTTGCCACCGCCGTCGTCCTGCCACCGTCCGTCGACGTCGGACCACCCGAGCGTGAACGCCGCCATCATCGCGCCCCACGGGTGCAGGACGGAGACTGCTTCGCGAAGCGCGGGCTCGAACAGCCTCCGGCAGCGCGCGATGACCTCCCCGCCAGGCCGGACGGGGTCGAGGGGGTCGGCTGCCATGCGTGCGCTCCTAGTCAGTACGATCTTGAATCTACACAGAGTGTCGTGTGATACTCCACGGAGAGCTTAACTTTTGTCAGGAAATATCCGTCATGTGAGACGGATGTGATGGAGGTCCGGTGTCGTTCGGCGGCCTGCCGACCTGTCAAGCCCCAACCCTGCCCTTTCTCCGCACCCTGACCAGGCACGCACGCGTTCCCTTACGCGCCTTCGAGGAGGCGAGCAAGCAGGCCAACGGTGAGCTGGTCCGGCTGAACATGGGCCCCTTTCGCCCCTATCTGGTGACCCACCCCGACCACGTCCAGCACGTGCTGAAGACGAACCAGCCCAACTACCTCCGCGCGGGCATGTTCTGGGACCCGCTGGGACCCCTGCTCGGCCAGGGCATCCTGTCGGACGGCGCGGGCTGGACCGCCAGCAGGAGCATCCTGCAGCCGATGTTCACCGCCCGCTACGTCGACTCGCTCACCCGGCGCATGGCCGAGATCGTCACCGGCCTCATCGACACGATCGTGGTGCCGGGGCGGCCCATCGACATCGCCGACACCATCTCCGCCCTGGTCCACCCCGTGATCGTGCGGCTGTTCCTGGGCTCGACGATCTCCGACACGGACATCGAGCGGCTGGCTCCGGCTTACGACACGGGCGTGACCGCCCGCTCGATCCGGCTGCTGCTGCCGTTCGTGCCCCAGCGGTTCCCGTTGCCCGGCGACAGCGCGTTCCGGCAGGCGATCAGGACCATCGACGAGGTCGTGTACCCCCGCATCCGGTACGCGAAGGCGCGCGGCGAGCACGAGAACGACCTCGTCTCCCTCCTGTGCCAGGCCCGTAAGGGGGAGACGGACGCGGACCGGCTGATCCGCGACGACATGGTGGCCATCCACGGCGCCGCCACCGAGACCTCCGTCACCGCGCTGACCTGGGTCTGGCCGGTGCTGGACGCGCATCCGGAGATCGCCTCGAAGGTCTACGAAGAGATCGAACGGGTGGTCGGCACCGGGCCCGTCACCACGGCGCACCTGCCCGCGCTCACCTACCTCCGGATGTTCCTGGACGAGCTCGTACGCCTCTACCCGCCGGGCTGGATCCTGCCCCGGACGGCGGTCCGGACGGACACGATCGGCGGGGTGGAGATCCCGGCGGGGTCCACGGTGGTGCTGAGCCCGTTCCTGACGCAACGGCTGCCCGAGTTCTGGGACCGGCCGCTGGAGTTCGACCCCGAGCGGTTCGCGCCGGAGAACGGGCGCGGGCGGCACCGGTACGCGTACTTCCCGTTCGCGGCGGGACCGCATTCGTGCCTGGGGCCGCGCCTGTTCACGATGGAGGCGCTGCTGCTGATCGCCGGGATCCTGTGCAGGTACCGGCCGGTGCTGCACGCCGACGGCCCGGTGCTCCCCCGGCTGGCCTCGACGCTGCGGCCGGCCACGGGGCTGTCCATGACGCTCGTTCCCGCGGGGCGCGGATGAGCGGCCTCACCACGGCGGCGGACCTCGGAAGGACCTGCGCGCTCGGCGTCGAGTGCGCCCGCGACCTGGCCCGCCACGCCGCTCGGCACCCTGAGCTCTTCCCCGCCAGGCCCTTCGACGCCGGCTTCTTCCACTCGCTGGGCCTGGTCGGCGCGTTCGGCTCGCCCTGGGCCACGGCGGCGGAGCTGCGGGCGGTCAACCGCGCGGCGCTGTGGGTGTTCGCGGCGGACCTGCTCGTCGACCACGTCGCCACGTCCCGGGGCGAGGTGGCCGGGATCGTGGGGGAGTGCGTGGCCGTGGCCGCCGGGAAGGACCCGGACAGCCCGCTCGCCCGGTTCCTCGCCGAGCTCCGCGACGACTTCGGCGCCGACCCGCGCTGGCGCGGCCAGCTCGAACGCATGCTCACCGCGATGGAGCGGGAGTGGGAGTGGCGCGAATCCCGGGCGGTGCCCGGCCTGGACGAGTACCTCGCCAACGCCGACAGCTGTGGCTCCTCCTTCGTCAACCTGTCGCACTGGCTGTCCCTCGGCGACCCGGCGACGCTGTCCGAGCTCCCTCGTATCCGCGCGGCGAGCGACGAGGTGCAACGTTACCTGCGGTTGCTGAACGACCTGACGACGCACGACCGGGAAGCCCGCTG
Organism: Nonomuraea sp. MTCD27; assembly: GCF_041950495.1. Lineage (NCBI taxonomy): Bacteria > Bacillati > Actinomycetota > Actinomycetes > Streptosporangiales > Streptosporangiaceae > Nonomuraea > Nonomuraea sp. MTCD27. The sequence continues at coordinate 106,207 of NZ_JBGNUW010000003.1, read as the reverse complement.
GGGCGACGCCAACGCCCTGACGCTGGGGGCCGACCGTACCGAGGTGACCGACCGCATGGCACGGCACGCGCGCGCGGCGACGGAGCTGATCGTCCCGCTGCGCGGGAGCGACCCCAGGACGGCGCTGTACCTGGAACGACAGATGGGCTTCAACTCCGGCTTCTACGGCGTCAGCGACTACTGGGGAGAACTGTGAACGTCACCCGCGAGGCCGGAACCCTGGTGGCCACGCTGATGTTCAAGCCGTGGGGCCAGGTGTCCGCGTCGGTCTACGAGACGGGACGGCTCGTCACCCTGGCCCCGTGGCTGACCGGCCATCGCGAGCGGGTCCACTACCTGCTCCGCACCCAGCGACCGGACGGCTCGTGGGGCGCCCCCGACGGCTACGGGCTGGTTCCGGCGCTCAGCGCCACGGAGGCCCTGCTCACCGTCGCGTCGGACGGCGGCGGCGGGCTCACCGCCGAGGACGTGGAGCGCGCCGCGGAGGCGGCGCGCGGAGGGCTGGCCGCGTTGCGCGAGCTGCTGCCCCAAGCGGTCGACCTGCCCGACATGCCGGCCGTCGACCTGATCGTCCCCGCGCTGGTCACCCTCATCAACGCCCACGGTGCCGGCGCGCCCCTCCCCCTGCCTCCCGGCCTGGACTACAGCCGCGTCGAACGGGTGCGGCGGGCGGTGGAGTCCGGCGCGGACCTGCCGGAGAAGCTGCTGCACGCCCTGGAGGTGACGGGTCTGGCGGCGGGCGGCGCGCGATCCGTGCGCCCTACGGTGATCGGCACGATCGGCGCCTCTCCCGCCGCGACCGCCGCGTGGCTCGCCAACGGCTCCGCGCTCGAGGCCGACTTCGCGCGGAACCACCTGGAGGCCGTCGTCACCCGGTACGGCGGCCCGGTCCCCGTGGGCCTCCCCATCACGGTGTTCGAGCGCGGCTGGGTCCTGACCTGGCTGGCACGGGCGGGCATCCCCGCCGAGGTGCCGCCGGAGATGGTGGCGGACCTGCGGGCGGCGATCGGCCCGGCCGGCACGCCGGCGGGCCCCGGGCTGCCCGCGGACGCCGACACGACGGCGGTCGCGCTGCACGCCCTGGCGTTGCACGGCATGTCCCGCGATCCGGAGAGCCTGCTGGCGTTCGACACGGGCACCCACTTCTGCACCTGGCAGGGCGAGGACGGCTTCTCCATCAGCGTCAACGCCCACGTGCTCGACGCGTTCGGCTCGTACGCGGCCACCAGCCCCACGAGAGCCGGCGCCTACGCGCAGGTCAGGACCCGGCTGGCCGGGTTGCTGGCCGAGCGGCAGCAGCCCGGCGGGAGCTGGGAGGACCGCTGGCACGCCTCGCCGTACTACGCGACGCTGAGCTGCGTGCTCGCGCTCGGCGAGTACGGCGGCCCCGAGCACGCCGCCACCGTGGCCAGGGCGCGGGAGTGGGTGCTGGGTACGCAGCGCGCCGACGGATCGTGGGGACGCTGGGAAGGCACCCTGGAGGAGACCGCCTACGCGATGCAGACGCTGCTGCTGCCCGAGAGGGTGCTGGGCCGCCCGGTCGACGGCCGGTACGAGGAGGCGACGGCCCGAGGGCATGCGTACTTGCAGCGTACAGGCGAAATATCGGACTATCCGTCGCTGTGGCATGACAAGGACCTTTACACTCCAATAGCCATCGTACGAGCGGCCATCCTGGCGGCCCTGCACCTGGGAACTCGCGTTATAGAAACCCGGTAAATTCGGACTTAATGCCACGTATTAGGATTTACCCGCCTTGAGCAGGCTTTGCGGCGTTGCTAGGGTATCCCGGGTGCCGGATCCTAGATATACACGTGTAAGTCTTGACATCTGGCTTGACGCGGCCCTCTGACCTGGACGGTTTATATGCGTTTGCGCAACTCAAGCGTGCGGGCCAAGGTGACAGCCCTGCTGGTGTCACTGGTCGCACTATGGGGTTTCGCCGCCTGGGTCACTCTGCGCGAAGGCGTGAACCTGGTGGGAGCCACCACGGTCGACAGCGGCGCCGTACAGCCCAGCGAGGTGCTCCTCGCCGAGCTCCAACGGGAGCGCCGGCTCACGGCGGAGGCTCTCGGCGGCTCGGGACGGCTGCCCGACAAGAACCTGCGTGACCAGCGTGCCAAGACCGACACGGCGCACGACACTCTGGTGGAGTCGGCGACCAGCACCACCGTCCGGTTCGCGGCGGACGCCGCGCTGACGCGTCGCATCGACGAGGCGCTCGAGACCGTCAAGGGGCTCGCCGCGGTACGGAAGACGATCGACAGCGGCCGGCTCGACCGTGCCCAGGCGACCGACTCCTACAACAACGTCATCGACTCGCTCTATCGCATGTTCGACTCCGTGGCCTCGCTGGACGACAAGGAGATCGCCAAGGACGCCCGGACCATGCTGGCGATCAGCCAGTCGAGCGAGTACCTGGCCCGCGAGGACGCACTCGTCGCGGGAGCGCTGGCCAAGGGCGGGTTCACCCGGGCGGAGCACACCGAGTTCGTGCAGCTGTCCGGCTTCTACCGCATCTCGCTGGAGAAGGCCGCGGCGCAGCTCGTGCCCGAGGACGCGGCCGCGTACCAGGTCTGGGCGAACAGCCGCGCGGTGCAACAGTTGCGCGTGCTGGAGCAGCGGCTCGCCCAGCAGCCGGACACCGGCGTCATGCCGGCCGTGACCGGCTCGGAGTGGCGCGCCGTCACCGAGCCCGCCCGCGCGTCGCTGGAGAAGCTCATCGCCGACGGCGGCGACCGGCTGGTCGAGCGGGCCGTGCCCGGTGCCGTGGGCGTCATCGTCCGCCTCGTGCTGGCCGGTGGCCTGGGGCTGGTGGCCGTCGTCGCCTCGATCGTGCTGTCGATCACCACGACCAGGCAGCTGCTCGCCCAGCTCAAGAAGCTGCGCGACGCGGCGCACGAGCTGTCCGACGACCGCCTGCCCGGCATCGTCGAGCGCATCGGCCGCGGCGAGGAGGTCGACGTGGCCAAGGAGGCGCCGTCGCTCGACTTCGGCGACGACGAGATCGGCCAGGTGGGCCAGGCGTTCAACACCGTGCAGCGCACCGCGGTCGCCGTCGCCGCCGAGCAGGCGGAGCTGCGCCGCAGCATCCGCGACATCCTGCTCAGCCTGGCGCGCAGGACGCAGGGCCTGGTGCACCGCCAGCTGACCGTCCTGGACGTGATGGAGCGCCGCGAGACCGACCCCGAGGAGCTGAAGGAGCTCTTCCGGCTCGACCACCTCGCCATCCGCATGCGGCGCAACGCGGAGAACCTCATCGTCCTGTCCGGCTCCTCCCCCGCCCGTACGTGGCGGCGCTCCGTCCCCATGGTGGACGTGGTCCGCGGCGCGCTGGCCGAGGTCGAGGACTACACGCGGGTCACGCTGCTGCCGATGGGCGACGTCGTGCTCGTCGGCCGGGCCGTCGGTGACGTCATCCACCTGCTCGCCGAGCTGATCGAGAACGCCGTGTCGTTCTCCCCGCCCTACACGAACGTGCAGGTCAGCGGGCAGCTCGTGGCCAACGGGTACGTGATCGAGATCGAGGACCGCGGCCTGGGCATGAAGCCCGAGGACCTCGACGCGGCCAACGAGCGCATCGCCGACCCGCCCGAGTTCCGCATCACGGGCACCGCCCGCCTGGGGCTCTACGTGGTCAGCCAGCTCGCCCGGCGGCACGAGATCCAGGTGGTGTTCAAGGCGTCGCCGTACGGTGGCACGACGGTCGTGGTGCTGCTGCCGCAGGAGCTCGTACAGCTCGACCCGACCCCCGAGCCGCAGGACGGCGACGGGCGGGAGCGTCTGCCGCGCCGGCAGCCGGCCGTGGCGACGGCGGCGCGCCCGGCCACGGCCGAGAACGTGCGCACGTTCCCCACTCGCCCCACCGCCGTCCCGGCCCCCTCGGTCCCCCAGCAGTCCGGCCCCCAGCGGCCTGACTCCCGCCCGCCCGTCTCCCGCCCGCCCGCCGAACCGCGGCAGCCCGCCGTCTCCCGGCCCGAACCCGCACCGGAGCCCACCCCGGAACCACGACCCGAAACGCCGGCCGAACCGGAGCAGCAGCCTGTGGCCGAGTTCACACCGTCGGGGCTGCCGTTGCGCGTGCCCCAGGCCAACCTGGCGCCAGCGCTGCGTGATGACACGCCCACGCAGCCCGACCTCGAGGAGGACGATGACGAGCGCTCGCCGGAGGAGATCCGCGCGATGATGGGATCCCTGCAGTCAGGCACCCGTCTTGGACGGTCGCAAGCGGCCAAGATGCTGGACGAGCAGTCCCAGCCCGGAGGTGAGGCATGACTCCCACGTCCGGCACCGACCTCAACTGGCTGCTCGACGACCTCTGCGGCCGCGTCAAGGAGGCCGAACACGCCATCGTGCTGTCGTCCGACGGCCTGCTGATGGCCTCCTCCGCCGGGTTGCAGCGGACCGACGGCGAGCACCTGTCCGCCGTCGCCTCCGGGCTGCAGAGCCTGGCCAAGGGCGTCTCGGACCAGATCTCCGCCGGCCCGGTGCGGCAGACGGTCGTGGAGTGGAAGAACCAGTTCCTCATCGTCACCACGGCCGGCGAGCGGGCCTGCCTGGCCGTGCTGTGCGCGCAGAACGCCGACATCGGGCTGGTGGCGTACGAGATGGCGATGATGGTCGCCCGGGTGGGCCAGTACCTCACCTCGGGAGCCCGCAACGCCGAGGCCATCGCCAGGAGCGACCGGTGAGAGGCCCGGACGAGCCCACGGACGAGCACTGGGTGGATCCGGAGATCATCCGGCCCTACGTCGTCACCCGTGGCCGTACCCAGCCTGCGCACGGCAGGTTCGACCTGATCTCCATGGCCCTGGCCGTCGGCCCGCCGCCGGGACCCGACGCCGGGCTGGACCCCGAGCACCTGCGCATCCTGCAGCTCTGCCGCGAACCCAAGTCCGTAGCCGAGATAGCCGCTTACCTGGACCTGCCGGCCGGCACGATCAGGGTGCTGCTCGGCGACCTGTTCGACCGCGAACTCGTCTCTGCCCAGGAACCACGATCCGAGGTGGACATGCACGACATGAAGATGTACAGGGCGGTGCTCGATGGTCTTCGCTCGCTCTGAGCGTCCGCGCCTGCCGACGGCGATCAAGATTCTGGTCGCCGGCGGGTTCGGCGCGGGCAAGACGACGATGGTGGGCGCGGTCTCCGAGACCCGGCCGCTGCGTACGGAGGAGGTGCTGACCGACCGCGGGATCGGTGTGGACGACCTCACCTCGGTGGAGGCCAAGCGCACCACCACCGTGGCGATGGACTTCGGCCGGATCACCCTCGGCAACGACTACGTCCTGTACCTGTTCGGGACGCCGGGGCAGGAGCGGTTCTGGTTCGTGTGGGACGAACTGGCGGAAGGTTCCCTGGGCGCCGTCATCCTGGCCGACACCCGCCGCCTGGCGGACTGCTTCCCGTCGGTCGACTACTTCGAGCGGCGGGGGACGCCGTTCGTGGTGGCGGTCAACTGTTTCGAGGGGGCGCCGACGTTCGAGCTGGAGGAGGTACGGCTGGCGCTGCAGCTCGGCCCGTCGGTCCCGATCATCATGTGCGACGCCCGGAAGCGCGATTCGAGCCGGGAGGTCCTGATCACCCTGGTCCAGCACTCGGCCCGCCTCCGCGCCGAACCGGTCGGCAGCTGACACCCCCGGCCCGACAAGCGTGGTCCTCGCCTTCGGCCCGGGCCGCGTTTGTTCGGGGCGCGCGGGCTTCACCACGGGCTGCCGGGCGGAGGAACGCGCACCGCATTTCGGAGCGGGCTCTAGCTGCCCTGCGGGGACGACATGCTGGCCCTGATGCCGGCCACGCGGCCGTACACGTCGAAGTCCGCGACCGCCTCGAAGCCCGGCCCCGTGAGGCGGGCCTGGTCGGAGCCGAACTCCGCGCCGAGCCCCCGCTTCACGGCGTAGCTGTGCAGCGCGCGCCTATGATCGGTCAGCGTGAGGCCCATGATCGCCTGCTGGATGACGCGCATGACGCGGGCCGGCTCGGGCGGGGGGAGGCGGAAGCCGGGATGCTCCACCAGGAACGCCGCCCGCGTCCCGCCGCCGGCGTCGCCGTTGTACGAGGTCCAGTGGCCGGTCACCGCCTTGGCCGCCTCGGTGAGGAGGGCGGCGACGAGGTGGGGCTCCTCCGGTGAGCCGGGGAGCGCGCTGAACGGGACCTCCGGGGAGGCGAGCTCCTGGATGCCGTACTGCCGGCCGAAGTCGCGCAGCCGCGCGGACGTCGCCGCCACCGCGGGCGGGAAGCCCGACTGGTTCGCCCAGGCCCACAACCACGTGCCCGGGCCGGGGGCGGCGCTGCCGAGCAGGTGGAGGCCGGTGCACGTGATCGTACGGTCGCCGGTGAACTCGAAGTGCTGCCGCTGCAGGTCCACGTGCCAGCTGTGGTCACCGAGGACCTCTTCGAGATGGAGCTGGTGCTCGAGGGAGAGCAGGGCCGCGTCGTCGAGGAGGTTGGGGAAGGTGAGCGAGTTCTGCACGTCCCGCACACTAGAGCGCCCCGATGGGATTTGCGAGATTCTTTAGGGATTGTCCGAATGTACGGTGTCGAGTGATCGTTCCGTGGTCACGCGGGCGAGGGGAGCCGGAGGATGGAGTTCAAGGCGGGTGACACGGCGCTCATCGTCAAGGTGCCGGAGGCCGAACCGCTGGTGCGGCGGTGGCGGAAGCGGGAGATCGGCATCATGGCGCACGTCACCGTGCTGGTGCCGTTCCTGCACGTGAGCCGGGTCGACGAAGGCGTGCGCCGCGAGCTGGGGGCGCTGTTCGCCCGGCAGCCGGCCGTCGACGTGAGCTTTCACCGGATCGGCCGGTTCCCCGACGTCGTCTATCTCGCGCCGGACCCGGCGGGGCCGTTCGTGCGGCTGACGGAGGACGTGGTCGCCCGGTGGCCGGAGGCTCCTCCCTATGGCGGGTTGCACGACGCGATCGTGCCGCATCTGACCCTCGGGCACGGCGTGGCGGTGGACGAGGCCGCCGCGGCCGCCGCGCTGCCGCTCGCGGCGCGGGTCACGGGGGTGTCGATGCTGGTGCGCGGGGACGACGAGTTCTGGCAGGAGACCGAGTTCTTCCCGTTCGCCTGACGCCCTCCACTGGCCGGCCATCGTGACCTGCATGGCGTCGCTGAGCTTGGCCATTCGCCCCGGGCTCCGCGAGGCACGTTCTTCACCCGGTCTCGCGCCGGCGCACGTACGCGTCCAGCTCGGCGGCCCCCCGCAACATCGCGCGGCCGCGCGCCGACAGGCGGTCCCGCCAGTCGCGCAGGGCGGTCTCCAGGGGTGCCAGCCCGCCCGCCGCGCGCACCTGCGCCAGCAGCGGGGCGATCTGCTCCAGCAGGTAGCCGCCGCGTCTGAGCTGGTGGGCGAGCTGGGCATCGCGTACGTCGGCCGCCGTGTAGACGCGGTAACCGGTATGGGGGTCGCGGCGCGGCCGGACCAGCCCGGCCCGCTCCCACTTGCGCAGCGTCGCCGGCCGGATCCCCAGCCTCCTGGCCAGCGGGCCGATGAACGTGACGCCGGGGCTCGGCGGATCGGAGGCCCCCGGGCGGACGGAGGGGGCCAGGTCGCGCAGTGCCTGCTCGACGGCCTGGAGGGTGCGGCGGTCGTCGAGGAGCTGGGCGTGGCTCTCGTCGATCGTCCGCAGCGCCTCGTCGGTCGCGTCCCGGTGCAGCGCCCGCATGATCGACGTGGCCGCCTGGTGCCCGAAGCCGGGCACCAGCGCGACGAACGCCCGCAGCGCGCAGGCGTGCAGGTCGGTGTAGGCACGGTAACCGCTCGCGGTACGCCCGGCCGGCGGCAGGATGCCGGCCTCCTCGTAGTTGCGCACCGCCTGGGTGGACAGGCCGTGCTCGCGCGCCAGGTCCACCGGCCGGAGTCGCCCGTCGGGCATGGTGCACCTCGCCTGTGTTGAGGGTTAAGCTGCGGCTATGGCATGAACGGCCGCACAAGTTTCAACAGCGAGTTCAACGATACCGTTGAAGGCATGAATTCAGTACCGGCGAGGAGAACAGGAACGGTCATGGCCGCTGATCCGTCCGTCCGCGAGTCCGTCGTCGGGGCCGCCCGCGACCTCGACGGCGAGGGGGTCTCCGCCGTCACCGCGTTCGTCCGCTCGCTGCCGGCCCCGCCCCGGCTGCTCGGCCTGGGCGAGGCCATGCACGGCGAGGAGGCGTACCTCGAGCTGCGTAACGCGATCTTCCGCGAGTTCGTCGAGCACGCGGGCTTCCGGTCGTTCGCCCTCGAGAGCGACTGCATGGCGGGCCTGGCCGTGGACGCCTACGTCACGGAGGGCTCCGGGACGCTGGACGACGTCATGGAGCGCGGCTTCAGCCACGGAGCCGGGGAGTTCAAGGGGAACCGCGAGCTCGTACGGTGGATGCGCGCGTACAACGAGGACCGCCCCGCGGCGGACCGGCTGCGCTTCTTCGGCTTCGACGGCCCGCTGGAGATGACCGTCGCCGCCACCCCCCGCCAGGCCCTCACCACGCTCCACGGCTACCTGGCCCGCCACGGCGTCCCGCTCCCCTGCTCCCCGGACACCCTCGACCGCCTGGTCGGCGACGACGCCCGCTGGACCGACCCCGCCGCGGCCATGGACCCGTCCCGGTCCGTGGGCCGCTCCCCCGACGTCGCCGAGCTGCGCCTGCTCACGGACGACCTGGTGGCGCTGCTCACCGCCCACGCGCCGCACCTCATCCCCGCGACCTCGCCGGACGAGTGGTGGCGGGCGTCCCTGTGCGGCCGCACCGCCGCGGGCCTGCTCCGCTACCACGCCGGCATGGCCGACACGTCCGCCGACCGGGTGTGGCGGCTGATGGCCCTGCGCGACGCGATGATGGCCGACAACCTCCTCGCCCTCGCCCCGTACGGCCCGACGCTCGTCAACGCCCACAACCGCCACCTCCAGCGGGAGAAGAGCACCTGGCAGCTCGCCGACATGGCGCTGGACTGGTGGAGCGCGGGGTCGATCGCCGGGGCCCGGCTCGGCGACGGCTACGCCTTCCTGGCCTCGGCCCTGGGCTCCGTACGCCACCAGGGCCTGCCCACCCCGCACCCCGACACCGTCGAGGGCATCCTGTCCACGCTCCCGGGCGACCGCTACCTCGTCGACCCGCGCGCGCTGGCCGAGTCCCTCGGCGATCACCAGCCGAGCCCGCGCACCGACATAGCCTGGAACTACGGCTATTTCCCCCTGAGCCCCGGCCACCTGACCGACATCGACGGGATCGTCTTCGTCAAGGACGTCGCCCAGCGCCCGGAGGACGGCTGACGACCGTTTCGGGAACCACGCCGAGCGGCAGGTGATCTCGATGCCGGCCCTCGGGACGTTCGGTGCCTTCCCCACTTCCGAGGCGAGCCTCTCGGGCCGATGGTCAGCGCTCTCGGCATCGCCAGGATCAGGGGGTCAGGGTGCGGGCGGTGGCGAGCCAGCCCTCGCGGGCGCTCGGGTAGCGGGGCGCCCAGCCGGTCTCCTTGCGGAAGCGGGCGTTGCTGACCCGGAGCGAGCGGGTGAGCGAGGTGAGGCGGTCGCCCAAGAGGTACGCGGCCCGCCCCGGCCCCCGGACCCACGGGCGGGTGCGGGCGGCGCGGGCCACCGCGTTCGCGTAGGCGCGTTTGGTCAGGGGCTCGTCGTCCACGACGTTGTACGTGCCCCCGGGCGCCCCCAGCGCCGCCACCACGGCGGAGGCGGCGTCGGACAGGTGGATCGAGGAGACGTAGCCGGCCGGGTGGCCCAGGATCATGCCGACGTGGTGGCGGGCCTGGGCGAACAGCTGCTCGCTGTGCTCGGCGCCGGGGCCGAGGAACCAGCCGAGGCGCAGGATCACGGCCGCTCCCCCGCCGGTCGCGGCGAAGCGGCAGGCTTTGGCCTCGGCGGCGAAGTTGCCGCGGGTCAGCGGGTAGTGGTCGACCGGGGAGTCCTCGTCGATCCAGCGGTCGCCCTGGTCGCGGTAGAGCATGCTGACCGACTCCTGCACCACGCGGCCGAGCCCGGCGTCGAGGGCGGCGTCCGCGACGGCGGCGGAGCCCTCCACGCGGACGCGCAGGTTGTCGCGCATCGCCCGCGCGCTCATGAAACGGCTCATGGACGGGATGGCTGTCGCCAGGTTGACCACCGCGTCGTGCCCGGCGAACGCCGCGGCCAGCCCCGCCCGGTCGAACAGCGACACCCCCGTCAGGGCCGTCGCCCCCTGCCGTTCCAGCGCGGCGGCCTTGGCGGGGGTGCGGGCCAGGGCGGTCACCTCGTGTCCCGCCGCGACCAGCGCCGGCACCGCGTGGCCGCCGATCGCGCCCGTGCCGCCCGTCACGAATACGCGCATAGTGAGAGAGTACTCTCTTACCATGGCGAGATCCACACCAGGCGTCACCCGGCAGCGCCTCATCGACGAGGCCGTCCGGCTGTTCTCCACCCGCGGTTACGCCGCCACCTCGGTGGCCGACATCCAGGCGGCCTGCGGGCTGACGACCGGCTCGGGTGCGCTCTACAAGCACTTCCCGTCGAAGCAGGCGCTGCTGGAGGAGGCGGTGCGGCTCGACCTGGAGCGCATCGCCGCTCGGGGTAGTGAGGCGACCACCGCCCGCGACCCCGCCCACGCGACCGCCGACGCGGCCGCCGAGGAGCCGCGGGTGGCGCTGGAGCGGATGGCGCGGGTGGTCTGGGAGGTGATCGAGGAGGATCGGGGGCTGATCCGGATCATGCTGCGGGAGTTCGACGGGTTCCCGGAGCTGTTCGAGCGCATGTGGCAGGGCGTGCTGGCGGGCGTCTACGCGCAGGGGGCGGCCTGGATCAGGGTGCAGCGGGAGCTGGGCAACGTCGAGGCCGAGGATCCGGAGGCGACGGCGGCCGTGCTGCTCTCGTCGCTGACCTACTACCCGCTGCTGCGCATCATGATCGGCCACACGCCGGGCGACCTCGATCCCGAGCGGTTCCTGGCGGCGTGGGTGCGGCACGCGGCCGCCACGCTGCGCGTCCCGCCCCCTGCCTGACCTCCGCCCGTGCTACCTCGCCTGCGCGGGCCGGGACGCGAGGACCTGTTCGCAGGCCAGCAGCAGCACGCCCGCGCTCCAGGCGTGCGACAGCGTCAGGTACATGCCCTTCGGCTGGAAGCAGTCCGTCTGGTAGTAGCGCTCGGTGATCATGCCGCGGTAGGCGTTGAGGTCGCCGTCGGCCGCCGGGAGGAGCTGGCGGAAGCAGTCGAGCGTCTCGTGCGCCCGTTCCGCGTAGTACGGGTCCCCGAGCGCCTCCGACAGCTCCACCAGCTCGGCGGTGCACACCAGCCCGTACGCGTGCAGGTGCTGGTTGGACGGCGACGCCTGGTCCGCGCCCCGGGTGGCGAAGCCGTACACGCCCAGGGGGGTGCGGGGGCCGAAGCGCACGTTGTAGGTGTAGCGGAAGGTGAGCATCCAGTCGGCGGCGCGGCGGGCCAGGTCCAGCCAGCGGGCGGCGCCCGTGCGCCGGTGGAGCGCCATGTACGCCATCACGGCCGCGTACCCGTCCTCCGAGGTCGGAGCCAGGTCCACGTCCTCGGGCGCGCCGTAGACGAACTCGTCCTCGACGAACGAGGCGTAGTAGTCGCCGGCGCGCTCGGCGGCCCGCAGGTGGGCGGGGTGCCCCGACTCGGCCAGGGCGGCCACCCAGGTCAAGCCGGAGGCGCCCGACCAGGACAGCACCTCGCCGGTGGCGGCGTGGTGGAGGGTGCCGAGGTTGCCGTCGGGGCGCTGGCGGGCGGCCATCGCGTCCAGGTTGGAGCGGGCCGCCGCCGCCCAGGCCGGGTTCGGCCGGTGGCGCAGCGCGCGCAGCAGGAACAGGGTCGCCTCCCCCAGCGTGCGCGCGTGCAGGGCGTCCTTGACGTGGCTCCAGCTCTGCGACCAGCCCGATCGCCGGTACCAGACGCCCCAGAACGTGCCGGACGGCGACAGGTTGGCGCAGATGAAGTCGATGACCCGTTCGGCGGCGGCGACGTGGTCAGGACGTCCCCTCCGCAGACCGTGCTCCAGGAGCGCCGCCGCCCACGGGATCCCGCTCACCCAGCCGACGTGCATGGCCTGCCGGTCCACCCGCTCGCCGTTGGTGCCGCTCACCTCCCGGTCGAACCCGACCGTCTCCAGCAGCACGCCGGGGTCGGGGTCGTAGTGCCACCGGTACAGGCCCTCGGCGGCGATGTCGGCGGCCGAGGCCACGTCCTCCCACGGCTCGACGGGGGCGGCGGGCAGGCGCAGGTCGCGGTCCTCGCGCAGCACCGGCGCGTACGCGTGCCGGTCGGCCGGCAGCGGGCACGTCGCCAGCGTCAGGACGTGCGACTCCCCGGGCCGCCACACGTGCGCCGCCGCCTCGGCGGGCAGGGGCAGCGCCGAGCCGTAGTAGGTGACCGGATATTCCTGGTACGGGAACAGCAGCTCGATCGTCGCCCGCCCCGCCTCGTGCCCGATGGCCAGGCCGGTCGGGCCGAGCGCCGACTCCTCGTCCGCGATCAGGGCGGTCCCGGAGGCGTCGCCCCACACCATGACGGCGGGGGTGGCGGCCCGGTCGGCGCGGAAGCCCCACCGGGCCGAGACCATCTCCTCGGGCCGGTCGGCGCCCGTCTCGAAGCGGGGGAACACGCGCTGGCACGCCGCCGGCCGGTTCTCGCCGTAGAACAGGCCGGGGATCAGCCACCACGGGTCGGCGACGGCGGCCACCGACCTGCTGACGCGCACGGTCCCGGAGGCCGGCTCCGTGCCGTCGTACCGCAGGTGCAGGCGCAGCTCGCGGCGGCCCGTCGGGAGGCGCTCGCCCCACTGCCACCCGACGGTGTACGGCCCGCCGCCCGGCACCTCGACGAGCACCTCGCCCCCGTCGGGGTCGGCGACCGCCACCACGGGCGACGTGCCGGCCCCGGCGGCGGAGGGCGGCTCGGAGGGCGGCTCGGAGGGCGGCTCGGAGGGCGGCGAGAGGACGATCGGGGAGGAAACGAGCGGCGACGGCTCGGCGGCGTCCGCGATCACCAGGGCTCCACCGTGAACGCGCCCTTGCGCACCCCCAGCTCCACCAGGTCCGTCTCCACGGCCGAGAGCGGATCGTCGAGCGGGATCCGGAACGTACGGATCTGGCTCGGCCCGAAGTCGGCCGTCAGCCGGATCCCGGCCACCGGGATGCTCAGCGTCGCGACCGCGGGCCGGCCCGTGCTCTCGACGGCCCGCACCACCAGGTCGCGCGGCGCGTCCTCGTGCAGCTTCACCGCCGTCACCATGACCTGCCCGCCCCCGTCGTCCAGGTAGCCGCGGGCGCTGGGCAGGGGGCCGTCGTGGAAGCTCTCCAGCATCGCCCGCACCGGTGAGCCGAGCAGCGCGGCCCGCCGGGTCAGCCCGGCCGCGCGCCAGTCGCCGTCGTGCGGCACCAGCAGGTACGAGAACCGCTGCGTCCCCTGGTCCTGGTAGGAGTAGTAGCCGTCCGGGTCGAGCAGCCGCGGGTCGTGCCAGGAGTAGACCGGGCTGCGCACGGCGGTGATGCCGATGCTGTGGCTGCGCCCGGGCCCCGGCGGGGAGACGTCGTAACCGTGCTTGGCGTTGTTCACCACGGCCAGCCCGGCGCGCCTGCCGGCCACGGCGCCCGACAGGTCCACCCACGACTGGGCGGGCTCCTCGGCCCCGTCGATGGGCCTGTTCAGGTGGGCGAACGGGATCTCGTACGTGGCCACGGGGCTCTCCAGCGCGACCGGGAAGCGCAGCTTCATCAGGTGCGCCTGCTCCCGCCAGTCGAGCGTGACCCGCACCTCGACGGCGTCGTCGTCCCCGGCGCCCAGGATGAACTCCTCGGCCATCGTGGAGCGCCCCCACTCGCGCTCGACCCGGATGCGGGCGCGCAGCGGGCCGTGCTCGCGCAGCACGATGTCGGTGGTGACCATCGCCTCGCCCGGCCAGTCGTAGGAGATGACGCGGTGGCCCCAGGTGTCGGTCGGGTCCTCGCAGATCTGCGTGTGCTCGCCGGTCGCCCCGGCCACCAGGTCGACGCCGGTGCGCTTGTCGACCAGGCTGGACAGCCAGCCGGTGACGGGGTCGAGCTCCAGGCGCAGCACGTCGTTCTCGAGGTGGTGCTCGGAGGCCAGGAGCGTGCCGGCCGGGACCTCGCCCGGCCCCTGGCGCAGGCGGTAGAGGCGGTAGCCCAGCGCGGGCAGCTCGGCCCGGAACACGGTGGCGCCGCGCCCCTTGTCGTCGGTGGTGGCGACCGACTGGGTGCGCTGGCAGGGCACGTCGGCGCCGTCGGCGTCCACGACGTGCACGCCGTTGGGGGCCAGGCCGTACTGCATCTCGACCCGGGTCGTGACCGGCCACGGGTGCGGGTTGAAGACGACGACCGGCTGCGTGCCGGCCTCCTCGGGCACGGCGACGTCGCGGGCGATCACGTTGTGCGCCCTGGTGATGATCCGCTTGGAGATCGCGACGGCCTCGCCGAGCTGGTCGCGGGCGTCGTCGTAGGCGGGCTCGATGGCCGAGCCGGGCAGCACGTCGTGGAACTGGTTGAACAGCACCTGCTTCCAGGCCCGCTCCAGGTCGGCGCGGGCGTCGTGGCCGGCGATCGCCGCCCACCGCTCGGCCGACAGCACCGCCGCCTGCGCCCTGCGCTGCCACGCCTTGATGCCGGAGTGCGAGGAGTAGCAGCCGGCCGCGTGGTGCTGCAGGTCGTCGCGCCACACCGGCAGCTCGGCCAGGCCCTGCTCGCCCAGGCGCTTGGCCATCTCGTCGAAGTAGCGGCGCGGCGAGGACATCGTCAGCTCGCCGAACGTGCCCATCCGGTCGTAGCGGTGGATGGACTCGATGTTCGCCTTGGTGGGGCCGCCGCCGTGGTTGCCCACGCCGTAGAAGATCATCAGGTCGCCGAGCGAGCGGTCGAGCTGGCCCAGCGCCTTCTCGGTCTGGCCGGCGACCTCGCCGGGCGGGCTGCAGTACTCGAACGGGATCCGGTAGGCCAGCACCCGGCTCCCGTCGGGCGCCTCCCACCAGAACATCGTGCCGGGCAGCTCGCTCTCGTGCGGCCCCGGGCGCAGGAAGCAGTAGGAGTCCATGCCCTGGCCGCGCAGGATCGCGGGCAGCATGGCGTTGTGGCCGAACGGGTCGACGTTCATGCCGACCGACGCCGTGACCCCGAACTTCTCCTTCAGGTAGCGCTGGCCGTAGAGCCCCTGGCGGACGAACGACTCCCCCGACGGCATGTTGCAGTCGGGCTCCACCCACCAGCCGCCGGTCATCACCCACCGGCCCTCGGCGACCTTCTCCCGGATCCGGTCGAACAGCTCGGGGTCCGACTCCTCCACCCACGACAGCAGCACGACCTGGTCGCAGGTGAAGACGAAGTCCGGGTATTCGTCCATGCGGTGGATCGCCGACCAGAACGTGGCCCGCGCCTCCTGGTAGCCCTCCTGCCACGGCCACAGCCACACCGGGTCGAGGTGCGCGTTGCCGATCATGTGCAGGGTGCGGTCGGGGGTGGCCGCGGGACGGGGGGCCCGCGGGAGGCCGCGCGGCTGGCTGCCGGAGGGGGCGTTCGACATGGGGGCCCGCGACATGGGGTCGGGGCGCCTGGTCACGCGGCCGCCCATGCGTCGACCTTGTCGCTGATCATGTGCAGCATCAGTGTGTGGATCTCCTGGATGCGCGGGGTCTCGGAGCTGGGGGCGAGGAGGAGGTGGTCGGCGTGCTGGGCGGCCTTCCCGCCGTCACCGCCACCGAACAGTACCGTCACCGCGCCGTTGACCTGCGCGGTTTCGAGGGCGTTGACCACATTAGGCGAGTTTCCGCTGGTGGTGAAAGCGGCCACCACGTCGCCCGGCCGGGCCAGCGCCTGGACCTGCCGGGCGAAGACGTCCTCGTAGGCGTAGTCGTTGGCGATGCAGGTCATGACGGTGGCGTCGGTCGTGAGCGTCACCGTGGGCAGCGGCCGGCGGTCGCGCTTGTAGTGGCCGATCAGCTCGCCGGTGAGGTGCTGGGCGTCCGCGGCGCTGCCGCCGTTGCCCATCGTGTACACGGTCCCGCCGCGGGTGAAGGTCTCGATGAGCAGGTCCGCGGCGGCCTCGACGGCGGGCAGCAGGGCCGCCATGCCGTGTGCGGCGGCGAGGTGCCCTGCTACGTGCTCGGCGAGCACCGGGGGAAGTTCAGGCATGCGTCTTTCCTCAGAGTCCGGACAGGAGGTCATGGGCGACGGCGCCGGCGCCCACCACGCAGACGCCCGCGCCGAGCCGCGCGAGTTCGATGCGCGCGGCACGGGCCGCAGGCGGCATGGCGTCCCGGGCGACGGCGGCGGCCACGGGGTCGAGGAGCCGGGCGCCGGAACGGGTGACGCCGCCGCCGAGGACGACGAGCTCGGGCTCGAACGCGTTCACCAAATCGGTGATCGCGCTGCCGAGCGCCCATGTGGTCTCGTCCCATATCGCGCTCGCCAGGGGGTCGCCCGCCTCGGCGGCGCGGGAGACGTCCTCGGCCGTCGGGCGCTCGACGGCGGACAGCGACGAGGGCCGGCCGGTGGCCAGGGCCTCCCGGGCGCGCTCGGCGATGGCGGTGCCGGAGGCGTACGCCTCCAGGCAGCCCAGCCGGCCGCACGAGCACTTCCGGCCGCCCGGCCGCACCATGACGTGCCCCAGCTCGCCGCCGTTGCCGGCCGCGCCCCGGTGCAGGCGCCCGCCGATGACGGAGCCGCCGCCCACACCCGTGGAGATCGTGAGATAGAGCATCGTGCTGGTGCCGCGCCCCGCGCCGTAGCGGAACTCGCCCAGCGCGGCGGCCGTGGCATCGTTCTCAAGGGCGGACGGGACGCCGAACGCCTCCGCGGCCATCGCCCCGATCGGGACGTCGATCCACCCCGGCAGGTGCGGCGGGCACTCCAGCACCCCGGCCGCGGCGTCGAGCGGGCCGCCGCAGGAGATGCCGACGGCCGCCACCTCGGGCAGGCCGGCCTCCGCGACCGCCTTCCTGCCCAGGTCGAACAGCCTGGCCAGGACGGGTCGCGGTCCCTCCTCCCTGCGGGTGGGGGTGACCTGCCAGCCGTGGATCAGGCCATCGCCTGTCACCACGCCCGCGGCGAGCTTGGTGCCGCCGATGTCCAGGGACAGAACGGGGGGAAGATCGTGCTGCATTGGGCCTCCGACGAGAACGACTGCCGCAAGGTGGCTGTGACATCGTTCCCACACGGGATCCTAGGGCGACCTTTCCCCGTGGGTCAACGCGGGAGATGACGGAAATGTCAGATAACGGGGGGCGGTGCGGTGGATTCCCGCTGGATGAGGCGCACGTTGAGCACGGTCGTGACGGAGTCGGCCTCCGGCATCTGGATCCGCTCGTCGAGCCTGCGCACGGCGGTCGCGCCCAGGTTGAAGGTGTCCTGGGAGACCGCGCTGACCGTGGGCGAGACCATGCTCATCCAGGGCGCGTCGTCGAACGCGATGAGGCTGATGTCGCCGGGCACGCTCAGCCCCAGCCCGCTGATCGCCCGCCAGACGCCCTCGGCGAGCACGTTGTTGGCGGCGAAGACCGCCGTGGGACGGTCGGGGCCGCGCAGCATGTCGAGGGCCCGGCGCCGGGAGTCGGTGACGTCCCAGCCGGAGGAGACGACCAGGGCGGGGTCGACCTTGATGTCACCGGCCGCCAGCGCCTCCAGGTAGCCCTGGTAACGCTCGTAGCCGGTGGTCCAGTCGGTCTCGTCGATGAACAGGGCGATCCGGCGGTGACCCAGACCGACGAGGTGTGCGGTGGCGGTGCGGGCGCCGACGCGGTTGCCGACCACGACGCCGTCGGTCGAGCCGGCCGCGAACTGGCGGTCCACCTCGACCACCGGGATGCCGTGGGAGGAGAGGTAGGTGGACACGGTCGAGGAGTTGGGCGTCACGATCACGCCGGCCACCCGGAGCGCGACCAGGGCCTCGGCGGCCTCGCTCTCCGCCTCGGCCGACAGGCTCGTGTCGGCCAGCACCATCGTGTAGCCGCGCTCGCGGGCCTCCCTGCTGGCCCCGGCGGCCAGCTCCGCGTAGAAGGGGTTGCGCAGGTCGCTCACCAGGACCCCCAGTGACCTGCTGACCTGCTGCTTGAGGGTGCGGGCCATGACGTCGGGCACGTAGCCCAGCTCGGCGGCGGCGCGCAGGACGCGCTCGCGCACGTCGCTGGCCGCGTATCCGCGCCCCGTCAGCGCCCGCGAGACCGTGGAGCGCGAGACGCCGGCGGCCTCCGCGACGTCCTTGATCGTGGGACGGCGGGAACGGCCGAGGGGGGTGCCGCGCCGTTCTATGGTCATGGATTCCCTTCCGCGACCACATCGACCAGCGCCTCGGCGTGCTGCCCGAGGCGTAGGTCGCCGATGGTCAGGTCGACTGCGAGGCGAACTCGGCGTCGCGGCACGACGTCGGCGCCGAGACGGAGATGCACCTGCTCCATACCCCCTCCGGGCAGCCTAAGCGTCAGGGATCCCTGTTCGCGCCGCCAGCCGGGCGGAACCACCGGCTCGATGGTCGCCACGGCCTTGTCCGGCCACGGGTTGCGCACGGTGGCCGTCAGCACGACCTCGCCGCCCGCGGGGACGCTCGTATAGTACGGGGTCAACCGGCACAGCACCCCGTCGGCACCGAGGTCGAGCCGGTCCAGCGGGAGCAGGTCGTGGTGCAGGGCCACCAGCTCCTCACCCCGCTCGGTCATCATGTGCAGGTAGTCGTCGTCCACCCAGCGGGGCCGCCAGTGGCCGCTGACCATGAGGTCGGGGCGCAGGCGGCGGTAGAGCGCGGCGCTCTTCCGGTAGTCCTCGATCTGGAACCTATTCTTGTACTGGAAATTCAGGATCTCCTGGCGCTCGTCCGGGATGCCCATCCCGTCCTGCTGGTCGCCGGTGACGAGCACCCGGTGCCCGTCCACCTCGAACTCGTACGCCGCCGCGAACAGCGTGTGCCCCGGCAGGTCGTGCACCGTGATGTCGTACTCGCGCCAGCGCACCGTCTCCCCCAGCCCGAGCACCCGGTCGGCGGGGATGGGGTCGAACCACTGGCACGGCAGGTCGTGGTGGAGCGGCGCGGCCAGGATGGGCGCGATGTGGGACGGGGCCCAGATCGCCGTGCCCTCGACGTCGCGCAGCAGCGGCATGCCCGCGACGTGGTCGTCGTGGTAGTGGGTGGGCATCGCGACCTCGACGCTCGTGACGCCGTAGTGCTCGCGCAGCGCGGGCATCGAGGCCAGCCAGGGACGGCGGGCCTCGCGGGCGGTGCTCTTCACCAGACCGGTGGACATGTCGTAGCCGAAGTCGAACACCATGGCCGCGCCCGACTCCGACAGCAGGACGTAGCTGTAGGACTGGCTGCTGCGGTTCATCAGCAGGTGGGGGGTCACCTGGACGAACGGGTTGGCCAGCAGGCCGCGCACGTCCCAGGCGTGGGGGCGGCGGAAGTCCACGTAGCGCTGCATGGCCGTGGACAGGCGGGCGAGCGCGTCCTTCGGGTCGGTCATCGGCTCGCCGTGGGAGGGCAGCAGCACGTCGAGCTCCTCCTTCTGGAGCAGCTCGGAGCTGATGACCACCATGGCGGGGCCCTCGTTCTCGGTGTAGGACCACTGGGTGGCGGCCAGGGACCACACCTTGCCGGGGGCGTAGATCAGGTCACCGGTGAACGCGGCCCGGCCCACCACGTACGTGACGGAGCCGGTGGTGTGCCCGGGGGTGGGCAGCACCCGGACATCGACCCCGCCATAACGGGCCGTCCGATATTCGGGGACCACATCGGTGACCGGAACGGGCTCCAGCAGCGAGAACCGGTCGTCGCGCAGGTCGTAGTCGTTGAGGATCTGGCGCCCCGACCACATCTCGCCGACCTTCTCGAACAGGTCGCGCTCGACCGGCGGCACGTGGATCGCGACCCCCGCAGCGGCCGCCCGGTGCAGCCCCTGCGCCTGGTCACGGTGGTGATGGGTCATCAGGACGTCGGTGAGGCGGTCGAGCCCGAGCTCCTCGAGGAGGTCGAGCACGCGTCCCGAACCGAAGTCCACGGCGATCCCGGTGCGCTCCTCGCCGGGGGCGACAGGAGCCTTGATGACGTACACGTTGCAGGTGTCCTCGATCCGGAGCACCCCGGGCAGAACTTCGGTCACATCGCTTCCCACGAGGCGCAATCCTATCCGGTATCGTTCCCACAATGGATGCCTTGGAGTGGATTGTTCCCTGTCCGAAAAAGGCCACTTTCGGTGTTTCGCATCTTGAGCTGAGCGGCTGCCGGATCCACGGCGACGCCGCCGCCGACCGCGCCGTCACCGCCCTGAGCGCCTCGTTCGCGGGGACGGACGACGCCCCGGTCCTCTCGGAGGTGCGCGTGGAGGTGCGCGTCGACGCCGGGGCGGAGCTGCCGGCCGAAGGGTACACGCTGACCGCCGGCGACGGCTCCGTGCTGATCGTGGGCGCGGATCCCGCCGGCGCCTTCTACGGCGCGCAGACCCTCCTCGCGCTGGCCGCGGCGCCGTGTCCCGAGCACCGGTCGTGCGTGCCGGAGGCCGAGGTGCGCGACTGGCCCGACCTGCCGCTCCGGGGCACCATCGAGGGCTTCTACGGCACCCCGTGGACCCACGCCGACCGTCTCGGTCATCTGCGCTTCTCCGGCAGGCACAAGCTCAACGCCTACGTCTACGCGCCCAAGGACGACCCGTACCACCGGGAGCGGTGGCGGGAGCCGTACCCGGAGGAGGAGCTGGCGAGGCTGGCCGAGCTGGTCGCGGAGGCGGCGGCGCAGCACGTCAGGTTCGTGTTCGCGCTCAGCCCGGGGTTGTCCATGGTCTACAGCGACCCGGCCGAGCGCAAGGCGCTGCGGGCCAAGGCCGAGCAGGTGTGGGAGGTGGGCGTCAGGGAGTTCGCGCTGCTCTTCGACGACATCCCGCCCGAGCTGGGCCACGCGCCCGACCGGGAGGCGTACGGCACGGCGGAGGGCGCGAGCGCGAGTGCGCACGCGGCGGTCTGCCGCGACTTCGCCGCCGGGTTCCTCGTCCCCCGGGGCGCGGACCGGCCGCTGACCATGGTGCCCACGGACTACGCGGGGACCGGGCGCACGGCGTACCGCGACCGGCTGGCGGCGGAGCTGCCGGCGGACGTGCTGGTCTGGTGGACCGGGTCCGACGTGGTGGTGGGCGAGATCTCCGCCTACGACATGACGGCCGCCGCGGCCTCCTACGGGCACCGGGTGGCGCTGTGGGACAACTTCCCGGTCAACGACTTCGACTTCTCCCGGGTCTTCCTCGGGCCGCTGGTCGGGCGGGCCACGGAGCTGGGTGACGTGCCGCTGGAGGGCATCACGGCCAACCCGATGGTCGAGGCGGCGGCCTCGCGCATCGCGCTGACGACGGTGGCCGACTACGCCTGGCACCTGGCGGCCTACGACCCGGCCAGGTCCCACGCGCGGGCCGTCCGGCTGCTGCCGGGGGCTGCTGAGCTGCTGCCGCTGGTGGAGGCGTGCTCGGCCTGGCCGCCCGGGGCCGACCAGAGCCCGAGGCTCACCGCCCTGTGCGCCGCGGCCCTGGAGGGCCGGTCGCGTGCGGAGCTGCGGGCCGAGCTGACCCGGCTGGCCGGGCTGCCCGCCGACGTCGCGGGGCCGATCGCCGGGGAGCTGGACCGCTGGGTGTCGGCCGCCAAAGACATGGGGGCGGCGGGGCTGGCGGCCCTCGACCTGCTGTCGGGCTCGGGGACGCCCGCCGCGGCGGCGGAGGCGCTGGCCCGCGCCGAGGCGCACGAGGCGAACGTCCTGCGCAAGGTCGTCCCGCCGTTCGTCCGGCAGGTGCTCGACCAGGCGGGCGAGGCCGCCTGAGATCCCGAGGGCCCGTCCCGGCTCACCGGGGCGGGCCGTCCCGCGGGGCCGCCCTTCGAGGTCAGAGCGACAGGACCTGCCCGGCCGCGGCCAGCTCCTCCTGCAGCGCGGCCACGTCCACGTCCTGCACCGCCTTCCCGCTGCCGGCCGCCTGCGCGGCGGCGAGCCCGGCCGCGTGCCCGAGCATCTGGTACTGCACCTCCATCCGGATGGAGGAGAAGGCCACGTGCGAGGCCGACACGCACACCGGCACGACCAGGTTCGCGCACTCCTCCCGCCGGGGCACGATCGCGCCGTACGGGATCTGGTAGGGATCGACCCCCACCGACAGGTACCCCTCGGTCACCACCATGGGCACCGGGTCCGGGTGCTCGTACACCCACCGCCAGGTCCGCTGCACCTCCCGGACGTCGAGATGGTACGAGCCCATCGCGATCACGTCCTCCTGCGGCCGCCCCTGGACGAGGTCGTGCTCGGTCAGGTGCTTGCTCCCCAGCATCCGCCGCGCCTCCCGCACGTAGAGCTGGTGCGGCAGGTGGCCGGTGTCGGCGAACTCGTCGGCCGGCAGCCCCCACCGCCCCAGCTCGGCCCGCACGGCGGCGGGCACCTCGGGGTCGTGGGCGAGGAAGTACAGCAGGTCCTGGGCGTGGTGGAGGTGGTGCAGGCGGATCCGCTCGCGCTCGGCGGGGCCCGCGTCGGGATAGGCCCAGGCCGACCGGTCGAGCACGCTGAGGGAGAACGGCCCGAGCGAGTTGCCGTCGCACTTGCCGCCCGGCAGGTTCGGCTCCAGGCCCACCAGGCGCCCGGGCCGGGGCTCGATCCCCCGCTCGCGCCAGTGGCGGAACAGCCGCCGCCCGAGCTCCCAGTGCTCCTCGTCGTAGCCGGGCCGCCGCTCGAACGGGATCCGGTCGGCGGCGGTGCTCATGCAGACGCGGTAGCCGTACGACATGACGCCGCCGTCCCCCTCGCCCACCTCGGCCATCGGCCCGTCGGCGACCTGCGGCAGCAGCGTGCCGTCGGCCCGGAACGGGGAGATCCACGACGGGAAGTTGTGCATCCCGGGCACCACCTCGCGCCGCCCGGCGAACCTCTCCCCGTGCAGGGACCGGTCCTCCCTGCCGACGCGGTAGCCCACCCCGGCGGCGGCCATCAGGTCGCCCTCGTAGCTCGCGTCCACGAAGGCCCCGGCCGCGAAGTCCCCCCGGTGCGTGACGGCGGAGAAGACGCGGTCGCCGGAGGTGACCACCGTGCGCAGCGGGGCGTCGAACACCACCTCCACGCCGGCGGCGTCCAGCCAGGACAGGAAGATGGCCTCGGCGACGTGCGGCTCGGGCCCGGCGTAGTGGCCGGGCGCGACCCCGTAGGCGTCGGCGACGGCCCGGCGGAACTCGGCGGCCATGCCGCCCAGCACGCGGGCGTCCCCGATGTCGGTGTAGCCGAGCCCGCCCGAGGTCATGCCGCCGACGTGCCGGCCGGGTTCGAGCAGCACGGTGTCCAGGCCGCGCCGGGCGGCGGCCACGGCGGCGCACACGCCCGCCGAGGTCGCGCCGTACACGACCACCTCCGCCTGCCTCACCGGCGCCACCATTCGGCCACCTGGCGCAGGTCGTCGCCGCTGATCGGCTCGCCGGAGTTGTCGATGGACTCCACGTAGTACAGGGCGGGGACGCCCAGGGAGGGCTGCTCCCGCGCGTACGCGAGCCAGTCGGCCCGGCTGGGCATGGGCCACTGGTCGGTGTCGATCAGGTGGCCCGGCATGGCGTGGGCGGCCACCGCGTGCCGGTAGCGGAGCTGGTCGACGGCGGGCACGGCGTCCCCGCGGGCGTCGAACTCCAGCACGTCGTTGAGCCTGATCATGTCGCTGACGTCGGCGAAGGCCGGGTGCGGCGTGTGGGTGACCATGAGGGCGTCGGGTTTGACGCGCTTGGCGGCCTCGTACATGGTGGCGAGCAGCTCGTGCAGGAGGGCGAGCCCCCAGGTGGAGCCGTACGCCTTCAGGTGCGACCCGCTGGGGAACCACTGCGTGAAGTCGATCTTGAAGCCGTCGGCCCCGAGCTCGCCCAGCAGCCGTTCCATGACGGCCCGGACCCGGAGCCGGTAGGCCGGGTTCGACGGGTCGGCGGCCACCGCGCGCCCGCCCGCGTCGGTCACGCACTCCTCCGCCGGCAGCCCGTCGGGCGACCACGCCCGCCACCACAGCAGCACGCGCTGGCCGCGCTCGTGCCGGGCGGCGATCCACTCGCGCAGCGCCGGCCACTTGGCCTCGTCGGTCTCCAGGTTCCCGTACGTGAGCTGCCACCGGTCGTCGATCACGACGGTGCCGGGCACGATGCCGTGCTCCTCCAGCCGGGCCAGCCACCCGTCGTACAGGTCCTGCCGGGACAGCTCCACCGGCGAGACGCCGTCGGCCCTGGCGCACTGGGCGCCCCAGCCGCAGAAGATCGGCTCGCTCCACCAGGCGTGCCGCTCGCCGGTCGGGCCCTCGGGGGCCAGGCCGTGCCCGACGAGGTCGGCGCGGTGGTGGGAGATCGCCTCCCAGGGGGATGACGCGGCGCGGAACACGACGGCCGGCGAGGTCCACGCGCCGCGTACCTCGGTGTGACCCTCGTAGTCGAGGCGCAGCAGCGCCCCGCCGTCCAGCGGCTCGTACGAGAGCTCGGTGAAGGTCAGGTCGCTGATCCCGGCGCGCACAGAGGCGCCCAGCCACTGCCCGTCCGGCACCGCGGTCGCGCCGGTCGGCTCGTCCTTGCAGAAGGCCAGCACCAGCGGCGGCGGGGAGAAGACGGCGTGCAGCCGGCCGGGCGAGGCGTCGCCGATGACGGTGAGCGCGACCGGCGCGGACACCGGCCGCACCACGCTCACGGGATGGGCGGGCGTGGGGCTGAAGACGCCGCGCGCGTGCACCCCCGACCGGAACGTGCCCGCCGCGCGGGTGTTGAGCACGGCCCGGCCACCGAGCAGCGTCACGTCGCTCAGCACCCCGTCGCCCTCGACCCGCACCTCCAGCGCGATCGTCTCGGGGGTGCAGGTCAGCCGGACGGTCTTGGTCTCCCACTCGGTGGTGCGCTGGGGGAAGTCGAAGACGGCCACCCCCTCGCGCTCGGCGAGCACGGGCGGCAGGGTCTCGTACGTCTCGTCGCGCCCGCCCCGGGTGTTGACCGAGGCGAGCAGGCTGAGCGTCATCCAGCCCACGAGCTCGGCGCTGGGGTCGGTGCGCGAGACGGTCAGGTGGTAGTGACCGCTGTCCAGGTGGTAGGCCGTGTCAGTGGTGGTGATCCGCATGGGTTAGCCGAACGCCTCAATCCTCGGCAGGGCGGGGGCGGTGCCGCCCCCGGCGATGAGCCGGGCGTAGTAACGCCCGGAGTCCTTGACGGTCCGGGCGCCGCTGGCGTAGTCGACGTGGACGAGCCCGAATCTGGGCCGGTAGCCCAGTGCCCACTCGAAGTTGTCCATGAGCGACCAGTGCAGGTATCCGCGCACGTCGGCCCCGGCGTCGATGGCCGCGCCGACGGCTTCGACGTGGTCGCGCAGGTACGCGACCCTGCGGTTGTCGTGGATCTGGCCGTCGTGGGTGGGGCCGTCGCCGAAGACGCCGCCGTTCTCGGTGATCATCAGCGGCGTGCCGGGGAAGCGGCGGCTCAGCCCGATCAGCAGGTCGCGCAGCGCGCCCGGGTTGATCTCCCAGCCCTCGTCGGTCCTGGCCACGTCGCCGCTGGGCCCGACCACCTTCCAGGGGAACGGGGCCGGCGGCGCGGCGGCCATGACCCGGCGGGTGTAGTAGTTGATGCCCAGGAAGTCGCTGCGGCCCCCGATGGCGGCCTCGTCGCCGTCGTGGACGAAGTCGAGGCCGTGGCCGAGTGCCCGCTCCCAGTGCTCGCGCATGTCCGCAGGGTAGCCACTGCCGCCCAGGAGCGGGTCGAGATACCACCGGTTGACGTAGCCGTCGGAGCCGATCGCCGCCGCCCGGTCCTCCTCGCTGTCGGTGGCCGGGTCGCAGGGGAAGAGGCTGAGCGCCGCTCCCGCCTTCGTGCCCGGGTGGGCGTGCAGCACGTCGGCCGCCGCGCCGTGACCGAGCAGCACGTGGTGGCCGGCCTTCACCGCCGTGCCGAGGTCGGCCACACCGGGGGCGTGCAGGCCGAGCTGGTAGCCGAGCAGCGCGATGATCCACGGCTCGTTCTGGGTGATCCACCAGGTCACGCGGTCGGCCAACCGACCCGCGACCGCCTCCGCATACGTACGGAAAGCGTTTACGGAAGACCGCTCGGCCCAGGTCAGGCCCGCGGGCATGTCCCAGTGGTTGAGCGTGAGCACCGGCTCCACGCCGGCCTCCAGGAGCGCGTCCACGAAACGCTCGTAGTGGTCGAGCGCCTTCGGGTCGGGGCGGTCGCCGCCGGGCATGACCCGGGACCAGCCGGTCGAGAAGCGGTAGGCCCGCAGGCCCAGCTCCTTGATCAGCTCGATGTCCTCGCGCCAGCGCAGGTAGGAGTCGCAGGCCCGGGAGCCGTCGCCACCGCCCTCGATCGCGCCCGGCCGGCGGCAGAACTCGTCCCACACCGACTCGCCCCTGCCGTGGTGGCCCTCGATCTGGTACGCGGACGTGCCCGCGCCCCACAGGAACCCGTCGGGAAAGCTCATCCCTTGCTCCCCGTGGTGGCGATGCCCTTGACGAAGTGCTTCTGGCCGAGGAAGAACAGGATGATCATCGGGATCGTGGTGATCACGCTGGCCGTCATGACGATCTCCCAGTGCCAGTCGCCGCCGAACCCGAACTGGTCGAGCAGCGCCTTCAGCCCGCGCGGCACGGTGAAGTCGGTGGAGTCGCGCAGGTAGATCAGCGGCCGCATGAGGTCGGTCCAGGCCGCCTGGAACTCGAACAGCAGCGTCACCACGACCGCCGGCTTGCACAGCGGCAGGGCGATCCGGGTGAAGATCTTCCAGTTGTTCGCCCCGTCGATCTTCGCCGCCTCGAACGGCTCGCGCGGCAGGCCGAGGAAGAACTGCCGCAGCAGGAAGATGTAGAACGCGCTGCCGAACAGGTTCTGCGCCCACAGCGGCGTCAGGGTGCCGACCATGCCGAGGGAGTTCCAGATGAGGAACACCGGGATCATGGTGACCGCGCCCGGCAGCATCATGGTGGCCAGCAGCAGGCCGAACAACGGCCCCCGGCCGGGGAAGCGGAAGTAGGCGAAGCCCCACGCGACCATCGCGCTGGTGATCGTCACGGCCACCGCGGCCAGCACCGTCACCAGCAGCGTGTTGGCCATCCACAGCGCCAGCGGCGCTTCCTGCCACACCCTGATGTAGTTGTCGAGGGTGAAGGTCTCGGGGATGATCCGGTGGTCGAACACCTCGCTGCGCGGCTTGAAGGAGGCGCTGAGCAGCCAGACGAACGGATAGATGAACGCGACGGCGAACGCGGTCAGCGCGGTCCACGTCAGGATCCTCCTGGCGCGCCTCACGGGTTCCCCCCTTCGTAGTGGACGAACCGCCTGGTCACCAGGATCTGCACGGCGGTGATCGCCATGATCACGATGAACAGCAACCAGGCCAGCGCCGAGGCGTAGCCCATGTGCAGGAACTCGAAGGCCTGCTGGAACAGGTAGATCGCGTAGAACAGCGCGGCGTCGTTGCTGTAGGTGGTGTTGCCCGAGCCGAAGAAGGCGGTGTACGCCTCGGTGAACGACTGCAGGGCGTTGATGCTGTCCACGATGAACAGGAAGAACAGCGTGGGGCTGATCATCGGCACGGTGATCCGCAGGGTGCGCTTCCACCAGCCGGCGCCGTCCACGAGGGCGGAGTCGTACAGCTCCTGGGGGACGCCGCGCAGGGCGGCCAGGATGATGACCACCGAGGCCCCGACGGTCCACAGGCTCATCAGCACCAGGCCCGGCTTGACCCAGTCGGGGTCGGTGGTCCAGGCCGGGCCGTCGATGCCGAACACGCCGAGGAAGGCGTTGATCAGGCCGTTCTGTCCGTTGAACAGCATCAGCAGCAGGATGCCGACCGCGACCGGCGGCGTCATCTTGGGCAGGAAGAAGGCCGTGCGGAAGAAGCCGGTGGCCTTGGTGGCGCTGTTGAGCAGCAGCGCCAGCCCGAGGGAGACGACGAGCTGGGTCGGCACCGACATCACGGTGTACAGGAACGTGTTGCGCAGCGCCAGCCCGACCTTCGGGTCCTCGAAGAGGGTCACGTAGTTGTCGAAGCCGACGAACGACGGGTCGTTGATGACGTCGTAGTCGGTCAGCGACAGGTAGGCGCTGTTGACGACGGGCCACGCGGTGAAGATCAGGAAGCCGAGGATCCAGGGGCTGATGAACAGCAGGGCCGCCCGGGTCTCGATCCACCGCATGGACCGCCTGCGTGGTGCTCTGGTGCGGGAGGGGGACATCTCAGTTCGTACGCTTCGTCCAGCCGGCCCATGCCTCGTCCAGCGCCTTCTGGGCGTCCTGCTGGGCCTTGTCGAGCGCGGCCTGCGGCTCCTCCTGGCCGTTGAGCACCCGGTTCACCGCGTCCTGCCAGGCGGTCTTGAACTCCGAGTCGGCCGGGTTGGCCGGGAGGCTGAAGGTGTTCTTGTTGGCCTCGTAGAACGCCTTGACGCCGGAGTCCCAGGGCTCGCCGCCCGAGGTCAGCATCTTCTCGATCTCCGCGTCGGCCTGGACGTTGCCGGTGAGGATGCCGGTGAACGGCTTGCCCTCGGCCTTGCGCTTGTCCAGCCGGGCCTGGGCGGCGGCCTTCCAGGTGTCGACCAGGGTCATGGTCTTGGCGAAGCGGCAGGCGGCCCCGGCGTTCTTGGAGCCCTTGGGGATGGCCCACGACGAGCCGGAGGAGTAGGCCAGCGGCTGCCCCTGCGGCGTGCGGAAGGTGTCGAAGGCCAGGGGCGCCTTGGGCGAGACGTCGTTGAGCACGTTGACGTACCACTGCTCCATCGGCATCGCGCCGAGCTCGCCCTTGGCGAACTGGTTGCCCTTGCCGAAGAAGTCGGCCGAGTCGCGCGCGGCCTTGACCTTCGCGAAGCCGCCCTGGGCGTTGTAGATGCCGACCGCGAACTCCAGCGCCTTGACCACCTCGGGGGTGTTGAGCTGGGCGGTCTTGCCGTCGGCGGACAGCAGGTCGACGCCGTTGGCCTTGGCCCACAGCGGCAGGAACTCCGGCAGCTTGCTGTCGAAGCCGATCACCTTGAGCTTGCCGCCCGGCGTCTTGACCAGCTTCTTGGCGGCGGCGGTGGCCTTGTCCCAGTTGGAGCCGTTGACGTCCGCGATCGTCAGCCCGGCCTCCTTGAGCAGGTCGGCGTTGGCCATCGTGATCTGGACCTGGTTGAACTCGGGGACGGCCCAGACCTCGCCGCCGAACGTCACCTGGCCGAGGGCGTTCTTGTTGTACATCGAGGTGTCGATCTGCTCACCCTGGACGCACGCCGTCAGCGGCATGATCGCGCCGCGCGAGGCGAAGGTGCCGATCTGGTCACGGTTGGCGTAGATGATGTCCGGCGGGTCACCGGCCGCCACCGATGACAGGAACTGCTGGATGTCGAGGTCGCCCTCGATCAGTTTCACGTCCGCGCCGCCGAGCGACTTCTTGGCCAGGTCGACGCGGGTCGTCCCGATCTCGTCGGTCGCACCGAAGCCCATGACCGAAATGGTGCCCGAGTACGAGGCACCGGGGTTGAACTGGCCGGCCGACGGGGAAGGCGCCGACGCGCCACCACCGGTGCCCTTGGCACACGAGGTGAGCGCCAGTGCCAGGGACACCGACAGGACGGACCAACGGACGAGCGGGGTTCTCATTGGGGGTTTCGCCTCCACACTGATCAAGCGGGGCATCAGGCATGCTGATGACGGCCACGTGGCGCCAAGCCAGTGTGGCAACGTTCACACATCTGAGAACGTACCCATACCGCTGAAATCCCGTCAACCACTCATTTCACTGCGTTTCTATCCCGTTAAGGACGACAGCGGTGTGGGATGCCCCACCGGACGCCCACAACCCCTTCCCAGACGGGGATCCCGCACACGCGAAGGGCCCGGCCGGTTGATCCGGCCAGGCCCTCCGATCGGCAGGCGCCCGTGGGGGCAGGGGAACGGGGCGCCTGCCCTGGGGAGCGGGCGTCAGTGCCCCGTGGCCTTCTCCGCGCCGACACCGGTGAGCGAGCGGACCTCGATCTCGGCGTACTTGGCGGAGTTGTACTCCTTGCTGAGGATCGTGCCGAGCCAGCCGCAGATGAAGCCCAGCGGGATCGAGATGATGCCGGGGTTGCTCAGCGGGAACCAGGCGAAGTCGGCCGTCTTGAACAGGGCCGTCGCCGAGCCGGACACCACCGGCGAGAAGACCACCAGCACCAGGGCGGACACCAGGCCGCCGTAGATGGCGGCGACCGCGCCGGCGGTGTTGAACCGCTTCCAGAACAGGCTGTAGAGGATCGCGGGCAGGTTGCCCGAGGCCGCCACCGCGAACGCCAGCGCCACCAGGAACGCCACGTTCTGGCCCTGCGCCAGGATGCCCAGGCCGATCGCCACCGCGCCGATGACCAGCGCCGAGACGCGGGCCACCACGACCTCCTGGCGCTCGCTGGCCGTCCCGCGCTTGAAGACGTGCGCGTACAGGTCGTGCGCGAAGCTGGAGGAGGAGGCCAGCGTGAGCCCGGCGACCACGGCCAGGATCGTCGCGAAGGCCACGGCGCCGATGAGGGCCAGCAGGATCGTGCCGCCGAACGAGCCGAAGATCTCCTCACCGATCCGCTGTGCCAGCATGGGTGCCGCGGTGTTGCCCGCCGGATCGCCCGCGGCGATCGCCGTCTTGCCGACCACTGCCGCCGCGCCGAAGCCGAGGACCAGGGTCAGGAGGTAGAAGATGCCGATGATGCCGATGCCCCACAGGACCGACTTGCGGGCGTCCTTGGCGGTGGGGACGGTGTAGAAGCGGATGAGGATGTGCGGGAGACCGGCCGTGCCCAGCACGAGGGCCAGGCCCAGGCTGATGAGGTCGATCTTGCCCGCCAGGCCCTGCGCCTCGGTGCCGTACTTCAGGCCGGGGATGAGGAAGCTCCCGGGGTCCGCCTTCGGGCCGCTGACCGTGGCCGCCTGGCCGAGCAGCGCCGACAGGTTGAAGCCGAACTTGCCCAGCACCAGCAGCGTCACCAGCGCGGCACCACTCATCAGCAGCACGGCCTTGACGATCTGCACCCAGGTGGTGCCCTTCATGCCGCCGAACACCACGTACACGATCATCAGCGCGCCCACGCCGACGATCGTCCACGCCTTGCCCGCCGAGCCGGTGATGCCGAGCAGCAGGCCGACCAGCGCGCCCGCGCCCACCATCTGCGCCAGCAGGTAGAAGATGCTCACCACGATCGTGGACACGCCCGCCGCCGTGCGGACCGGGCGGGGGCTCATCCGGAACGCCAGCACGTCGGCCATGGTGAACTTGCCGGAGTTCCGCATCAGCTCGGCCACCAGCAGCAGCGCCACCAGCCAGGCGACCAGGAACCCGATGGAGTAGAGGAACCCGTCGTAGCCGGACAGGGCGATGATGCCCGCGATGCCGAGGAACGACGCGGCCGACATGTAGTCGCCGCCGATCGCCAGGCCGTTCTGCACGCCGCTGAACGACCGGCCGCCGGCGTAGTAGTCGGCGGCCGTCTTGGTCTGCCGGCTCGCCCAGAAGGTGATTCCCAGGGTGGCGGCCACGAAGGTGAGGAAGAGGATCATCCCCAGGGTCGTCGAGCTCACTGAGTCTTCTCCTCCACCTGGTGGCGCAGCTTGTCAGCGATCGGGTCGAGCTTCTTCTCCGCGTGCCTGGCGTACGCCCACGCGATGAGGAAGGTGGAGACGAACTGCAACAACCCGAAGACGAGGCCGACGTTGATGTCGCCGAGCAACTTGATCCCCATGAACCCGCGCGCCCATCCGGACAGCACCACGTAGAGCAGGTACCACACGAGGAACGCCACGGTCATGGGGAAGGTCCAGCGGCGGAAGCGCCGCTTCAGTTCCTGGAACTCACTGCTCTCCTGCATTTGTTCATAGACCGATGCGTCATGTTCTTGTGTCGTCACGAGACCTCCACTGTGATGCGGATCACGCCCAACGTAAGAGCGCAACCTACCCGGCGTGGAGATCCATAGGAGGGTCGTTCGGTGAGCCGCTGCGGTCCGGCGATTAGTTGGTGATGGCCTGCGGCGAAAGGTCTGTATAGCGCGACGAGCGGTCGGCTATCCCTTTCACCCCTTTACGGCCCCCGCCGTGAGGCCCTCGACGATGTAGCGGCGGATGGCGGCGAAGAGGACGAGCGTGGGGAGCACGGAGACGACCGTGGCGGCGGCCATCGAGCCCCAGTCGATGTCGTACTGGGTGATGAAGGAGTTCATGGCCACCGGGATCGTCTTGGCGTCCTCGCTGTCGATGAACGTGATGGCCAGGAACAGCTCGTTCCAGCACTGCACGAACGCGAAGATGAACGTCGCCGCGATCCCGGGCAGCATGACCGGGATGACCACCCGGACCATCGCCACCAGCCGCGAGGCCCCGTCCACCTGGGCGGCCTCCTCCAGGGCCACCGGCACCCGCTCGTAGAAGCCGCGCATGATGATCGTGGAGAACGGCACCAGCATCGCCACGTACACCAGCATCAGCCCCGCCAGCCGGTTGAGCAGGTCGAGGTCGGACATCAGCAGGTAGAGCGGCCCGAGCGCGATGAACAGCGGGATCATCTGGGTGACCAGGAACGCCAGCATCAGCGCCCCGCGGCCCGGGAAGGCGAAGCGGGCCAGCGTGTAGCCGCCCAGCACCCCGATCGCCGTCACGGCCGCGGCCGCGACGAGGGAGACGACGAGCGAGTTCAGCAGGTACGCCCCGAAGTCGGCGAAGGAGAACAGCTCGGCGTAGTGCTCGAACGTCACGTTCCCCGGCCAGTACCGCAGCGGCACCGAGAAGATCTCGGGCTTGGGCTTCAGGGAGGTGATGACGATCCAGTAGAGGGGGAACAGGGTGATCAGCAGCCAGGCGCCCAGCACGACGACCTTGGCCGCGACCGCGACGCGCCTCATCGGGACCTCTCGAATCTCGTGGCGTTCAGGTAGAAGACGCTGAAGGACAGCAGCAGGCCGAGGATGAGCAGGCCGACCGCGCCCGCCCGGCCGTAGTCGCCGCCGATGACCTGCTGGATGAGGAAGGTCGTGATGATGTCGGTGCTGCCCGCCGGGCCGCCGCCGGTCATGGAGTAGATCAGGTCGGGGAAGTTCAGGATCCAGATGATCCGCAGCAGCACGATCAGGGCCAGGGTGGGCCGGATGTGCGGCAGCGTGACGTGCCAGAACTGGCGCAGCCGGGAGGCCCCGTCCACCGAGGCCGCCTCGTACAGCTCGCGGGGCACCGACTGCAGCGCGGCCATGATCATGATGGCGAAGAACGTGACGCCGTACCAGATGTTCGCCACGATCACCGAGGTCATCGCCCAGCCCGGCGTGGCCAGGAAGCCGATGCGCTGGTCGATGATCCCCGTCTTGAGCAGCAGGTCGTTGATCACCCCGAACTGCCCGTTGAACATCCACCGCCACAGCAGCCCGATCAGGAACCCCGACATGGCCCAGGGGAAGAACACCCACGCCTGGTAGAGGCCCCGGCCGCGGAAGTGGCGGCGCAGCAGCAGCGCCAGCCCGAAGCCGAGGAAGAACTGGAAGAACAGCGACACGGCCACCCACGTGCCGGTGTTCCGCAGCGCCGTCCAGAAGCGGTCCTCGGCCAGCACCGCCCGGAAGTTCTCCAGGCCCACGAACGGCGTGGCGGTCAGGTCGAACAGGTTGTAGCGCTGGAACGCGATCACCGCGCCCCGGATCATCGGGTAGTAGGTGAACAGCGCCACGAACACCACGCCGGGCAGCAGGCACAGCGCGATGAACCGGGCCCGGCGCAGGGTGAACGTACGCTTCACGACACCTTCTTGGCCTGGTCCACCCAGAAGGCGTCCCAGGACTTGAGCACCTCGGCGGTCGTCTTCTTGCCGGTGATGAGGGCCTGGACGTCACGGTCGGAGTCCACCAGGAACTGGCTCCAGCCCGGATAGTCCACCGGCCTGATCGTGATCACCTGCTTCGGGTCCTGCTGGGCCTGCAGGTACGCCTTCCACGCGCCCTGCGAGAACTGCGGGTCGCTCTGGGCCTGCTTGGAGATCGGGATGAGCGAGTTGCCCTTGGCGAAGGCGATGCTCTGCTGGGCCTCCGACAGGAACTGCACGAGCTTGACCGCCTCCTTCGGGTGCTTGGTGAAGGAGGTCGCGCCCCAGCCGGCGTAGCCGACGGGCTGGAAGGCGTACCCGCTGGGGCCCTTCGGGATCGGGGCGGTGGACCAGGCCGTGACGCCGCTCTCCTCCACCGTCTTGATCACCTCGGGGTCCTGGATGAGCATGCCGGTGACGCCCGAGGTGAAGCCCTGGACCATCTCCGGGAATCCCCAGGACACGGAGTCGGGGGGCGACGCCTCCTTGTAGATCTTGACGAAGAGGTCGAGGGCCGTGGCGGCCTCCGGGGTCGAGAAGATCGTCCGCTTGTCCTTCAGATAGAAGGATTTTTCGGGATTCAGGGCTTCGCCGTTGTACGCGCTGATCATCATGACCGCGTAGTCGGCGCCGCCCTTGCCGCCCCGGAACGAGTAGCCGAACCGGTCGCCCGAGGTCATCCTCTTCCCGGCCTCGTACAGCTCCTCCCAGGTCGTGGGCGGCTGGGTCATGCCGAAGTCCGTACGGTAGAACAGGGTCCGCTGGTAGAACCCGTACGGGATCAGATAGGCCTTCCCCCCGACCTCGACCGCCTTCTTCTGGGCCAGCTCGGTCAGGTCGGACCAGCCGGCCCAGGCCGTGGTGGGCAGCTCGGCCAGCCAGCCGTTGTTGGAGAAGGACTTGGCCGTGTGGTCGCGTACTTCCAGCACGTCCAGGTCCTTCTTCGTCTGCAGGATCTGGGTGATCTTCTGGTCGGCGCTGTCGAGGGGCGGGGAGATCAGCTCGACGGTGACGCCCGGGTTGGCCTGCTCGAAGTCGGCGACGAGGGATTTGATGAGCTTCGTACGCTCTGGACTGGTCAGACTTTCGATCATTCGCAGCCGTACCTCTCCCGAGGACGACGAGCCGGAGCCGCATGCCGCGGACACCAGCGTGACGGCGACCGCGGCCGCCAGGAGGAGGGGCTTTCTCATGACGAGCCTCCCGCGAGGGTCAGACAGCGCTGTCAATCACGCTAGGCGGTCAGCCCCTCCAGCGCCAGACCGAGATCCTTGATCAGGGTGTCCGCGGGCTCCAGTCCGACGGAGAGGCGGACGAGGCCGACCGGGATGCCCATGGTGGCCCGCACGCTCTCCTCGGTGGACAGCGCGGGCGCGTTCACCAGGCTCTCGAACCCACCCCAAGACACCCCAATCCTGAAATGTCGCAACTTGTCGAGGAAGGCCGCCACCTCCTCCCGCGACTCCGTGTCGAGCACGAGGCTGAACAGGCTGGAGAACCCGGACATCTGCCGCACCGCGATCGCGTGCCCCGGATGCGACGGCAACCCCGGATGGTTCACCTCCCGCACGGCCGGGTGATCCTCCAGGAAGGCCGCCACCGCCAGCCCCCGCTCCTGGTGCGCCGCCATCCGCACGGGCAGCGTGCGCAGCCCCTTGATCACCTTGGCCGCGTCGTGCGGCGACATGGCGGCCCCGTAAAGCTGGTACTCCTTCAGCGCCAGCGGCCGGACCAGCCGCGCCGGGCCCACGACCACCCCGCCCACCAGGTCGCTGTGCCCGCCGATGTACTTCGACAACGAGTGCACGACGAGGTCCACCCCCATCGTCAGCGGCTTCTGGAACAGCGGCGTGGACCACGTGTTGTCCATCACCGTCACCAGTCCCCGCTCCCGCGCCCACCCGGTCACCTCGGTGATGTCGACCACGCGGTAGGCCATGTAGGACGGGGACTCGAAGTAGAGTAGGCGGGTGCTCGCCCTGATAGCGCTGTCACATCCCGCGAGGTCGTCGACATGCGTATGCGTGACCCCGAACTTCTCCAGATAGCGCAGGAACTGGGTGGTCGGCCCGTAGACCGCGCCCAGCACCAGCACGTGGTCGCCGGCCGACACCAGCGACGAGATGGTCGCCGAGATCGCGCCCATCCCCGAGCCGAAACACTTGGCTCGCTCTCCCCGCTCAAGGGCGGCCAGCTTACGCTGGGCGAGATCGACCGTCGGGTTGGTCCCCCGCCAGTAGACGTACCGCTCGTCCTCGTTCCTGATGGCCTCGCCCAGCTCCTCCGCCGTCGCGAACGTGAACAGCGAGTTCTCGAACACCGGCGGGTTGACCGCGCCCAGGGCCCAAGGCTCGTCCTCACCCAACCGGCCACAGATCCAATCGTCATCCATGGGGGCACAATATGACACCTCGCAGGCCGACCATGGCGGACGTGGCCCGGCAGGCGGGCGTGAGCCTCAAGACCGTCTCCCGGGTCGTCAACCAGGAGCCGCACGTGAGGGCCTCGCTGCAGCAGCGGGTGCAGGCGGCGATCAGCGCGCTCGGCTACCGCCGCAACGAGGCCGCCGCCCGGCTGGCCCGGGGCGCCACCATGCTGACGCTCGGGCTCGTGATGGAGAACATCTCCAACGAGTTCTACTCGCGCCTGGCCGCCGCCGTGGAGGCCGCCGCGGCGCACCACGAGGCGCTGGTGGTGTTCGGCTCGTACGAGGAGAGCGCGGCGAAGGAGCGCATGCTCATCGAGTCCATGTACGCGCGCGGCGTCGACTCCCTGATCGTCGTCCCGTCGGCGGCCGACCACTCCTGGCTGGCCGAGCACCCCGGCCTCACCACGGTGTTCGTGGACCGCGTGCCGCTCGGCCTGGAGGCGGCCGACGTCGTCCTGCTCGACGACGTGTGGGGCGCCAGGACCGCGACCGAGCACCTGCTCGCCCGCGGCCACCGCCGGATCGCGCTGATCTCCGACGACGACGGGCTGAGCTCGGTGCACGACCGGGCCACCGGCTACCGTACGGCGCTGGCCGCGGCCGGGGTGCCGGCCGACGAGGCGCTGGTGGTGCGGGGGGTGTTCGACCCGGGACAGGTCTCGTACGAGGTCACCCGGCTGCTGGACCTGCCGGCGCCGCCCACGGCGTTCTTCGCCACCAACAACCGCGCCGCCATCGGCATCCTTCAGGCGCTCCGGGAGCGGCCGGAGCGGCCCGCGTACGTGAGCTTCGACGACTTCGCCCTGGCCGACGTGTTCAACCCGGGGGTGACGGTGGTCCGCTACGACACCTCCCGCCTGGCGCGCAGCGCGGTGGACCTGCTGCTGAACCCGTCGCCGGCGGCGCGGCGGGTGAAGGTGCCGGTGGAGCTGGTGCCAAGGGGATCCGGCGAGCTCCCGCCCCGCTGACTTCAGGACCCTGCCAAGAGGGGGTCACGTCTCCGCCTGGCGCGGGCTGAGCCCGGTACGCGGTGGGTAGCCACCCGGCTGTACGACTCGGGGCGGCTCAAGGAGAAGACCATGTCCGGGAGCGGCGACGGCGACGCCTCGAGGGAGGCCACCGATCCGGACGTCTACCTGGACGTTCCCGTGGTCAGGGTCGAGGAGATCGACCTGACCGTGCGCGACCTGCGGGCGAAGGTGTCGCTGCAGGCCGAGGTGCTCGATCTGCTCAGGCTGAACGTGGGTGCCGACGTGCTGCTGGGGAGCGTCGAGCTCGGGATCAAGGGCGTGGA
The DNA here is from genome assembly GCF_041950495.1 of Nonomuraea sp. MTCD27. NCBI lineage: Bacteria > Bacillati > Actinomycetota > Actinomycetes > Streptosporangiales > Streptosporangiaceae > Nonomuraea > Nonomuraea sp. MTCD27. Next base: position 68,723 of record NZ_JBGNUW010000003.1, on the reverse strand, counting down.
GGCGCAGGCGCTGCTGAAGGTGCGGCTGGACAACGTGGCGCGCATCATCGACCGGGTGCTGAAGACGATCGACGACAACCCGCAGATCCTGGAGCACATCACGCGGGGCCTCGGGACGGCCGTCCAGGACCTCGGGACCGGTGCGGGATACGCGGTCCGGGACGTGGGCGCGGGAGCCGGGCACGCGGTCCGCGACGTCGGCACGGGGGCCGCGTACGCGGTCCGCGACGTCGGCGCCGGCGCCGCGAACGCCGTACGGGACGTCGGCGCGGGAGCCGGGGGCGCGGTCCGGGACGTGGGCGCCGGTGCCGGTGACGTCGTGCGCGATGTCGGCCCGGCGGTCGGTGGCGTCGTCCAGGACGCCACGGGCGCCGTGCGGGACGTCGGCACGGGCGCCGTCCAGGACGTGGCCACGGGAGCCGTCCAGGGCGTCGGGTCGGCCGCCGGGCCGTTCGTGCAGCGGGCCGGCGCCGATGCCTACGGCGTGCCCGCCGCCGCCGCCAACGGCGCCCCGCCACGCCCCGCGCCCCAGCACGTCGGCGAAACCCACAACGTCGGACCGCAGGACGTCGAACCGCAAGACGGCGAGCCCCAGGACCGGGAGCCGGACGAGCGGCCAGGCGAGCAGCCGGACGAGCAGCCGGACGAACATGCGGACCACCTGAGCACGTCCGAGCTGGCCACCGCCCTGGCCCGCAAGTCCCTCCGCGCGGGCCGCGACCTGCTCGGCCACGTCACCGACACCGCCGGGCACATCATCCGCCACAAGGACGAGTGAGGAGCACCATGGCCAGACCGGAGCACCCGCGCGACCCGGACGTCGAGATCAGCGCCTCCGCCACGGCCAGGGAGCTGCGGTTCCGCACGCCCCCGGAGGTGACCGTGCGGGCGGAGGCGGAGCCCGCCGGCGAGTGCGCCTGGGGCAGCGACCATACGAACCTGCCCGAGCGGGTGGAGGCAGGCGTCACCTACCGCGACATCCGCATCGACTTCCGGGTGGCCGCGAGACTCACGGGTCACGAGGAGCCGTCCTAGGCACGTCCGGCCTGGTAGGCGTCGTGGAGGACCGCGGCCAGCTCGTCCGCCAGGTCCGGGGTGGCCGCCACGACGCCGCTCCAGCGCCTGGTCAGGTCGGTGTCCAGGCCGATCGGCCGCCCGAACACGTCCCTGACCGCCCCGCCGGCCGCCTCCGCCAGCACGACCGAGGCCGCGATGTCCACCAGCCGGTGCGTGTCGGTGGCGGCGTCGGCGAAGGCGTCCGTCGCGCCCTGGGCCACGAGGGCGCCCTCCAGGCAGCTCGTGGACAGGATCCGGACGCGGGCCGCCCGCCGGGCCACCTCCCACCACGCCGCCGCGGCCCCCGGGTTGGCCGGGTGGGGCCGGAGGAGGGAGACGGCGGCGCCGGCCAGCTCCGTCCGGCCGGTCGTGCGCAGCGGCGACGGCACGCCGGCCTTCGCCCACCAGCTGCGCCCGGTGTCCAGCCAGACGGTCAGCGCCTCGGTGAAGACGCCGTCCTCGGCCACCGCCGCCGAGAACGCGGCCAGGGGCACGCCGGCGGCGGCGTTCGCGGAGCCGTCCACCGGGTCCATGACCAGGGTCAGCGCCGAGCCGTGGTCCACCCAGCCGGTCTCCTCGGTCAGGACGTTGACCGGGTGCCGGGCCAGGGCGGCCAGGATGGCGTTCTCGACGAGCACGTCGATGCGCATGGTGGGGGTGCCGTCGGCGCCGTCCGCCACGACGGCGGCCAGGGTGGCGCGGTCGTGCTCGGCGGTGGCGGCGGTGTACGCCTCCAGCGCGGCGGACGCGGCGGCGGCGAGCGCCGGATGCGCCTCCCCCGGCACCCCGGCACTCCAGCCCCGCCCCGAAGGCACCGAACCCGCCCCTCCGGCGTCGTCAGCGACCGGCATCGCCGTCCCCTCTCCCAGAGGTGTCCCCGTCACCGTCCTACCCCCGCCGGCAGCACACGATCACTCGCTGTGACGGTCATCCGCACGGTCGGCCACCCCCGGTCCACGGTCACCACGGCCAGGTCGCCGCGCTGCCCCTCGACCAGCCCGCCCCGGTCCGCCAGCCCGGCGACGGAGGCGGGGCCGGAGGTGACCAGCGCCACGGCCGCGGGCAGTGACGCGACGCCCTGGGAGGCCAGCAGCAGGGAGGCGGCCAGCGGGGCGGAGGGCAGGTAGTCGCTGGACAGGCCGTCCACCAGCCCGGCCGCCACGAGTTCGGCCGCCGCCACGTTCCCGGAATGGGAGCCGCCGCGCAGCACGTTCGGCGCCCCGGCCACCACGCGCAGGCCGCGCTCGCGGGCCGCCCTGGCGGCCGCCAGGGTGGTCGGGAACTCCGCGACCGCGACCCCGTTGGCCACCGCCACGTCGATCTCCTCGGGCGTCACCGGGTCGTGCGCGAGCAGCCGCGCCCGCCCCAGCGCCGCGTGCTCCGCCAGCCGCCCGAGCGCGATCTGCCGGTGCCCGATCCGCGAGTCGCGCTCGGCGACCAGCGTCTCCACCCGCCGCTGGGCCTCCTCGGACGAGATGCCCTCGGTGCCCTCCAGCCAGCGCCGGTACACCGCCGAGTCCCGGTACTGGCCCTGCCCCGGCGTGTGGTCCTCGAAGGAGACCAGCGGCGGAGCGGGCGTACCGGACAGGGCGGGCGTACCGGACAGGCAGGTTTCGAGGGCCGCCAGGCCCTCGGGGTCGCGGGCGTCGAGCCGGTAGAGGATGTGGTGGTCGACCAGCGCGTGCCCGGAGGCGGCGCGCTCGCGGATGGCGGCGTCGAGCCGGCGCGCCCGGTCGACGGTCCGCCCCTTGCGGTTGTGCGACTCGAACGCGACCCCGTGGAACACCGTGGTCACCCCGGCGGCGCGCACCCGCCCCTCGAAGCTGGACACCCCGAACCCGACCTCGAACTCCGCCCCCGGCCTGGGCCGCAGCTCGGTCTCCAGCCCGTCGGAGTGGGTGTCCACGATGCCGGGCAGCAGCAGCGCGCCCCGCAGGTCCACGGCCTCGGCGGGCACCGCGCCCGGCCGGGCGGGGCCGACGTGGGTGATCAGTCCGTGCTCGACGACGACGAGCGCGTCGTCGATGACGCGGTCGGGCAGCACGGCCTTCGCATGGGCCAGCACTCTCATCGGGCCACCTCCAGGTTCGGTTCGGAATCACGCAGTACGGCGGCGGGCGGCCCCTCGGCGGCCACGCGGCCGTCCGCGAGCACCACGACCCGGGTGGCCAGCCGCTCGATGGCGTCGAGGTCGTGGAAGACCGACAGCACGGCCACGCCCGCGCCGGTCAGGTCGGCGATCATGGACAGCACCGCCTCCCGGTTGACCGGGTCGAGCGCGGAGACCGGCTCGTCGAGCAGCAGCAGCCTGGGGGGCGAGATGGTGCCGGCGGCCAGGTTCACGCGCTGCTTCTGGCCGCCGGACAGGACGGTGGTGTGCATGGCCCAGAGCCGCTCGTCGATGCCCAGCCGGCGCAGGGCGGCCGCGGCGGCGTCCCGGGAGGCGTCCGCGTCGAGGCCGCGGGCGGCCCCGGCGCGTGCCACCACGTCGAGCACGGCCCGGCGCGGCTCGGCGCGCAGGAACTGGGAGACGTACCCCAGCTCCCGGCCCCGAAGTTCGGCGACCTGGGCGTCGGGCAGGGCGGCGAGGTCCACCGTGGCGCCGGCGGAGGTGCGCAGCAGGATGTGCCCGGCCGTCGGCACGTACGTGCGGTAGACGCAGCGCAGCAGCGACGACTTGCCGGCACCGGACGAGCCGGCCAGCGCGACGTGCTCGCCGCGGGCCACGTCCAGGTCCACGCCGCGCAGCGCGCCCACCGTGCGGCCGTCGATCGTGTGCAGGGTGAACGACTTGACCAGTCCCCTGATCCGCAGGACGTTCATCCGCGCGCCGCCGCCACCAGCCGCTGGCTGTACGGGTGCTGCGGATCCTCCAGCAGCTGGTCGGTCAGGCCCGTCTCCACCACGCGGCCGTGTTGCATCACCATCACCCTCCTGGTCAGCATCTCGATGACGCCGAAATCGTGGGAGACGACCACGGCGGCGACGCCGAGCCGTTCGAGCAGGTTCCTCAGCAGGTCGAGCACGCCGGCCGCGACCGAGGCGTCCAGGCCCGTGGTCGGCTCGTCGAGCAGCAGCACGGGCGGGCGGTTGGCCAGCGCCTTGGCGATCTGCACGCGCTGGCGCATGCCGCCGGAGAACGTGCGTACGGGGTCGTCCATGCGGGACAGCGGCACCTCGGTCAGCTCCAGCAGCTCGGCGGCCCGCTCCCGGATGCGGCCGAAGTGCCGGCCGCCGGCGGCGGTCAGCCGCTCGGCGATGTTGCCGCCCGCGCTCGTGTCCAGGTCGAGCCCGTAGGCCGGGTCCTGGTAGACGACGGCGACGCGGTCGATGCGCAGCCGCCGCCGGGCGCTGTCGTCGAGCGCCAGCACGTCGGTCGCCCCGTCGTCGTAGCCGCGCAGGTACGCGCTGCCCCGGCTGGGCCGCTCGTCGCCGGCCACGCAGCGCATGACCGTCGACTTGCCCGAGCCCGACTCGCCGACGATGCCCAGCGCCTCCCCCGGCTCCACCTCGAAGCCGACGTCCCAGGCGGCCACCACGGCGCCGGTCGCGGGCGAGACCGAGGTGCCGTGCTCGGGCCCGGTGCCGGGCAGGGACCGCGGCCCCTGTTCGCCGTACACCCTGCCGAGCCCCTCCACCTTCAACGCCCAGCTCATCGCTCCATCTCCCTGTTCCGCGCGCAGAAGTCCGTGTCGCTGCACACCCAGGCCACGGAGCCGTCCACGGACGGCACCTCCACCAGGTACGACCCCTCGGAGCCGCAGTGCCGGCAGCCGGCGCCCGGCGTGTGCTCGACCTCGAACGGGATGTCGTCGAACACCAGCGGCTCCACCCGCGTGTGCGGCGGCACCGCGTAGATCCGCTTCTCCCGCCCGGCCCCGAACAGCGTCAGGTGCTCGGCCCGGTCCAGCTTCGGCACGTCGAACCTGGGGATCGGCGTGGGCGAGATCAGGTACCGGCCGTTGACCGTGCAGGGGTAGCCGGCCGTCTTGGTGACGACGCCGTTGCGCACGATGTCCTCGTACAGGCCGACCCACATGCGCGAGTAGTCGGCCTCGGCGTGCATCCTGCGCTGCTCGCGCACGTCGTGCTCTACCGCGCGCAGCGGCTCGGGCACCGGCACCTGCAGCACGAGAACCTGGTCGGCGCGGAGCGGCGTCTCGGGGATGCGGTGCCTGGACTGGATCAGGCTGGCCTTCCCGGTGTCGGTCTCCTCCTCGCAGCCGACGTGGCCGACGACCAGGCGGCGCAGGTTGGAGGCGTTCACGCCGCCGTCCTCGCCCTGGTCGATGACCTTGAGCCGGTCGTCCTGGCCGACGAGGGCCAGCGTGACCTGCAGCCCGCCAGAGCCCCAACCCCGGGCGACCGGCATCTCGCGCGAGCCGAACGGCACCTGGTAGCCCGGCACGGCCACGGCGGTGAGCGCGGCCCTGCGCACCTCGCGCTTGGACAGCTCGTCGAAGATGCCTCGGGGGCCGCCGTCCCCGGCCAGGTCGGTGATCGTCCTCATCGGGCCTCCTCCATGGCCGCGCGCACCGCGCGCTTGCGGTCGAGCACCGAGCGGAAGTCCACGTAGTGGGGCAGCTTGAGGTGCTCCAGGAAGCCGGACGCCTCGATGCCGTCGAGGGTCAGCAGCACCTCCTGCTCCAGGCTCGTCCGGCCGCCGTCGCGGTGGACCAGCAGGTCGAGCCCGGCCATGGCGATGGCCTTGCGCTCGTTGTGGCCGAAGCACATGCCGTAGCCCATGTCCAGGCGGCTGCGGTCCTCCTCGGCGCGGTCCAGGTCGTCGATCGTCTCGACCTCGGTGACCCGTACCTCGGCCACCGTGACCGGGTCGCCGGTGAGCGGGTGGCGGACCCTGACGGGCAGGGTGCCGTGGCGTACCTCGCCGGGGAACTCGTGGTTGTGCCGGCCGGGCTGGAAGGTGCTGGAGTACCAGAGGTGGACCAGCGCGCCGGTCTCGGCCCTGGCCATCGCGGTCAGGCGGGCCGAGCGCGGGATTCCGGGGCGTACGGGGGAGCGGGTGATGTCGTACGGCTCGGGGTCACCCTCGGTGCTCCTGTCGACCAGCAGGCCCATCGAGCGGAGCAGGCCGAGCAGGCGCGGCGGGCGCCGGGGGTCCGTACCGTCGTGGCCGCGCTCATGGCCGTGCTCGTGGCCGTCGGGGGCGGCGGGCTCCTGGAGCTCCTCGACGCGGGCCCTGGCCTGCTCCTCCGGCATGAGGTCGAGCAGCCGGCCCACGTAGTCGAGCGTGCGGCCGAGGAGCTGGCTGCCGGGCGGGTTGCGGAAGGCGGGCGAGATGCGGCGGGAGACCCGCAGCTCGTCGGCGTGCACCGGCTCCGAGTAGGCCACCCGGGGCAGCGTCGAGCGGTGTGCCCGGATCAGCTGCGCCGCCTCCTGCACGTCGCCCTCGGACTGGCGCAGCGCCCTGGCCGCCAGCTCCGGCGCCCACAGGCCGCCCTCCCCCATGATGCGGTCCACGGCCGGCCGCAGCCGGCCGGTGATCTGGTCGATGCCGAGCCAGGCGCTGGGCCCGCCGTACCTGTGGCGTTCGACGAGCTTCTCGGCCGCCAGGATGGCCTCGTGGCCGCCGCTGGCACCTGAGTACCCCATTCAGTGCTCTCCGTTCTCGATCTCGATGCGGGTGCTGCGCGGCAGCCCGGCGACGGTCCCGTCGGCGGCGACGAGGAACGTGTCGACGCCCGCGGGGAAGCCGGCGTTGGCCGCGGCCAGGGCGGCGAAGACCTCCCGGGCGAGCCCCGTGACCCGCAGCCGCCGCGTCCCCGGCACCCCGGGCCCGCTGAGTACCAGCACGACCCCGGGCCCCTCCGCGCCCGGGACCTGCGGGCCGGGGACCTGCGGGCCGGGAACGTTCCGTTCCCCGGCCTCCTGCGACGACAGGCCGGTGACCGCGACGATCAGGCGGGTGCCGCGCTCGGGGTGCAGGGCGTCGCCCCGGGGCAGGGCCGCGATCTCTTCGGCCGTCGGCGGGCGCAGCGCGACCACCATGCGGGCCTCCGCCGGCGCGGCGGGCGGCGCCGAGGTGGCCAGGTGCAGGACCCTCGCCCAGTGCTCCGCGCCCGGAGCGGCCAGTACGGCCGTGGGCACCTCGACGTCGGCCAGCCCGGCGGCCACGGCCAGCGCCGCGGGCCCGTCCGTACGTCCGACGACGTCCAGGACGCCCGGCCGGGACAGCACGTTCAGCAGCGCGCGGAAGTCGGCCTGCGCCCGCGCCGCCGTCGGCGTCACCGCCCGGACGTGGACGCCGATCCCCTGTACGGCGGTGCTGGTCATGTCAGCTCCTCGAAGGCCACGCGGGTCATGGACACCTCGGCCCACTCGGCCGCGTCCTCCCTGGCCCGGCGCTCGGCGACGGCCGCGCACAGCGCGTGCACGTCCCCGGCCGCGGGCAGCCCGGCCGCCGCGGCGGCGTCCAGGAGGGCGGCGGCCAGGGCGGCCACGCGGTCGTCACCGCCGCGCATGCACCAGCCCGCCGCCCCCGCCACCTCGACGGTGCACGAGGTGACCAGCACCTCCCCCAGGTGGAAGCGCTCCTCGGCCACCGGCTCGCGCACGGTCAGCATCACCATGCCGACCTCGGGCGGGTGCAGCACGGTCGGCTCGCCCAGGTCGCCGCCCTGGAGCAGGCGCTCGGCGAGGGGCAGCAGTTCGCCGGGAGTCGCGGCGGCGAGCAGCCCGGCGCGTTCCTCCCTGCTCATCGGGTCGGTCATCACGTCGGTCAATGCGTTTCCTCTTCGATCTCGAAGGTGACGTCGAGGACGTCGGGCCGCAGGTAGGTGCGGGCGTACTCGACGTACGGGCCGCCGACGGCGCGGTTCACGCTCTCGGCCAGCCAGACGGGCCCCCGGCTGCCCCCGGTCAGGTGCTCGGCGATGCTCTGCGGGGGCACGTCGAGGCTGATGCGGTAGCGGGCGCGGACGACGGTGAGCCCGTAGCGGCGGCGCAGGACCTTGTGCAGGGAGACCTCGTCGCCGAGCTCCCTGTCCAGGTTCAGCAGGGGGCGCCGGGGCAGGACGCTGGTGGCGTACGCGGCGACCTCGCCGTTCACGCTGAACACCCGCTCGACCGTCCACACGGCCGCCCCGCCGGCCAGGCCGAGCCTGGAGCGTTCCTGCTCGACCGCGCGCCGGACCCCGCAGCTCACCAGCCGGGACCCCGGCTCGGCGCCCGCCATCCGCACGGTCTCGCTGAACGAGGGCGGGAAGTGCGCGGAGATCACGTACTCCACCCGCCCGCGCCTGAAGGTGCCGACCCCCTGGACGCGCCGCACCAGCAGCCGCCGCTCCAGCTCCTGCAGGGCCGCGCGGGCGGCGGGCCTGCTGACGTGGAAGCGGTCGGCCAGCACGTGCTCGCTCGGCACCTGCGCGCCCACGGGTACGTGGGCCAGCTCCGCCTCCAGGATGTCGGCCATCTCCAGGTAGCGCTGCGTGCTTGTCATGACAAGCAGCCTCGGCGCCGCCCCTGACCGGGAGGTGAACGGCGGACGACGCCGCAGGAGCGGGCAGGTCATCAACGCAGGACGGATCTGAGCCGGGCCGAGACCGCCTCCACGGCCAGGACCAGCACGAACACCGGCAGCACGATCGCGGTGACGACATCGTGATCGAGCGCCCTGATGTGCTGGCTCAGCGCGTAGCCGAGCTCACCCGCGCCCACGATGCCGAGGATGAAGAAGGCCCGCAGGTTGACGTCGAGCGCGTAGAGAGTGGTGGCGGCCAGGCGGGGCGTGAGCTGGCCGAGCACGGCCACGGTGAGCTCCTGCACGGGGCCGGCCCCGGCGGACAGCACGGCCTCGCGCGGCCCCCGGCGCAGCTCCTCGGCGTCGTCGGCGACGAGCTTGGCGACCAGGGCGGCGGTGAAGACGGCCAGCGCCAGGGTCCCGGCGACCGGCCCGTCCATGAGCCCGAACGCCGCCACGAACACCAGCACCAGCAGCAGGTCCGGGATGGAGCGCAGACCGACGAGGAGGACGCGGGCGGTCAGGCGTACCCCGTCGTTGGGGGCGACGGCGCGCGCGGCTGCCAGGCCGAGCGGGACGCCGGCGAGCGTGCCGAGGAAGGTGGCGCCGAGCGCGATGGCGGCCGTCTCCAGCAGCCCCTCGCCGAGCAGCCCGGAGACGGGCGCGAAGTCGGGCGGGAAGAACTCGCCGAGCGCCCGCACGGAGCCGCCGGCCGCGTCGGCCAGCGCCGCCGGACCCGCCCCGACCTGCCAGAACGCCACCGCCGCGAGCACCAGCCCGCCCCATCCGGTCAGGTGCGCGGCCAGCCGGCCGCGCGTCCACGGCACCCGGGTCCCGCGTACGGGGGGAATCGCCCCGGTACGTCCCGCGCCCAGCAGCTGCCCGCGCAGCGCCACCGACACCGCCTCGACCAGCAGCACCACGGCCACGGTCACCAGCGCGATCCCGGTGGCCTCGCGGTAGTCGGTGAACCCGAACGCGGTCTTCAGGTCCAGCCCGATGCCGCCCGCGCCGACGGCGCCCAGCAGCACGGAGCCGCGGAAGTTGATGTCCAGCCGGTACAGGATGGCCGCCACCCAGGAGGGCGCCACCTGCGGCAGCACGCCCGTCATGAGCCGCTGCACACGACCGGCGCCGGTGCCGGCCACGGCCTCGCGCACGCCCGCGTCCGCCTGCTCGACCGCCTCGGCGAACAGCTTGCCCAGCATGCCCACGGAGTGCAGGCCGAGCGCCAGCACGCCGGGCAGCGGGCCGATGCCGACCGCGGCCACGAAGAAGACCGCGAACACCACGTCGGGGATGGCCCGGCAGGCGACGATCACGGCGAGCGCGACCGGCCGGACGGCCTTCGCGAAGGCGGACGATCCCCCGGCACCGCCCCGGGCGGCGGCCAGTACGCCCAGCACGGCGGCCAGCACCGTGGCCAGCGCGGTGCCGGCGACGGCCATCCAGAGCGTGTCCAGCACGTGCGCGAACGTCGTGGCGGGATCGGCGAGCGTCGGCGGCCAGGCCCGGGCCAGCAGCGCGGCCACCTCGCCGAACCCGCCGACCAGGCCGGCGACACCGACGCCGAGGTGGTCGAGCGCGACGACGCCCAGCACCACGGACACGATCGGGAACGCCCACGCCGCCACGCGCCGCGCGCTACGCGGCGGCCGAGCCGCCCGGGCCCCGCTCGCCGCTCCCCCGCCACCGTGCCCAGGGCGCCGCGAGCCGCCCCCGAGACCGCCCCCGGAGCCACCCTCGGGGCCGCCCGAGTTCGCGGACCCGCCTACGCCGCGAACCCCGGCCGGGGCCGGGCGGTCGGGAGCCGTGCGGGCGGTCATGGCACCGTCACGGGGTCGGACACGTACAGGCCGCGCAGGCGGACCGCGTCCAGCAGGTCGGTGGGCTCGTCCAGCCGGACCTCCCCCAGCCGCAGCCCCACCACCCGCCGCGTCCACTGCAGCGCCAGCTCGATCTGGTGCAGCGTGCACACCATGGTGAGCCCGTCCTCGCGGCACACGCGTACCAGCAGGTCCATGACGGACGCGGCCGTCTCCGGGTCCAGCGAGGCCACGGGCTCGTCGGCGAGCATCAGCTCGGGCCGCTGCAGCAGCGCCCGCGCGATGGCCACGCGCTGCTGCTGCCCGCCCGACAGGCTCCCGGCCCGCTGGTAGGCCCGGTCCGCCAGGCCCACCCGGTCCAGGTGCTCCAGCGCCTCCGCGCGTACGGACCTGGGCCAGGTGACGACGCCGTACCGGGGCCCGCGGACGCGGCCGAGGGCGCCGTTGAGCACGTTCTCCATGACGGTGAGCCGCCCGACCAGGTTGAACTGCTGGAAGACCACGCCCACCCGGCGCCGCAGGGCCCGCAGCGCGGCCCCCTTGGCGGTGACCACGTCGACCCCCAGCACCTCGACCTGCCCCGAATCCGGCCTGGTCAGCCCGTTGAGGTGGCGCAGCAGCGTGGACTTGCCCGACCCCGAGGGGCCCAGCAGGGCGACGATCTCGCCCCGGTCCACGGTCAGGTCGATCCCCGCGCACGCGGTCACCTCGCCGAACGCCTTGACCAGCCCGTCGGTCCGTACGACCGCCGTCATGCCGTGGAGCACTTCTCGTTGTGGGTGGCGGCGCACACCTCGCGTACCGGGTCGAAGGTCGCGTCCGTGACCGCCTGGAAGCCCCACACGGACGAGTCGGCCGTCACCCGGCAGGAGGCTTCGTCCTTGCAGATGCCGAGCTGCACGAGCCTGTCCTTGTTGGCGTCCTTGGTAAAGGTCTGGGTGAGCTTGTCCTTCACGTCGGCGGGCAGCCCGTCGCGCATGGCCACCGGCGACATCGGGATCGGCTCGGACTTCCACACCACCTTCACCTGACCGGCCTTCAGCTTGCCCTTCTCGATGAGGATGTGGTCGACCATGGCGTTCTCGGCGAAGCCGGCCTCGCACTTGCCGTCGGCGACCGAGAGCACGGAGTTGTCGTGCCCGCCCGCCATGACGGGCCGCACGCCCGTCTTGGGGTCGATGCCCGCGCCCAGCAGCCCCTGGCTCGGGAAGAGATATCCGGAGGTGGAGCCCGGGTCGACGAAGCACACCTTGGCGCCCTTGAACCCGTTGATGTCGGCGATCCGGCTGTTCGCGGGCACGATGCCGTAGCTCTGGTAGGTGGGCTTGCCGCCCTTCTCGACCATGGACGCGATCGGGGTGATCTTGGCGCCGTTGCTCCTGGCCAGCACGTACGACAGCGGCCCGAACTCGGCCAGGTCCAGCTTGCCGGACACCATGCCCTCGATGACCGCGTTGTAGTCGGTCGAGCGGACGAACTCCACCTTCTTACCGGTGTTCTTCTCGACGAGCGCGATGATGTCCTTGTACTCGGCCGTGGGGTCGATGTTCTGCTCGACCGGCACGACGGCGAAGCGGAGCACCTCGCCGTCACCGGTGCTGCCGCTGGCGGAGGAGCAGCCCGCCGCCGCGAGCGCGCCGATCATGGCCAGGGCGGTCAGGATACGTTTCACAGTCAGGTCTCCGAGCTTGTCGCAGGTGGCAGATCTGGCTGGCCACGGTCGTCGCCGACAGTGATGAGCAGGTCAGACGCGCCTGACGGTGCACGAACCGGGGGGTTAACACCGGCTGAACCCACTCGCCCGTCACCCGGCGTCCCGTGCGGGTCCACCCTCCGGCCACCTCCCGGCCCCGGACAGCGCCTCATGATGCGTACCCCTAAGAGAGGACAAATCATGCTTTCCAGGGATGAACTTCACGACCTCTTCGAGGGCCTCGCCGGCCTCCCGTACGGTGGCGAGGCCGTCGACCAGCGCACCCACGCCCTCCAGGCGGCCGCCCACGCGATGGCCGCCGGCGCCGACGACGAGCTGGTCCTCGCCGCCGCCTTCCACGACGTCGGCCGCGCCCGCCAGGTGGCCGCGCGGCACCGGGGCCTGCCGCACGAGCAGGCCGGCGCCGCCTTCGCCCGCGACCACCTCACGGAACGCTCGGCCTGGGCGATCGAGCAGCACGTGGCCGCCAAGCGCTACCTGGTGGCCGTGGACCCGGCCTACCACGACACGCTGAGCCCGGTCTCGGTGCGCTCGCTGCGCGTCCAGGGCGGGCCGATGTCAGCGGAGGAGGCCGCCGCCTTCGAGGCCCACGAGTGGTCGGCCGACGCGGTCGCCCTCCGGCGGTGGGACGACGCCGCCAAGGATCCGGAGGGGGCGGTGCTGGCGATGGCGGAGCTGGTGGCGGCGTACGAGCGGGTGATGGCCTAGGACGACGCGTACGCATCGGCACCAAGGCGTCACGCTCCGGTAAGAGCCTTCCGTACCCGGAAGTGGCGGACATCGCACTAAAGTCGATCCGTGCCTCTTCCCGCCGCCGACCTCACCCATCTCCTTCGCAACAGGCCCGAGCTGGCCGGAGCGCCCTCACTCGACATGCTCGAACGCCTGCTGGCCCGTCCCGAGCTGGCGATCCCCGTCCTGCTCGACCTCGACTCCGACTGCCACACCGTCAGCCAGGCCATCCAGGCGGCCGGCGGCGAGGTCACCCGCGACGGGCTGGCCGGCATGGTGCGCGACCCCCGTGGCCGGCTCGGTGAGGTGCTGGACCTGCTGGCCGGGCACGGCCTGGTCGAGCTCGACGGCGCGACCGTGCGCTCCCGGCACCGCCCCGGCCTGTGGGCGCATCCGTTCGGGCTGGGCAGGCCGTTGCGGGCGTTCGAGAAGAAGGTCACCGCCGAGACGCTGAAGACGATGGTCAAGGCGTTCGGCGGGCAGCCCGCGGGCCGCAAGGCCGATCTGGTCACGCAGGCCGAGGAGCTGCTGCGGGACAGCGCCGCCGTGCGGGCCCGGGCGGCCCGGCTGCCGCGCCAGGCCGCCACGCTGCTGGAGTCCATGGCGTCCGGGGCGCCGGTGCTGGAGGCCGAGCAGATCTACTACGGCTCCATATCCCGCGCGCATCCCGTGCAACGCCTGGTCGACGCCGGGTTCGTGATCCGCGACGGCTGGCAGTACGAGCTGCCCAGCGAGATCGCGCTCGCCCTGCGCGGCGACGGCTGGAAGCCGGAGCTGACCGGGCAGCCCGACGTCCCGGGCGAGCGGCGCGCCGAGGCCGACGGCGTGAGCGCCGCGCTGGTCGCGGTGGACCGCGTCGAGGCCCTGGCGGAGCTGGCGGGGACGGAGCCGATCGCCGAGCTGAAGGCGGGCGGCGTGGGCGTCCGCGAGGTCAGACGGCTGGCCAAGGCGCTCGGCCTGCCGGAGCAGCAGGCCGTGCTGTTCCTGGACGTCGCCTTCGGCGCCGACCTGGTCGCCTCGGAGCTGGGCGAGCGGCTGGTCAGCACCACGCTCGTGGACGACTGGACGGCGCGCTCCACCGGTGACAGGTGGCGGGTGCTGGCGAAGGCCTGGCTGGAGCTGCCGCAGGCGGCCACGCACCGGGTCGTGGGGTGCTGCGAGGAGCATCTTGATCCGTTGCCGCCGCCGTACGAGTTCCAGTGCGAGGCGGGGCGGATCCGGCGGGCGGTCCTGGAGACGCTGCGCACCCTGCCCCCGGGCGCGGGCACGGACGCCGCCGGGCTGAAGGCGGCGGTGGTCTGGCGCACGCGGGCGGTCGCGGAGGCCGCCCGCGCGGCCGACGAGTTCGTCGCGGCGGCCCTGCGCGAGGGCGAGTGGCTCGGGATCCTCGCCGATGGGGCGCTCACGGCACTCGGCCGGGCCGTCCTTGACTCCGGCGACGTGACCGAGCGCTTCCCCGCGCCCGCCACGACCGTGACCCTCCAGAACGACCTGACCGCCATCGTGCCCGGTCTCCCGTCCCCCGACCTGGCGGCGTTCCTGAACGCCTGCGCCGACCTGGAGTCGCGCGACCGGGCGAGCGTGTGGCGCTTCTCCGAGCGGACCGTGCGCAGGGCGCTGGACGCGGGCACGAGCGCCGACACGCTGCTCGACGGCCTGACCCGCTTCTCTGCCAAGAAGCTCCCCCAGCCGCTGCGCTACCTCGTCACCGACACGGCCCGCAAGCACGGCGCCATCCGGGTCAGCTCCGCCCCCTCCGTCGTGATCGCCACGGACCCCGCGGTCATCACCGAGCTGTGCGGCGCGAAGGCGCTGCGCAAGGCGGGCTTACGCCAGATCGCGCCGACGGTCGCGCTCGGCACGCTGCCTCCCGACGAGACGCTGCGCCTGCTGCGCCAGGCGGGCCACGCCCCCGTCGGCCTGGCGGCGGACGGGACGATCAAGGCGGAACGCAAGCAGCGGCGGCGCCTGCCGGTGGAGGGCCACGACGATCCGGAGTTCGACGCCGAGGCCGCGGCCAGAGCGCTGCTCAGCGGCGCCGCGGCGGGCCGGCCCGCACCCGGCTCGGCCGAGGAGACCCTGCTGGAGGCCACCGTTACCGGCGAGCCGATCGTGGTGGTGTGGCAGCGGCGCGAGCACTACATGGACGGCCTGGAGATCGGCCCCGGCACGGTCACCGGCTACTGCCACGACTGCGACGACGTCCACACCCTGGAGCGGGCCAAGGTCAAAAAGGCCTATCTGCCCTAGGACGTTCCGGCCCCGCCGCCCTCCCCCTCAGCCCAGCAGGCCGAGGTATTGGGCGAGACGCCCCTGCACCTGGGTGAGGAGGTCCTCGTCGAGAGTGCCCGTCCGGTCCTCCAGCGCCGTCTTCAGGAGTGGTTGAACCGCAGGGACCCGGATCCAGCACTTCTTCACGACGCCACCTTGCCCTCTGGCCAAGTGAACGTCGAATCGGGTGCGTCGCGACGTGGACCCGGAGATCGGGCAGGCGAGGACGAAGGGCCAACTGGTATCGCTGTTGGTGCCCCCGCCCGTGACCACGACCACCGGACGGCGCTCGTCGTGGACCACGCGCTCTTCTTCCGGAATGAGGCGCACTTCCTTGTCACCGACGAGATAGACGCCGCCGGACACATAAGGACCCGGCATCTATTCCCCCAATAGCTGCCGGGTCGCGTCGGCCCGGTGCTCGGCGAGTTGCCGGCTCTCCTCGACCAGATCGTCGACTCCGCCGGGCTCGTCATCGGGCAAGGGATTGCGTGCGGCCCAGACACGCAAGCGCGCCAGGCCGGAACCGAGATCGGGCAGCGGGGGCCCGCCGGCCAGATCGAGCCGTGCCTCATGCCGGTCCTGCTTCATCGCCTCTTGCATGGGAGGCGTCTGGTAGGTGAACTCGCGTAGCTGGCCCGCTGACCATCGGCCGTATTCGGCCAGAACGACGTCGATGATCTCGGCGAACTCCGGGTCGATGACCACCTGCGGCGCGTCGATCAAGTGGACTGCGCATTCGCGATGTCCGGCGAAGGGATCGGCGCTCTCCTCGACCTGGACGACGCCGGCCTCCGACAGGTCCCTTTCGACCTCCGCCAGACGAAGACTGTGCGGGCCGTCGTGACGCCATCGCCATTCGACGCCGGAGCCGGGAGAAAGCCCGTTCGCAACGGCATCCAGATCGGCGAGATAGAGGAGCTTGGCAAGCTTGGTGCGGTTGATGCGCATGCCGCTGGCTCGAGCGGTCGCCAGCAGATAGGCGACGGCGGCCGCAGGGCCGCGAAGAGACGCAGAGACCGGCACGATGTCCAGTGTAGGGACCGCATGCGCCACGACCAGCACCTCCCTCGTTCGATTTATCGAATGCGCGTTCTATGATAACCCCACGGTCGCCATAACGGTACCCTCCGTGACGCTCGACGTCAGCGCGACCGCCGGATCTCCGGGGTCAGGACGAGCGGGGGCGCCAGTCGCCGCGGTCGAGGTCGAGATCCTCCGGGGTGTGCAGCCGGACCATGGTCCTGGCCGTCCCCGGGGGGACCCGGTGCGGGGTCAGGAACGACACGGCCACCATCACCACGAACGCGATCGGCACCGTCCACGCCGCCGGCTGCGCGAGCAGGGCTCCGGTCAGGCCCGCCTGCGGGCCCCCGACGATCGTCGCCAGGACGGCGGCGCAGGCCAGGCCGCCCCCGACGAACAGCCCCGCCAGCGCCCCCGTCGTCGACAGGCGCCGCCACCAGATGCCCAGGACGAGCAGCGGGCAGAACGACGAGGCCGCCACCGCGAAGGCCAGCCCCACCACGTCCGCCACCGGCAGCGCCCGCGCCCACAGCGCCAGGGCCAGCGGCACCGCCACCGCCATCAGCGTGGCGATCCTGAACGAGCTCACCCCGCCCTTGAGCAGGTCCTGCGCGATCACCCCGGCCACGGACACGGTCAGCCCGGAGGAGGTGGACAGGAACGCCGCGAACGCGCCCGCGGTGACCAGCGCGGTCAGCACGTCGCCCAGCGTGCCGCCGATCATGCGGGAGGGCAGCGTCAGCACGACCGTGTCCGTGCGTACGAGGTCGAGGGCGTACATGCGGCCGAGCCAGCCGTACACGGCGGGCAGCAGGTAGAACGCCCCGAGCAGCGACAGCACCACCAGCGTCGTACGGCGCGCGGCCCGCCCGTCCGGGTTGGTGTAGAACCGCACCAGGACGTGCGGCAGCCCCATGGTGCCCAGGAACGTGGCCAGGATCAGCGAGTACGTCGAGTACAGCCCGTACTCCTTGGCCCCGGCCAGCGGCACCTGCCAGACGGCCGCGTCCGCCGCGCTCACGCCGGGCGCGCCGTCGGCCTTCCAGGCCATCAGCAGGAACACCAGCGGCACCGCCAGCGCGGTCAGCTTGAGCCAGTACTGGAACGCCTGCACGAACGTGATCGACCGCATGCCGCCCGACAGCACGTTCACCGCCACGACGACCGCGACCAGCAGCCCGCCCACCCACACGGGCGCGCCGGTGATCGTGCGCAGCACCAGCCCCGCGCTCTGGAACTGCGGCATGAGGTAGAGCCAGCCGATCAGCACGACGAGCACGCTCGCGGTGCGGCGCACGGTCATCGACTCGAGCCTGGCCTCGGCGAAGTCGGGCAGCGTGTACGCCCCCGACCGCCGCAGCGGCGCCGACACCAGCACGAGCAGCACCAGGTATCCCCCGGTCCAGCCGACCGGCAGCCAGAGCATGTCCACGCCGAAGGACAGGATGAGCCCGGCGATCCCGAGGAACGAGGCCGCCGACAGGTACTCGCCGCCGATCGCCGAGGCGTTCCACAGCGGGCTGACCGTGCGGGAGGCGACGTAGAAGTCGGAGGTGGTCCGCGAGACCCTGATCCCGAACGCCCCGATGAGCACGGCCGCCACCACGACGACCAGCACGGCGGCCAGGCTCATCGGCGCTCGACCAGCTCGGCGAAGTGGCGCTCGTTGCGCTCGGCCTGCCGGACGTAGAGCCAGGCGCCGATGACGAAGGCCGGGTAGATGAGCCCGGCCAGCACCGCCCACGGGAGCGGCACGCCCAGCAGGTGCACCTCGCGCAGCTCCGGGATGAGCAGGAACAGCAGCGGCAGCCCGCAGACCACGCAGGCCAGCACCGTGCAGACGAACAGTGCCAGCCGGAACTGGGTGCGCAGCAGCGAGTGCATGTAGACCTCGCCGAGCCGGGTCTGCTCGTCGATCTCGCGGGTGGCGGGGTAGCGGGGGCGCCGGGCGGCGGCCGTGCGCGGGCTGGTGACGGCGACGCGGCGGGGCCCGTCGGAGGACCGGCGGGCCGGGGGCGGCGGCGTCCGGCGGGGCGGATCGGTACGCGGCGGGGGCGTCCGGCGCGGCGGGCGCGGCTCGGAGCTCATTCGGGCCTGCCCTTCCTGGCCCGCCGCACCAGCAGGTCGCGCAGCTCGCGGGTGTGCCGGCGGCTGACCGGGAGCTCGGTGGCGCCGACGCGTACGGTGCACTTGCCGGAGTCGATGTGCAGCTCCTCGATGTGCTTGACGGCCACCAGGTGGCTGCGGTGCACGCGGAGGAACCCGGCCGAGGCCCACCGCTCCTCCAGGGTGGCCAGCGGGATCCGGACGAGGTGGCTGCCCGCGGCCGTGTGCAGCCGCGCGTAGTCGCCGTGCGCCTCCACGTAGATGACGTCGGCGCTGGACACGAACCGGGTCACGCCGCCCAGCTCGACCGGGATCGTGTCGCTCTCCCCGCCCTCCACCGGCACGTCGGCCGAGACCGCCACCCGCCTGATCGCCTCCGCCAGCCGCTCGGGCCGGACGGGTTTGAGCAGGTAGTCCTCCGCCTTGATCTCGAACGCGTCCACCGCGTGCTCCTCGTACGCGGTCACGAACACCACCCTGGGCGGGTTCGCGAACTGCGACAGGAGGCGTCCGAGCACCACGCCGTCGAGCCCGCGCATCCTGATGTCCAGGAACACGGCGTCGATCGGCCGGCCGTCGGCGATGGCCCGGTCGAGCAGGCGCAGCGCCGCGGCGCCGTCCCTGGCGGTGGCCACCTCACCGATGCGGGGGTCGGCGCGCAGCAGGTACGACAGGTCTTCGAGGGCGGGTAGCTCGTCGTCGACCGCGAGGACCCGGAGTTGTGCCATAGACAGTGATAAAACCGACAACAAAGATCGAGGTCAACGGGCGGAGACGCCTGGGTGATATTTCGGCAATCTGACGTTGACCTTGGTGCCCGCTCCGCTGGCCGTCTCGACCACGAGACCGTACTCGTCGCCGTACACCTGGCGCAGCCGCTCGTCCACGTTCGCCAGCCCGACGCCGCCCGCAGGAGTGATCTCACCTGCGAGGATGCGGCGCAGCCGGTCGGGGTCCATGCCGAGCCCGTCGTCCTCGACGCTGATGCGGCACTCGGCACCGGCGTCCTCGGCGATGATCGTGATGCGGCCGACGCCGTCCTTGCTCTCCAGGCCGTGGCGTACGGCGTTCTCGACCAGCGGCTGCAGGCACAGGAACGGCACGGCGACCGGCAGCACCTCCGGCGCGATGCGCAGCGTCACCTGCAACTGGTCGCCGAACCTGGCCCGCTCCAGGATCAGGTAGCGGTCGATCGAGCGCAGCTCCTCGGCCAGCGTGGTGAACTCGCCGTGCCTGCGGAAGGAGTAGCGGGTGAAGTCGGCGAACTCCAGCAGCAGCTCCCTGGCCCGCTCCGGGTCGGTGCGGACGAACGAGGCGATCGTGGTGAGCGAGTTGTAGATGAAGTGCGGGGAGATCTGCGCGCGCAGGGCGCGCACCTCGGCCTCCATGAGCAGCGTGCGCGAGCGGTCCAGCTCGGCCAGCTCCAGCTGCGAGTCCACCCACCCGGCCACCTCCTGCGCGGCCCTGACCAGGCCGGCGGAGGCGTTCTGCCCGTAGGCGGCCAGCGTCCCGACCACGCGGTCGTCGGTGGTCAGCGGCACGACCACGGCGTGCCTGATCGGGCACTCCAGCAGGTCGCACGCGATGGTCAGGACCTGCGTGCGGCCGTCCTTCAGGGTGGCCGCCGCGTGCTCGAACGCCTGGTCGGCGTGGTGGTCGTCGCCGTCGCCGTCGTAGACCAGCAGCCGCTCCCCGTCGGTGATGGCCAGGGCGTCGGAGTTGAGCAGGGCGCGCAGGTGCCGCGAGGCGCGCTCGGCGCCGTCGGCCGTCAGCCCGGCCCGCAGCGGCGGCCCGGCCAGGGAGGCGGTGTGCAGGGTCTCGAACGTGGCCCGCTCGGCCGGGCTCGTGCCCAGCTCCCGCCGGCCCCGCATGACCCGCCACAGCACGATCGAGGGCACGCCGACGAGCACCGCGACGACGGCGACGCCGACCAGGTATTCCACGCGGCCAGAGCCTAGCCGCTCCCACGCCCCGCCACGCCACCCCTCTCCCGCCGCACTCCGGTGCCGTCCTTCGGGGAGGGAGGCCGGGGGCGGGTCAGAGGGCCTTGGCGATGAGGCCGGCGTACGACTCGGCCTCCTCGGCGGAGTCGTACGTGGTGCGCGGCCAGAAGAAGCCGCGCAGCCCGTCCTTCTTGTTGCGCGGCACCACGTGCACGTGCAGGTGGGCCACGCTCTGACTGACGCGGTTGTTCATGGCCACGAACGTGCCGCCGGCCTCGAGCCCCGCCTCCACCGCGCGCGCCATGGCCTGCACGCGCTCGAAGAACGGCCCGACGTCGCCGAGGTCGGAGAGCGTCTCGACGTGGGCGCGCGGCACCACCAGCACGTGGCCCTTGAAGACCGGCCGGGTGTCGAGGAAGGAGACCGCCACCTCGTCGGAGCTCACCACGTGGGCGGGCCGCTCGCCGGCGATGATCTCGCAGAACAGGTCAGTGCTCACCGCCCGACCCTACCTGCCCCGCGAACGCCGTCCAGCTGGTCATGTTGGGCGCCGACCACTCGGCGGGCGCGTGCAGGAAGTGCTCGCCCACCCGCTCCCGCAGCCGCTCGGGCACCTCGGCCACCTTGGCGCCCCGGCAGTGGTAGACCAGCCCGCCCCCGCGCTGCGCCATCGCCATCCACGGCAGCCACGGCGAGACCCGGCACCAGGAGAACGCGCACGGCACGTCGGGCACGCCCGACTCCAGGTCGCGCGCCGAGACGAAGAACTGGAACAGCTCAAGCGCCCGGTAGGTGTCGCTCGCCGAGTTGTCGGGATAGTCGGCGACCTTGAGCGGCGACGGGTAGGCCAGCCGGACGTCCACGTTGTAGACGACCTGGCCGCCGAGCCGCGTCTCCGGCACCGGGTAGGCCCCCAGCCGCTGGTTGACCGGATCGTTGAAGACGTGGCGGACCTCGACCGTGCGCCCGGTGAACGGGTTGTCCCAGGAGTCGAGCACCTGCCTGCCGCGGGGGTCGAGGTAGAGGGCAGCCTCGCGGGTCAGCAACTGCCAGCCGCCGTCGCTCTCGACCGCCCTGGCCACGTTGAGCCCCTCGAACCCGAACAGGTGGTGCGGCCCGTCGTCGTCCTGCCAGCCGTAGACGTCGCCGGTCCAGTAGGAGATCGTCTCCGCGCCGTCGGCCGCGGCGCGCACCCGGATGAAGTCCATGATCTGCACCCTAACGGGCCGGCCCGGCGACGGTGACGGTGAAGATCGCTTCGCCGGACTGCTGCCTGCTCTCCTCGGTGGACGGCGTCTTGTCCTGGCCGCAGCGCCAGCAGTTGCGCAGCCTGATCTCGGTCGTGCCCGGCCGCTTGCCGTTGAAGACGAAGTAGGCGGTGCCGCCGGACCCGGGGGCGTCGCCGTCGCGCTCGCTCTCCTCGCTGATGAACGAGGCCACCTTCGCGTCCGGCACCTCCACCAGGTCCCAGTTGTCGCCCACCGACGGGTTGTCGGGGACGGCCAGCGAGAACCGCTGCCCCGGGCGCACCTCCACCGGCACGGTCGCGCCCTTGGCGCCCTTGACCACCTTGCCGTAGTCGCTCACCGCCGACCCACCGCCGCACCCGGCCACCAGCAGGGCGAGCAGGGCCGCGGCGGCCGTTCGACGCATCACTCCGGCAGGTTATCGGCCTTCGGCGGGTCCCGTGGCACCGCGTACGGCTCCCGCCCGGCCGGCTGCCCCGCGGCCGCGATCCTGCGCTCCCTGATCAGCTCGGCGTCCAGTTCGGCGCCGAACAGCAGCGCCATGTTCGACAGCCACAACCAGATCAGGAACACCACGACGGCCGCCAGCGTGCCGTAGGTCTTGTCGTAGGAGGCGAAGCGGGAGGCGTACAGGGCGAAACCGCCGGAGACGATCACCCAGAGCGCCACCGCGAGCAGGCTCCCGGGGGTGATCCAGCGCATGCCGGGCTGGCGTACGTTGGGCGCCGCCCAGTACAGGACCATGATCAGTCCGGCGGCGACGAGGGCGAGGGCCGGCCACTTGAGCACGTTCCAGGCCGTCACCGCCGTGTCGGTCATGCCCAGCGCGCCGCCCACGGCACCGGCCAGATCGCCGGTCAGCGTCACGGCGATCGCGCCGGCTGCGAGGAGCACGGTGGTCAGCAGCGTCAGGCCGATCCTGAGCGGAGTCACCTTCCAGAACGGGCGGCCCTCCTCGATGTCGTAGATCGCGTTGCCGGCCCTGATGAAGGCGGCGATGTAGCCGGAGGCCGACCACAGGGCGACCAGCAGCCCGGCCGCCGCCACGAGACCCGCCGTGGCGTCGCTGCCCTCGACCGCCCGCACGCCCTGCGTGATGACGGTGCGCACGTCGGCGGGCGCCACCTCCATGAGCTCGCCGACCACCGCGGCCGCGTCGTTCCTGCCCAGCAGGCGGAACAGCGACACCAGCACGATCAGCGCCGGGAAGACGGACAGCACGGCGTAGTAGGTCAGCGCCGCGGCCAGGTCCTGCACGCGGTCGTCGCGGAACTCGGCGACCGTCCGCCGCACCACCCGCCACCACGCCCGCCGCGGCAACTCCCCCGGCCCCCCAGGCACGTCACGGTCGGGCACGTCACGGTCGGGCACGTCCCGGTCGGGCACGGCGCGACCGGCCCGCCCGGGACGGGGGTCGTCCTGGGCGGGCCGGTCGGGGACGTCTCGGGGGGACACGTCCTGTCGCGTTCGTGCCTACTTGTGGGTGCGCCGGCGCCGCAGGACGCGGCGCACCACGAAGGCCGTCACCGCGCCGACGACCGCGATCAGCAGGACGGGACGCTTCCTGGCCTCCGCCGCCGCGTCCTTGACCTGGTCGGGCGTGCCCTCGCGGACCTTGCTCGCCACCTCCGAGGCCTTGTCCCGCACGGCCTCCGCCGCGTCGGCGGCCCGATCCTTGGCGACCTCCGCCGCGTGCTCGGCCCTGCCCTTCACGTCGGCCTTCTCGGCCAGCGCGCTGACGGTCTCGCCCATCTCTCTTCGGGTCTCCTGGATATCTTTGCGCACGTCGTCCTCTTCCTCCTCGTCGTCCGTCCCGCGCGCCCCTCTCAGTGATTCCTCTTCGGTCCGCAGATTCTCGGCCGCCTCGGACCGTTCATCCGGAATGGGGGTCTCGGGGATGAACGTCTCGTGTTCCTGCCGGGCCGCTTCGGCCCGGCGCGCGTTCTCTGCCGCGCCTGGTCTGGTCGGGGGGACGTTGATGGACTCGCGCTCCGTCGGGGTGCCCACGGTCGCTCTGCGGGCGCCGACATCACCGGCGTGCTGCTCGCTGTGTCCGGGGTCCGTCTCGCTCATCGCCGTGCCCTCTCCCTGACCATGTCGATATCGGCCTTGACGCTCGCGATGGCCTCCGATGGGACCATCGGCGCCGCTCGTTTCACCTCGTTCTTTCCGATGAGGCCGAGGAGCGCGGCAGCGATGAACAGCACGCCCGCGACGATCGCGGCGGCCGCCCATCCGGGCAGGACCAGAGCAAGGAGCATGATGACGGCGGCCACGAGGGCCGCACCGCCGAAGAACGCGGCCGTTCCCGCCGCGCCGAACAGGCCCGCGCCGAGTCCCGCGCGCTTGCCCTTCTCCGCGAGCTCCATCCTGGCCAGGCGGAACTCGTCCTTGACGAGCCTGGAGACCTGCTCGGAGAGATCGTTGACCAGCTTGTGGGTGTCGTTCACAACGTTCGCCTCCTCCGCTGAGGAAGGCGACTACCCAAACAAATGGCCTTCTACCACCAAGTAATGGGGCGTAGCGGACCTAACGCTTGGCGGCCTTGAACAGGAATCCCAGGACGGACAGCACGGGATCCTTCTGGACCTCGCACCAGTTGTCGGGCTTCTTCGGCTTGCTCCACGGGGACGGGAGCTCGCACGAGGGAGCCTGCGGCTTGGGCCGCTCACACCACGATCCGGGAGGATTCATACTTTTATTCTACTCCGTTGCCTTCAAGACGCCGAGCAGATGAGGTGAATCAGGGCGGAGACCCCGCGGTAGGGATCGGTCCGGCCGGCCCGCTCCTCGGCCGCCAGCAGGTCGTCGAGGTTCTCCGGGATGGGCGCGTCGTCGGGGAAGGTGTCGCTGAACACGCGCACGCCGTACCACTGACGCACCTCCAGCCCGTGTACGGCCAGCCGCCCCGCCAGCTCGCCGAGCCGGTCGGCCCGGGCCGGCACACCGAGCCGGTTGACGTAATCCGTCCCGCCGAACGCCCGCAGCGCCCCCTCCCAGTCGCCCAGCAGCCCCGGCCGCATGGCCAGCGCGTCGCCGTTGCGCACGAGCAACGACAGCAGGCCGCCGGGGGCGAGCATCCGGGCCAGGTCGGCGAGGAACGGATCGGGGTCGTCGAAGTACATCAGCACGCCGTGGCACAGCACCGCGTCGAACCCGCCCGGCTCGAAGAGCTCCCCCAGCCGCTCGGCCTCGGCCCGGACGGTCCTGACCCGCATGCCCGGCTGGATCCCGGTCTCCAGGAGGCCGAGCAGGTCGCCGGAGGCGTCGAGCGCGGTGACGTGATGACCCCTGGCGGCCATCCTGAGCGCCTGCGTGCCCTGGCCGGAGCCCACGTCGAGGATACGGCAGGGAGTGGCGGGGAGGTGCTCGGCGAGCTGCCGGGTGACGAGCGTCTGGCGTACGACGTCCCGCAACGTGCCCAGCCCCTGCCGCCACCTGTCCTCGGCCCCCGAAAACCTCATGCCAAGATCCTAATCCGGCCCCGCCGGATCCGGCCCGGACCCGATCTTCCGCTGGTGGAGGTAGCCTGCCGGGGTGCTGGTACACGGGGTTTGGGCGGCGGACGGGCTCGCCTTCTGGGCGGAGGGCACCGACCCCGTTCCGGACCTCGGCGGGCGCCCGCGCCAAAGCGCCGCCGCGCCGCGCCCCCATCCCTTCGCCGTCCCCGCGCCCGCCCTGGCCACCGCGCTCGACCTCGACCCCTCGTCGGTCACCTCGCTCGAGCTGCTGCTGCCCGGCTCGGCGAAGGAGCCGCTGCCGTCGCCGGAGACCGGCCGGCTGGCGGAGGTGGCCCGCCCGCGGCTGCGCCCGTGGCAGGTGCCCGCCGTCGTCCCGCCCGCCGCGCAGGCGCTCCGGGTGCTGGACGAGCACGCCGCCACCACTACCACCGCCACCGTGCGCCACTGGGCCGCCGTCGCCGCCTTCGCCCACGATCTCGTACGCCGCGGCCGCGTCCTCCCGCAACTGATCGCCACCGATCCCCGGGACGCCCCCGCCGACTCCATGGCGATGTGGGCGGTCCCCCAGGACGACGCCCGCGCCCTGTGGCGGCCGGTCCTCACCGGGGCCGACGCGGCGTACTTCCGCGAGCTGGCCCTGGCCATGCCGCCCGCCTGCCGCACCTCCCGCACCGAGCGCCCGTCCGCCGAGGTCCTGCGCGCGGCGCTGGAGGCGTTCGCCGACGCCCTCGTCCGCCGGACGCTCACCGAGCCGCTGATCGCCCGGCCGCCCCGGACCCTCCAGGAGCGCTGGCTGGCCGCGCTCACCGGACCCGCCCCGGCCTGCCCCGACGTGCCCGAGCTGCGCAAGGAGCTGGAGAAGTGGCACGACGCGGTGGCGGCGTCCGAGGGCGCGACGCGCGTGTGCTTCCGCCTGCTGGAGCCCACCGACACCGACGACTGGCGGGTCGAGCTGGCGCTGCAGGCCGCCGACGACCCCAGCCTCTACGTGCCGGCGGAGGCGATCTGGCGCGGCGGGCAGGTGACGGGGCTGCCGGGCCGGCCGGAGCGGGAGCTGCTGGCGGGGCTCGGGCGCGCGGTCAGGCTGTATCCCGAGCTGGACCACGCCCTGCGCGTCCCCGAGCCGAGGGAGCTGGCGCTGGACACGGCGGGCGCGTTCGGGTTCCTGCGGCAGGCCGCGCCGCTGCTGCAGGCGGCCGGGTTCGGGGTGCAGCTGCCGCGCTGGGCGGGCCGCACCCGGCTGGGGCTGAAGCTGACCACCAGGACCAAGGCGCAGACGGCGGCCGCGAGCCAGGGCTTCGGGATGCGGGAGCTGGTCGACTTCCGGGTGGACCTGGCGGTGGGCGAGGAGACGATCAGCGAGGCGGAGCTGGCCGAGCTGGCCCGGCTCAAGGTGCCGCTGGTCAGGGTGCGCGGCCAGTGGGTGGAGCTGGACGACCGGCAGCTCAAGGCCGCGCTGAGGGCCGTGGAGGGCGGCCGTACGGGCGAGGCGAGCGCCGCCGACATCCTGCGCCAGGTCGTGCGGAGCGACGACGACGAGCTGCCGCTGCTGGAGATCGACGCCGACGGCGTGCTCGGCGACCTGCTGTCCGGGCAGGCCGAGCGGCGGCTGGCCCCGCTGGCCACGCCGCCGGGCCTGGACGCCACGCTCAGGCCGTACCAGGAGCGCGGCCTGGCGTGGCTGAGCTTCCTGTCGGAGCTGGGCCTGGGCGGGGTGCTCGCCGACGACATGGGGCTGGGCAAGACGATCACCACGCTGGCGCTGCTCGTCCACGAGCGGGCCGGCGCCCCGACGCTGCTGGTGTGCCCGATGTCGCTGGTCGGCAACTGGCAGCGGGAGGCGGCCAGGTTCGCGCCGGGGCTGCGGGTGTACGTGCACCACGGCGCCGGCCGCGACCCCGCGGAGATCGAGCGCGCCGACCTGGTGATCACCACGTACGGCACCGCCCAGCGCGACCTGGAGACGCTCAAGGGCTTCGAGTGGCGCAGGGTCGTGTGCGACGAGGCCCAGGCGATCAAGAACAGCGGCACGTTGCAGGCCCAGGCCGTCCGATCGATCCCCACGGGCACCAGGCTCGCGCTGACGGGCACCCCGGTGGAGAACCACCTGGCCGAGCTCTGGTCGATCATGGAGTTCGCCAACCCGGGGATGCTGGGGCCGCGTTCGCGGTTCAGGACCCGCTTCCAGGAGCCGATCGAGGCCCGCCAGGACGAGCAGGCGGCCCAGGCGCTCAGGCGGGCGACGGGCCCGTTCATCCTGCGCCGCCTCAAGACCGACAAGTCGATCATCTCGGACCTGCCGGAGAAGCTGGAGGTCAAGGAGTGGTGCCCGCTCACGACCGAGCAGGCCACGCTCTACCAGGCCGTCGTGGACGACATGCTGGCCAAGATCGACAGCAGTGAGGGCATCGAGCGGCGCGGCCTGGTGCTGTCGGCCATGGCCCGGCTCAAGCAGGTCTGCAACCACCCCGCCCACCTGCTCAAGGACGGCTCCCGCCTGGCGGGCCGGTCCGGCAAGCTCGCCCGGCTGGAGCAGCTGTCCGAAGAGATCCTGGCGGAGGGCGAGAAGGCACTGCTCTTCACGCAATACGCCGAGTTCGGGACGATGCTCCAGCCGTACCTCGCCCAGCGCCTCGACCGCCCGGTCCTCTGGCTGCACGGCGGGCTGCCGAAGAAGACCCGCGACCGCCTGGTCGACCGGTTCCAGAACGATCCCGAGCCGACGCTGTTCGTGCTCTCGCTCAAGGCCGCCGGCGTCGGGCTCAACCTGACGGCCGCCAACCACGTCATCCACGTGGACCGCTGGTGGAACCCGGCCGTCGAGGACCAGGCCACCGACCGCGCGTTCCGGATCGGCCAGCGCAAGAACGTGCAGGTGCGCAAGCTCATCTGCGCCGGCACCCTCGAAGAGCGCGTGGACCAGATGATCGAGCGCAAGAAGGCGCTGGCCGAGCGGGTCGTGGGCACGGGCGAGGACTGGCTGACCGACCTGTCCACCGAGGAGCTGCGCGAGGTGTTCAGACTGACGGCCGAGGGGGTGGGCTGAGCATGCCCGGCTGGTACGACGGCGGCAGGCCGATCAAGGTCGAGGGCGGCCTCAAGGCCCGCACGCGGCGCGGCAGCATCGGCTCCACCTGGTGGTCACGCCGCTTCATCGACATCCTGGAGCGCGTCTGCGACAAGGGCCGCCTCGCGCGCGGCCGGGCCTACGCCCGCCAGGGCCAGGTCCTGTCCATCGACCTGTCCGCCGGCGAGGTCAGGGCCGCCGTGCAGGGCTCGCGGCCGCGGCCGTACACGATCGCGGTCCGGATCGAGGCGTACGACGAGGCCCGCTGGACCGCCATCGAGGAGTCGATCGCGGCGCAGGCGGTCTACCGGGCCAAGCTCCTGGCGGGCGAGATGCCGCCGGAGATCGAGGAGCTGTTCGCCGCGATGGGCATCGACCTGTTCCCGCGCGACCTGGACATGGACTGCTCGTGCCCCGACTGGGGGTTCCCCTGCAAGCACCTGTCGGCCGTGCTCTACCTGCTGGCCGAGTCGTTCGACGACGACCCGTTCCTGGTGCTGGCCTGGCGCGGGCGCACCCGGGAGCAGCTGCTCGGCTCGCTCGCCGACGAACCGGCCGCCGATCCGCTGGCGGTGGCGGACGTGCCGTTCGCGGACCGCCTGGCCGACTTCTACGCCCCCGGCGCCACGGCGCACCGCCCCGAACGCCGGCCCTCGGCCGTCGCGCCCGACCTGCTCCTGCGGGTCTTCCCGCCGCCCGGCGACCTGGCACACCCGCTCACCCCGGCGTACCGGGGGCTGGCGGACGCCTGACGCACGCCCCCGCCGCACTTTCCCCGCCCCTGAACACCTCGCGACGGAGTGACTACTGTGCGTGTTCAAGCGAGAGAAGGGGCAGGAGCAATGGGATTCTCCTGGGCGTGAGGGGGCCGGCTCAGCGGTCCTCGAAGGCGGCGGGCACCATGACGCGCACCCCGTTCGGGACCACGCGGAGCCTGATCGGGGTGCGTAGCCGCACCTCGCCGTCCACGTCGGCGGCCATCGGCGGGTCGGTCTCCAGCAGCATCTCCCGGCCCACCACGAACGGCCCGCCGGCCATGCTGCGCCAGCGGCCGGTCGTCGCCCTGATCAGGGTCTCCCCGAGCAGGCGCAGCTTCTTGCCCGAGCCGAGCTGGTAGGCCACCAGCATGCCGTTGTCGATGCTGATGTCCCTGGCCACCTGCCAGCCGCCGTGGAAGCGGCCGTTGGCGATGTTGAGCTGGTGGGTGAGCAGCTCGTGACGCTGCCCCTCCACCGTGATGTACGCACGGAACGGCCGGTGGTTGGGCAGGATCGTCAGCGCCGTCAGCGGGTAGGCGGGGCGCCCCACGACCCGCTTGAGCCAGGGCTTGACCTTGCCCGCCACCTCGACGGAGACGCCGAAGCTGGCCAGGTTGGCGAACGGCCGGTCGTCGGCCATGCCGAGGTCGATGTCGGCCACCTTGCCCGTGGCGAACACCCTGATCGCGCCCGCCAGGTCGAGCGGGAGGCCCAGGCTTCGGGCGAAGTTGTTGGTGGTGCCGAGCGGCAGCACGCCGAGCGCCACGTCGCGGTGGGCGACGTGGCGCACGGCCGAGGAGAGCGTGCCGTCGCCACCGCCGACGATGAGCAGGTCGGGATCGGTGGCCAGGGCTGTGTCGAGCAGTTCGCGCAGCCTCTTGGGGTTGTAGACCGACAGCTCGGCCAGCGGCTCGAACCCGAGGTTGTGGATCTGCTCGATCACCTCGAAATAGTGGCGGCGACCGCGGCGCGAGCGAGTGTTCACCACCACCGCCACCCGGCGATCCCTCCGGATCGCCTCGGTGTGCTCGTCTTTGGTGCGCAATTCGCTCATGGTCACCAATCGTAGAGCCGCCGGGGGGTGCCCCGGCGGCCCTTGATTCACTTCTTCGGCGGAACCACCTGGACGATGGCGCCCAGGTTGCCCGGCAGCGGGCTCACCAGCTTGAACTGCACGCCCAGCGCCTTGCCCTCGTCACCGGGGTTGCCGGTGCCGAGCACCGAGCCGGCGGCCACCTGGCCGTACAGCTCCGTGGCCGGAGTGCCGTCCTGGTGCACCACGCGGGTCGAGTAGGTCTGGTCGCCCTTGGACGGCACGACCACCGAGGCGTCGCCGTCCCGGAAGTAGAGGCCGCCGTCGATCTGCTCGATGCCCGGGTACCAGGTCTTCGCGTCCGTGAAGGTGGACACGCCCTTCTGCGCGGGGAAGTCCGTGCAGTACTCGCTGTACGGCTCGTCCGCCGCCTCCAGGCACTCCTTGAACGGGTACGTCTTGCCGAACCCGAACGCGGCGTTGGAGGTCTGCGCGCGCCCCGGCAGGTTCTTCTGCAGCGTCGTGTCCTTCTCGGCCGCGGTGCCGGTCCGGCGCAGCGGCTCGAAGTGGGAGTCCACGACCAGCAGGCTGCCCTTGGGGCCGAGGCTCGGCGGCTGCCTGAGGGTGTCGGCGACGTTGTTGTTGATGTACGTCGAGTCGCGGTACCACACCAGCAGGCCCGGCGCGTTGTACTTCATCTTCTGCACCTTCCACGCTCCCTCACGGAGGTAGTCGGTGTCATAGGTGTACTGCAGGCCCTTGTCGAAGCCGTCGAAGTTCCGCCACTCGGCCAGGTAGAAGCGGGAGATCTCGCGCTCGCCGTTGTTGCGGGTCCAGCCCTGGCCGCTGGTGTTGGTGAACGTGCCGCCGACGGGCTTCCACCCGGTGTCGCTCTCGACGTCGTCGCTCCACACGGCGGCGCCGCCGTTGGTGAGCTCGAAGTCGTCCACGTGCCAGCCGCGCATCTGGTAGGCCGCGTCGGTGTTGTAGGCCAGGCGCAGCTTGATCGTCTGCCCGGCGAACGGCGTCAGGTTCACGTAGTCGTGCCGCCAGGCGCCGCCGGTGTCACCGGTGAGGCCGTACTTCTTGTTGCCGAAGGTCTTGAGGTTCTTGTACGGGTCCGGGTAGTCGTCAGGCGTGCTGACCTCGTTGCCGGCCTCGTCGTAGACCTTCTGCTGGGCCCACGTCTCGCCGCCGTCGGTCGAGACCTCGACGAAGCCGAAGTCCCAGTCCTGCTCGATCTCGTAGTTGTTCCACATCCACAGCTTGAGATCGGTCCCGGCGGGAACGGGCAGGTCGCGGGTCAGCGTGAGGTTGGCCCAGTCCTGGTCGAGACCGCTCCACCAGGCGTTGGCGCCGCTGTGCACGTCGATCATCCGGACCGGCGAGGATGCCAGGTTCACCCGGATGCCGTCCTGGGTGAGCTTGGGCGTGCGCGAGGACTGGCCGACCGTGACGAGCCTGGAGGCGTCGCCGGGGTTGAACGTCTTCGGGTTCGCCCAGCCGAGCACCCACTTGTCCCACAGGCCCATGTGGCTCGGCATCGACTGGAAGATCGGGCCCGAGTGCGAGCCGCTGGACATCAGGTCCCAGAAGTCGACGGCGGAGCTGGCCGCGCCGGAGGTGTCGTACAGGTCGGGCAGGCCGAGGTCGTGGCCGTACTCGTGGGCGAAGACGCCGACGCCGGAGTCCTCGGGCTGCACGATGTAGTTGGAGATCTTCTTGTCGGTGCCGGGGACCTTGTAGCCGCCGGCGACCGCGCTGGAGTGCGCCCAGATGGCGTAGGTGCCCTCGGCGCCGCCGTCGGAGGACTTGTCCTTGCCGGCGTGCACGAGCACGAGGTGGTCGATCACACCGTCGGGCTCGGCGTGGTTGCCGTCACCGTCGGCGTCGGAGGTGTCCTCGACGTCGTAGTCGGCCCACGGGAAGTCCGGCTGGGCCTGGGCCAGGGCGTTGACCGTGTCGATGGGCAGCTGCTGGGCGCCGAGCGGGTTGTCCGGGTGGCCGGACATGTCCTGGGGCGCGCCGCCACAGGCCGCCGCGCCGTACCAGGCCTCGGAGTGCGGGACCTTGATCCAGCCGACCGCCGAGCCGGTGACCGAGTAGGCGCCCTTCGACATCTCCTCGTACATCTTCTTCATCGTGAAGCCGGAGATGTCGATGCCGGGCTTGCCGTCGCGCGGGTCCTTCAGGTCCGGGCGCACGCGCTCGGTGATGCCCTTGTCGGTGTAGAGCATCTTGTTGAAGTGCTCGGTGCTGAAGTCCTTGACCCAGAAGGAGTTGTTGTCCTTGTGCGGCAGCGTGGCCGGGTCGGGGATGTTGTTGTGCAGCGGGCCGTTCTTGAGCGTGCCCGGGGGCTCGACCGCGCAGTCGTTGGACGCGCTGTTGACCGTGCGCAGCCGGTTGAAGCCGGAGAAGTCGTCGTTGGCCTGCTCGTTGAACTCGACGAGGACCGTCAGGAGCTTGGCCGTGCGGGTCTGCTCGGAGTTCTTGAAGATCCATTCAGCGGGGTTGCGGCCGGTCCTGATGGCCTGGTCCTCGCGGGCGGCGAGAATGCGGCCGGCCGCCGGGTTGCCACTGCTGAACTTCCGGTCGTACTTCTGCGCGGGGGTGAGCGAGCGCGACTTCTGGTCGGCGAGCGTGGGCTCCTTCGTGTCCTTCTCGACCGCCGGAGGAGCGTAGTTGATGTAGAAGTCCGAGGCCGCGGGCTCGTAGTTCGCGACGGAGGTCGCCTGAGCCGGGGGCACGGACAGGGCAGCGCCAAGGAGGGCGACCGCCGGGAACGTTGCTAACAGGCGCTTTCTGCTGGGCACCAGGAACCCTCTCTGCCCGGGATCGCCGGGCTGCATGGCCATAGGGTGTGCAATGCCGGACGCTAGAGGGTGGGTCAACCCATCGTAAAGTACGTTGTTGAAATGTGATCAAACTACGACAATCAGAACATCAAACTCACAGCGAAGACTCCGCCCGCGATGGCTCCCCCGTAACAGAGCAGCGCTATGAGCAGGTCGAATCTGCCGATGCCGAGCAGCTCCTCGCTGGTGAAGCGGATCCGGTGCGCGGCGTGGAAGAGGCACAGCACGACGACCACGACCAGGGCCAGGCGTACGAGCAGGTTGTCCAGCAGCCCGCTCAGGTGCTCGGCCGTGGGCCAGTCCAGGATCCCGAGCGGCATCAGCACCCCGAACAGCAGCACGAGCACCGGCAGCACGAGCGCCGCCACCACTCCCCCGCCGCTGAACAGCAGCCACAGGTACGGCTCCGGCGTGCGCCTCATCGGAACCCCCGCAGGACGAAGAAGGCGATGATCGCGGAGATCATCAGCCACAACGAGTGATTGCCGCCCTGGATCATCCACGCGGGCAGCCGGTAGCCGTCCAGGCGCACCACGGTGGCCTTGGGGGCGAGGTTCAGGAACGTGAGCGCGTGGAAGGCCGTCGCGGCCAGCGCCACCACGTTGATCGCGATCATCCAGGGCCGGCCCGCCAGCGCCGCGAACTCCGGCAGGCTCCCGCCGAGCACCGCGTCGACGAGCAACAGCAGGAAGACGATCGACCAGGCCACGAAGACGCTGGTCAGCTCGCGCAGCACGAAGACGGTGTAGTTGCGCGACCGGGCGAACCACAGGTTGTCGCGCCGCGGCCGGTAGGCGGCCGAGGTCGTGCGCACGGCGGCGCTCGGGGTGACCTCCTCCCTGCGCCGCGCCTTCATCGCCTGCTCCAGGGCAGCACCGAGCGCAGGGCGGCGCTCAGCTTGTAACGCTGGATGGCCTCGGCCGGGTCCACGTGCTTGGGACACACCCTCGTGCACTCCCCGACGAACGTGCACCCCCACACGGAATCCTCCAGGTTGAGCACGTCGAAGCGGTCGCCCATGTCCCGCGAGTCGAGGTTGTAGCGCTGGGCGAGCGCGATGGCGGCCGGGCCGAGGAAGTCGGGGTCGAGCACGTACACCGGGCAGGCCGAGTAGCACAGCAGGCAGTTGATGCACATGCTGTACTGCTTGTACGCCTCCAGCTGCTCGGGCGTCTGGGCGTACTCGGTGGTCAGCGGCGGCTCCTCGCCCTCCCTGATCAGCCAGGGCCGCACGGACGACAGCTTGGCCAGGAAGTCGTCGATGTCCACGACCAGGTCCCTGATGACCGGGAACCCCTTCAGCGGCTCGATCCTGACCGGGCCGTCGCCGTACTCGGTGAGGAAGGTGCCGCAGGTCAGCCGGGGCTCGCCGTTGACCGTCATGCCGCACGAGCCGCACACGCCCATCCGGCACGACCAGCGGTAGGACAGGCTGCCGTCGAGCTGGTCCTTGATGTAGTTGAGCCCGTCGAGCACCGCCCAGTCGGCCATGAGCGGCACGTCGTAACCCTGGACGACGGGCTCGGCGTCCTCTCCCGGCCGGAAGCGGGAGACCTCCATCCGGATGGTGCGCGTGCCCGCCCCCTGCCGTGCCGCCTCGGTGTCAGCCGTGTCCATCGGTTGCCTCACCCTCCTCATTCGCTCCGCGGGTGGCCCGCCTCGCGGCGCCCCCCACTCCGCTCACCGCGTCGGGCTCAGTCACGGCCGTAGACCCTTTCTCCCGGAGGCCAGCGGGTGATCGTCACGGGCAGCAGCCCGACGGACGGGGTGCCGTCGGGCGCGCGGTGCACCAGCGAGTGCGCCAGGTACGTGCCGTCGTCCCTGGCGGAGAAGTCGGTGCGCTGGTGCGCGCCACGCGACTCCTGCCTGTTCAGCGCGCAGGCCACGATCGTCTGCGCGATCTCCAGCATGGCGTGCAGCTCCTGGAGGTTGATCAGTTCGGTGTTGAAGGTGGTGCTGGTGTCCTCGACGCGGGCCTCCGCGGCGCGCTCGCGCAGCTCCGCGAGCGTGTCGACGGCCTTGGTCAGCACGTCCCCCGTGCGGTAGATGCCGGCCGCCCCTTCGAGCGTGTGCTGCATCTCCTCGCGCAGGTCGGCGATCCGCTCACCGTTCCTGCTGCCCTCGCGCGCGCCCTCCAACCGCCGCCGCTCGTCCTCCCCCTGGCTGCGTACGGCCGCCGCCTCCGCCTGCCGGTGCGACCGGGCGAACTCCGCGGCCGCGATCCCGGCCCGGCGCCCGAACACCAGGATCTCGGGCAGCGAGTTGGAGCCGAGCCGGTTGGCCCCGTTGATGCTCACGCAGGCCGTCTCCCCGGCCGCGAACAGCCCGGCGATCGGGGTGGCGCCGTCGATGTCGGTGTGGACGCCGCCCATCATGTAGTGCACGACCGGGCGTACCGGGATGAGGTCGGTGGCCGGGTCGAGGTTCTGGTAGCTGCGGCACAGCTCGCGCACGAACGGGATGCGGGTGTCGATCTTGCCCTCGCCGAGGTGGCGCAGGTCCAGGTAGACGACCGGGCCGTACGGGGTGTCCACCGTGCGGCCCTTGTGCTGCTCGTGCACGAACGCCTGGGAGAGCCGGTCGCGCGGCCCCAGCTCCATGCTGCGCAGCTTCGGGGTCGGCGTGGGGGTGCCGAGGTCGTAGTCCTGGAGGTAGCGGTAGCCGTCCTTGTTGATCAGCCAGCCGCCCTCCGCCCTGGCCGCCTCGGTGATGAGGATGCCGGTGAACGGCAGGCCGGTGGGGTGGTACTGGACGAACTCCATGTCCTTCAGCGGCGCCCCCTCGCGGTAGGCCAGCGCCATGCCGTCGCCGGTCTTGATGGCGGCGTTCGTGGTGAAGGGGAAGACCTTGCCGCAGCCGCCGGTGGCCAGGATGACGGTCCTGGCCGGGATGGTCTCGACCCGGCCGGTCCTGATCTCGACGGCCACGACGCCGTGAACGCGGCCGTCGTCGACGACGAGCTTGGTGACGAACCACTCGTCGTACCTGATGATGTCCTGATATTTCAGGGTGGTCTGGAAGAGCGTGTGCAGGAGGTGGAAGCCGGTCTTGTCGGCGGCGTACCAGGTGCGCATCTTCTTCATGCCGCCGAACGGGCGGACCGCCACCCGGCCGTCGCTCTCGCGGCTCCAGGGGCAGCCCCAGTGCTCCAGCTGGATCAGCTCCCTGGGCGCCTCGTCCACGAACGCCTCGACCGCGTCCTGGTCGCAGAGCCAGTCACCGCCGGAGATCGTGTCGTAGCAGTGCTCGTCGAGCGTGTCGCCGATGCCGATCACGGCGGCGGCGCCGCCCTCGGCGGAGACGGTGTGGCTGCGCATCGGATAGACCTTCGACACCACGGCCACCTTGAGCGCCGGGTCCGTCTCGGCGACCGCGATGGCCGCCCGCAGTCCCGCCCCGCCGCCCCCGACGATGAGCACATCGATCATTTACGTCACTTCCCATGGTCCGGCTCTATCGGGTCCTTCACCCGCTTGCCGTCGTGGCGGACGGCGGACAGGTGGATGCTTCCGTCGTGGTACTCGTGGCGGATCCGGCGGCAGCCGCACGCGAAGAACTGGTCGCGGATCACCAGCCCATAGCCGTCATCGTCGACGAGGCGTTCACCGCCGGACCTCTTCCCGCAGGGGGCCGTCTCGGGGTCGAAGGGGATCTTCGTGCCTGTCATCGCCGATCTCCTTAGATGGGCGAAACATCATGGGGGTCAGCCGGGTGCGTCGTGGCGCGGCGGCACCTCGGGGGTCTCGCCCTCCTCCACCTCGGGAGACTTGTCCGTCTCCTCCCGGGGGTAGTGCAGGTCGAAGGCGGGGCGCTCGGAGCGGATGGGGGGCATGCTGGTGAAGTTGTGGCGCGGCGGCGGGCAGCTCGTGGCCCACTCCAGGGAGTTGCCGTAGCCCCACGGGTCGTCGAGCGTGACCTTGGGCGCGCGCCTGGCCGTCTTCCAGACGTTGTAGAGGAAGGGCAGCGTCGAGGCGCCCAGCAGGAACGCGCCGACAGAGGAGACCTGGTTGAGCGTGGTGAAGCCGTCGGCCACGCCGTAGTCGGCATAGCGCCTCGGCATGCCCAACTGCCCGAGCACGTGCTGGATGAGGAAGGTGGTGTGGAAGCCGATGAACAGCGTCCAGAAGTGCACCTTGCCCAGCCGGTCGTCGAGCATCCGGCCGGTCATCTTCGGCCACCAGAAGTAGAACCCGGCGAACATGGCGAACACGACGGTGCCGAAGACCACGTAGTGGAAGTGGGCCACGACGAAGTAGGTGTCGCTGATGTGGAAGTCGAGCGGCGGCGAGGCCAGGATGACCCCCGTCAGACCGCCCAGCAGGAACGTCACCAGGAAACCCACCGAGAACAACATCGGCGACTCGAAGCTCAGATGGCCCCGCCACATCGTGCCGATCCAGTTGAAGAACTTCACCCCCGTCGGGACGGCGATGAGGAACGTCATGAACGAGAAGAACGGCAGCAGCACCTGGCCGGTCGGGAACATGTGGTGCGCCCAGACGGTCATCGACAGGCCGGCGATCGCGATCGTGGCGCCGACCAGCCCCATGTAGCCGAAGATCGGCTTGCGGCTGAAGACCGGGATCACCTCGGTGATGATCCCGAAGAACGGCAGCGCGATGATGTAGACCTCGGGATGGCCGAAGAACCAGAACAGGTGCTGCCAGAGCAGCGGCCCGCCGTTGTCGCTGAGGAAGACCTGCGTGCCCAGCTTGCGGTCCGACTCCAGCACCAGCAGCGCCGCGGCCAGCACGGGGAAGGCCATCAGCACGAGCATGCTGGTCAGCAGCACGTTCCAGGTGAACAGCGGCATCCGGAACATGGTCATGCCCGGCGCCCGCATGCCGATGATCGTGGTGATGAAGTTGACGGCGCCGAGGATCGTACCGAGGCCGGACAGCGCCAGGCCCATGATCCACAGGTCCGCGCCGACCTGCGGCGAGTACACCGCCGACGACAGCGGCGTGTACGCGAACCAGCCGAAGTCTGCCGCGCCCCCCGGCGTGAAGAAGCCGGCCACCACCATGAGCCCACCGAACAGGAACAGCCAGTACGCCACCGCGTTCAGCCGCGGGAACGCCACGTCGGGCGCGCCGATCTGGAGCGGCATGACCACGTTCGCGAACCCGGCGAACAGCGGAGTGGCGAACAGCAGCAGCATCACCGTGCCGTGGATGGTGAAGAGCTGGTTGTACTGCTGCTGGGTGACGAGCTGCATGCCCGGGGAGACGAGCTCAGCCCTGATGACCATGGCCATGATGCCCGCGGCCAGGAAGAACCCGAACGAGGTGATCAGGTAGAGGTACCCGATGACCTTGTGATCGGTCGTCGACATCCAGGAGGCGATGACGGTCCCGGTGCGACGGCGCCTGACCTGATCGATCGAGGTCTCTCGAACGGTCGTCACGGCTGCTCCCTCCAGAGCGGAGTTTTGCCTGCCCCGATCTACCCATTCCACGCCAACGATCGCCGCTCGGGAAGTCGTTCTTTGTTATTCGCCGCCGAAAGCTTTGGCGACTGATCGTTCCGGCGGCCGTCCATATTGCGGATACTTACCGGCCCACCTGGCGACATCTTCTATCCTTCGTTACCGGACCGACTCGGAGGAGATGATCGTGACCGCACAGAGTGACTACGCCGACCTCGTCCAGCGAGGGCTCTCGCTCGACCTGACCAGGGGCAAGCCGTCACCGCGCCAGCTCGATCTCTCCGACGACCTGCTCAGGCTGCCCGCGTCGTACAAGGCGGCCGACGGCACCGACGGGCGCAACTACGGAAATCTGCAGGGCCTGGCCGAGCTGCGCGAGTTGTTCGCGCCGCTGCTGCAGGTCCCGGCGGGGCAGCTCGTCGTCGGGGGCAACGCCAGCCTGGCCCTCATGCACGACACCGTGGTGCACGCGCTGCTCACCCCGGTGCCGGGCGCCGCGCGCCGGTGGATCGAGGAGCCGGAGATCACGTTCCTGTGCCCGGTCCCCGGCTATGACCGGCATTTCACCATCTGTGAGCGGTTCGGGATCAAGATGGTCCCCGTCCCGATGAACGCCGGCGGCCCCGACATGGACGTCGTCGAGCGCCTGGTCGCCGCCGACGCGAGCGTCAAGGGCATGTGGTGCGTGCCGAAGTACAGCAACCCGTCCGGCGTCACCTACAGCGACGAGACCGTCCGCAGGCTCGCCGCCATGACGACGGCCGCGCCGGACTTCCGGATCTTCTGGGACAACGCGTACGCGGTGCACCACCTCACCGACACCCCCGACGAGCTGGCCGACCTGCTGGCGCTCAGCGCCGAGCAGGGCAACGCCGACCGCGTGTTCGTCTACGCCTCCACCTCCAAGGTGACGCTGGCCGGCTCCGGCGTGTCGTTCTTCGGCGGCTCGCCCGCCAACGTCAAGTGGTTCCTGCACAACACCTCGAAGCAGTCCATCGGCCCCGACAAGATCAACCAGCTGCGCCACGTGGAGTTCCTGCGCGACGCCGACGGCGTGGCCGCGCACATGCGGCGGCACGCCGAGCTGATCGGCCCGAAGTTCGAGCTGGTGGACAAGGTGCTGACCGAGCGGCTCGGCGACCTGGCCACCTGGACCAGCCCCAAGGGCGGCTACTTCATCAGCCTGGAGGTGCCGCACGCCGCCGAGGTGGTGGCCCGGGCCAAGGCGGCCGGCATCGCGCTGACGCCGGCCGGCGCCACGCACCCGTACGGGCAGGACCCGGACGACCGCACGATCAGGATCGCGCCCACCTTCCCCGAGCTGGACGAGCTGGAGCAGGCCATCAACGGCCTGGCCGTCTGCGTCCGGCTGGTGGCGGAGGAGCGGGGCTGACCCCTGAGGTGACCCGGCCCCCGCTCAGCGGGGGCCGCCGCCGTTCCGGAAACCGAAGATGTACTCGCGCGTCTCGCTCGGGTGGAACGAGACGCCGACCCCCGGCTCGAACGCCACGTTGTCGCGGGCGCAGTAATAGAGGCGCTCCCAGACGGCCAGGGCCTTCTCCCTGGCCGGGGCCTCCTGCGTGTCACGCTTGCGGGCGCCGTACGAGCCGAGCACGTTCAGCAGCCCGAGCCCCCAGAACAGGCCCGTCAGGCAGAACGGGGCGAGCAGCACCTCGCCCCACTGCGGCTCCTGCCCCATCGCGATCACCAGCGACACGACCAGGTGCACCAGGGCCGCCACCAGGAGCAGGACGTAGCCCTGGTTCCTGGTCCACGCCGTGTAGTGGCGGCTGGGGAACGACAGCCAGACCGCGAGCTGCGTGCGGCTCATGACGTGCTTCGACGCGCCCAGCGACGCCGCGGTGGGCAGATCGGCGACCTCACGCGTGCCCGGTAACCTGACCCGCCCGATCTTGTACGTGGTCCCGGCGGCGACCGCTCCGGGGACCGCGACAACCTGGTCGGTCTCCGAACACACCGGGCACCTGACTTCCACCCGGGCAGTCTGGCCTTAAGGAACCCACTGCGCAAACCGCAGGCAGCGGAGTTCAGCGCCTAATCTGCATAGCGTGAGACCGATTGATGCCTTGGTGAACTCTCTGTCCGAAGCCCGGGTCGTGACCGACCCGGACGTGATCGACTCCTACGCCCGCGACCGCACGTTCCTCGAACCCGGCAAGCCGCTCGGCGTGGTGCTGGCGGCCTCCCGCGACGACGTGGTGACCTCCATGAAGTGGGCCACCGAGCACCGCGTGCCGGTGGTGCCGCGCGGCGCCGGCACCGGCCTGGCGGGCGCCTCCGTCGCCGGTGACGGCTCGGTCGTCCTGTCGCTGGCGCGGATGACCGCGATCCGGGAGCTCTCCCCCGCCGACGAGATCGCCGTCGTCGAGCCCGGCGTCATCACCGCCGACCTGGACCGGGCCGCCAGGGAGCACGGGCTGATGTACGCGCCGGACCCGTCCTCGTACGAGATCTCCACCATCGGCGGCAACCTGGCCACCAACGCCGGCGGGCTCCGCTGCGTGAAGTACGGCGTGACCCGGGACTCGGCACTCGGCCTGGAGGTCGTGCTGGCCGACGGCCGGATCCTGAACACCGGCCGGCGCACGATGAAGGGCGTCACGGGCTACGACCTGACCGGCCTGTTCGTCGGCTCGGAGGGCACGCTCGGCGTGATCACCGCCGCCACGGTGCGGCTGCGCCGCGCGCCGGCCGCGCCACCGGCGACGTTCGCGGCCGAGTTCGGCTCGCTGCGGGACGCGGGTGCGGCCGTGTCGGCGATCATGGCGGCCGGCTGCCAGCCGTCGCTCATGGAGCTGCTCGACCGGGCCACGCTGGAGGCCATCGACGACTGGCGCAACATCGGGCTGGAGAGCACGACGCAGGCCATGCTGATCGGGCAGTCCGACGCGGCCGACAGTCAGGCCGCGGTCGAGCGCATGGAGCGGATCTGCACCGAGAACGGCTCCTCCTTCGTGGCCGTGTCCTCCAGCCCGCAGGAGGCCGAGGAGCTGATCGGGCTGCGGCGGCTGGCGTACGGGGCCAAGGAGCGCCAGGGCGCGTGCCTGGTCGAAGACGTGTGCGTGCCGCGTTCCGTACTGCCCGACATGATCACCGCGATCGAGGCGGCGGCGGTGCGGCACGGCGTGCGGATCGCCACGGTGGCGCACGCCGGGGACGGCAACCTGCACCCGGTCTTCATCTTCGAGCACGGCACCGTGGAACCGCCCCCGGAGGTGTGGGCCGCGGCGGACGAGGTGTTCACGAAGGCGCTGGAGTTCGGCGGCACGCTCACCGGGGAGCACGGCGTGGGCCTGCTGAAGCAGCGCTGGCTGGCGCTGGAGTCCGGGCCGGTGGGGACCGAGGTCCAGCGCGGGATCAAGGCCGTCTTCGACCCCCTGGGCATCCTCAACCCCGGCAAGGCGATCTGAAAGGGGCGATCTCCCGTCACCAAGCCGTGACCTTGGGTTCCAAGATGTACACGACCTGCGACGAAACACTGACTTGATCCGTCAAAACGCGAAACTTCTGACACGTCCGGCAGACGCCCCAAGGGTCTCGCTGGTAGCGTTTTGCCACATCTGTTGGGTTGTGATGGGGGTCCGACGTGAATCAGTTCCAGCCGTTGGCGGCGGACGATCCGCGACGGCTGGGGACGTATGACATCGTCGCCCGGCTCGGCGAGGGCGGCCAGGGCGTTGTTTATCTGGGCAAGAGCGACTCCGGCGAACAGGTCGCGGTCAAGCTGCTGCACAACGCCCTGGTGGCGGACGCCGACGCCAGGACGCGGTTCCTGCGCGAGGTGGCGGTGGCGCAGCGGGTGGCCCGGTTCTGCACCGCTCCCGTGCTGCACGCCGACCTCGAGGGGAGCCGGCCGTACATCGTCAGCGAGTACGTCCCCGGCCCCTCGCTGCGCGAGATGGTGATCAACGAGGGGCCGCGGCGGGGCGCCGCCCTGGAACGCCTGGCGATCAGTACGGCCACCGCGCTCGCGGCCATCCACCGGGCGGGGATCCTGCACCGCGACTTCAAGCCCGCCAACGTGCTGATGGGGCCCGAGGGTCCCGTCGTGATCGACTTCGGCATCGCCCGCGCCCTCGACTCCCCCGGCGCGACCGCCACGGGGATGGCCATGGGGACGCCCTCGTACCTGGCGCCCGAGCAGCTCAGCGGGGCCGCGGTGTCGGAGGCGGCCGACGTGTTCGCGTGGGGCGTCACGATGGTGTTCGCGGCGACCGGGAAGCCCGCGTTCGGCGCCGACTCCATTCCCGTGGTGATGAACCGGATCCTGAACGAGGAGCCGGAGCTCGGGAAGATGGAGGGGCTGCTGGGCGACCTGGTGGCCGCCTGCCTGTCGAAGGACCCGGCGCAGCGGCCCAGCGCCAACGAGCTCATCGTCCACCTCACCGGCCAGCCGGCCCCGAAGGCGGCCGTCGAGCCGGTGACGGGCCAGAACGCCGTCCAGGCGGGCGCCGCCGCGGCTGCCGCCGCCGGCGCTGCCGCGAACGGCCCCGGCGGCAACCCGGGGACCACACCCGCGGGCCAGGACAACTACCCCGGCCCCTGGACCCAGCCGACCGGCCCCCACCCCGTGGGCACCCCGCCGCAGACCGGCGACTACGGCCACCCGGCCGCCGCCACGGCCGCACAGACCCCCGCCGCCGGCCCCCCGCCCCACGGCGCCCCCGGTCAGAGCGGGCCCGGTCAGGTCGGCGCACCGCAGACACCCCCGCCCCATGGCGGCCCACAGCCCGGAAGCCCTCATGGCGGCCCTCAGGCCGGTACACCTCATGGCGGTCCGCAGGCCGGGATGCCGTTTGGATCGCACCAGCCGCCCGGCGGCGCGCCCCAGCCCCAGCCCCAGCCCGGGCCCGGGATGCCCGGCGGCCCTCAGGCGGCCGCCCAGATGCCGCCCGGAGGCGCTCAGGGCGGCCCCTCCGCCCATGGCCCGGCTTCCCCTGCCCAGGGCGGCCCCGCCATGCAGGCCGGCCCCAACGGCGGTCTCCAGGCCGCGGCGTCCGGAATGCCCCCACAGGGCTCCGGCGCTCCAGGCCGGCCCTTCCAGCAGGGAGGACCCGGCGCGGCCGGTGGCGGGCCGGGCGGTCCCGGAAGGCCGGGCGCGGCCGGAGCGGCGCGACCGGGTGACGGGGCCCCCGCCAAGCAGCGCCGTACCCTGACGCTCGCCCTGTCCGGAGCCGCCGCCGCGGCCCTGCTCGTGGTCGCCGGTGCCGTCGTCGTCCAGGCGAACAGCCAGGAGGTCCCGGTGGTCGCCGTGGGCAACTCCTCCAACAACACGGACGGCGGCGGTTCGGGCGGCGACCAGCCGGACGAGCCCCCCGTGAGCACCGACCCGGGACAGACCGCGGACCCGGTGCTGCCGACGCCGGAGGATTCCCCCACGGTCCCGACGCTGGACATCGAGCCGGAAGAGACCAAGAAGGTCAAGAAGCCGACCGAGGAGCCCGTCGCCCAGGTGCCCAACCCGGCCACGGACGCTCCCAGGCCCCAGACCACCACCAAGCGGCCCGACCCCGAGCCCACGCCCACCCCGACGAAGACCAAGAAGACGCCGAACACCCTGGTCGAGCCGGACATGGAGCCGACGTCGCGCCCGTCCGAGGGCCCGACGTCGACGGTGGCCGCGACCGGCAGGTCCAAGCCGACCCCGACGTTGAAGCTCAACACGTACAAGCCGACAGGGGTGTGCGGTTCCGGTTACAAGGTCGTCGACTCGCGTGTGCTCGGCAGCAACAACGCCACGATCTACCTGCTGTGGAACGGCAGCGCGGGCAAGAACTGCGTGGTGACCATGTCTCGCTACGTGTATCCCAGCAAGGCGAAGATGAACGCGATCCTCCAGGTCAAGGGGGGTTCCAGCGGAAGCAACCTGGGCAACTTCACGGCGTACGCCGGCCCGGTGCGCCTGTCCGCCGTCAAGAAATGTGTGATCTGGGGTGGCACCTGGGGCCCGTACACCTGGAAGTCCGGCTGGAGCCACTGCAGCTGACCCCGCTCCGTTCGGACACGCGAGCCGCCGCCCCGTACAAGGGCGGCGGCTCGCTCTGTGCCGGGAACCCCGCGCTGCGCTAGCGTGCTGACGTGATCAGGAGCAGGCTCGACACCGGGAGCGACGACTACCGGCTGCGCCGTGAGGCGATGCTGGCCAAGCTGGCCGAACTGCACGCCGAGCACGCCAAGGCGGTGGCCGGCGGCGGGGCGAAATACGTCGAGCGCCATCGCGCCCGCGGCAAGCTGCTGGCCAGGGAGCGGATCGAGCTGCTGGTCGACCCCGACTCCCCCTTTCTGGAGCTGTCGCCGCTGGCGGCCTGGGGCAGCGATTTCCCCGTGGGGGCGAGCGTGGTGTCCGGGATCGGGGTGATCGAGGGCGTCGAGTGCGTGATCACGGCGAACGACCCCACGGTCCGCGGCGGCGCCTCCAACCCGTGGTCGTTGCGGAAGTCCCTGCGGGCGTCGGACATCGCCCTGCGCAACCGGCTCCCGTACGTGAACCTGGTCGAGAGCGGCGGCGCGGACCTGCCGACGCAGAAGGAGATCTTCATCCCGGGCGGGCAGATCTTCCGGGACCTGACGAGGCTGTCGGCGGCGGGGGTCCCGACGGTGGCGCTGGTGTTCGGCAACTCCACGGCGGGCGGGGCCTACGTGCCCGGGATGAGCGACTACGTGGTGATGGTGCGGGATCGGGCCAAGGTGTTCCTGGGCGGCCCGCCGCTGGTCAGGATGGCGACCGGGGAGGAGTCGGACGACGAGTCGCTGGGCGGCGCGGAGATGCACGCCAGGGTCAGCGGCCTGGCCGACTACCTGGCCGAGGACGAGCACGACGCGCTGCGGATCGGGCGGCGGATCGTCGCCTCGCTCGGCTGGCGCAAGCTGGGCCGGCCGCCGGAGCCGGACGTGCGGGAGCCGGCGTATCCGGCCGACGAGCTGCTCGGGATCGTGCCGGAGGATCTCAAGGTG
Organism: Nonomuraea sp. MTCD27; assembly: GCF_041950495.1. Classification (NCBI taxonomy): domain Bacteria; kingdom Bacillati; phylum Actinomycetota; class Actinomycetes; order Streptosporangiales; family Streptosporangiaceae; genus Nonomuraea; species Nonomuraea sp. MTCD27. The sequence goes on along the minus strand of NZ_JBGNUW010000003.1, from coordinate 23,745 downwards.
CCGTTCGACCCGCGGGAGGTGATCGCGCGGGTGGTGGACGGGAGCGAGTTCGAGGAGTTCAAGCCGGTCTACGGGGCCTCGCTGGTGACGGGGTGGGCGCGGATCCACGGCCATCCGGTGGGCGTGCTGGCCAACGCCCGCGGGGTGCTGTTCAGCGCGGAGTCGCAGAAGGCCACGCAGTTCATCCAGCTCGCGAACCAGTCGCGCACGCCGCTGGTGTTCCTGCAGAACACGACCGGCTACATGGTCGGCAAGGAATACGAGCAGGGCGGCATCATCAAGCACGGCGCGATGATGATCAACGCGGTGTCCAACTCGACCGTGCCGCATCTGACGGTGGTCATGGGGGCCTCGTACGGCGCGGGCAACTACGGCATGTGCGGCCGCGCGTACGACCCCCGCTTCCTGTTCAGCTGGCCGAGCGCCAAGTCGGCGGTGATGGGGCCGGCGCAGCTCGCCGGGGTGCTGTCCATCGTGGGGCGGGCGTCGGCGCAGGCGAGGGGGCAGGTGTACGACGAGGAGGCGGACGCGGCCATGCGGGCGATGGTGGAGGCCCAGATCGAGGCCGAGTCGCTGGCGTTCTTCCTGTCGGGCCGACTGTACGACGACGGGGTCATCGATCCCCGCGACACCCGTACGGTGCTGGGCATGTGCCTGTCGGCGATCAACAGCGCGCCGGTTCCCGAGGCGGCGGGATTCGGGGTGTTCCGGCCATGATCACCCGCCTGCTCGTCGCGAACCGGGGCGAGATCGCCCGCCGTGTCTTCCGTACGTGCCGGTCGCTCGGCATCTCGACGGTCGCCGTGTTCTCCGAGCCCGACGCCGGCGCGCCGCACGTGGCCGAGGCCGACCTGGCGGTGCGCCTGCCCGGCGCCCGCCCCGCCGACACCTACCTGGACGTCGAGCGCGTCCTGGCGGCCTGCCGGGCGAGCGGTGCGGACGCCGTGCATCCCGGCTACGGCTTCCTGTCCGAGAACGCGGACTTCGCCCGGGCCGTGCTGGCGGCCGGCCTGGTGTGGGTCGGGCCACCGCCCGAGGCCATCGCCGCCATGGGTGCCAAGGTCGGGGCGAAGCGGCTGATGGCGGAGGCCGGGGTGCCCGTGCTGCCCTCGCTCGACCTGTCCGATCCCGGGGAGTTCCCGCTGCTGGTGAAGGCGTCCGCGGGCGGGGGCGGGCGCGGGATGCGCGTGGTGCGCGGGCCCGGGGAGCTGGCGCGCGAGGTGGAGTCGGCGCGGCGGGAGGCGGAGGCGGCCTTCGGCGACGGCACGGTGTTCGCGGAGCCGCTGCTGGAGGGCGCCAGGCACGTGGAGGTCCAGGTGCTGGCCGACCGGCACGGCGCCGTGTGGGCGCTGGGCGAGCGCGAGTGCAGCGTGCAGCGGCGGCACCAGAAGGTGGTCGAGGAGTGCCCCTCGCCGGGGATCTCGGACGGTACGCGGGCGGTGCTGTACGACGCCGCCGTCAGGGCCGCCCGGAAGATCGGCTATGTCGGGGCCGGGACGGTGGAGTTCCTGGTCAAGGGGGACCGGGTGGCGTTCCTGGAGATGAACACCCGGCTCCAGGTCGAGCACCCGGTCACCGAGCTGGTCCACGGCGTCGACCTCGTACGCCTGCAGCTGGAGGTGGCCGACGGCGCGGCGCTGCCGCCGGACCCGCCCGCGCCCGCCGGGTGGGCGGTCGAGGCGCGGCTGTACGCGGAGGACGGGGAGCATCTGCCGCAGACGGGGGTGTTGCGGCGGTTCGAGATCCCGGGTGACGTACGCGTGGATTCGGGGGTGGAGTCCGGGTCGGTCGTGTCGCCGCACTACGACGCGATGCTGGCCAAGATCGTGGCGCACGGCTCGACGCGGGCGGAGGCGGTGCGGAAGCTGGTCATGGCGCTGCGGCGGGCGAAGCTCCACGGCCTCACGACAAACCGCGACTTACTGCTAAAAATCCTGACAAATCGGGATTTCATGGCGGGCGACACGCACACCGGCTTCCTCGACCCCGGCGGCCCCGTCCGCGGCGGCCCCGTCCGCGACGCCCACGAAACCGGCCCCGAAGCCCCCGACGAGCTCGCCGTGCTGGCGGCCGCGCTCGCCACCGCCGCCGCCAACCGCCGCCGCGCGCAGGTCCTGTCCGGCCTGCCCGCCGGCTGGCGCAACGTGCGCTCCCAGCCCCGCGTCGCCCGCTTCGTGGAGGCCGAGGTGGTCTACGACCCGCTCCCGGAGGGGGTCTCGGTCGTCAGCGCGGAACCGTACGCGGTGGTCCTGGAGCGCGGCGGCGTCCGGCGTACGTTCGAGGTGGCCTCCTACCCGGACGGAAAGGTCCACGTCGACCACGCCGAGGGCCGCGCGGAGCTCACCCCGCTCCCCCGCCTGCCCGAACCCGCCGAACACCTCGCCCCCGGCTCCCTCCTCGCCCCCATGCCGGGTAGCGTGCTGCGGGTCGAGGTGGAGCCCGGCGACCGGGTGACCAAGGGCCAGGCGGTCCTCGTCCTCGAGGCGATGAAGATGGAGCACCGGATCACCGCCCCGGCCGACGGCGTGGTGTCCGGCGTACACGTGGAGAAGGGCCAGCAGGTCGACGCGGGAGCCGTGCTGGCGATCATCCAGGAGGGGGACCTATGACAAGCCTGGTGCACCAGGACCTCGCGGGAGGCGTCGCGACGATCACGCTCGACTCGCCGCCCAACCGCAACGCGCTGTCCGTACGCCTGCTCGGCGAGCTGGCCGACCGGCTCGGCTGGGCGCTGGCCGAGCCGGAGGCCAGGGTGATCGTGCTGACCGCCACGGGCACGGTGTTCTGCTCCGGGGCCGACATCAAGGAGCAGCGCGCCTCGGAGGGCCGGCCGGGGGCGCCGGTGACGGCGTCGTTCCCGGAGATCCTGGAGCTGCTCTGGGAGAGCCCGAAGCCGGTCATCTGCCGCCTCAACGGCACCGCGCGGGCGGGCGGGCTGGGGCTGGTGGCCGCGTGCGACTTCGCGATCGCGCCGCTGACGGCGTCGTTCGCGTTCACGGAAGTACGCCTCGGGGTCGCGCCCGCCATGATCTCCGTGCCGGTGCTCAGGAGGCTGGGCGCGCGCGCGGCGGCCGAATACTTCCTGACCGGCGAGGTGTTCGACGCCGCGCGGGCGGCGGAGATCGGGCTGCTGTCGAAGGCCGTGCCGGAGGACGAGCTGGACGCTACCGTCGCCCGCTACGCCGGGATGCTGATGAAGGGCGGGCCGGAGGCCCTGGCGATCACGAAGCGGCTGGTCAGGGAGGTTCCCGGGGTGTCGTTCCAGGAGGGGCTGCGGCGGATGACCGAGCTGTCGGCCGAGCGCTTCACCTCGGAGGAGGGCCAGGAGGGCATCGCGGCCTACATGGAGAAGCGGCCGCCCAAGTGGGTCCCGCCGCAGGTCTGATCATGGTCCTGCGCGTCGCGAACTGCAGCGGCTTCTACGGTGACCGCCTCTCCGCCGCCAAGGAGATGGTCGAGGGCGGGCCGATCGACGTGCTGACCGGGGACTGGCTGGCCGAGCTGACGATGCTCATCCTGGCGGGGAACCGCCTCAAGGGCCGCCCCGGCTACGCCCCGACGTTCCTGCGCCAGCTGGAGGACGTCCTGGGCCCCTGCCTCGACAAAGGCATCAAGATCGTGACCAATGCCGGCGGCCTGGACCCGGAGGGCTGCGCGGAGGCCGTGCACGAGCTGGCCGCCCGCCTGGGCCTGTCCCCCGCCGTCGCCCACGTCACCGGCGACGACCTCACCGGCCGCCCGCTCGACCTGGTCAACGCCGACACGGGCGAGCGCCTCACGGCCACGCCCCTGACCGCGAACGCCTACCTCGGGGGCCGCCCGATCGCGGCCGCGCTGTCGGCGGGCGCGGACGTGGTGGTGACCGGCCGCGTGACGGACGCGGCCCTGGTGACGGGTCCCGGCATCTGGCGGTACGGCTGGGGGCCGGACGACCTCGACCCGCTGGCGGGCTCGGTGGTGGCCGGCCACGTCATCGAGTGCGGCTGCCAGGCCACGGGCGGCAACTACGCGTTCTTCCAGGACGTACCGGACCTCGCGCACTGCGGCTTCCCCCTCGCCGAGCTGCGCGCGGACGGCTCGGCGGTGATCACCAAGCATCCCGGCACGGGCGGCCTGGTCTCGGTCGGCACGGTCACGGCTCAGCTCGTGTACGAGCTGGGCGGCCCGCGCTACCTGGGCCCCGACGTGGTGGCCAGGTTCGACACGATCACGCTGTCGGACGACGGGCCCGACCGGGTGCTGATCTCGGGCGTGCGGGGCGAGCCGCCGCCCGACACGCTCAAGGTGGCCGTCAACTACCTGGGCGGCTACCGGAACACGATGACGCTCGTGCTGACCGGCCTGGACGTGGCGGAGAAGGCGCGGGTGGCGGAGGAGGCGATCTGGGCGCGGATCCCCCGCGAGTCGTTCGACCAGGTGGACGTGACGCTCACGGAGTCGGGCCTGCTGCGGATCACGGTCATGGACGCCGACCCGCGCCGGGCCGGCCGCGCCTTCTCCTCGGCCGTGGTGGAGACGGGCCTGGCCAGCTACCCGGGCTTCTACGGCCTCACGCCGCCGGGCGACGCCTCGCCGTACGGGGTGTACTGGCCGGTCCTGGTGCCCGCCTCAGAGGTCCGCCCCCGGGTGTTCCTGAACGGCCGCGAGCTCCCCGGCACCGGCCCCGCCACCACCGGCGCGCCCGTACCCGGCGCCCCCGCACCCCCTGACCGGGCGGCCGACCCCGGCGCCCCGGAGGCTGTTCCCTCCCCGGCGGGCGATGTCGTGCGCGTCCCTCTGGGCCGCATCGCCGGGGCCCGCTCGGGCGACAAGGGCGGCACCGCCAACCTCGGCGTGTGGACCGACACCCGGGCCCGCTACGACTGGCTGGCCGCCCACCTCACCTCGGACGCCCTCAAACAGCTCCTCCCGGCCCTGAAGGACCACCACATCGACCGCCACGACCTGCCCAACCTCAAGGCGCTCAACTTCGTCGTGCACGGCCTCCTGGGCAGGGGCGTGGCGGCCAGCCCGCGCATGGACCCCCAGGCGAAGGCCCTGGGCGAGGAGCTACGCGCCCGGCCCGTCGACCTCCCGGCGGCCCTCCTCCCCTGACACGGCCCGCCACCCCAGCAGCCCGGCCCCCCGCAGCCCGGCGAGCACCCCCAGCTCCGACACCCGCACCTCGGGCGCCGGCCGGAACCCGAGCCGCGCCGCCAGCCGCTCCCGCAGCGGCCCGACCAGCGCGTCCCCCGCCAGCGACACCCCGCCGCCCACCACGATGGCGGCGGGGTCCAGCACCAGCGTGTACGTCGCCAGCGCCAGGGCGAGCGCCTCCACCGCCTCCCCCCACACCTCCACGGCCCGGGGATCCCCCGAGGCGGCCAGCCGCACCACCTCCTCGGCCGAGCCCACCCCGCAGCGCGCCGCGACGGCCGAGCCGGACGCGTACGCCGCCAGGCACCCCCGCTGCCCGCACCCGCAGGGCAGCCCGTCCGGCCGCACCGGCACGTGCCCGATCTGCCCGGCCCAGCCGCCCGCACCCCCGTACAGCGCCCCGGACAGCACCACGGCGCCCGCGATCCCCGTGCCGATGGGCAGGTACAGCACGTCCTTCCCGCCCGCCCCGTACGCCAGCTCAGCCTCTCCCGCGGACCGCACGTCATGTCCCAGCGCGACCGGCAGGTCCACGTCCGTGAACGCGGCGGCGGGCACGTCGTGCCACCCGAACGCGGCGGAGAAGACGGCGTGCGTCGGCGTGACCAGCCCCGGCACCGCCAGCCCCACGGCCAGCGGCCGGGCGCCGCCGCGCGGCCGGGCGAGGTCGGCGACGAAGGCGGAGACCGCGGCGATCACCCGATCCGGGCCTTCGGCCCGGGGTGTGGGCCGCCGGTCAAAATCCAGGATTGTCCCATCGCGGGCGATATATCCGCCTTTCATGGTGGTGCCGCCCAAATCAATCGCGGCCACGTAATCCATCCGGATATCCTCCACCCGCACGAGCCCTCGGCACGCAGAAGGACACGCATGACCGTACGCCGACTCACCCTCGACGACCTCGACGACTGCTCCCGCCTGGCCAAGGACCGCGGCTGGCTGCCGGAGCGGCACAAGTGGCGCCTGCTGTTCGAGATCGGCGAGGTGTACGGAATGGACGCCCCCGACGGCGACGGCCTGGCCGCCACGAACATCCTGACCCGCTACGGCGACGACCACGCGGTGATCAGCATGGTCCTGACCGCCTCCAGGTTCGGCAGGCAGGGCCTGGCCCGGCGGCTCATGGAGCACGTGCTGGAGCAGGCGGGCGGGCGCACGGTCTCGCTGTACGCCACCGAGCACGGCCGCCCCCTGTACGAGCGGCTCGGCTTCCGTGTCGTCGGCCGGGCGGCCAAGCACACCGGCGTCTTCAAAGGCGAGCCGTCGGGCCGGACCCGCCCGGCGACGGAGGCGGACCTCGGCCGGATCCTGGAGCTCGACGCCGAGCTGTTCGGCACGGACCGGTCGGCGGCGCTGCGGCGGATGTTCGGCTTCGGGGAGCAGGTGCGCATCGCCGAGGGCGGCTTCGGCCAGTGCTGGCGCAACGACGACAACACGGTCATCGGCCCGGTCGTGGCCAGGGACGAGGAGACCGCCCGCGCCCTGATCGGCGACCTGGCGCTGCACGCGGGCGGCGAGGTGCGCATGGATCTCGACCTGGCCAAGGCCGGCCTGGTCGGGTGGGCGGGCGAGCACGGCATCGGGAGCCCGTGGGAGGTCTCGATGATGGTGCGCGGCGGCGAGCTGCCCGGCGACCGCTCCTGCCAGTTCCTGCCGTACATGCAGGCGCTGGGTTGACCGTGCGCGCGGCGCTCTCGTAGGGTCGGCTACCAGAATATCGTTCTGTCGAAGGGCGGTACATGACCTCCACCCACATCGACGTCGGCGCCATCGACTTCGACGCGCTGGGCGCGTGGATGGACGACCAGGGGCTGCCCGGGGGCCCGATCAGCGGCACCGCGCCGGTCCTGGGCGGCACGCAGAACGTCATGGTCCGCTTCGAGCGCGCCGGCCGCCCGTACATCCTGCGCCGGCCCCCCATGCACACCCGGCAGAAGAGCAACGAGGTGCTGCGCCGCGAGGCGCGGGTGCTCGCGGTGCTGCGCGACACGCCCGTCGCCGCGCCCCGGCTGGTGGCCGCGCAGACCGCGCGGGAGCCGGTGTTCTACCTGATGGAGCCGGTGGCCGGGTTCAACCCCTCGACGGGGCTGCCGGAGCCGCACGCCTCCGACCCGGCGATCAGGCACCGGATGGGGCTGGAGGCCGCGGCGGCGCTGGCCGAGCTGGGGCGGGTCGATCCGGGGCTGCTGCCGGGGTTCGGCCGGCCCGAGGGGTTCCTGGAGCGGCAGGTGCCGCGCTGGCTGAAAGAGCTCGACTCGTACGCGCAGTTCGACGGCTATCCCGGCCCCGACATCCCCGGGCTGCCCGAGACGGCCGACTGGCTCGCCCGCCACCTGCCCCGCACGTTCACCCCGGGCGTCATGCACGGCGACTACCACTTCTCCAACCTCATGTTCGCGTGCGACGGCCCGCGCGTGGCCGCGATCGTGGACTGGGAGATGTGCACGGTCGGCGACCCGCTGCTCGACCTCGGCTGGCTGCTGGCCACCTGGACCATCAACAACACCCACGTGCCGGGGCTGCCGGCGCCGCAGGAGATCGTCTCGTACTACGCGGCGCTGTCGGAGCGGGACCTGTCGGCGATCGACTGGTACGCGGTCATGGCCTGCTTCAAGCTCGGCATCGTGCTCGAGGGCACCCACGCGCGGGCGTTCGCCGGAAAGGCACCGCGGGACATCGGGGATCTTCTGCACGCGACGACGTTGGGATTGTTCGAGCGGGCGCGGGAGTTCATGGACGGTTCACTCGGCTGACCGCCTCCCATCACGATTTCCGGAAAAACGATCTCACCGTTATCCCCGGGACGTACAATTGCGCGCAATTGCATCTGTTCTCGGGGAAGGATCGTCATGCGTATGCGGTTCCTCGGCTCCACCTCGGAGGCGGGCGCCTGCCCCACCTTGTACGAGACCGACCGCGGCACCATCGTCGTCCAAGGTCTGCAAGTCACCGACGCGGAGGCCCTCGCGGACCTGCGCGACGTGCTCGACGGCGAGACCGCGGTCGAGGTGCCCCGCGAGCTCATCACCGAAATCGCCCGCCGCGTCCTTCCCGAGGGCGCGGCAAACGCTTACCCGACCGGCGGAGGAACACCGACGGCTACCAGTTGATCACAATTGCGGCGGGCCCTGGCATGATCGGCTCCCGCAGGTCTAGCCTCTTGCGGCGTGACGTCCTTTCAGCAGGCGCGCATCGACCTCGGCAGCCAGCTACGTCAGCTGCGCGAGGCCGCCCATCTGTCGGGCAAGGAGCTGGCCGAGCGGCTGCGCTGGCAGCCGTCCAAGGTCTCGCGCCTGGAGAACGCCCGGCAGACCGCTACCGAGGATGACGTGGTCGTGTGGGCGCAGGCCGTCGGCGCCTCGCCCGACACGACCGACGAACTGATCAGGCAGTCGATCGCGCTGCTGGAGCGGCACGACGACTGGAAACAGCGCCACCGCAGCGGCCTGGCGGCGATCCAGGAGGACGTGCGCGACCTGGAGGCGCGCACGAAGCTCTTCCGCGTCTTCGAGCCGGGCATCATCGTGGGCCTGCTGCAGACCTCCGAATACGCCCGGCACGTGTTCCGCAAGGTCAAGCGGCTCTACAGCGCCGCCGACCAGATCGACGCGGCGGTGCGGGTGCGGATGCAGCGCCAGGAGATCCTGTACGACCGGACGCGGACGTTCAGGTTCGTGGTGACCGAGGCGGCGTTGCGCACGTCCCTGGCTCCGCCCGAGGTGATGCGCGGCCAGCTCGACCGCCTGCTCGCGGTGAGCACGCTGCCGAACGTGGAGTTCGGGGTGATCCCGTTCGGCACCGAGCTGCCGGCCAACCCGATCAACGGGTTCTGGATCTACAACGAGGCCATGGTGGCCGTCGCCACGATGACGAAGGACCTGATCCTGCGCGACCCCGATGACATCGCCTTCTACGTGCGGGCCTTCGACGATTACGCCAAGGTGGCCGAGTTCGAGGAAACCGGGCGGGAGGTCATCATCGACATTCTTCACGAATACCGGAAACAAACTCCACATTAACCGCAGCAATTGCTTGCCTCCCACCGCAAGATCGTGCAATTCTGTGCGAGACGTTGCGGAGGTGACGCATGATGCTTGATACCGCGCTCTGCCTCGAGCGGTTCGCGTGGCACGCGGGTCGGCACGCCGACCTGTCGGTCCATCGCCTCGCGCTGTCGAGCGACCCCGCCTACGTGTCGGTCCGCAATCGCTTCTCGGCCACCCTCGCGGAGACCGTGACCTGCTCCGACGAGGGCGCCTTCATCACGTCGTGGGGCTACCGCCTGGGCACCACGGAGGACGTCGAGTCCGCCGCCGCCCGCCTCGCCTTCCTCCTGGCCGCGCTGCCCGCCTGAGCGGGTGGCGTCACGGTGTCCTGAAGGGGATGTTGAGCCAGGGGCTGTTCGGGTCGGTCGTCAGGATCCGATGGGCGTCGAGCATCTCGCCGTACCAGTCACCGAACTCCTCCTCGTCGAAGTGGAGGCAGCGCCCCAGGATGTAGGCGGCCGAGAAGTCCTCCCAGGACCGGTAGTTGATCCGGCTGACCCGTCCGGCGTGCAGCACGGCCCGCTCGGCCTCCTCCAGGCTGCAGTAGCGGGCGCCGAGTCCCCAGCGGGCCATCTTCGAGGCCCGCCCGTAGTCCCACGCCTCCACCGACTGGACGAACCTGCCCTCGGCGAGCAGCCCGTCCGCACGGAACCGCGCCTCATATCGGGTGATGCGTCCGATGAGCCGTTGCGCCCCGGCGACCTGGGCCTCCGCCTCGGCGTCGCCGAGGGGGCCGAACCCGGCAGCGTCCTCGCTCAGGCGACTCCTAAGGACGCGGGAGGTCACGTTCCGCCAGTGGTCCACCTCGACCACGCCGCCGAAGTCGCGGGCCAGGGTCTGGCGGACGCCCAGCACGAACTCCCAGACCGGGCTGCTCATCCGGCCGCCGAGAAGGGCCTCCTGCGCGCTCTGCCACCCTTCCCGGCCGGTGATGTCCCACCACTCCCGCAGACGCCTCCGCTCCCGGACGTAGCCGGTGCCGTGCCAGCCCATCGCGTTCCAGAGGGAGCCGTTGCTGACGCACAGGAGCGCTCCGCAGGCGAGCCCGTGAGCCACCGGGCCGTGGAGCGGGCCTCCGGACCAGAGGGTCCGCAGCTGGTTGCGGCGGGGATACGTCGCCCGCTCGGCGTGCCGGCGCCAGGCCTGCCGATGGGCGGCGGTCGCGGGGAAGAACGCCTCACAGGGGGTGCCGGGGTTGATCGCCAGCCACTCGTCGTCCTGCGGCCAATCCTGCACGAGTTGCGCCAGATCGGTCAGGAAGAAGACCGGGTCGGGCACGGGCGCCGGGAGCATCCCGTCGGTGAAGAACGCGAGGCACCTGGCGCCGTGCCGGAGGCCCCAGTGGGCGGCGTTGAAACGGATCCAGCCGGGCTTCGCGTCGGCCTGGGCGCGCGTCATCGCGTGATAGAGGTTCGCGGTGGCGAGGACGTCGAAGTACGCGGCCCAGTCGCCGTGCGTCTTGGCGTCGTACAGACGGTGTTCGATCTCGGTGGGCGCCCGCCAGGGAGGGGCGGGTGCCGCCGCTCCTCCCTTGAGTGGTGCACCCTGGTCCGTAGTGAGATCATGCCCCGTCCCCATGCCGCCGTAGATTACCGGCGTTCCCCCTCACCCGGTGGCCACGGGCGCCGTCGCTAGCAGCCCGCCTTGTAGAGCACCTTCTGCACCTCGGGCTGATCCACGTTGTCCGCGGTGACGATCGTGGCCTCGGTCGGGATCGACGGCGTCACCTGCTGCCCCCGCACCGCCGCGACCGCCTGCTCGACCCCCTTGGCCCCGATGTCCCCGGGGAGCTGCGCGATCAGGGCCTGCACGACGCCGTCCTTGAGCTGCTTGACCTGCGCCGGCCCCGCGTCGAAGCCCACCATCTTGACCTGCCCGAGCTTGCCGGCCTGCTGGAGCGCCGAGCCCGCCCCGGTGGCCGAGTTGAGGTTCGCGGCGAAGATGCCGGCCAGGTCGGGATCCTTGGCCAGGGCCGCGTTCACGATCCTGGACGCCTCACCGACGTCGTTGTGCGAGTACTGGACGCCAAGGGAGGACATGCCTGGATGGCTCGCCTTGATCTCGTCCTCGAACCCCTTGATCCGCGCGTCCACGGTGCTGACCCCCGGATCGGTGGAGATCACCAGCACCTTTCCCTTGCCCCCGATCTGCTCCGACAGCGCCTTGGCCGCCGCCGCGCCGCCCTTGAGGTTGTCGGTGCTGATCCTCGACAGGCCGATGCTCTGGTCCTCGACCACCGTGTCCACCAGGATGATCTTGATGTTCTGCTGCTTGGCCTGGGTCAGCGGCGCGATCATGGCCTTGACGTCGGTCGGCGCGATGAGCAGGGCGTCCGGGCGCCCCGCCACGACCGAGTTCACGATCGGCGTCTGCAACGTGGGGTCGAACTTCTGCGGCCCCTGCACGTCCAGCGCCACGCCCAGCTCCTTGGCCTTGGCCCGCGCCCCGCACGCCATGGTCTCGTAGAACTCCTCCCCCGCCAGCCCCTGCACGAGCGCCACCCTGACCTGGCCGGAACCACCACCGCCCCCGTCACCGCCGCACGCGGTGATCATCAACAGCGCTCCTCCGAGAACGGCCATGGCCTTGCGCATGGTGGTGCCTCCTTGATTCCTACTGGTCGCGGGCCCTGCGCCTCCACTGGTCCACGTAGACGGCGGCGACGAGCACGGCGCCCACCACCACCTGCTGCCAGAACGGCCGTACACCGAGGATCTGGAAGCCGTTCTGGAGCACGACGGGGATGAACACGCCGATGACCGTACCGGCCACCGTGCCGACCCCGCCGAACAGGGAGGTGCCGCCGATCACCACCGCCGCGATGGCCTGGAGGTTGTCGGTGGAGTGCGCGGACACGCCGGTGATGCCGTACTTGGCCAGCGACAGGTGCCCCGCCAGCCCGGCCAGCAGCCCGGCCAGGCCGTACACCTTGATCAGATGCCGCCGCACGGCCACGCCGCCGCGCCGGGCGGCCTCGGCGTTGGAGCCGATGGCGTACGTGTGGCGCCCGAACCTGGTGTACGCGAGCGCCAGGGCGAGGACGGCGGTGATCGCCGCGCAGATCCACACGATCAGCGGCACCCCGAGCCACCGCGCCAGCCCCAGCCCCAGATTGAGCTCACCCGGCGCCCGCAGATCCACTCCCCCGGTCAGCAGCAGCGCCCCGCCCAGCGACATCCCCAGAGTCCCCAGCGTCACGATCAGCGCCGGAATCCGCCCCAGCGCGACGAGCACCCCGTTCACCACCCCCCACCCCAGCCCGGCCGCCAGCGCCCCCAGAGCCCCCAGCAGCAGCGACCCCGTCCCCTCGACCACCTTCACCGCCACCACGGCGGAGAACACCAGCACACCGCCCACCGACAGATCGATCCCCGCCGTAATGATCACGAACGTCATCCCGGTGGCCAGCAACAGCAGGATGGCAGCGTCACTCGCCAGGTTGAGCAGATTGAACGAGGTGGGGAACGACCGCGGCGCCAGCACGGAGAACGCGACGACCAGCGCGACCAGCACCAGCCCGATCCACACGACCTGCAACTCCCCCAACCGCCGCACGCCCGCCCCACCGGCCACCTGCCCCCGAACCCCCACCGCCCGCCTCACGCCCGCCCCTCCAGCCCCGTGGAGCCGAGCCCGTCCTGCCCCGTCGAGCCGAGCCCACCCTGCCCCGGGACGGCGGGCCCATCCTGCCGCGTCGAGCCGAGCCCTTCCTGCCGCTCATCACCGGCCTGCTGCTCGACCGCCCCGGTCATCGCCCCGACCAGTTCCTCCATCGACACCCGCGCGGTCTCGAACCGGGCCACCCGCCGCCCCAGCCGCAGCACCTCCACCCGATCGGACACCGCCATCACATCCGGCATGTTGTGACTGATCAGCACCACCGACACACCCGCGTCCCGCACACCGCGGATGAGATCGAGCACCCGCCGCGTCTGCACCACGCCCAGCGCCGCCGTCGGCTCGTCCATGAACACCACCCGCCGCGCCCACGTCACGGCCCGCGCCACGGCGACCCCCTGCCGCTGCCCACCCGACAAGGTGGACACCGGCGCCCCCTGAGACGCCAACCGCACACCGAGCCGCTCACACGCCTCCCGCGTCTCCCGCCGCATCCCCGCGTTGTCCAGCACCCCGAACCACCCGAGCAGCCCCGGCTTGAGCCGCTCCCTCCCCAGAAAGAAATTGGCCGCCGGACTGAGATCAGCGCACAACGCCAGATCCTGATAAACGGTCTCGATCCCGATCCTCCGGGCATCCTCCACCGCCCTGAACACCACGGCCTCGCCATCGAACTCGATCGTCCCGCCATCCGGCCGCTCCACCCCGGACAGGATCTTCGCCAGCGTCGACTTGCCGGCCCCGTTGTCCCCGATCAACGCGACGACCTCGCCCACGCCCAGGCTGAAGTCCGCCCCGCGGAGCGCCTCGACCTGGCCGTAGCTCTTCACGATCCCGCGGGCGTCGATCAACGGTCCGGCCATACGACCATCAAGAAACGCCCTGACATCGTTGTCAACCCAAACCGGCCACCAACTGTCTTCGCGCCACGCGGATTCGCACCACGGACCGGAAGTCCCGCGAGAAACGGAAGGGCGGGTCCGCCTGATGTGCGGGCCCGCCCTAACTGAAGGGGTCTGGTCAGTTGACGTCGAGCTTGCGCTGGATGGCGATGAGGATGTGCATCATCTCCGTGTGACCCTCTTGCAGCCCATCGACCTTGGCGTCCAGCCTGTCGACTTTGACCTCGAGGTTGTCGACCTTGGTCTCCAGAACGCCGACCCTGCCGTCGAGGAGCTTGACCTGCTCGGCCACCCCGTCGATCCGCTCGTTGAGCTGGGTGGCCACCCCGTCGATCCGCTCGTTGAGCTGGGCGGCCACCCCGTCGATCCGCTCGTTGAGCTGGGCGGCCACCCCGTCGATTCGCGCGTTGAGCTGGGCGGCCACCCCGTCGATTCGCGCGTTGAGCTGGGTGGCCACGCTGTCGATCCGTCCGTTGAGCTGCTCGCCCATGGCGATCTGGTCTGCGCGGAGCCGGACGAACTCGTTTTCCACCGCCGTGCAAACCTGGAGGCCGATTTCCTTGAAGCTCAAGATGATCTCCCTTACCGTGAGGGTAAGGGACCGGGGATGGTGAGAATCTCCGGTCCCGCTTCTTTGCCTAGAGAATACGCCTCCAGACATTGGCAGGCGACCCTGATCGAAAAAAGATTCCCCTGGTCAGGGGCTATTTAGGATCATAAATTCGGACGAATCTCCCTATAAATAGGCGAAGAATTTTCGCTGTTATACCCGACAGTATCCACTCTTCAACAACGATGGGCGGGGCACCGTCATGGCGCCCCGTCCTCGCCTATTTTGCGCAGTCGTAGAGCCCATCCTGACCGTCCACCGCCGTGCAGTTCTCCTGGACCCAGCTCGTCACCTCGGTATTGCCCCGCCCCGGGCCGCCGCCGCTGCCGCTGATGTCCGACATGACGAACCGCAGCTGGCCCGAGGAGACCAGGGACCGCAGTCGGACCACGGTCATGGCGGGGTCGCTGCCGGTGAAGCCGCCCATGGCGATGACGGGCTCGTGGGTGGACAGGATCAGCCCGGACGCCTGCTGAGCGCTGTTCACCGCGACCAGCCACGTGGCGTTGCCCTGGTTGGCCACCAGATATTTGGCCGTCGCGTCGCTGACGCCGCCGCCGGGGCCGCCGCGGCCCGTGAAGCCGGACCGGCCGCCGCCTGGTTGTTGCGCGGTGCTCGGCTGTCCGTTCTGGCTGTTGCCACGTTGTTCCGCGGCGCCCGAGTCGCCGGGTTGGATCGTGCCGTTCGGCTGGGCGGTGCCGTTCGGCTGTGTCGTGCCGTTCGGCTGTGTCGTGCCGTTCGGCTGTGTCGTGCCGTTCGGCTGGGCGGTGTCGTTCGGCTGGGGGCTCCGGTCGCCAGGGAGCTGGGCGCCGCCGGGCATTCCCCCTGGGCGCCCGAAGCCCGTTCCGCCGCCCGTCGAGGGGCCGGCGGTCGGGTTGGAGCCGTTGATCTGCGACTGCAGCGGCGTCACCGCGTACGCCGCCGGCCCGGCGAGGCAGGCGACCACGGCGGCGGCCAGTGCGATCGCCGCCACCCGCAGCGTCACCTGTGCCCGCAACCGAGCCAGTACGAGCACCACCACGGCCACCAGGGTCGCCCCGAGCACGACCCAGGCCAGCCACGGCACCCACTCCGGCGTACGGCGCAGCACCACGAACGACCACACCCCCGTCACGGCCACCGCCGGCGGCAGCACCCAGCCCCAAGCCCGAGACCCCCGGTACGCCCGCCACATCACCACCGCCCCCATCCCGCACAACGCCGCCACCGCCGGAGCCATGGCCGTGGTGTAGTACGGGTGGAAGGTTCCGCTGGAGAAGCTGAATACCGCGTAGTGGACGACCAGCCAGCCGCCCCACACCAGCCAGGCCGCCCCGGAGGGCCCGCTGAAGGGCAGCCGCCGCAGCCGGACGAGGACCGCGAAGGCCAGCGCCACCACGCAGAACGGCAGCAGCCACGAGATCTGCCCGGCCAGGATGTCGTTGAACAGCCGCCCGGCCCCCGACTCACCGCCGAAGCCGCCGAAGCCGCCGCCTCCACCTCCCCCGAAGCCGCCGTTGCCCCGGCTCTGGCCGAAGATGCGACCGAGCCCGTTGTAGCCGATCACCAGGTCCCGGACGGTGTTGTCGGTGGACCCGCCGATGTACGGCCGGGAGTCCTCGGGCCACAGGTCGGCGATGACCATCCACCAGGCGCTCGACACCACCAGCACGACCCCGGCCGCCAGCAGGCGCCCCACCCGCCGCGGCCACGTCCCCCGGGCGCACACCAGGTACGCGAGCGCGAACGCCGGCACCACCAGGTACGCCTGCAACATCTTGGCGTTGAACCCCAGCCCCACGAAGAAGGCCGCCAGCAGCAGCGACCGCAGCCGCCCGGTCCGCAGCGCCTCCAGGCAGAACCAGGCCGCCAGTGCCAGGAGGAGGACGAGGACGGTGTCGGGGTTGTTGTCCCGGTTGATGGCCACGGTGATCGGGGTGAGGGTCATGACGACGGCCGCGATGAGGGCTCCAATGTGGGCCATGTGTCCTCCGGCCGCCACCCGGCTTCCAGCCGCTACCGGGCCTTCAGGGGTGCCCGAAGTGGCGAAGGTGCCCGAAGTGGCGAAGGTGGCCGAAGTGGCGGTGGTGGAGGTGGTGGAGGTGGTGGAGGTGGCTGAGGGGTCAGCCGTACGTGCGGCGGAGAAGGACCGGCGGACCGCCGAGTGGACCAGCCCCACCGCAGCCACCCCCGCCAGGGCCTGCGGCAGCAGCATGCTCCACGTCCCGTACCCGAAGATCCGCGCCGACAGCCCCATCACCCACAGCGCCAGCGGCGGCTTGTCCACGGTGATGAAGGACCCGGCGTCGATGGCGCCGAAGAAGAACGCCTTCCAGCTCTGCGTCCCGGACAGGACGGCGGCCGCGTAGTACTCGTTGGCGTCGCCGCTCAGCCCCCACGCGTACAGGACGAACGCCGCCGCCAGCACCCCCCACAGGGCGGGGCGCGACCAGCGCGGGTCGGACGCGGCGCCCAGGAACACGCGGGCGGCCAGGCCGCGCGTGGCGGTGGCTCGGTGGCCGGCCCGCGTCGCGGTGACGGTCATCGGGTGGCCTTCCTGTTGGGGTTGACGACGGCCTTCCTCTTGGGGTTGAAGACCCAGACGCGCAGCAGCAGGAACCGTACGAGCGTGGCGGCCGCGTTCGCGACGATGACCGCGACCAGCTCCACCCCGTGCGAGACCCCGGCGGGCAGCAGCGACAGGCTCCCGGAGGTCAGCACGAGCCCGACCAGGAACGCGATCAGCCCCTCGAACTGGTGCCGCATCGCCCCGCCCGGGCCCCTGACGCCGAAGGTGAAGCGGCGGTTCGCGGCGGTGTTGGCCACGGCCGTGACCAGCAGCGCGACCGCGTTGGCCGCCAGCGCCGGGACGACCTGGCGCAGCAGGGAGTACAGCAGCAGGTACGCCAGCGTGCTGATCACCCCCACGATCGCGAACCGGGGCAGCTGCCGCGCCATCCCCTTCGGCAGCTCGGCCCGCGAGACCCGGGCGGGGACGGGGATGCGCGCCGCGCCGGCCAGCGTCCTGCGCCCCACCCTCGCCAGGCCGCGCAGGTCGTCCAGCGCGGTCCGCACGATGTCCACCCGGCTGTCCGGATCGTCCACCCAGTCGACGGGCACCTCGTGGATGCGCAGCCCGTGGCGCTCGGCCAGGAGCAGCAGCTCGGTGTCGAAGAACCACTGCTCGTCCTCGACACCGGGCAGCAGGGCCTGGGCGATCTCCGTACGGACGGCCTTGAAGCCGCACTGCGCGTCCGAGAACCCGGCGCCCATGCCGAGGCGGAGCAGCAGGTTGTACGAGCGGGAGATGAACTCGCGCTTGGGGCCCCGCTCCACCCGCGACGCCCTGGCCAGCCGGGTGCCGATGGCCAGATCGCTGTGGCCCGACAGCAGCGGCGCCACCAGCGGCAGGAACGCGTCCAGGTCGGTCGACAGGTCCACGTCCATGTAGCTGACGACGTCGGCCTCGCTGCGCGACCAGACCCGGCGCAGTGCCCGCCCGCGCCCCTTCTCGTCGAGGCGCACGGCCCGTACGTGGGGCAGCTCCCTGGCCAGCTCGGTGGCCAGCTGCCAGGTGTTGTCGGTGCTGGCGTTGTCGGCGATCGTGATGCGGAAGCCGTAGGGGAAGTTCCCGGTGAGGTACGTCTGCAGCCGGGTGACGCCGGCCCTCAGCGCCCGCTGCTCGTTGTGGACCGGGACGACCACCTCGACCAGGCGTGTCCGCACTGCTGTTGTCTCCATGCAGTAAGGACACTTTTTGGGTCTTTAAGGTGACTTATCCGTTTCTGAGCTACGGATGAGAGTTCCCGGCAGCTCCATGGTCGCGATGGCGCCACCACCTGGGGCGTTGGCCAGCCGCACCGTACCGCCGGCCTCCGCGACGGCCTGCGCCACGATCGCCAGCCCCAGACCGGAACCCGGCAGGCCACGGGCCGACGGCGAGCGCCAGAACCGCTCGAAGACGTGCGGCAGCTCCTCCTCGGGCAACCCGGGACCGTGGTCGCGGACCGTCAGGCGGCCGTCGCTCAGCCGCACCTCCACCTGGCCGCCGGGGCTGAACTTGGCGGCGTTGTCGATGAGGTTGAGCACGGCGCGTTCGAGCGAGGTGGCGCTGCCCACGACGTACCAGGGCGTGAGGTCGATGGTGACCTCGGCGCCGCGCAACCTGGCCCGCTCGACGGCGGCGGTGACCACCTCGTGGAAGGCCAGCTCGACGTGCGGCTCGTGGTCGGCGTCGCCCCGGGCCAGCTGGAGCAGGTCGGCGACGAGCGTGGACAGCTCGGCGAACTGGGCCTTCACGTTGACCAGCAGGCGCTCCTTGGCGCCCGGGTCGAGGCTGCGGCCGGTCTGCTCGCTGCGCAGCAGCAGGTCGATGTTGGTGCGCAGGGTCGTGAGCGGGGTGCGCAGCTCGTGTCCGGCGTCGGCGACGAGCTGCTGCTGGCGCTCGCGCGAGCCGGCCAGGGCGGCGGTCATGGCGTTGAAGGAGGAGGACAGGCGGGCGATCTCGTCGGTCCCCGTGACGGGGATGCGCGTGTCGAGGTCCTCGGTCTGCGCGATGTGCTCGACCGCCCTGGTCAGGTCGCCGACGGGGCGCAGGGCGGAGCGGGAGATGGCGAGCCCGGCCATGGCCGCGCCGAGGACACCGAGCACGGTGATGCCCACCAGCGTGAGGCCGGCGATCCGCATCGTGCGCTGGATGTACCCGAAGGGCCTGGCTTCCATGACCGCGACGCCGGGTCTGAAGTTGATCGTCACCACGCGGACGTACTTGCCGTCACGCGTGGTGCCGTAGCGGTAGACCGGTTCACAGGGCTCGAAGGCCTGCGCGTCCTGGTGGTAGTCGGGCACGATCGGAGAGTGGCCGAGCGAGCAGGTGGTCCCGTCGGCGAACAACAACGTCGCCAGGCCGTCGGCGAACGGGCCCCGCGTGCCCTCCGGCGTGCAGTTGCGCTCCAGGAACTCCTTGTCGCCCTGCTTCAGGGACTCCAGGATGCTCTGGTCGAAGTTGCCCCGGAGCCGGTCCTGCAGGATGAAGTAGGACGCGCCGGCACACGTCGCGATGGCCACCGCCACGGCCACCGTGACCAGGAGCGTCAGCCGCGTCCGCAGGCTGCCGCGTCTGGCCAGGGCCGTGAGGCGAGCCCGCCAGGCGCCGCCGCTCACTGCGTGGCCCGGAGCACATAACCCACCCCGCGCACGGTGTGGATCACTCGCGGCTCGCCCCCGGCCTCGGTCTTGCGCCGCAGGTACATCACGTAGACGTCGAGCGAGTTGGATGTCGGCTCGAAGTCGAAGCCCCACACCTCGCTCAGGATCTGGTCCCTGGTCAAGACCTGGCGCGGGTGCGCGAGGAACAGCTCCATCAGCAGGTATTCGGTCCTGGTCAGGTCGAGCCGGCGCTCGCCGCGCGTGACCTCCCTGGTGGCCGGGTCCATGCGCAGGTCACCGTACGAGAGCGAGTCGCCCTCGGGGGTGCCCGCGCTGAGCGCGCCCCGCCGCAGCAGGGCCCGCACCCTGGCCAGCAGCTCGTCCAGCTCGAACGGCTTGACCAGGTAGTCGTCGGCCCCGGCGTCGAGCCCCGACACCCGGTCCCCGACCGCGTCGCGGGCGGTGAGCATGAGGACGGGGACGTGGTTGCCCGACGCGCGCAGCCTGCGGCAGGCGGTCAGCCCGTCGAGCCGCGGCATCATGACGTCGAGCAGCACGGCGTCGTAGGGCTCCGCCGCCACGGCGGCCAGCGCCTCCTGCCCGTCGTCGGCCGTGACGACCTTGTAGCCCTCGAACTCCAGGCTCGACTGCAGCGCCTCGCGCAACGCGGGCTCGTCGTCAACCACCAGCAACCGTGCGGGCTCACTCATGCTTACAAACGCTAGGGCTTCATCATGAAAACGTGATGAGGGACCTCACTCGGGTTTCGTGAGGATCACCACATGACGGGCATCGCTTTGAGCCCGAAGATGGCCCCATCGTACTTGGCCGGCAGCTCCTCGTCGGCCATCGTGACCCGCAGGCCGGGGACCCGCTCGAACAGCGTGCGCAGCGCGATCTCCAGCTCCGCCCGCGCCAGGTTCTGGCCCAGGCACTGGTGGACGCCGTACCCGAAGGCGACGTGGTGGCGAGCGCCGCGCTCGACGTCGAACGCGTCGGGCCGCTCGAACGCGCGCTCGTCCCTGTTGGCGGAGGCGCCGAGCACGAAGATGCCCTCGCCCTTCCTGACGAGCTGCCCGCCGATCTCCTGGTCCTCGGTGGCCACGCGGTCGAACGCCACCCAGTCCACCACCGAGTGGTAGCGCAGCAGCTCCTCGACCGCCGCCGGCCAGCCGCCGGGGTTCGCGCGCAGGGCGGCGAGCTGGTCCGGGTGGCGCAGGAGGGTGAGCGCGGCCAGCGGGATCATGTTGGCGGTCGTCTCGTGACCGGCGACGAGCAGCAGGAACATCACCCCGACGAGCTCGTCGCGGGTGAGCTGCCCGCCGGCGATCAGGCGGCCCAGCAGGTCGTCGCCGGGGGCGGCCGTGGCCGTGGTGACCAGGTCGTCGAGGAAGCTCCTGATCTCGAACATGGCGGCGTGCCGCGCCTGCGGGTCCGACGCGGGGTCGATCATCGTACGGGTACGCGACTGGAAGAACTCGCGGTCGGCGTACGGGACCCCGAGGAGCTGGCAGATGACCAGCGAGGGCAGGGCCAGCCCGTACGCCGCCACCAGGTCCGCCTCCCGGCCCTGGGCCAGCATGTCATCGATGAGCCGGTCCGCGAGCCGCTGGATCCCCGGACGCAGGTCCCTGACGCGCCTGACCGTGAACTCGGGGATGAGCAGCCGGCGGAACCTGCCGTGCTCGGGCGGGTCGAGGTCGATGAAGTGGCCGATCGCGAACTGCTCGTACGCGGCGGCCTCCTCGGGCGTCGGGGGGTCGGGGCTGAAGGCGGCGTTCGGATGGCCGGGGGTGGCCGGGCTCGTGCTGATGCCCGCGCCGGCCAGGACCTGCTTGGCCTCGGCGTGGCGGGTGACGAGCCACACGTCGCCGCCGGGGAGCGAGGCCCGTACGAGCGGGGCCTGCTCGCGCATCCGCTCGTACTCGGGCGGCGGCGCGAACGGGCACGTGCGCTGGACAGGGAAGGTCTGAGCCATAGTCTGCTCCCTACAAGCCGGATCGCATTGCTTACTTACGTGAAAGTAAGCAATGGAGAGGCCGGTCGTCAAGTGAAGGAGTGGAATGGCCGGGCGGCGGACGGACACACGAGAGCGGATCCAGCAGGTGGCGCTGGAGCTGTTCGCCGAGCGGGGATACGACAAGACCACGCTGCAGGAGGTGGCGGAGCGGCTGGAGATCACCAGGCCGGCGCTCTACTACCACTTCCGGACGAAGGAGGCGATCCTCGCCAGCGTGGTCGAGCGGCTGGGCGAGTCGATCGACGAGCTGGTGGCGTGGGCCAGGGAGCAGCCGAAGACGGCGGAGGCCCGGCTCGAGATCCTGCGGCGGATCTCGGGGCTGCTGGCGGATCAGTGGCGGCCGCTGTTCAGGTTCGCGCAGGTGAACCAGGGGGCCATGCGGGAGAACCCGGCCGGCGAACGGCTGCAGAGCGGGATGCTCAGCATGTTGTCGCTGCTGAGCGTGCCGGGGGCGGACGCGGTCAAGCAGTTCGAGGCCAGGCTGGCCGTGCTCGCGGTGATACTCGGGAGCATGCCGCTCCTTTTCGACCTGGAACTGGGCGACGCGGAGCGGGCCGAGGTGGCGATGGAGGTGGCCACCAAGCTCATAGCGGACGATTAACGGCCGAGCACGGCCATCGCGGCATTGTGGCCGCCGATTCCGCTGACGCCGCCGCCCCTGCGGGCGCCCGCGCCGCACATGAGGATGCGTTCGTGCTCGGTTTCCACGCCCCAGCCGCCTTTTTCCGCGTACGGCCAGCTCAAGTCGGTGTGGAAGATGTGGCCGCCGGGGAGGCCGGCGTCCCGTTCGAGGTCGACCGGGGTTTTGGCCTCGACGCACGGGGTGCCGTCGGGGGCGGCGAGGAGGCATTCCTCGATGGGTTCGGCCAGGACCGCGTTGATGGAGGCGAAGGTGGCGTCCAGCGCCATTTTCCGGGCTTTCTCTTGGTTTTTCCGGAAAAGTCGGGCGGGCATGTGCAGGCCGAACAGCGTCATCGTCTCGGCCCGGCCCCTCAGCTCGGGGCCGAGAATGGACGGGTCGGTCAGTGAATGGCAATAGACCTCGGCGGGCGGCAATTCCGGAATTTCCCCCCGGTCTGCCTGCGCGTACGCGGTGGCGAGCTGGTCGCGCCCCTCGTTGATGTGGAACGTACCGCTGAAGGCCGCCCTCGGGTCCACGGACGTGTCCTTCAGCCGGGGCAGCCGCGTGAGCACCATGTTGACCTTGAGCTGCGCGCCCTCCGGCGTCGCCACGGGCCGGCCCAGCAGCCGGTCGAGCACGGCGGGCGGCAGGTTGACCAGCACGTGGCGGCCGTTCACCGTGTGCTCGCCGTCCTCCGCCACGTACGTGACCTCACCGGACGGCGCGATGCCGACGATCTCGGCGCCGGTCCTGATCTCGGCGCCCGCCCGCCTGGCCGCCGCCTCCAGCGCGCCCGAGACCGCGCCCATGCCGCCAACGGGGACGTTCCACTCGCCGGTGCCGTCGCCGATCACGTGGTAGAGGAAGCACCGGTTGGCCAGCAGGTCGGTGGCCGGGTCGGCGAACGTGCCGATCAGCGCGTCGGTGAGCACGACCCCGCGCACGAGGTCGTCGCGGAACCGCTCGGCCACCGTCTCGCCGATCGGCTGCGCGAACAGGTCGCGCCACGCCTGCGGACCGACCAGCCGCTCGACCTCGGCCTGGGTGGGAAGGGGTTGGAGGAGGGTGGGGGCCAGGGCCTGCGCCACCTCGGCGGTCATGGCGTAGAAGCGCCGCCACGCCTCGCGGTCGGCCTCGCCGCCCGTCACGCTCCGGAACGAGGCCGCCGTACGCAGGTCGTCCTCGTTGTCGACGAGCAGGCCGGTGTCGCCCTTGGGGGTGTAGGAGGCGTAGCGGCGGCGGCGCAGCTCCAGGTCGAGGCCCAGGTCGCGGACGATCCTGGTGGGGAGGAGGCTGACGAGGTAGGAGTAGCGCGAAAGGCGCACGTCGACGCCGGGGAACGCCCGGGCGGAGATCGCCAGGCCGCCCACGTGGGCGTACCGCTCCAGCACCAGCACCCGCCGTCCGGCCCCGGCCAGGTACGCCGCCGCGACCAGCCCGTTGTGCCCGCCTCCGGCCACCACCACGTCATACGTTCCCACCCTTCGCACCCTACGACCCACCCCACCCTCGCCACCAGGGCGGGGCGGATCAGACGCCATGGCCAGGGCGGCGGCTCGAGGGGCGGCGGCTCAGCGCGCGGCGGGTCAGCGCGCGGCGGGTCAGCGCGGCGGGGTCAGGGGCGGGGGCGGGTGGGTCCGGGGCGGGGTCAGGGGGAGGCGGGT